>CAZEWR010000006.1:0-156957 GCA_964516175.1 uncultured Fimbriimonas sp. | reverse complement strand
GCCGCCGCCGCCGCCGCCGCCGTAACCGCCGCCGCCACCGGAACGACCGCCGCCGCCGCCACCGTAGCTGCCGCCGCCGCCACCGTAGCCGCCGCCGCCGCCGCCGGGGCGACCGCCGCCACCGCCGCCGCCGCCCTCACCCTTCGGGCGGGCCTCGTTGACGGTGAGGGTGCGACCATCGACCTGCTTACCGTTCATCTCGGACGTCGCCGCCTCAAGCTGGTCGGCATCCACATCGACGAACGCGAAGCCGCGGCCCTCGATGATGCGGATGTTGGTCGGGTTGTACGCCGCGAAGGCGGCCTTGAGCGAGTCCTCGGTGGCCGAGTAGGAGATGTTGCCCACGTAGAGCGATTTGGTTGCCATGATTTTCCTAAGTTTCGTACAGGCTTCTTCGGTGCGTTCTCGTTGCGAAACTCAGGCGTAGCTTGAATCAGGCGGGAGAGGACTTCGTAACCGTAACGTCTTAGTCTACTCCCTAGAACGCCTCCACGTTGCACCCTATAGTCCGAAGAGGCTCAACAGGGTGTAGATTCCAGCCCCGACGAGGGCCGAAGCGGGGATCGTCAGAACCCAGGCGATCACCATGTTCAACGCGACCTCCCATTTCACCGCCGACAGCCGCTTGGAAGCGCCGACGCCGAAAATCGAGCTGGCGATGACGTGGGTGGTCGAGACCGGCGCGCCAAAGTGACCCGCCACGAGGATCGTCGCCGCGCCCGCCGTTTCCGCCGCGAAGCCGTTCACGGGCTCCAGGCGAATGATCTTGTGCCCCATCGTCTTGATGATCCGCCAGCCACCCACCGACGTACCCAGAGCCATCACGACGGCGCAGGACAGCTTGACCCAAAGCGGGATGCCCGCGTCCTTTCCGAGGTAGCCCGCCGAGATCAGCGCGAGGGTGATGATGCCCATGCTCTTCTGCGCGTCGTTGTTACCGTGCGCGAACGACATCGCGGCCGCGGAAGCGATCTGAAGACGCCTGAAAAGGCTTCCGACGGTTCGAGGTCGCGAGTTCGCAAAGAACAGGCTGATGAGCGTCATAAGGACGTAGCCCACTCCGAAGCCGACGAGCGGCGAGATCAGAAGAGGAAGAACGACCTTGTTCAGGAGGCCGCCCCACAGGACGCCGTGCAGCCCGGCGTGCGCGACCGCAGCCCCGACGAGGCCGCCGATCAGAGCGTGGGAAGAGGAACTGGGAATGCCGTAGAACCACGTCAGCAGGTTCCAGACGATGCCGCCGATGATCGCGGAAAGCGTGAGGGTCGTGGTGGCGACATGAGGATCGACGAGATCCTTCGAGATCGTCTTGGCGACCTCGGAAGCGACGATGGCGCCCACGAGGTTCAGGACCGACGCCATGAGGATCGCCACCCGGGGCGTGAGCACGCGGGTCGATACGACGGTGGCGATGGCGTTCGCCGTGTCGTGGAAGCCGTTGATAAAGTCGAAGGCGAGGGCCGCCACGACCACAAGGATCAGGAGGGTCATCGGGGGTTCAGGCGTACTTGATCAGAATGTCGCCCAAAACCTTGGCGACGTGTTCGGCGACGTCGAAGGCATCCTCAGTGATGTCGTAGACCTCCTTCCATTTCATGACCACGAGCGGGTTCGACGCCTCGGAGTCGAACAGCTCGACCAGCGCCTTGCGGTGTAGGGTGTCGCCTTCGTTCTCCAGGCGATGGATCTCGTCGACCCGCTGAGCGAAGGTCTCCGACCCGTGGATGTTCTTCCGGAGCTCGCCCACGGCGGCGGCGTTGAGGTCGCACATCCGAACGAGGATCGCCGCCATCTCGACGAGATCCCTGCGGGGCGTGGAGCCGAGGCGGTAGAGCGCGGCGCGGGCGGCGGCAGCCTCGATCCCGTCGGTCACGTCGTCCAGCGCGTTCGAGAGGGCCCGAAGGTCCTCCTTGTCGAGCGGCGTCATGAAGGTCGAGAGGATCTTGGACTGAAGCTTGCGGGTGAGTTCGTCACCCTCGTGTTCCAAGACCTTGAGGTCCTCGGCCTGGGCTTCCAGGTTGGTGAAGTTCTGGCTGAAGGCCAGGAACGCCTTGGCCGCGCGCTGCGCGACCTCGGCCTGCGACTCTAACAGGCGGAAAAATTCGACGTCGTGACCAAGTTTAAGCAATGCGCACCTCTCAAAGGCGGCTTTACCCGCCTCCAAAATTAAACCCGCGTTGTGTTAAGGGTTTCTTAACAATTCGCCGACCGTAGACGAGAAACCTTGGATGGCCCCGTCCGGTCATCAAGGCTATGAGTCCCGACGAACCCGTTCCCAATCCGATCGACCCTCACGCGGGCCTTCCCGATCCCATGCCCATCGACCCGGAAAAGGATCCGGAGACCCTCGGCGCAGACGCCAACGGAGCCTGATGACGCCCGACCCGATTCTCTTTCCCGAAGAGACCATAGCTCCCATCCCGATGCCCGAGGGTGAGCCGCCGAACGAGGACGTACAGAACGACGAGGACGCGGACGACACGATCGGACGCTAGAGTCGTTCCCGATCTGCGGGAACTCGATTCGCACCGACGCGCTGGCCTCGCTCTTCTTTCGAGTCGAGGGAGAGCAGGAAACGGTGATCCGAGAGGGGTTTTCCAAGCGTCCGTTTTCCCGGTCCCAGCGAGATCAACGACGAGACAGACACGTTTTTCGCGCGAACCAGAGGCGACTTAGAAGAATCGGGCCTTGTCGAGGAAACAAGTGGGGTCAAGGCGGGCATGGGACAGACGTTCTAACAAAGCGGACACCCCTGGCTATCCCGCAAGGCGACCGCACCCTTCGCGCCTCTTGAAAGAGGGCGGATAGGGGAAACTCTAGGCGGGCGCATGATCGACTTCACCAACGACCCCCACCGCCGTCACAACCCCCTTACCGACGAGTGGGTGCTCTGCTCGCCCCATCGGACCAAGCGGCCCTGGCAAGGCGCGCAGGAAAAGACGACGCGCGAAGACAAGCCGGCCTACGATCCAACCTGCTATCTCTGTCCCGGCAACCTGCGGACGAGCGGCGAGCGCAACCCGGCCTACGAGCACACCTACGTCTTCCCGAACGACTTTCCCGCGCTCCTGAAAGACTCGCCCCTCGGTGAGGCGGGCAGCGGGCTGCTGCGGGCGGAGGGCGTCCGGGGCGAAGCGCGGGTGATCTGCTTCTCGCCGCGCCACGACCTGACGCTCGCGGACATGGCGGTCGAGGACATCGCCCGCGTGGTGGACACCTGGGCCGATCAAATCACCGACCTCGGGCGGACCTATCGCTGGGTCCAGCTTTTCGAGAACAAGGGACAAGCGATGGGAGCCTCCAACCCCCACCCCCACGGCCAGCTCTGGGCGGGCGACTTCCTCCCCACCCTTCCGGCGAAGGAGGACGCCTGCCAAAGGGCCTACTACGAAGCGAACGGACGCCCGCTGCTCCTCGACGTGTTGGATCAGGAACTCGCCGCAGGCGAGCGGATCGTCGCTCAGAACGACCACTGGGCGATCCTCGTTCCCTTCTGGGCCAACTGGCCGTTCGAGTACCTCCTCCTGCCTAAACAGGCGGTCACTCGGCTGCCCGAGCTTACAACAGAACAGCGAGACGCCTTGGCGGCGATCCTCAAGGATGGGCTCGGCAAGTACGACGCCCTGTTCGACGTCAGCTTCCCCTACTCGATGGGCTGGCACGGCGCGCCGACCGGACCGGACGCGGAGGCGAGCCCCTGGTGGACGCTCCATGCCCATTTCTACCCACCGCTCCTGCGTTCCGCGACGGTACGCAAGTTCATGGTGGGCTTCGAGATGCTCGCGGAGGCCCAGCGGGACATCACCCCGGAGCAGGCGGCGGCACGGCTCCGAGGCGATTAGAGGCTATCCCGCCGCGACCGAGTCCTGGTTGGGGCGGATAATTCGGCTTTCTCGAGACCTTGGCGTCAGCGGTAGACGAGGATCGTACGACGCCTCAACCCAGCCGTCGCTCACCATCGCCTCCAAGGTATCGGGAACCTGGGGGAGAGCCTGGGCGACGAACGCGTTTCGTTTGGCCATCTCCTGTAGACGCTGGATGATCATGGGATAGCGCGATTCCTGCTGCAACGTGTCCACGAGCATCAGAATCTGGCTGTGAAGAGGCAGGATGCGCTCACCACGCACGTAGCACGCCTCCTTGTGAACGCGTCCCTCGTGGTAGACCGCGATCTCCTTCCAGGTCGCGCCTTTGAGATTCAGCTTGAACACGTTGTTCCGTTCGGTCGCAAGCTGGACTTCACCAAGCTCGTTCAGGAAACTTCCCAGCTTCAGCGTCGCGTCGATGGAGAAGCCGCCGGTTCCGATTCTCAGATCCTGGTTGATAAATCCACCCTGGGCGATCCAGGCCCACGCTTTCTGGGGCGTTAGGTCGAGCCCCGCGTCGCGCGCCAACTCCGCCGTGAAGTCTTGAAGGTCGGTGAACTGAGCGTTCGCGGTGTACCAATAGTCGCCGAAGCGGATGTGAGTGAGGATGCGTTCCCTCTGTCCCTGCTCGAACTGCTCTTTAAGCCACTTCGCCGGGTGTTCTCCGCGCTCAAGCTCCGCGAGGGTGTAAGCGAGCTGCCGCGCGCTGACCTGGGCCATCGTGACCCCGGCGGAGAGGATCGGGTCGGCAAAGCCTGCGCACTCACCAAGGAGGAACCAGTTGGTTCCGTAGTGCCGCTTCGCCAGGTGCGACCAGTCTTTGGTCGACTCCAGCTTGCCTTCGCTGGTGGCGTTCTTCACGAGCACCGCGATGTGCGGTTCCTCTGCCATCGCCTTCGCGTACAGTTCGGCGGGCCGGAGGCCGGTTTCCTTGTAGTAGGCGGCGGGCACGACGAGGCCGATGCTGGTGCGGGTCGGACCCATCGGGATGAACCACATCCAGCCCCAACCGAGGCTCATGATCTGAATGCGGGTGCCGCCCACGCCGATCTCTACCGCCCAGTCAGCGTTCTGCCAGTAGTCCCAGATCGCGATGTTTCGCAGGGTGGTGGGTTCTTCGACAGGCACGTTGAGGGCCTTGCGGAGTACCCCTGCGTTGCCCGAGGCGTCGACGTAGTGGGTCGCCGTGACCGTGTCGCCTCCCTCAAGCTCTAGAAAAGCCATCACGTCGCCCCGTCGATCGACGCGGGCCACCCGCGCGTTCTGGCGCACCTCACAGCCGAGTTCCGCCGCGCGGTCGAGCAGAATCGCGTCGTATTTCGAGCGATCGACCTGAAAGGCGGTCTTCGTTCGTTGCCCCCGGTATTTCGCGGGACGCGGCTCGTCCACGAACTTTTCCGTCTGGAGGAAATCGAAGTCCCAAAGTTCAGGGTTCTTGCCCCAGCGGTAGGTCGCGCCGACCTTGATGGGAAATCCCGCCGCCTCCACCTGGTCCCACACCCCCATCTCATCGAGAATCGGCCCAATGGGGGGAAGAAGGCTTTCTCCAATGTGGTCGCGCGGGAACGTCTCGCGCTCAAGAATAGCGACGGAGAGGTGCGGGGCGTAACGCTTGAGAAGGGTGCCCACCGTCGATCCGGAGGGGCCGCCGCCGACGATGGCGACGTCATAGTGGTCTTCGCGGCTCACAAACCCATTGTGCGTCGAACGGGCGGCAATCGGGAGGCGTCTAAAACTTTATTCCAGCGATTCACCTGATAATTCGTACAGAGTCGCGAATTGTCCTGGACATTGGATACACTTAGCGAAGATTCATCGGAGAATCCTCTATGGCAGAAGGCAATTGGAAATCCATCGCGGCAGAGATCGCCGCGCGGATCGAGTCGGGCGAAACGGCCCCGGGCTCGCGCCTGCCTTCTGGCGACGAGATCGCTCGTCTTCACGGGGTCACCCGGAGCGTCGCGCATCGCGCCGTTGAGGAGCTTCAGCGCCAAGGACTCGTCGTTCGCCGCCAAGGTAGCGGGACCGTCGTGGCGGACAGAGGAGCCAAGAAGGGCGTCCGGGTCGCCCTGTTAGTGGACGGCTACAGCGCCGACCACAACTTCCCCTCCGGCGACCTGCTCCGCGGGATCCAAGACCGTATCGGCGAGGAATCGACTCTCGTGATCGCGGACAGCAAGCACGACTTGAATCTGGAGGCCCGCCAGCTTCGTCGTCTCGCCCATGAGGCGGACGGCATCCTCGTCTACACGACCGCCCCGGACCATCCGACTGCCCTCGCCGCGCTCTTAAAGGAGGGGTATCCCGTGGTCGCCCTCGACCGAATCCCACAGGATGTCGAGATCGACGCCGCCGTGACGGACAACTCCGGCGCGGTAAGCGGTGCGATCCGCTCGACCATCGAGCGAGGGCACCGGCGGATCGGTTTTCTGGGCGTCCACCGTCCGTCGTTCACGTCGGTCGTCGAGCGCCATGCAGGCTACCGAGCGGCGATGGCGGAGGCGGGGCTCGAATCCGACTCGCTCGTCCGCTGGCTTCCCGAGGGCCTTGACCCGGCGTCCGCCATCTACCAGCAGCTCGTGAGCGACGCGATCGTCGCCCTGCGGCATGGCGACGCCCCAATGACCGCGCTGTTCTGCATCGAAGACGGCCTTGGGTGCGCCGCCGTGCTCGCGGCCGAGCGGCTCGGCCTCGTCCTTCCCACCGATCTGGAGATCGCCACGTTTATCGACTGGCACCCCATGACCCTGCGCACCCCCTGGAACGTCCGGCGGTTGGTGCAGCGAAAGTATGACCTTGGACAGGCCGCCGCCGGCCTGCTCCTCGACCGCCTCGCCTCGCCCGGACGACCCGCACGGGTCGTCCGAGTCGCGGCGGACATCATCCCCACCGACGCCGACTTTCAAGAGCCGTCCCCGACCGCCTTCCGCCTTCCGACCAAAGAAGGTCATCAATCATGAGAATCCTGCGCAAAGCATTCACCCTTATCGAGCTTCTGGTGGTCATCGCGATCATCGCCATCCTGGCCGCCATCCTGTTCCCCGTCTTCGCCCAAGCCAAGGCCGCCGCGAAGGCTTCGGTCTGCCTGAGCAACACCAAGCAGCTCGGCCTCGCCATGATGCAGTACACCAACGACAGCGACGGCGCCTATCCGGCGGGTTGGTACGGCGGTTGGAACTACACGCAGCCGGCCTCGGTCCCGGGCGGCACGTACAAGTGGGAAGACGCGATCTACCCCTACGTCAAGAGCGAAGGCATCTACTCCGACCCGGCGAACAACCTGGGTCTTGCCGGTACCTACGTGAGCCGGGATCGTCTGACGGGCAACACGCCCGGCAACTGGGACGACGGTTCGTACAAGGACTTCCGCTTCGGTAGCTACGGCATGAACTGCACCTACTGGGGTCACGACGACGATGTTTCGGCACCGTCCTCCGACAACAACAATCCGGTCGCCATATCGACTGAGACTTCGGTCGAAGACTCGGCCGGAACCCTGCTCGCGGCGGACGGCAACGGTTCGTTCCAGATCGCCTGGAACCACTCGGACGAGCAGCCTACCAAGGTGATCGGCACCGGAAACGACCAGTACATCGGCAACCGCGACATGACCTTGTACCCCAACCTCGCGCGTGAGGGAGCGGTGATGCTTCGGCACAACGGTCGGGCGAACGCGATCTTCACGGATGGTCACTCTAAGTCGACCTCTGGGGGCGATATGCTGAAGAAGGCGAACAGAGTGGACTCGACGGGTCGGTTCCCGCTGGCCATGTTCACCGGACGTCAGGACTAAGAGTCTCGGGCATCTAAAATCACGAAGAAGGGACCGCACCAGAGTATGGTGCGGTCCCTTCTTCGTGATTTTATACTCTGTTACACAGGATCCGAACGGAGTTTTCTACCCGCCGGAAGGATTTCCGTTCCGGTCGGTCTGCCCACCTGCCGCCGCCGGGGTTGACGACCGTCCAGAAGTCACAGGATTGCCCTGGCGATCCACATGGGCACTAGGCGCGGTCGCAGGATCGACGGTGGAGGCCGCACGGGGCTTGGTCATCGGATCTTCCTCCGTTTTGGAGCATCCAACGAGGGCTCCGGAAACGAGGCTGAGCGCGAGGGTCGCAAGGAGCGAAAGGTTCTTCATGATTTTCTTCAGATATTGGACGGAACACCAAGGCAGAAGGGTCCCGCCTTACGGACTACTTGGTCATGATCAGCGTCACGTTGTGGCCACCGAAGCCGAACGAGTTGCTCAGGGCGACGCTCAGGTCGGCCTTGCGCGCCACGTTGGGGACGCAGTCGATGTCGCATTCGGGGTCTTGGTCGTCCACGTTGATCGTGGGGGGTAGGACGCCGTCGCGCATCGCGAGGAGGCAGAAGATCGCCTCGATCGCGCCCGCCGCGCCGAGGGTGTGGCCGGTCATCGACTTGGTGGACGACACGGGGACCCGCGTCGCGTACTCGCCCATGACGGCCTTGAGGGCCTTCACCTCGTGGACGTCGCCCACAGAGGTGCTCGTGCCGTGGGCGTTGACGTAACCGACCTGCTCGGCGGTCAGGCCCGCGTTGCGCAGGGCCATCCGCATGGCCGCCGCCGCGCCGCGCCCCTCGGGGTGGGGGTTGGTGATGTGGGTGGCGTCCGCGCTCATGCCGTAGCCGACGACCTCGCCGTAGATCCTCGCGCCGCGCGCGAGCGCGAAGTCACGATCCTCCAGAACCAGGCAGCCGGAGCCTTCGCCCATCACGAAGCCGTCGCGGGCCAAGTCGAAGGGACGGCTGGCCCGCTGAGGCTCGTCGTTGCGCTGGCTCATGGCGCGGGCGGCGCAGAAGCCCGCGATGCCCAGGTCGTTGACCGCCGCCTCGGAGCCGCCCGCGACCATCACGGTCGCATCGCCGCGCTTGATGACGTGGTAGGCGTCGCCGATCGCGTTGGCGCCGGTGGAGCAGGCGGTGACGGGGGCGACGTTCGGTCCACGCAGGTCGTTGAGGATCGAGACCATGCCGCCCGGCATGTTCGGGATCATGTACGGGATGTAGAAGGGCGATACCTTGTTCGCGCCTTTCTCGTACAGGTTGTGGGTCTGCTCCTGCATGGTCCACAGCCCGCCGACGCCGGAGCCGATGTAGACCCCGGTCTCGTCCCGTAGTTCCTCGTCGAAGACGAGGCCGGAGTCCTTGAGGGCCTGGGCGGCGGAGGCCACGGCGAAGGCGATCACGCGATCGACGCGACGCGCCTCCTTTCGGTCCATCCACTGGGTGGCGTCGAAGTCCTTGACCTCGCCCGCGATCTGGGTGGTGTAGGGGCTGGGGTCGATCTGGGTGATGCGGTCGATCCCGCTCCGCCCCGCCACGATCCCCTGCCAAGTGTCCTCGACGCTCAACCCGAGCGGAGTGACGGCCCCGAGGCCCGTGACGACGACCCGCCCGCTCGGGGGATGCGCCATCTTACGCCGCTTTCTTCGAGATGTAGGTGACGGCGTCGCCCACCGTCTTGATCTCGCCGACCTCGTCGTCCGGGATGTCGATCGAGAACTCGTCCTCGAACGCCATCACCAGCTCGACGACGTCCAGGCTGTCCGCACCCAGGTCCTCGGTGAACGAGGCGGTCGGAACGACCTCGTCTTCCTTCACGCCGAGCTCCTCGACGGTCACTTTCTTAACTCGATTCAGAATGTCCTCGGACATGCAGGGGAAGATACCCGCAATGGAGCGAGGCCGTTCCAGGGTCGTAGGGTTTCCCGCCCCTTGTGCCCCGGAATAATCGCTCAAAGGCCGAGAGACCTTCGGAAACGAAACCTTTCCGGCACTTCGAGTCCTGATGCGCGCTCGGCGCACTCACCCATCCACCTGGGGCGCGACTCCGTCGCGCCCCAGGTGGACCCTCTCCCCCTTCAGAGGGGGAGAGGGTCCAGAGGACTCAGGACCGCTTCTAGCGGGTTCGGACCTCGACGGTCGCGCCTTGGGTCCAGCGTACGCGCGCCTCGACGACGGCGCCGCCGCGCGCGGCGAGGATCGTCTTCAGGCCCGCTGCGGGGACGGTGGGACGTTCCGTTCGGTAGGCGAGGGGCTTGCCGTTCAACGTGACCCGCTTCGGGGTCTCGCCCGTCCGGAGGTGAAGCCGGACGATGAGGTCCCGCGCCTTGGCGACGCCGGAGACGGGACTCAGAACCAGGCGGACGCCGGCCGCGGTGCGCTCGGCGGTCGCGGTGCGAACCGTCTTCCTCGAGTCCACGGAGACGCCGTCGTCCTCGATCAGGGTGCGGGTCGTCTTGGATCCGGGGAACGCCTCGACGGTGATCGGCTTCGTCATCTGCTCGTCGGAATTCCGAACGTGGTCCTCACCCAGGAACAGGACGGCGCCGTCGCGCAGGAGCATCGGGACTCGGCGCAGGTCGGCGGGCATCGTGGTCGTGGTGGGGCCGACGAGACGGCGGCCGGTCCAAGGGTCGATCCAGGCGCCCGGCGGCACCCAGAAGCTCCACGTCTGCGGCCCCGTTCGCGGCGGCTGGTCGCCGGACCAGTTCAGGTGGGCGTTCGCGCCGCCGTCGAGTTCGAAGTACTCCATGCGAACGTCGTAGGTCTTCCCCGCCTCCAGGTGAACGGTGGCGCCGTTGTCCGCCGAGTCGAGCGGCTTCCACTGATCGATCACGGGTTTGCCGTCGATCCACAGCCGCACGCCGTCGTCGGTCGCGGTCGCGATCTTGGCGTCGACCGTTTGGGCCATCGGCCCGATGCGACCGGTCCAGCGGACGGAGAAGCTATCGTTGGGGATGCCCGCCGCGGGGGAGCCGGCGCCCCAGTCGAAGTCGATCTTCGCGTCGTCCCGCACGAGGACGGGTTCGCCTTGGAGGTTTTTGTTGGCGAAGTACTCGCCACGGAACGCGGTCCCGGCGGACGGGACCAGAGTCTTCAGGTCGGGCGCGTCGGATTTGGTGACGGGGGAGACGAGCAGGTCGTCGCCCAGAAGATACTGGCGGCTCGCCGCCGCCTCCGGGAACGCGGGCCATTCGAGATCGAGCCGCCGCATGAGAGGCGTTCCGTCCGTCGTCGCGCGGTGGACGGCGGAGTAGAGGGTGGGAATGAGGCGATAGCGGAAGAGGATCGCCTCGTTGGTCGCCTCCTCCGCCTGCGGCCCGAAGACCCAGGGAAAGCGGATCTTGCCCGCCGTGCAGTGGGGGCGAAGCACCGGCGAGAGGGCGCAGAACTGCATGAAGCGGGTGTACAGCTCGGGGCTGGGGTCGCCCCGGTGGCCTCCCGCGTCCTCGTTGACGTAGGGAAGCATCCCGAGAACGCCCTCGTCCACGCCGTTCTCCACCGCGTAGCGCAGCCAAGTCCAGTTGGACTCGGTATCGCCCGTCCAGGTGATCGGGTAGCGGTGGAACGCGGGGTGGGGCGGGCGGTTGCGGATACCGTTGTCGATGCCGTCCACGTTCGCCATGATAAGCGGCCTTTTTTCGGGGTGGTACGCGGCGGTCACGTCGTGGAACACGCTCGCTCCCCAGACTTCGGGTCGCAGGCCGGGCATCGGCTCGTGCAGGCGAGTCGACCAGTTTCGGTCGTACCACCACACGTCCATGCCCTGACGGAAAAGGTCGGTGAGGCCGTTCCACCGGTACGTCGTCTCCTTGGGGTCGAGGGCGGTCGGCGCCTGGGGTTCGGGGTGGTCGTTGAACATGACGCGCACCCCCTTGGCATGGGCCTTCTCCAGGAAGCCGGGCATGTCGGGGAACAGCTTGGTGTTCACGCCGTAGCCCTTGCTCGCGCCCACGCGCCAGTCGGTGTCGCACACGAACAGGTCGAGCGGCAGGCCGTGACGTCGGTACTCGTCGATCACGCCGAGCGCCGTCTCGTCGGAGTAGGGGTAGTACCGGCTGTCCCAGAGGCCGAGGGTGTAGCGGGGCACGAGCGGCACCGGACCGGTGAGGGCTAGGAAGTCCTTTCGGAGCCGCTTGGAGTCGGAGCCCACGAAGAGGTAGAGGTCGGGTGCGTCGTTGCCCACGTCGTAGCCGCTGGTCGGGCCCTTGGCGGCGTTAACGGGAATGGCGCCGCCTTTAGGCGGAACCATGCGCGGCGAGTCGGCCATGGGCCACACGGGTCCCGTTTTGCCCGGCGCGGGCAGCCACTGGGGTTTCGGAAGGTTGCCGACGGTGTAGACGGTCCTGCCGCCCACGACGAGGCGGATGCCTTTGAAATCATGACCGTTCAGGGCGACGGTGTAGCCTTTTGCGACGAGGTTGTCCCCCTGCTTGCGGTAGGGCGTTCCGGACCAGCTTCGCCCGACGACGGTGAAGGTGGAGCGGTCTTCAAAGCCCTTGGGGCCTTTGCGCTCGATGCGGACGAGGCTGTCGGATAGGAACTGGACCCTTAGGTCGCCGTCGATGTACGCCGGGATGGGCATGGGCCATGGTGTACCCGCGCCGATGGTCTTCCGACCATCGGATCTCCCGAGAAACGCCCTCTTTCTCCCTCCAGTCCCTCCTCTATTCCGTTCGCAACGCGAGATCCTAGGGCTCGTAGGACCCACGACGGAACGAGGAGGGGCTCTTTTCAGGCTTTTCGGCGTACGGTGCGGGCGGCGGCAACGGTGGGGCCGACCTTGGTGGGCTTGGGCTGGATACGGATACGGACAGTCGACTTCCCTTGCGTCGAGGCGACGGGCAGGGTGTAGGTCGCGTCGTAGTACCGGTTCTGCGGCTTGCCTTCCAGGTTGTCGGCGGCGATGGACTTGCCGTCGACGAGGATCTCGAACTCGGGGCGGCTCCGGTCGTTGCCCCAGAGGGTCAGGACGAGATCGGTCGGCGCGGCGCCGTCCACCTTCATGTCGAACTCCATCCAGCCGTTCGCGAGCGGCTGGCGAGTGGCACGGTTGTTCTGCTCTCGCACGTCGGTCCGCTCCTCGGTCAGTTTATGGTCGCGCTCGGGCTGCATCTGCGCGAGGATCATCGTGTCGACGGTACGCGCCTGTAGGTCCTTGATCCTTTCTTCCTCGGCACGATACTCGGCCTCCTTCACGTCCCACTCGGCGGGCGTGAACCGGTCGAAGTAGACGCCGTAGCGCTCGTTCGTCATGGCGTAGAACGGCGCGAAGGTCAGGTTGTCGGGCCTCATCGCGTTTTCCGTCTGGAAGGTCAGCGGCTTGCCGGGCACAGGCTTGAGCCATTGGGCGATCGGTCGATCCTCCGTCACGAGGACGGGGGTGCGGAATACCGAGCCCGGCTTGGTGCGACCGACGCCGCCCCGGCCCCGGTGCCCGGTGGGAGCGTCGCCCATGTCGGCAGCCAGGACGACGGGACCATAGAGGATCGCGACCTTCTTCGGGTCGTCCGGCGTGGCCTCGGTACGGAGGGTCATCGGCAGGCTGAACTCCAGTTTGTCTCCCTTCTTCCAGGTCCGCTTGATCGAGGCGTATGACGAGGGGGTGGACGACGTCGCGACGAGCTTGCCGTTCACCTTGTACCGGATCGGCCCTTGGGCCCAGCCAGGGTGGCGGAGCTTCATGTCGAACGCCTTGGGCTTGCCGTCCTCGACGGTGATCGTCACCGCGTTATCCTGCGGGAACTTCGTGTCCTGCCGGAGCTTGAGGCCCGCGTCGCGGAAGTTCAGGGTGGTCGGCATGAACAGGTTGACCCAGAGGGTCTTCGCGCCATCGTGGAAGTAGGCGGTATCGCCGTGCTTGGTGTGGTTCTCCATGCCGGAGCCGTGGCAGCAGGTGAAGTCGTCGAAGGGGTTGCTGTAGCCCCGGTACGAGTTCGTCGCGAGCGGCACGAAGTAGGTCACCATGCCCGTCGCCGGATCCTGCGAGGCGAGGATATGGTTCAGGTAGGCGCGCTCGTAGAAGTCCATCTCCTTGGCGTCGGGGCGCCATTCGAAGAGGTGCCGCGTGAGCTTGAGCATGTTGTACGTGTTGCAGGTCTCACACGTGTTGGTGGTGATCCGGTCGGCGATCTTGTCGGGAGGGCCGAGGTACTCGCCGTTGCTGTTGCCACCGATGGCATAGGAGTGGTGGTCGACGACGGTGCTCCAGAAGAACTCGGCGGTTTTGCGGTCCTTCTCGTCGCCGGTGATCTCGTACAGTCGGGCAAGACCGACGATCTTCGGGATCTGGGTGTTCGAGTGCTTGCCGGGGAGGCTGTCGATCCCCTTGGAGAGCGGCTCGAGGACGCGGTTGTCGTAGAACTTCTGGGCCAGTTCCAGGTCTTTGGGGTTGCCCGTGCGCTTGTACAGCTCGGCGAGCGACTCGTTCATGCCGCCGTACTCCGTGCCCAGCATCTGCTGCCACTGGTCGGGCGTGAGGTCCTTCGTGACGCCGTAGGCCCAGCCCGCAAACCGCTCGGCCACGCCGAGGGCTTTCTTGTTGCCGCAAAGCGCCTGGGCGTCGAGGAGGCCCGCGAACACTTTGTGGTGGACGTACCAGGGCGACCACATGCCGTTCAGATCGAAGCCACCGCTCCGGAGCTTGCCCGCCGCGACGTCGGTCCAGATGGCGTCGATGCGCTTACGGTCGAAACCCTCTTCGAAGCGGAAGGCGGAGATGAAGCCGTCGGGCCGGGCCTTCTGGCACTCCACAAGGCCATCCACAAGCGCATCGACCTTCGCCTTGTAGCGCGCGTCGCCGGTATGGGCGTACTCCTGGGCGCAGGCGGTCATGTAGTGGCCGAGCGAGTGGCCGGAGAGGCCGCCGGTCTCCCAGCCGCCGTAGATCTCGGCCTTGGGCTCCAACCCGCTGTTCACGCGGAAACCCGCGAGGAGCCGCGCGGGGTCGACCGTCAGCAGGTACTTCGCGGTCGCTTCGTGGCTAGCCTCGAAGGGGCCGCCGAGCAGGCGGACGTCGGTGAGGGGGAACGGTTCGGCGACCGGCTTCGGCGCGGCGGTGTTCGGCGCGTTCATAGCGAGCAGGGAGAGGGCGATAAGGGAGAGGGGCATGGCGTTTATCCGCGACGGCGGGTTCGGGGTTTCTGAAGCTCTTGGAGGATGCCGGGGGCTGGATCAGGGCCTTTGCGGCGGAAGGCGGCAGGGAGCTCGATCATCGCGCCTTCCATTCCCAGATGCCCGCCGCGAACTCCTTCTGGAGCTTGACCTCAAGTCGCAGGGCGGTGGTCTTCACGGGCTTGAAGGTCGTGCGGTTCGGCTGGTCCTTCAGGAGGCCGTAGGTGGCGTCCTCGACGGGTTTCCAGGCGTCGCCCTCCTTGTAGAGGAGCTTCCAGCCCTCGGGCACCCGGCACTCGCCCCGGCCCGTGTCGTCGAACCAGTAGAGGGTCGATTCGGAGACGGTCGTCGCCTCGGGCAGGGTCATCTCCACCCACTCCGTGGTGCCCTTCTTGGGCCACCAGTGGAAGTAGGGATTGGAGTCGTCGCCCATAAAGTTCGGCTCCAGTCCGTCGTTGATCGCCTTGGGGTCGCTTCCCTGGGAGGCGCGGATCGTGGCGCGGGTGGAAACGGTGGGAAGGGGGGTGGGCTTCGCGGCCTTCTCGGAGTTCGGGAGCCACACCTCCATCTCGTTCCGGCCCCGGTTGCACCAGGCGTAGTAGGGGATCATGGTGACCGTCTTCGGGGCCTTCTCCACCGCGCCGCCGGGGCCGGCGGTGAGGGCCTGGGCGGTTCCGGTGAGGGTCACGACGCCCCCGAGCAGATTCGGCTGGCGCAAGGCGGTCAGCTTGGCGGCGTCGGGCAGCATCAGGTTGCGCACCTTGCCCGCGTTGTCCGCGCCCTCGGCGCAGAATACGACCGGTCCGCGCTGGACCGCCACGCGGCCCTGGTCGGCGAGCACCTTCGCGCTGGAGACGATCCGCCGCGCGGGCATGGGCAGGTTGAGAGCGACCACGTCGCCCTTTTTCCAGGCCCGATCGACCGTCACATAGCCCTTGACGATCGTCATCGGGACCGGCTTGCCGTTGACCTTTAGGGTCGGCATGGGCGCGCGGTCGGCGAAGCGGAACAGATCGGACGGGGCCGCCTCGTTCCGCGCCCAACCGGGGATGCGGACGTTCATCGCGAACCGCCCCGGCTTCGCCGGGTTGACGGTCAGCTTCACATCGCCGCTCCAGGGGTATTCCGTCTTCTGGACGACCTGCACCTTACGGCCGCCGTCCATCGCGACGTCCGCCGTTCCGCCCGCGTAGAGGTTCACGTACAGGTTCGAGCCCTGCTGGGCGTAGAAGTAGCCCGGTACGGAGGCGATGAACCGTGTGATGTTGCCGGGGCAGCAGGCGCAGCCGAACCAAGGGCTCCGCGCGTGCTGGCCGATCGACTCCAGAGGGTTGGGATAGAAGAAGTCCTTGCCTTCGAGAGAGACGCCCGAGAGCAGGCCGTTGTAGAGGGTCCGTTCGAGAACGTCGAT
Source organism: uncultured Fimbriimonas sp. (assembly GCA_964516175.1). GTDB lineage: Bacteria > Armatimonadota > Fimbriimonadia > Fimbriimonadales > Fimbriimonadaceae > Fimbriimonas. Next base: position 140,757 of record CAZEWR010000006.1, on the reverse strand, counting down.
GTACTTCGCGTCCTTGTGCAGCAGGAACAGACGGTCGTTCCAGTAGTCGTTTCCGATGGCGGCGCACGTCTCGCAGTACGCGCTCATGTTCGGAAGCTCGTACGCCTTCCCGAACGCCTCGCCCGCCCCCGTCGCGCCGATGCCGCCGGTGACGTACAGCTTCTTCGCCACCACGTCGTCCCAGATGCGGTCGATCGCGGTCAGGTATTTCGGGTCGCCGGTAAGGGCGGCGACGTCGGCCATGCCGGAGTACATGTAGGAGGCGCGCACCGCGTGGCCCACCGCCTCGGACTGGTCGATGACGGGCTTGTCGTCCTGGCTGTAGTCGCTTCCCCCTCCCCGGCAGTCGAGGAAGAACTTGGCGAGTTCGAGGTACTGGGTCCGCCCCGTGACCCGGTAGAGCTTGGCGAGGCCCATCTCGACGATCTGGTGGCCCGGTGCGACCGCCCGCTTGCCCGGCCCGAAGGTCGCGGCCAGCAGGTCGGCGCTCTTGGTCGCCACGTTCAGGAGACTCTTCTTGCCGGTCGCCTGGTAGTGCGCGACCGCCGCCTCGTAGAGATGGCCGAGGTCGTACAGCTCGTGGCTCAGGTCCGACTCCTTCTCCCAGCGCGCCTTGCCCGCCCACGGATGCGGGGCCTCGGGATTGATCGTGCGCGTCGTGTAGAGGTAGCCGTCCGGTTCCTGCGCCGAGGCGATCAGGGCGATCTGCCGGTCGACGTACGCTTCCAGCTTGGGGTCCTTCTTCACGCTGAGGGCGTAGGCCGCCCCTTCCAGGACCTTGTAGACGTCGGTGTCGTCGAACGGGTAGCCGGGGGGAGCGAGGTTCTTAGGGACCTGCCCCCTGATCCGCATGGCCGCGCGCTCGAAGTTGTCCATCCGGCCCGTCTCCTCGCACTTGCCGAAGGCGTAGGGGATGGTCACCGAGCGGTTGACCTCGATGCGGGGCGCCCAGAACACGTCGTTCAGGTGGACGGCGGTGAAGGGCACCGGCTTGATCGGGTAGTCCTTCGCGGGGGCGACGAAGCCCCCGCCGACGGCGCCGAGCAGAAGAGAGGAAAGGACGATCATCGGGTTTTGAACCTCAGGACGGAGAGCGAGTAGGCGGGGAAGCGGCGGTGGAGCGTGTCGCCCGAGACGGCGAGAGATTCCATCTTGGGGGCGATCCGGCGCGGCGCATCGAACGAGTTTTCGGACTGGGGATTCTCGGAGGCGAGTTGAACGAGGGTTCCGCCCTTGGCCCGAACGCCCTTGAGAACGAGGTCGATGTCGGCGGGGGCGGCGCCCGTATTCAGGACCTTGACGACCACTTCGCCGGTTTTCTCGTCCCGGCCCGCGATCGAGAGCACGGTGTCGAGACGGGCCAGGGTCTCGTCGAAGACGAGCTTTCCGTCGAGGTACGCCTTGACGTTCCGGCCCTTGGTCTCGACCTTCACGTCGTACCAGCGGCCTGTCTCGACGCTTCCACGCACCTGGCGGACGACCCCATCAGCCTCCAGTCCGTGCTCCCGGTTGCCCCAGCCGCCGACGTTGAACTGAACCCGCCGACCGTCCGCGTTCCCCACGGAGACGACGAATCCTTCGTCGCCCGCGACCTTGCGGGCCTTGAGGGTCAGCGTCGTGTCGTGGTAACCGTCGCCGAGGTAGGACCACTGGTCGAAGTCGCGGCTCGTCTGGGCGTAGACCCCGTCCTTCGACGACCACTGGCCTTCGGCCTTGCGCCAGGGACCATCGACGGGCTTGCCGTCGATCCGGACGTCCTTGAACTCCGCCGAGGTTCCGTAGGTGCCAAGGCCGATGGGACCTTGGATGGAAGCCGCTCCGGCGGGAGTGAAGGCGACGGTCGCGCCGAGGGTCACATCGGGCCGGTTCTCCGCGAACAGCTTGCAGGCGTAGTAGGAAGCCCGCCCGAACGCCTCGTGGGAGTTGAAGTGAATGAGGTTCACCTCCCAGTCGCGGGCGCGCGGCGGCTGGTCGCGGTTGTCGAGAAGCGGCGCGTACGACCCCATCTTCACGAGGTCCGCGTTCTTCTCCATGCTCATCATGTACGCCGCGTCGCCGATGGCGGCGAGCATGTTGCCCGCGCCGACGCCGCTGTTGGTGGCGAATTCGCCGATGTACAGCTCCCACGGCACGTCGCGCGGATACTTGGCGAACGAGTCGAAGTTCTGGACCGACCAGCCGACCGGCTTGTAGGCGTGCTCGTCCACGATGTCGAGCCCCGAACCGGCGGCGTCGATGGCCGCGTGGTCGATGCCCGCGATCCACGAGGAGAGGGCGACCTTGATGTGCGGGTACCTCGCCTTGATCGCGTCGGTGATCTTTTTAAACCGGACGCCGTACTTCGCGCCCTGGTCCTCGTTGCCGACCTCGACCATGTGCATCGGGTAAGGCTTGGGATGGCCGTTCTTCGCGCGCACGGCGCCCCACTTGCTCGTCACCGGGCCGATCGCGTATTCGATCGCGTCGAGAGTGTTCTGGATCAGCGCGGGAAGCTCATCATCGGGCAGGTAGGTTCCGCTCCGAAAAGCGCAGGAGATGCCCGCATTGAAGACGTACAGCGGTTCGGCGTGGATCGCCTCGCAGTAGCGCAGCCACTCGTCGTAGCCGAAGCCGTTCGACACCCAATAGCCCCAAGGGATGAACGTGGGCGTCCGGCCTTCGAGCGGGCCGAGGGTCTGTTGCCACTGGGGCCGCGTCTCGATGGTGATCCCTTCCGCGACGCAGCCGCCGGGCCAGCGGACGAAGCCGGGCTTGAGGTCGGCGACCAGATTCGCGAGGTCAGGCCGGAGAGGTAGACCGCGCCATTTCTCGGCGGGCATGAGGGACACGAAGTCCACCAGGAGCCGGCCCGTGCCCGGCATCACGAGGGCGAACTTCGCGCGGGGATCGCTGGCGACGGCGGTGATCGTCGACCGAAGCTTTTTCCAGCCCTTCGTAGGCTCTCCGAGTTTCACCGAGCCGAGAACCTTGCCGTCCCCACCGACCAGCCGCCCTTCGAGGGCGCCCCGGTAGCCGAGGCTCTGAGCGAAAAGGGAGAGGTCGTACCGCTTTCCTTTCACCACGTTCATGCCCCAGAACCCTTCGTTGACAAGGGCGGCTCCGGGCTTGGCGTCGATCTCGACCGCGTGGGGGCTGGCGGAGGTAAGGGGATGGTCGGCCACGACGCGCATCGACGCGCCTTGGAGCGACCAAGCGGGCGTCGCGCCCTGCCGCGCGTAGGGCCAGGGCATCGTCCAATCCTTCGAGTAGCCCTCCCAGAACGAGGGCTTTTTCGGCGTGGCGAGCTGGTCGCCTTGCAGCGTGCAGGCGGGCGGGAGGTTGGCGTCCTCGAAGCCTCGGTTCTGGATCAGCTCCGCGTAGAGGCCACCTTCGCCGGAGTTGCTGATCTCTTCCAAAAAGACGCCGTACAGGCCGGGCGAAACCTTGTGGAGGGGCTTGGCGGCGTCGATCTCGATGCGACCGGTTCCAAGGATGATGGGAGTGAGAGAGGAGAGCGTCAGAAGAGTCAGCATCGTTGGCGCCAGACGTTCCTATAATACTAAACGATTTAAAGAATAGAGAGTTTAGGCGGGAAAGTTGTGGACCTCCGCCGATCAAGGCTTTAGGAGGACCTAAGGGCGTTTCTCCAAATGCGTTATGCTCCTTGGGTGACGTCGCTTCGCGCCCTCTTCCTGGCCACCCCCTTGGCCCTTGCCTTGCCCGTTTCCGCTCAAACCCTCCTTCTCCGTTATAAGCCTCCCGTGGGCAAGAGCGTTTCGTACACGATGTCGGTGTCGTCGAGCAGCAGTTCCCCGATGATGCCGACGCCGATGGCGTTCTCACAGACCGTGCCGATGACGATGCGGGTCGTTTCGCGCAGCGGGAACGTCACCACGATGGAGACCAAGATGGGCCAGGCGAAGGTGACCTTGCCCCCGAACAGCCCGATGGCGGGCATGAAGGCCCAGATCGAGAAGAACGTCAGCGGGATGACCTCGAAGTCCATGGTCGACGAGTTCGGCAACATCAAGGGTATGAGCACGGCCGGCGGCAGCGCGGCGGCCCGTGGGATGAGCGCGGGCATGATGCAGGGATCGCAAGGCGTCTCGTATCCGAAGAAGGCCCTTAAGGTCGGCGACACCTGGACCGCCACCATGGACATCGGCAAGATGATGGGTACCGCGATGCCGGGCATGAAGGCCAGCGGCTCCATCCCGATCGTCTACAAGCTCGCCGCCCTCAAAGGCGGCGTCGCCACGATCACGGTGACGATGAACGGCAGCACCACGATGAGCATGGGAGCGAACGCTATGAAGATGGTCATGAGCACGCGCGGCACGATGTTGGTCGACGCCGCCACGGGCCTGCTGAAGAGCATGACCACCACCACCGACAACGACATGAACCTCGGCCAAGCGGGCAAGATGCACCAGCGGACGGTCACGTCGATGAGATCGAAGTAGGACGGGCTTTGGGGAAGGCTTTAAGTCGCCTAGCGGCCCGGCGCCTTTCCCGTGATCGTCCAACGGACGCCTCTCGGCGAGTCTTCGGGCCGCTCGAGGGTCGAGACGTAATGGCCCTTTTCGGAGACGCGCTCGACGAGGGTCCCGACCTTGAAGCGGTCGCCCTCGCGCGTCAGACACGGACGGCGGACGGTCCAGTCCTTGCCGCTCCCACCGCCCACCTTCGGATCGGCGACGCCGAGCCGTTTCCAGTCCGCGTCGTTCACCACGCCGTCGAAGCCGCTGATCGTGTAGATTCGCAGATCGTCGTAGAGGCCGGGCAGACGGTAGAGGACGGGTTGGTGCCGGATCTCCAGGGCGGGCTTGTCGAACAGGAGCGGCCACACGCCGGGCGCGCGGAGGAGGCGGACGAACTCCAGCGCCTGAGCCGCGGTCGTGATCCGCACCGTGTCCTGGAAGTCGTCGGGTTTCCTGAGCGGGAGCGGCTCCTTCCCTGCCTCTTCCAGGACCAACCGGTGGTCTTCGACCCGCAACGTCGCGCCCGGAACGAGGCTCCCAAGGAGGACTGCGTTCGCGTCCTGGGCTTGGAGGTTTTGGGCGAGAAGCAACGCGCCGAGGAAGACCATAAGAGATTATGGGCGTTTGCGCTCTGGGAGCCGCTTTCGATACCACTCTGTCCTATGAGATCCAAGCTCCCAGAAAACTCCGGGAGCTTGGTCGCGGGAGATCGTCCCCTTGCCTCGGTCGGCTCCCGGAGGATAGGAGCTCCCATCGTTTTCGCGACAGGTCCCTAGCGGTTCGGGTTCGGGGGCTCGACGCCCAGCAGGCGCCGGACGAAGAAGTCACGCCGCTTGCGCTCGCCGTAGGGCCCGCCGGCGGTGTGATCGGAATTGGGGATGACCACGAGGTCGTACTCCTTGCCTGCGCGCTGGAGAGCGTCGGCGTAGCGGTAGGTCGACTCCGGGGGGACGTTCGTGTCCAGCTCGCCGACCATCAGCAAGAGGTCGCCCTTGAGCTTCGAGGCGTTCTCGATGTTCGACGAGGCGGCGTAGTGCGGCCCCATCAGACCCATCCACTGTTCGTTCCACCAGATCTTATCCAGTCGGTTGTCGTGGCAGCCGCAGGAGGCGACGGCGGCTTTGTAGAACTCGGGGTGGAACAGCACGGCCCCGCCCGCGTTCTGGCCTCCCGCCGAGGTGCCGAAGATGCCCACGCGGTCGAGATCGACGGACGGGTCGGTCTTCGCCAGGGCTTTCATCCAGAGGATGCGATCCGGGAAGCCCGCGTCGGCGAGGTTCTTGTAGCAGACGTCGTGGAACGCCTTCGAGCGGTTGCGGGTCCCCATACCATCGATCTTCACGACGATAAAGCCCAGTTCGGCGACGCCCTGGTCGTAGTTCGAAGGCGTGAACGACTTCGGCACGAACGAGTCCTGCGGACCCGCGTAGATGTCCTCCACGATCGGATAGCGTTTGGACGGGTCGAAGTTCTGCGGGCGGAAGACGAGGCCGTAGATGTCGGTCTTGCCGTCACGGCCCTTCGCGACGAACGGCTGGGGAGGGCGCCATCCGCTCTTGGTCAGCTCCGAGATGTCGCCCTTCTCCAGGGGAGCGACCAGACGGCCCGTCGTCGCGTCGCGCAGCTCGTGGGTGGGGGCTTGGTTCGCGGTTGAGTAGGTGTCGACGAGGCTCGCGCCGTCGGGCGAGAAGACCGCCGCGTGGTTGCCCTTAGCGGGAGTGAGGGGCGTCAGGTTCGTGCCGTCGAAGCCGATCCGATAATAATGGATAAAGTAGGGATCCTCCGCCGGATCCATGCCGCTGGCGGAGAAGACGATCTGCCGCTTGGCCTCGTCCACCTTCGTCACGCCGCGTACGACCCAATTCCCCTTCGTGATCTGGGTGGAGCCGCCCTTACCGTCCGCGAGATAGAGGTGATGCCAGCCGTCGCGTTCGGACGAGTAGACGATCTCGTCGGAACCGTCGAGGTACTCCGTGATCTGGGCGGTGCTGTCCACGAAGGTGGGCGGATCGTCGTCCACGATCGTCGTCGCCCGCCCCGTCGCCGGATTGAGGGACTGGACGCGCCAACGGCCGTAGCCTCGGTCCATCTTGTCGTAGATCAGGCGCGTTCCGTCTTTGCTGGATCGCATTCCCGGCACCCCGCCGTACTCGATGGCGTCGCTCAGGACCGAGCCTTTCGTCATGGGGTCGAGCGTGATCACGTCGAAGGTGTCCACGACGTCGCCGGGCCGGTCGTAGACCCGCGTTTTCAGCTCCGCCGGTCCCCAAACGGGGGGCGAGCTCTGGATCAGGTAGACCTTCTTGCGATCGCCCGGGTGAACCTTCACCGCGACGAGGCGCTTGGAGTCCTGCGACCAGCGTAGGCGCGCATAGTAGCCCTTCTCCGCCCCGTCGGTCGTCAGGGGCGTCTCCGTGCCCCCCATCGGGGCGATGAGGACGTTGCGGTTCTCGATGCGGGCGACCCACTTGCCGTCGGGTGAACTCACGGGTTCGCTCGCGGGGGTCCAGAGATCCTGGTTCCACTCTTCCCGCCGGTCGGGGCGCTCGCGCGCGGCCCGCTCGACCTTCTTCAGGCCGTAGGTGTTCGCGTCCAGTTCCCAGCCGCCGTTCTCGGTGTCGAAACGGACCGCTCCGTTCACGAAGCGGAGGGTGCGGAACGGAAGACGCTGGGGCTCGACGGTCTTCCCCAACTCCTTCGACAAGGCGGCGGCGAGGCGTGTGGAGTCGAACACCGGCGTCTTCTCGCCGCTTCGCGCGTCCACGCGGACGAACTCGCCCCGGCCGCCCGGCATCTCCTTGCGGTACCAGAACGCCTTGCCATCGTCGATCCAGGCAGGCTCAAGGCGGAGCATGGCGACCTTCGCCAGCGTCTCGCGGGAGTAGTCGTCGGCCCGCTTGTAGGAGGCGGCCACGTCGGCGGTGGAAGGACGATAGGGCGGAAGCCCCGGACGGCCTAGGAGAAACGCCGGAAGGAGAGGCAGCACGAGACGTATTCTAGCGCTGAATTTCGTTTAACGTCGAAGGGTTTTGAGGCTTCAAAGCGGAAAAGGGATCGGCTTCTAGAGGCCTTCTGGTCGTTTCCGCCTACTTCCTCAAGCCCAACGTCCGTCCGAGCCACGCGAGGCCCAGCATCAGCAAGGGGACCCCAAAGAGGAAGAGCAGGAGAAGTTTCCACAGCATGGGGCGTCACAATTGTAGACGGTGACCGTACGCATCCCGTTTTGGAAGCTTCAGTCGATCGGAAACGACTTCCCGCTCGTCCACCTCGACGACCTCGCGGATCTGCTCGCCCGCGGCGCCGCTGAGCGAGGAGAAATCGAACGCGCCCCCGCCGCCGAGTGTTTCGTCCTTCCCGACGCGGGCGCGACCGACCTCGACGGACTTCTCATGCGCCTCACGGTGGCGATGGCCGACCGCCGGTTCGGGGTCGGGGGCGACGGCCTGCTGGCCGCGCGGAAGACGGGTGAAGGACGCGTCCTCCTGCGGATGTTCAATCCCGACGGCACGGAGGACTTCTGCGGCAACGGCCTGCGGTGCGCGGCGGTCCACGCCCATGCGCAAGGGTGGGTCGGCGACGCGTTCACGATCGACCACCTGGGACGCGAGGTTCCGGTCGTCATCGGGGGCGGCGAGGTGCGGACGCGCCTCGGCGGCGCGACGTACGACCCGGCGGAGGTTCCCGTCAGGGGGCCTGAGCTTTTCCGCGCGCCTCTCCCCGGCGGGCGGATCGGTTCCGCGCTCTCAACCGGCACCACCCACACCATCGTCCCGGTGGACGAGTTGCCCAACGACGAGGCGTTCTTCCGGGAGAGCCCACTTCTGGAAAACGATCCGATCTTTCCCGACCGGACGAGCGTCATGTGGACGCAGACCGCCGGCCCTGACCACCTACGCCTGCGCATCTGGGAGCGCGGCGTCGGCGAGACGCAGGGCTGCGGCACGGGCAGCACGGCGGCGGCGGTGGACTATCTCCGCGCAGAGGGGCGCGCGGGACGGGTGCGCGTCGACAATCCGGGCGGGACGGTCTTCGTGACCTGGGAGCCCGAATCGAACGGAACGGAGATCGAGGGGACGGCGGAACTGGTGTACGCGGGCGAGTACCGCTACGAGATGTAGAGTCGCCGTAATCTCCCCCGGCAATTCGGGACCGCTAGAGAGGGACGTCTTCCTTTCGGGTTTCGAACGCTTCGGCCACCCGCTCGTGCGTGAACACATCGTCGCGAGGACCGTCCGCGACGACTCGGCCACCACGCATCAGGACGACGCGCCCGATCTCCGGCACGACCTCATCCAGATGGTGGGTCACCAGGATGAGGGTCGTCGTCGGCAGGAGGCCGCGCATCGTTTCGAGAAAGCGGGCGCGGGAGACGAAGTCGAGGCCGGTCGTCGGCTCGTCCAGCACGAGCGCCCGCGGTTCGGAGACGAGCGCGCGAGCGATCCAGCAGCGGCGCGTCTCGCCCGCCGACATCGTTTCGATGCTCTGGTCCGCGAGACGGAGGGCGTCCACCCTCGCCAGGGCAGCACGACCCCGCTCGACCATCTCCGGCGTCACGCGATGCTGAATGAGCACGCCGTACGTCCCCAGAAGGCCGCTGATCGCGACGTCGAGGCCGGTAGGATCACCCAGAAGGGGTTCACGCGGCTCGGCGGATACGATGCCCAGAACCGTTCTCAGCTCGGCTTGGGTCCATCGCTCTCGACCCAGAACGCGGTAGCTTCCCCGACCGGCGTGGGCGTAGATCTCACGCGAGAGGAGTTTGATCAGGGTGCTCTTGCCGCAGCCGTTCGGCCCGAGGATCGCGGTGTGCCCTCCTTCCTCGACCGTCAACGAGAGTTCATGGAGGATCGTCCGCCCTTCCCGAACGACGGAGGCATCCGAGATTTCGACCAGGGCAGGCATAGCGTTATTGTGCCTGAGCCGAGATCCGGTTTTTATGGTTCTAAATGGTCGTCGATGGTCCTTGTTCTCATCTTTTCAGACTTTGACAACGGGCTTTTCGGTCTACCATGCCTTGGCAACGTCGCCATGGCCGATCTTTCCGCTCCCAAAACGCCCAAGCCGATCTCGCCTCTTGCTGAGACCGTGCTTCGGACTTTGCGTCGCCGGATCGTTGAAGGTGAGTTTCCCGCGAACCGCCCGCTTCCGAGCGAGCGGGCGCTCGCTGAGATGCACAGCGTGAGCCGCACCGTGGTTCGCGAGGCGGTGGGCGCCCTCGCGTCGGAGGGCATGCTTCTTCAGACCGAAGGATGTCGCCGCGTCGTCGCTTCCCTGGCCCCGCATCGTCGTCGACGGACCGCTCCCCGGGTCGGGGTTTGGCTCTGGCCTCATGCGGAAGACGCGTTCGCTTCGGCGATCCTACGCGGGATCCAGAGAGCGGCGCGCGGAACGGGCGCGTCGATCGTGATCAGCGCCGCCCCTCACGTGAGTTGGGAGGACGACGTGGCGGCCGAAGCGCGCTTCGTCCGCAGCCTCGTCGAAGACGAGGCCGACGGGGCGATCCTTTGGTACCTGGGCGGTTCCAAGAACCTGCCCGCGCTTCGCGAGGCTCGGGGAGAGGGCGTCGAGTTCGTGTTCGTCGACCGTTGCCCTCCCAAGGGCTTCGAGGCCGACTTCGTCGGCACCGAGAACGTCGGCGCCGCCCGACGTGCGGCGGCGCACCTGATCGAGCTCGGGCACCAACGGATCGCGTTCGTCGGAAACCTCGATACGGCCTCGACGGTCGAGGAACGGCGGAAGGGATTCTTCCGGGGCCTTTCGGACGCGGGACTCACGGCCGTCGCCGAGTTGGCTTTCGCTCCCCAGGGCGGGGAGCCTGAGATCGACGCGGCGCGTCGGGTGGCGCAGGAGATCCTCGCGCTCTCGCCCCGGCCGACCGGTCTCTTCGTGGTCAACGACTCCGTCGCCCTCGTGGTGTTGGCGGCGCTGCGCGAGTTCGGCATGGCGGTACCGGAAGAGATTTCGATCGTCGGCTTCGACGGCCAACTCCACTGGTTGCCGGGGGGAGGCCCCCTCACCACCGTGCGTCAAGACTTCACCACCGTGGGCGAGCGGGCGGGCGAGGCTCTCTTCGCGCGCCTGGAGCCCGACGCTCCCCTTACCTATCGCCATGTCCTCTTGGACTCGCCGTTGAGTCTGGGCGGCTCGACGGCGCTTCTCCGATCGCCCCACTACTCTCCCAGAGAGAACCCCCTATGAAACGAGCCTTCACCCTCATCGAGCTTCTCGTCGTGATCGCGATCATCGCGATCCTCGCCGCCATCCTCTTCCCCGTCTTCGCCCAGGCCAAGGCCGCCGCGAAGAAGACCGCCGACCTCTCCAACGTCAAACAGATCGCGACCGGCCTCCAGATGTACTTTGGGGATGTCGACGACATGATGCCTCCGGTCCACAACTGCGACACGGGAAAGAGCGGGGGCGTCGTCAACGGCTTCTGCGGAAACACGACCGACGCCCAACTCAACTGGAACATGGGCATCGTGCCCTACACGAAAGCTCCCTTGAGCCGGGGTTCATCGATCATGAAGCCGCCGGTCGTCGAGATGGACGTCTACAAGGTCTGGAGCAGCGGCGGGCCGAGATACGACGATCAGTGGACGTCCCAATTCGGCCTGTACGCGATGAACCTCAACTACCTTCAGCCGATGAAGAAAGGTTCGCCCACCCCGCTTCCCGGCGCGAACCCTGCCGGACCTTGGGGCGCGCCCATCTCGGCAACTCGGCCCGAAGACTCGGCCAACACCGTTCTCGTGGTCGGATCGAAGCCCCTCGTTCTTTCGAACGGCGCGTTCTACCCGAGCGAGTTCGCCGACTCTCCGGCGGCGAGCGGACCCAACAGCACGGTGACGACCTACCTTGGCGGTTGGGGTAACGACAGCGGCGCCGAGCCGGGTGGCATCGGAGGCAGCACGGGCGTTCCGGAAACCGACACCGGACAGTTCATGCCCCGGTACGGCAACATCGGCGTCGTCGCGTTCTGCGACGGCCACGCGAAGGCGATGCAGAAGGGCGCGCTCGCGGCAGGCACCGACTGGCGTGTTGGAAATCCCGGCACGGCGGTGAGCATCACCGACCTGAGCAAGTATCTCTGGTCGCTGAACAAGACGGGGACGGATCTGTGAGACTCGTGGTGATCGGCATCGTCGCGCTGGCCGCCATGGGCTGCTCGGGGGGAGACGACTCCGCCCTCGACAACGCCGCGCCGAAAGCCGCCAGCACGGCGAACGCGCCCCCGCCCGTTCCGGGCAAGACGGTCAACAAGATGGGTGCCCTCACGGGCCCGAACGCCGGCAAAGGCGGCATTCCGGGCGAGTAGAGACGGCGGGCGAACGATCCCCACCGAGGCCTAATCTTCATTCACGATTAGGCCTCGTGACACAGATCAATCGTACTCGACTGATTACGAGACGCGATGACGATCACCCGACGCTAGAACTGTTCCTAAGGAACCGGACTTCCGTTGACCGCAGTGATTTTAAGTGTTGCGTCCACGCTTACAGCAGCGTTCGCGATGGCGTTCACGAACGCGAGTTCCGGGTTGGGGCCACGCGGGGTGACGCTCCCAGTAGCATTAAGACTAGCTCCCGTGTTGATGGACATCAAGAGCGTATGGTGTCGGCTTCCATCGTTGGTGAGTACAAGTTCTCCGACCCCACCTGTAATCGTTTGCGTTCCGTTATTCGGGTGGTTCTTAGTGTCGGTTACGGTCGCACCTACCGTAGTGCTCGTCGCCGTCGCAGAAGGGCCAACATAGTACGGATCGTTCAGGGTAGAGCTTGCGGTCGACGAATATCCTGGGACTTCCTCACGAGCCAGAGCACTGCACTGGGCGTTTCCGGTGATCGTGATCGTCGCAAGGCCTGTTAACGCTTCCGGTTCACCCAGGTAACTCGCGTGCCAATCAAGAAGCCACCGGAACGTTCCCATGGCTTTGGGGCTACGAACAGCCCCATTGTGCCAGCCGCTGCTGTCGTAAACGGGTCCCGTAATACCCGCATGCAGACCATACGTCACAGTCTTGTTGCTGGTGTTAAGGGAAATGCTACCTCCCTCAAGGCCGATGCCTGGTGAGGATGCCGGGTACGACTCGATCCCGACAACCGTCCAGGTGCCAGGGAACGCGGAGGTCGGGAAGAGAGCCACGCCGAGCGAGGCGAAGAGAGCGAGACGTCGAAGGCCGTTCTTCGGGATCGTGATATTCATCACGTCAACGTATTAGCAAATATTTATCTCAAAACAACATGTTTTCAACAATTTCTGATGCTTCCTCCTTCATTGTTGAATGAAGGAGGAAAGTCAAACAAAACAATGCCTAAGTGCGAGCGATGGCACCGCATCGTCCGTCTCCTTCCGCTTGGCACTTTTCGAACTCGACTCGCGAGTGGGGACGATTCGCAAGGCTTTGTCTTCTAATCTTGATCTCAGGAACAGAGTGAGCCGCCATCATCTGTTCGGCACACAGTGATCGTGAGTCACCCCCCTGCCTTCCCTGAGCAGAGATGGTTTGGCCATTCCGCATGAGGCGATCGCCTCATTCATTCGAACACGAAACCTACCGGCGCATAATCGCCAGCAGCAACGTCGCGATCGTCGCTAGACCAGCGGCGGCGAGGGCGACGGCGGCCATCGTCTGGGCCGCCGTCGCCCGCTTCTCCGCCTCTAGGGTGCGAGCGGCGAGCGGTTCCAGGGCTTCGAGCCGCTTGGCGACGTCGGCGTTCTCCTTCTCCAGGCCCTCAAGGCGCGCACCGAGCCGCCGCGCCTCCGTGATCGGCTCGAGGACGCTGGTCTCAAGTTGGGTGGCGACGGACTTCCGCAGGTCCGCCGCCTCTTCCTTGGTGAGGCCAAGCTCCTCCAGCTCACGTTCGAAGCGGGCGATCAGGCGATCGGTCTCCGCCTTCACCGCCTCGGGGGCGAGGTTACGGGCGAGGCGGGCGGTCTCGTGGGTCAGCGTATCGATCTTGCGCTCGACCGCGTTGACCTTCGACTGGTCACGCGCCCACTTGCTTTTCGACCACGCGCTTTTCGCGGCGCTGAGAACCCGCTCCCCGCCGATGATGTCGAGGAGTCCTTTCAGAAGCGCGAGTTCGCCGGCCATAGGAGATTATGGGGGTAGTGGGCGAGAGGATAACCCACCACCCACGGATGCCTACTTCGCCTTGATGAACGGCATCATCGCGCGAAGCTCTTTGCCGACCTTCTCGAGCTGGCTGTTCTGCCCCTCTTCGCGGTACGCGTTCATGCGCGGACGGCCGTCCTTGTTCTCCTGGATCCAATCCTGGGCGAACTTGCCGCTCTGGATGTCGTCGAGGATGCCCTTCATCGCCTGCTTCGACTCCTCGTTGATCACCTTCGGTCCGGCGGTGTAGTCGCCCCACTCGGCGGTGTCGGAGATCGAGTAGCGCATGTACGACAGGCCGCCTTCGTACAGAAGATCGACGATCAGCTTCGTCTCGTGGAGACACTCGAAGTAGGCCGCCTCGGGCTGGTAGCCCGCCGCGACGAGGGTGTCGAAGCCCGCCTTGATGAGCGCGGAGAGACCGCCGCAAAGGACCGCCTGCTCGCCGAAGAGGTCGGTTTCCGTCTCCTCCTTGAAGGTGGTCTCCAGGATGCCCGCCTTGGCGGAGCCGATGCCCCAAGCGTAGGAGAGGGCGATCGCCTTAGCCTGGCCCGTCGGGTCCTGGTGGACCGCGACAAGGGCGGGCATCCCGGCGCCGTGAGCGTACTCGTACCGCAGGCGGTGGCCCGGCCCCTTGGGGGCGACCATCGCCACGTTCACGCCCTGCGGCGGCTCGATGAGGCCATAGTGGATGTTGAAGCCGTGGGCGAAGAGAAGGGTCTGGCCGTCGCGCAGGTTAGGGGCGACGTGCTCGCGGTAGATGTCGGCCATCGGGACGTCGGGCGTACAGAACATGAGCACGTCGGCCCATTTCGTCGCCTCGTCGACCGTCTCGACCTTGAGGCCCGCCGCCTCGGCCTTCTCCTTGCTCTTGCTGTCCGGATGGAGGGCGACGTGGACCTCGACGCCGCTGTCTTTGAGGTTCAGCGCGTGGGCGTGGCCCTGAGAGCCGTAGCCGACGATGGCGACTTTAAGGTTGCTGATGATCTGCGGATCGACGTCTTGGGTGTAGTAGATGGTTGCCATGGGTTCTGTTGGGTAGGTAAAAGCTAGGCGGCCTCGATCGTGCGGAGCACATGGGCCAGATGAGGGATCGAGACCTTCATCGCGGCTGAGGATCGACGCACCCTCAGGGCAGGAAGGCAGGGCTCGACGCCCGGAACGAAGACGTGCGAAAGGCCGCAGGCATGGGCGATCATGCCGAAAAGCGGCGAAGGCCAGAGGCACGGCAGCAGCTCGACCACGTGAGCGCCGGGAGCGCAGAAGACGAGGTTCGCCAGCGCCGCGCCGTGGGGAGCGACGATCAGGGAGGACTCCGCGAACAGGCGCGCCTGCCGTTCGACGCTGAGACCACTCATCTCACAGACCTCGAAGCCTCGATCGATGAGGAACGCGTCCAAGGCCTCGCCGTTGACGACGGGCCGCTTGTCTCCGTCTCCGCGCCGAAGATAGACGCGGCGCCATGGGACGATGGTTTCCAGGGGAAGGAAAAGACCACGCATCAGGGAGCGCGGCCACTCGCCCGGATAGTCGATCTCGCCCATCGTGGGGGGCACGCCGACGATGAGGCGTTCGCAGACGACCGGCTCGTCGCCGATCGTCTCCACGGTTGAGAGGTCGATGTCGAACCGCGTCAGAATGTCGGCGGCGAAGGGCGGCAGTTCGCGAACGAGCCACCGGTCGACGGCCAAGCCGGGACGCGAGTTCTGGATCGCGTCGATCTGAGGAAGGATCTGGTGCAGCCAGTGATAGTAGTTGTGCGCGTTGCGCAACATCAGCACGGCGGTGGTTCCCGCAAGGCGGCGGCTCGGCCCTTGCGCTCTGGCCTCCATTCGGGGAAGCGCCTTGCGGAAGGCGCGAGTCGACATCGGGTGCAGGTCGCGGAGCCAGCGTCCGTCCTCGGTTCGAACCGCGCCGCCGGTGTTCACAACGAGCGCGTTTGGGAGTTCGACGACCTCAATCGCCGGCGCTGTCATCTCTTGCCGGGTTGTGATCACCCTCCGTGCCGAAGAGGGATAAACGTTGTGCCTGACGACGCCGATCGGATAGGACGGATAGATCATCCGCCCTTCGGCGCCTTCCGCGCGCATCTCGGCCACCGAGGCCGTTCGACGCAGGACCGCCGGATCGACGCGAGACGTCGATCCAAACGAGCCTTGGAGCACGTCCCGCTTCCAGGCCGTGCTCCCTCTCAGATAGCAACGAACGACGTCGCCGTAGCTGTGGAGGTCGCGCGGGCCCGGAGGCTGGAAGCGAGAAAGGGGCGCGCGCATGCTGGACAAGGTGCGTTCAGTGGATCTTGATGGCGACGAGCCCCGTCCGGACGATCTCAACGATGCCGTAGGATCGAAGGCGCTCGATGAGGCTCTCGATCTCGTCGGGAGTTCCGGTGTACTCGACCACCACCTCCTGCGCCGTCGCCTGAGGCGTCTTCGCGCCAACTTCCAGCACGAAGTCGTAGAGCGATGCTCGGTGGGCGTCTTCGGGCCGCAGACGGACGAGGGCCAGTTCGCGTGGGACGTGGAGTCCCGGCTTGAGATCCTCGACCTCAACGACATCGATCACCTTCTCGACCTGCCGCAGGACTTGGTAGAGCTCCGTTTCGTCCGCGTTCACCACGAAGGTGATGCGCGAGAAACCGGGCTCCTCGCAGTCGCCGGCGTTGAACGACGCGAGCGAGAAGCCACGACGGCGGAACATGGAGACGAGCCGGTTGATCGTGCCCGTCTCATTCTGGACGAGGACGGAGATCGTGTGGGTCGTCGGCTTGCCGACGACCAGGGGGGTGTCGATCATCGCGTTCGCTCCTCGTGGTCACGAACCTGCCGAGGCTTCTTCCCAGCGATCGAAAGGAGCGTCTGCACGTCGGCTTCGCGGCGCGGCGGCCTGCCCGAACCGGGCAGGATCGCTCTCACCGCGTTCATGGGGCGAGGGCTCTTCACGCCGTCACCTCCTCTTGCGCGGCCCGGGCCATCACGGCGAGGGCCGGGTCCATCATGACCTGGCTGTTGCTGCCGCCCGCCGGAACCATCGGGAACACGTTCTCCTCCATTTCGACGACGCACTCGAAGAGCACCGGACCTTCGTGAGCCCGCGCCTCCTCCATCATCGCGTCCATGTCCTCCGCGCGCTCGCAGCGGACGTACTTCATGCGGTACGCCTGGGCGATCAGGCCGAAGTCCGGCGCGCCCATCGCTACGCTGCTATAGCGATTGTCGTAGAAAAGCTCCTGCCACTGACGGACCATGCCGAGGTAGCCGTTGTTCACGAGCATGATCTTGACGTTCACGCCGTACTCGACCGCCGTCTGAAGTTCCTGGAGCGTCATCTGGAAGCCACCGTCGCCGCACACGCACCAGACCTCGTCCTCAGGGCGCGCGCACTTGGCGCCGATCGCCGCCGGGAGACCGAAGCCCATCGTGCCCAGGCCGCCGGACGAGATCCAGTTGTAGGGCTTCCGGAACTTGTAGAACTGGGCCGTCCACATCTGGTGCTGGCCGACGTCGGTCGCCACGACCGCGTTGCCGCCGGTGTGGTCGTTCAGGGCTTTGATCGCGGTGCGCGCGAAGAACCGTCCCTCGGGCACGACGAGCGGGAACTCTTCTTTCCAGAGGTCGATCCGTTCGTTCCACGCGGTGCGAGGCTTAGGCTGGACGATCCTGTTGAGCATCTCCAGACCTTGCTTGAGGTCGCCGTACACGGGGGCGACGGTCGCCATCGTCTTGTTGATCTCGCTCGGATCGATCTCGAAGTGGACGATCTTCGCGTTCGAGGCGAAGCTCTTGGTCGCGCCCGTGAGGCGGTCGTCGAACCGCATCCCGAGACCGATCAGAAGGTCGCACTCCTGCACCGCGAGGGTGCCGGTCGCCTCGCCGTGCATGCCCATCATGCCGAGAGACAGTTCGTGGTCGCGGGGGAAGACGCCCAGGCCGTGGAGCGAGTTGATCACGGGGATGTTCGTCTTCTCCGCGAACTCCATGAGCGCGTCGAACGCGCCGCTCCAGAGGGCGCCCGCGCCCGCGATCATCACCGGTCGCTCAGCCGCCGCGATGAGGCGCGCCGCCTCTTCGACCTGCTCCATCGCCGGAGCGCCGGGAATCCTGTAGCCCCGTCGCTCGATCGTCTCGGGGAACGGCTTCTCGGTCATGGCGATGAAAACGTCCTTCGGGATATCGACCAGTACCGGTCCCTTGCGGCCCGTGTTCGCCAGGTAGAACGCCTCGGCGAGGACGCCCGGAAGGTCGTCGACGTCCGTCACGAGGTAGTTGTGCTTCGTGATGGGGATCGTGATGCCCTGGATGTCGGTCTCCTGGAACGCGTCCTTGCCGATAGCCCAGGTGTTCACGTTGCCGGTGATCGCGACCATCGGGACGGAGTCCATCATCGCATCGGCGATGCCGGTGACGAGGTTCGTCGCGCCGGGTCCGCTCGTGGCCAAGCAGACCCCAACGCGCCCGGTGGACTTGGCGTAGCCCTCCGCCATATGGGCGCCGCCCTGCTCGTGCCGCACGAGGACGTGCTTGATCTGCGGCCAATTCAGCATCTCGTCGTACAACGGAAGCACCACGCCACCGGGATATCCGAAGATCGTATCGATCCCCTCGCGCTCCAGCGCTTCCATCACCACTCTCGCCCCGCTTCTCATCCCCGTTTCCACCTTTGATTCATGTCGGCCCTTCCTAAAATGGGAAGAGCCCCCGGTCTTTCCTGACCGGGGGCTCTTCGACTCTTCGTCTCTTCGCGCAACCCGTCAGGCCGTTCCAATAAGGACGGTAAGAAGGGAAAGGCTAAGGACGAGTCCAGACGCGGACGCAACTGGAAGGGTTCTAGACCTAACCGGCGGCATGCTCGTCTCCATTACAGTCTCATTCTATCATAGTTTCGAGGAGAAGCGCCGTCGGGGTGAGGAAAACCACCGAGGGCTTTTCCGTCAGCCGCGTGGACGCGGCCCGGTCTTCAGCGGAGGGTCGCGGGCGCGCCGACACGAACGGCGTTCCGCCCGTCCGCTTTCGCCATGTACAAGGCTCCATCCGCCCGTGCGATCAGGAGAGAGGCGCTCTCGGCCTTCAGGAGTTGGGCACACCCGAAACTCGCGGTCACCGGTCCGATAGCGAACGGCTCGAGAGCGAGCGCGGATCGAAGCCTCTCCGCGATCGAAGCCGCCGCCTCTAGATCGGCGCCGGGAAGGATGAGCGCGAACTCCTCGCCCCCGTAGCGCGCGAGGAAGTCGTGGGGCCGCGTGCCGGCTCTCAAAACCTCCGCAAGGCGCACGAGAACCTCGTCCCCGGCGGGATGGCCGTGCGCGTCGTTAAGCCGCTTGAAATGGTCGACGTCGAGCAGGGCGATCGAAAGCGGCTCCCCTTGCCGCCCGGCGTCCGCGACGACCTCCCGCAACGTTTCCTGAAAGGCGCGATGGTTCTTGAGACCCGTCAGGCCGTCCGTGCTCGCCAGTTCCAGAAGCCGTTCGTTCAGCGCGTGGAGCTCCGCCTGCCTCCGTACCAGCTCCTGGTTCTGACGATCGAGTTCGTCCCGTTGCGCGGTCAGCTCCTCTCGGATCCGCTTACGCTCTTGGACGAAATCGATCGTCTGCCAGAGCGCGGTCGTCGTGAGACGAGCCTTAAGCACGTAGTCCTGCACGCCCGCCTGCAGCGCCTTGGCGGCCAAGGTCTCGTCGTCGCCCTCGGTCAGAAGAACGAACGCCGATCGTTCGGTCCAGCCCCGGTCGCTCGCCCGTTCGACCAGATCGATTCCGAGACCGTCCGGAAGCCAGGAATCGACGAACGCTAAATCGGGGCGACGGTCTTCAAGGGTCCGAGTCGCCTCCGCGATCGATCCGGCACGGACGACCGAGTAGCGTCGGGTCGAGTCGCGGCGAAGCGTCCGCTCGAAATGCGCCGCCTCTTCGTCCGAATCCGCGACGAGGAGAAGTTCGAGCTCCATCGCCTTCCTCAAAGGGGACGTACGCGAGGAAAGGGGTTGTCGGTAGCTCGGCATCGCGAAGACTCCTAGTCTTACCTATCGGCCTAAAACGGTCGACACTCACCCGTCGTCTGAGTTCAAACTCGATTCCTCGGGAATCGTGACCCAACCAGCGGAAGGATATCCGAACGCGCTTCGCCTTCGCCGGAGACAAGCCGGATTCCGTCGCGAGTGGCCGCCAGGCTCCTCGCAAAGCGACGAGCCTTCCTTCTCTCAACCGAATCCGCGTCGCCCGACGCGAACGGAGTAGGGTTCTTTCCGCGTCGTACCGTTCGAGAGCGGCGGACGAGGTCGGTCGCTCTCGAAAGCGTGCCTCTCGCCGTTCCATATTCCCCAGTGTTCGGGACGTCGAGAAGCGCGACCAGGAGATCGTCCTTCGTCGAGATGGGGCTTGCGAGGGATGTGTCTCCGTTTTTCGAATGCCATGAGAATCCGCATCCTGGCGGCGGGCGCGTTCCTTTGCGCGCTCGTCGCCGCCCAGCCCTATCGTCCCTTCATCGTCAATGGAGATTCCATGACCCCGACCTTCAGCCCTCGGCAGATCCTCCTGGGACGCCTTCGTCCGACTCAGGTCGCGCGCGGCGACGTCGTCGTCTTCCAGCACGAAGGCGAAACGATGATCAAACGGGTCGCCTACCTCCCCGGCGACTCGATCAAGGCCTACCGGTGGAGAGGGAGCTGGATGCTTCCGTGTTCCGAGAAGACCCTCGCGACCCTTCAGAGACTACGCGTTCCCTCACAGCGCCAGATCGTTCCCCTGGGTGGGCTCTACGTTCTGGCGGACAATCCGAACGGAACGCTCGACTCCAGGATCTTCGGGGCGATCCGCGCGGACGACGTCGTCGCGATCGTTCCGACGGACGACCAAGGCTCGCGCCGCTTCGTGATCGGGGCGCGCGTAGGACGCGCCCTCTTGGCACGCCTCTAACGCGGACCGACGGGAGACGGACGAAGCACGCCGAATCCCACGCTCGACGGATGCCTCGGGTCGTGGTAGATACTGATCGTCGCCTTTTGGTAGTCCTCTGGTTTGGCGCGGCTGATGTTTGGGACGAACCGGTTCGGGTTCTGGTCCACAAGCGGGAACCACGAGCCTTGAACCTGAACCATCAGGCGGTGTCCTTTGCGGAAGGTGTGGAGCAGGTCGTTCATTTTGAAGCGGACGCGCGTCGGGCGTCCCGGCACGAACGCCTCGGGCCGCTCGAACGAGTTCCGGAAGCGAGCCCGAAACACGTCGGCCTTCACGTTCAGCTCGTAGCCCGCCATGGAGCCTCCAGAAGGCCTCTTGTCCGTCGCGTCTTCGGGATAGACGTCGATCACCTTGACCACGAGATCCATGTCGGTCCCGGTCGTCGCGACCCAGAAGTCGACGTCGATCGGTCCGGCGACGGTCAGGTCCTGCGGAAAGGGCACATCGGCGTAGGTGAGCACGTCGGCGCGCTCGGCGTTCCAGCGCTGGTCGTCGACCATGTACTCGCGCGTCCGCCGCTTGCTCGTCCTGTAGTCGGCGAGGTAGGGGGTCGGGGCGGCGGGATCGTTGACGAAGCGGTCGGGCCCCGCTTCCGCGTTCGGCTTCCGCGCACCGATCGTCTTCCCTTCACCGAGGTAGAACGTCGCCTTGGCGAGGCCCTTGGGCGGCCATTCTGAAAAGGCGCGCCACCGGTTCGCGCCCGTCTCGAACACGGTCGCCTCCGCCGGGGACGGCACGCTCTGGCCGCGAAGGTACCGCTCGAAGAAGGGGAACTCGACCTCGTCCTGGAAATACCGGCTCGTGTCCTGGCCATAGTCGAGATCGCCGAACGTCGTTCCCGGCGTGCGCGACCACATCCCGTGGTACCAAGGCCCCATCACGAGGAAGTTGGGGGCCTTGTTCTGCCTTTCCGTCGCCCGGTAGGTGTTCAGGGCGCCCCACATGTCCTCCGCGTCGAACCAGCCGCCGACGGTCAGCACCGCGCACTTCACGCCCTTCATATGGTTCGGCAGACTTCGATCCTTCCAGTACTCGTCGTAGTTCGGGTGGTCGACCAGCTCGTTCCAGTAGGGGATCGACCCCTTGAGATAGGTCGCCTCCAGCGACGCTTCGCTGCCGCCTCTAAGGAAGAAATCGTACTCGCTTCCGGCCTTATCGATCTGCGGACGAGGCCCGGTTCGCGGGGCGTCGAAGCCGGAGATGAAGTTGAGGTTGTCCTGCAGGAAAAACGCGCCGTTGTGGTGCACGTCGTCACCCAGAAACCAGTCGCTGACGGGCGCTTGTGGCGAGACGGCCTTCAGGTTCGGGTGCGAGTCGATGGCTCCGGCGCCCGCGTAGAAGCCGGGATAGGAGATACCCCACAAGCCGACCGCGCCGTTGTTGTCCGCGACGTGTTTGACGAGCCAGTCGACGGTGTCGTAGGTGTCGGTACTCTCGTCGATTCCCCGCACGCCCTTCTTCAAGGTGGGACGGATGTTCACGTAGTCGCCTTGGCTCTGGCCCTTACCGCGCACATCCTGCCAAGCGAAGATATAGCCCGCCTGCTGCATCTTGACGCTGCCGCGGAAGCCGCGGTAGTCCGCTCCGTAAGGCCCCGCGCCGTACGGGGTGCGCTCCATCAGAATCGGATGCCGTCCCGGCACGTTCCGAGGGGAGTAGACGACGGTGCGCAGGGTCACGCCGTCGCGCATCGGGATGTCGTACTCCGCCTTGGCGTAGGCGTCCGAAGGACGTGGGGGCGGTTGCGGAAGAAGGGCGTGGAGCGGCAGAAAAGGGAGCACCGGGCTCTACTTTAGTCGAAAAACCCGGCGGCGCCAAGCACTCAGCCCATGGTGCGCAAGGTCCGGTCGGCGCCACCCACCCGTAGGGTTCCGTCGGGCGCGTAGGCCATCGAGACGACCGTGGTGTCCTCCACCGGAATCCGGCTCTCGATGCGACCTTCGGCATCCACGAAGACGACCGCGTGGGCGGCTCCCAGGGCGAGCACAGGCTCGGAAGGATGGTAGGTCAGAAGGGGGAGGCCCGCTTCGACGGGGGTTCGGGCGAGGACCTCGCCCTCGGGGGTCATCTGCCAAGCCTCGTGGAGCGTTCGCACCGCCAAACGCCCCGTCGAAGAGGCGGCGAGACCGAACGAGCGGTCGCGGAGCGAGGTGCGTCCGACCCGCTTCCGGGTTGCGACGTCGAACACGTTGAGGCCGAAGCTGTCGTCGCCTACGAGGCGGCCGTCCGCCAGGAACGCCAGATGCCGCTGGGTATCGACGTCCTTCCAGAGCCCTTTGAGGGTTCCTCCTGGCGTCCAGAGACCGATGGCTCCGTTGTCGAACGAGGCGGCGACGAGACCGTCGGCCCGGATGGCGATGGCGGCGGTCGAGACGACGAGAAAGCCCATGGTGCGCGGCGGTTGGTAGCTCCAAAGTGGCAGGCCCGTCTCGCCATCGAGAGCCCATAGAACGTCCGTGCCTAGGGCGTAGACGATGCGCCCGTCGGGCGCGTAGGCGAGGCCCCGAACGCGCTGGATGCCTTGGACCTTATCATCGTCGCTCGCGAGGGAGCACGTCCAGACGAGGCGCGTACCCTCGCGAACTTCGACCGACAGCGCCGTATCCGCAACCGCCATGCGCTCCCCGTCGGGCCGAAACGCGAGGTGGTTCAGGCCCTTCGAGTGCTCCAAGAGGGGCGGGAGCGACAGGGTGTTCATGCTCCTACCATACGCCGAGCGGATCGAGATGCCAAGGCGAGTAGGCCCTTTGGGCCAAGGGACCTTAAAGCTTGGTGGGGGATGCTTTCTCTTCCTCGCGTGACAACCGTTTACCTTTAAAGTAGCGTAAGTCGATGGTCACGCGACGCTCGCTTCACTTCCGAGCCTTCCGCAAACCGTCGCTGGCCGCCTACATCTTGCCCATCGAAGCTCCGCTGACTACCGGCTTTGTCGCGTAGGTCGGCGGAAGAACCATATTGATCCGCAAATCCTCGCCTTTGCCCAGAAGAGTAAAATTCGTGCGGTAGGTCTTTCCGTCCGCTCCCAAGAAGTGGGTTCGCAAAACGACCTTCTTGCCGTGTCCGCTACTGCCGACGGAATCCACCTGGAGGGCGGACGCGCCGAAGAACGAAGCATAGGGCCCGCCTCCTTTTTTGAAAGCCGACGCTTTGAGAGACGATGTCGGATCGAGGTACCGATCGAGACTTCGGTCCTCAGATTGGACCGCCTTCACGAAGTCGGCGGCGATCGTCTTTGCCCGCTCCTGTCGCGCTGGATCGACAGACGGTTCGAGACTTGCCGCCGGAATCGAGTCGCGGCTGCCACAGCCGGCGAGAGTGATCGCGAGGACGAACGTGGCGAGCCACCCCGAAGGGTGGCCCGCCAACGATGGGGCAGGAGCGGACGCAGCCACGTTACTTGCCCTTGCTAGCAGGGTCCGGCGTAAACGGCTGGAGCTGCTGGGTCGCTTGCTCGTGCGTGGCCGCCGGGTTCGCCGTAGGCGAGGGCGCGGTTGGGGCGGCTCCCGAGTCGTCGGAAGAGCCGCAGCCTGCGAGCATGAGCGAGAGGGCAGCGAAGGCAGCGAGGCAAAGGTTCTTCATGGGTTTCATTCTACAGGCCACAGGGATTGTCAACGCCGAACAGGCACGAGTGGCCGTTGCCACCGACCCAAATTCCAAAGCCACCACCCTCGATGATGTTGCCGTCCTTGTTGCCGGTATAGAACGGGTCGGTACGATAGTCGCCCTTGGCCGCCATGTACTTGGCATGACCATCGACGAAAGCCCAGTTGCTGCCTTGGCCGTGCACCCACTTGCTGTAGTTCGGCATACCGCCGTAGAGAATCCAATTGTCACCCGTGCCGTTGCCACTCCCGCTGCTGGCGTAGGTGCAGCCTGCGTTTCCATCGCCACAATTAAGCTGCGGTTGCGCGTGAGTGCGTCCGATCCAGGTCGTGTTGAGCAGGCCCGACCAAATGAGGGCAGTCTGCACGGGAGCGACGACGGCGGTCGACGAAGAGGACTGGAGGAGGCCGTTGTAGGCGTAGCTCGTCCCAGGGTCTTTGCTTCCGTAAGGATTCCAAGCGCCCGCCGAAGACGGGTTCAAGAGTAGATCCCGGTTTTTGAAGTAAGGGTAGACAGAATTGCCCCAGGCCAGACCGTCGGTGTTCGCCTGACCAGCGTTGGAGGGGAACTGCCAACCGCCGAAGCCGACGCTCCAACCGCCGTTGTACTGGATCGCGCCGAGGGGGAAAACGTCGTCCACATCACCCGCGTACATCACGACGCCGAGGCTCTGCTGCTTGACGTTGCTCAGCGACTGGGTCTTCTTCGCGGCGGCCTTGGCCTGGGCGAACACGGGGAACAGGATGGCGGCGAGGATCGCGATGATCGCGATAACCACGAGCAGTTCGATCAGGGTGAAGGCTTTGGATCTTGTCATAGGCCGGTCTCAGGAGGATAATAAACGGCCACATCGCCGGATGAAAGGGGGGCGGTGGTGGACTTGACGACCACCGGTGCGGGCAGGAAAACGTGACAGGGCGGCGACGGCTCACTTCCTTCGAGTCGCTCGAAAAGGCGGCGGGCGGCGGCCCGACCGATCTCTTCAAAGGGCTGCGCCACCGTCGTGAGGGCGCCCCCGGAGGGCAGCCAACGGAGAAACCAGTCGAAGCCGACGAGGGACACGTCCCCCGGCACCCGGACGCCGCGACGAGCGAGAACGTCTTGGATCGCCATCGCGATCTGGTCGTTGACGGCGAAGATCGCGGTCGGCGGCGCATCAAGGCTGAAGAGCCGATCGACCGCCGCCTCGACGCTGGCGGCAAAGCCGTCGCCGTAGAGGAACGTGACCTCGACCTGCAGATCGGGATCGAGCGGGACGCGCGCCTCGCCGAGGGCGGCGACGTAGCCATCGACGCGGTCCCTCACGCTCGATACGCGGTCGTCGTTAACGACCAAGCCGATGCGACGATGGCCGAGATCGAGAAGATGACGGGTCGCGGCTCGCGCGCCCCGAAAATGGTCCACCGCGACGACATCGGCCTCGGTCCATGTCGGTGGTTCCCGGTCTACGAAGACCAGGGGCACTCCGCGTGCGACGCACTCACGGTAGTAAGGCACCAAGGCCTCGTCGGCGGAGGGCCAGACGACGAGACCCTCGATCGAAGGGTCCTCAAGCGAAGACCGGAAAAAGTCTTCCGCCGAACGGTGGACGACGTCGCGGTCTCCCGACTGAGGGCAGCTCACGAGAAGCTGGCGGCCTGCGCTTCCGACGACCCGCCGGACTCCTTGAAGGATGAGCGTCGTTCCGACGTCCTGGAGATCAGGCAACATCCAGACGGCGACCCGAGTCCCTCTTTTGGTCTGTTCTGGCTCGGCTTTGGCCACCAAGTAACGAACTCTGGGCCTACAGTTCGGTTTTTGTTCGACGAGGTCGATCTGGGTCAGGCGAGCGATCGCCTCCCGAACCGCCGCACGGCTCGTCTCAAACTGCCGCGCGATCAGGCGCTCGCTGGGAAGTCGGGAACCGTGAGGATACGCGCCAGCCTCGATAAGGCGACGCAGTCCCTCAAACAACTCCTCCCCGGCCATGCGCATCTCCACTTTTGGGACGCAATACGCGTCCCATGACTCCCATTGTTACCGAACTTCGACCAAATACCAAGAATTATTTCAATTTTGGTCTTAATTTGGTCTTTTCAATCCATCTCGATGGTCGCTACGACCGGCATGTGATCCGAAACCCATCGTCCATCTAGCTTGTCCCTCACGATGCTGGCTTCGAGGGCCTTCGTCTCTCCATCGATGAACACGTAGTCGATCTTGTCGCCCGAAGGGTTTTCCCGCCAGCCGTTAAAGGTCACCGCGTCCTTCGTCTCGGGATGAAGGACGCGGAAGGTGTCGCGGAAGCCAGCGGTGCGCATTTGCTCTTGGACGGGGTTCGTCTCGCCGACGTTGAAGTCGCCCGTCACGATCGCGGAGGCTTTCGGAGCCCGCGCGGCGATCCGCTCCAGGATCAGCGCGATCCCCTTTTCGCGCGAGAGCTGAGACTGGTGGTCGAGGTGGGTGTTGAAGTGGTAGAACTCGCGCCCACTCCTCAGGTCGCGGAAGAAAGCCCAGGTGCAGATCCGCACGACGCCGTTGCCCCAGCCCTTCGAGGCGACGACGCCCGGCGTGGGCGAGAGCCAGAAGGTGTCGGAGCGCAGGAGCCGAAGTCGCTTGGGGTCGTAGAGGATCGCGGAGAACTCACCCGCCGAGCGCCCGTCGTCGCGGCCGACGCCGACGGGCAGGTAGCCGCCCGCCTCCGCCATCTCATCCACCTGGAAGGCCAGCGCCTCTTGGACGCCGAGGAGATCCGGGTGGCGGCGCCGGAGCATCTCGAGGGCGCGGGGACGGCGGACCTCCCAGCGATCGAGGCCGTCGTCGGCCGTTCCGTAGCGGACGTTGAAGGTCATGACGTGGAGCGGAACGGCGGCCAGGAGGGCGAGCGCGGTCATGTCTGGACTATAGTCCATGAAGAATGGTGGCGCTGATCGCGATGTTGACCTTAGCCCAAGAGCCCGAACGAGACGCCGCCCTCGCGAAGGCGAACGCCGCCGTTCGCGCCGCCATCCCGCTCGCCGTCGCCGATCCGACGCGCCCGGCCTACCATTACCACGCTCCCGCACAATGGATGAACGATCCCAACGGTCCGATCTTCTACAAAGGTTGGTACCACGTCTTCTACCAGACGAACCCGTACGGGGACCGTTGGGAGCACATGCATTGGGGCCATGCGCGAAGCCGCGATCTCGTGAGCTGGGAGGATCTTCCGGTCGCGCTCTGGCCTTCGCTGGGCAAGGGCGAGCGGCACGTCTTCTCCGGCTCCCTCTTCCCTGGTGCCGACGGCAAGCCCGTCGCCTTCTACACGAGCATCGGCGACGGGCGCGAGCCTGAGCAGTGGATCGCCATGCCCGAGGACGACGACCTGATCCGTTGGCGCAAGGATCCCTTGCGCATCACGCAGTCGATCCACGGCGGGAAGCCCCTCACCGAGTGGCGCGACCCCTTCCTCTTCGACGACTTCGGCCTTCCTTTCATGCTTGTGGGCGGCGGACTCGATGGGCGCGGCGTCGTCGCGCTCTACAAAGCCCTCGGACCCGACCTGAGACACTGGCAATACCTCGGACCGATGTTTACCCATCCGGACGCGGACGTCCACAACGTCGAGTGTCCCAACCTCGCCCTCGTGGACGGCAAGTGGGTTCTCCTCGTCTCCGTCCACGGTCGAGTGGAGGCGTTCGTCGGCGAGCTTCGAAACACGACGTTCACGACGGAGAAACGGAGCGTGCTGGCGGACGGCTCCTACGCGAGCCAGCTTTTCCAAGGAGTCGCCGACCGGACGATCCACACCGCCTGGGTGAACACAGGTGGCCACCGGGGATGGAACGGGTTTCTCACATTGCCGAGCGAGCTTCACGTGGCCAAAGATGGGACGCTCCTGCGCACCCCCGTCAAGGAGCTGACGAAGCTCCGAGGCAGGGCGACCAAGATCGGGGACCGCGCCATGGAAGGGGAGATCGGCCGAGGGGGCGACGAGTTGGAGATCGAATTGACCCTTGCGCCCGGCGGCTCGACCCGCGCGGGTCTTCGCCTCGGGGGCGCCGAGATCGCCTACGAGCCGGCCACGCGCCGCCTGTCCGTTGGGGGCCGCTCCGCCTTCGTTCCCGCTTTGCCCAAGACGCAAGACGTCAAGCTCCACATCTATCTCGACCGCACGACGGTCGACGTCTACGCCGCCGACGGCGCGGCCACCCTTATCGCGCATCGGGAAGAGGCTTCCGCAAAGGAGGAGATCGCCTTGTTCAGCGAGGGAGGCTCTGCTCAGGCGAAGAAGATCACGGTCTGGAGCCTGAAAGCCCCTTAGGTCGGCAGATTCACACAGGTGAGGACACCGAAAATTGCGCGCTTCGCGAAGCCCCTAAAAACGCGTGTAAGAGTCTCCGAAAGGTGAAGGGTCTATGATTTCTCCACCGTACGCCAACGTCGCCACCCTCCAGGCGGTACGTGACCTCCAGATCCTGGACACTCCGATGGAGAGGCCGTACGACGACATCGTCGCCTTGGCGTGTCACCTCTTCGACGTCCCGATGAGTTCGGTCACCTTGGTCGACGAGCACCGCCAGTGGTTCAAGGCCCAGGTCGGACTCGGTTGCACCGAGTCCGACATCGAGTCGTCGTTCTGCGCCCATGCGGTTCGCAACGACGAGACCCTGATCGTCGAGAATGCGCTCCTCGATCCCCGCTTCGCTCGGAGCCGCCTCGTCGTCGACGAGCCGCACATCCGTTTCTACGCGGGAGCACCGATCTACGCGGACGGCGTGGGCGTTGGCACGGTGTGCGTTCTCGACTACCGCCCCCGGCATCCCGGATTCGAACAGATCGCGATGCTTGAGGCGCTCGCGCGTCAGGTCGGCGAGCTCCTTACGCTCCGTCAGGTGGCCCGTCGGCTCGCCCGGAGCGAGGCTCGCTTCGAAGCGTTCATGGCCCACGCTCCCGTCGCCGCCTACATCAAGGACGAGGCGGGACGCTATCTCTACATGAGCCCCTACGCGGAAAAGATGTACCAAGCCTCGATCGAAGAGATCACCGGCAGCGAGGATGCGAGATGGATGTCTCCCGAGACGGTCGCCGCTCTGCGTCGACACGAGGACGAGGTGCGTGAGTCGGGACGCGCGATCCAGCGGGAGTTTCGCGCCACGACGCCCGACGGCATCGAGCGCGACTGGTCGGTGTCGAAGTTCCCTTTCGAGGACCCTTCCGGCGGGAGCCTGATCGGCGCCGTCGCGTCGGACATCACGGCGATCAAGGACGCCGAGCGTCTCGTTTCCCGCCACCTCGCCGCTTCGCGGCAATACGCGGAGCGATTGGAGGACACGAACTACCAGCTCGAGGTTCTCGCCGCGACGGACGGCCTGACCGGTCTCCTCAACCGTCGGGCCTTCAATGCCGAGACGGTGGCCCGCATCGGTCAAGGCGGCTTCTCCATCGTGATGATGGATGTGGATCACTTTAAGCGGCACAACGACGCCTTCGGCCACGCGGCGGGCGACCTTGTGCTCCAGCGGGTCGCCTCGATTCTTCAGGAGACGGTGCGGGCCGACGATCTCGCCGGGCGCGTGGGCGGCGAGGAGTTCGCCCTCCTTCTGCACGGCGCGGACGTGGCGGGCGCCCGGCGCATCGCGGAGCGAGTTCGGACGAGCGTCGAGATCGGTCCGTGGGACGATCGCCCGGTGACCGCCAGCCTCGGAGTGACCGCGTGGATTCCCGGCGATACCCTTGAACGCATCCTGGCCCGGGCCGACCGGGCGCTCTACGACGCCAAGCAGGCGGGACGCGACCGCGTCGTCGTGGTTTGAGAAAGCAGAGAAAAGGGTGAAAGGGACCAGGGCAGACTCCGGCCCTGGTCCCTTTCACCCTCGTCCGATCCACACCCAGTCGTTCACCCGTCCGTCGCGCTTCGGCGGCGTGCCGTCGGCGGCGGGTTGGCGCCCCCCGCTGGTCGGATCGAACCACTCACCCTTCCCCACTCCGGCTATAGCGCCGCCCTCAGCGGAGTAGACCGCGATCGTTCCACCACCCCGCAGGGTCGGCATCGGAGCGTCGAAATCGGGCCGCATCGCGAGGAACGGGAGGGAGAGCGCCAGCTCCTTGAGGTGGCGCATCTGGTCCGCCCCCGGAAGACCGAGGGAGAAGCGCCAGTGGGAAATCGGGTTGTTCACCGGTTCGAAGCGATCCTGCGCGAACTGCCACATCGCGTGGCACCCGTACGTGACGCCCGCACCGCCCAGGAACACGCTCGTGTAAACCGCCTGCCGAACGTCGCCCGCGTCGTAGTAGCCACGCTTCATGTCGAAGCCGACTGGGTGATTCTCGTAGCGCGGCTCGCCATCGACCACCGGTTTCGGCGGCGTCCGCTCGTAGGAGGCACGGACCATGCGGCGAACGTTGCCAAGGTCGGGGTTGCCGTGGCCGGTCTGCAGCATATTGAAGTCGAGCCAGCGGTCGTCGTGGAAGTCGTCGGCGGACGATCGGTCGCCTTGAGGGTGATAGGTCATCAGGCGCTCGTGACTGTCGTCACCCTCGCGCAGCCCGGTCGCGAGAGCCCGCCAGACGTCTTTGCGTTCGCCAGGGTTTCGGTCGCCGCCGTTGATCCAGATCACGTTGTCCCGATGCGCCATGCGCCGGCCCAGCCATCGTCCATAGGCGTGGGCGTTCGCCGCGTCGAAGATCACGGGCCCGATCCCCCAGGCCTGATTGATCTTGTCGCCCCACGTCGGCAGGAGCCCGACGTACAGCCCATGGATCGCCGCGCGGTCGATCGCCCAGTCGACGTGCGACCAGTACGCCTCGTTCGGCTTCGTCGGGTCGAGTCCCTCAAAAGGGAGATGGCCTTCGCGGTTCGACACGCGCAGACCGTCGTACTCGGCGAGCGCGACGACCTGCGCGACCTTGAAGCCTTGCGCGGACCGAGAACGGAAGTATTCCTCCGCCTCGTCCTTCGAGAGTCGGTGGAACAGTTCCCAGGCGGTGTCGCCTAGCCAGAAAAAGGGAGAGCCGTCGGGGAAGACGAAACGGCGACCGTCAACGTCGGCGCGGGGCCTTTGCATGCCTGTGATTCTAGCCGCCGCTTTCCGACACTAGAGAAGAGGTCCGTAAAAACATGATGAAAACCCCCTCCCTGCTCGAGCCCCTGTTCGCCGCCGTCGTCTTCGCGCTGATGGTCGCGATTCTCGCGCCGGTCTTCAGCTAGGCGGGGAAAGAGTCTTTCTCACCGCCGAGAATCGCCACCGACTCTCGGCTGGTTCTATCGGGGCGATCCTTTAGGCCGCCTTGCTGAGGGTTTCGAACTCTTCTTCCGTCAGGGTCACGTCCCGGGCGGCGACGTTTTCCTCCAAGTGAGCGACCGACGAGGTGCCGGGGATGGGAAGCATCACCGGCGAGCGTCGGAGAAGCCACGCCAAGGCGAGCTGCGCCACGGTCGCTTCGTGCGCCTTCGCCGCCTGATCGAGCGGTCCGCCTTCCCGCGCGAGATCGCCCGCCGCGACGGGGAACCAGGGGATGAAGCCGATGCCCTCCTTCTCGCAGTAGTCTAGGACGGCTTCCGACTTGCGGTTCGCGAGGTTGTAGAGGTTCTGGACGGTGGCGATGGGCACGATCTTGCGCGCCGCCTCGATCTCCTCGACGCTCACCTCGCTCAGGCCGACGTGGCGGATCTTGCCCTCGTCCTGAAGCTCCCTGAGAAGGCCGAACTGCTCTTCGCGCGGCACCTTCGGGTCGATGCGGTGAAGCTGGTAGAGATCGATCACGTCGAGCTTCAGGCGACGCAGGCTCATTTCGCAGCACTGACGCAGGTACTCGGGCCGTCCCACGGGCAGCCACTGGTCCGGACCTTGCCGCGTCAGTCCCGCTTTGGTCGCGATCACGACGCCGTCCCCGTAGGGCGCGAGGGCTTCCGCGATCAGATCCTCCGAAACGTAGGGGCCGTAGGAGTCAGCGGTGTCGATCAGGTCGACGCCGAGCTCGACCGCTCGCTTGAGAACGGCGGTCGCCCCGTCGTGGTCGGCGGGTGGGCCCCAGATGCCCTTGCCCGTGATCCGCATCGCACCGTAGCCGAGGCGATCGACTTCGAGGTCGCCGCCTATTTTGAACGTGCTCATGGCAAGGTCTACGAGTCGACCGTCTCGACCAGTTCGATCGGAAGTCCGTCCGGATCCTCGAAAAAGACGAATCGCGCGAGAGTCAGCTCGTCCGTACGGGGCTCCTCGTGACGGATGCCGTGCGTGCGGAGGTGCGCGAGGGCGACGTCCAGGTCGGACGCCCTCAACGCGAGGTGGCGCAAGCCCCGCGCCTCGGGATAGCTAGGGCGAGGCGGCGCCTCGGGAAAATCGAACAGCTCGATCTCCACGCCGTCGGGCAGCCGGAGGTTGAGCTTGTGGGAACGCCTCGCCTCGCGGTACGTCTCCGAGACGATCTCGGCCCCTAAGATCTCCACGTAGAACCGCTTCGAACGTCCATAGTCCGACGCGATGATCGCGACGTGGTGGACGCCCAGGAGGCCCCTCATGCGGTCCACGCCTCGTAGAACGCGGTTCGGGCCGTCCGCGCCCGTTGGACGGTCGCTTCGACCGCCTCGCCCGGCGCTCCGACGACGTTCAGGTGGCCCATCTTCCGCCCGGCTTTCGCCCCGGTCTTACCGTACCAGTGGAATCGGGCTCCCTCGACCGTCAAGGCGGCGGGCAGGCCTTGACGATAGTCGCCCGCGCCCGGCTGGCCGAGTAGGTTCGCCATCACCGCGAAGCCCGGAGAGAGGGGTTCGATCGGGGGGAGGCCTATCGCGGCGCGGACGTGCGCCTCGAACTGCGACGGTCCGCCCCAGTCAAGGGTGTAGTGGCCGGTGTTGTGGGGCCGGGGCGCGATCTCGTTCACGCTGATCGTTCCATCCGCCGCCTCGAACAGCTCGACCCCGAAGAGACCGACGCCGCCCACGGCTTCGACGGCACGGAGGGCGATCTCGGTGGCATCCGTGTCGGCGGGAAACACCAGGTCGCACACGTAGTCCGTCTGAACCGTCTCGACCGTGGGGAAAGCGAACCGGTGGCCGTCGTAGACGCAGGCCATGACCGCCAGCTCCCGCCGGAACGGCACGAACTCTTCCGCAAGCCAGCCCTCTTCCCAGGTTGGCCGCAGCGCATCGTACTCCTCGCGGGTGCGGACGATCCGCGTTCCCTTGCCGTCGTAGCCGCCGAAGCGCGCCTTGAGGACGCAGGGAAACCCGATCTCCTCCGCATCCTTGGCCCCGACGGCGCGGGGCGAGGCCACGCCGGCCTTGGCGTACGCCCGCCGCTGAACGAGCTTGTCCTGGATCGTCGCCAAAGCCTCCATGCCCGGCACCAGCGTCTCCTCGCCTCGTCCGGTCTGGACGAGGGCCTGCCGAACGGCGTGCGCCGGGATAAACTCGTTCTCCAGCGTGACCCGGTCGCACTGCGAGAGGATCCCGGCGATCGCGATCGGGTCGTCTAGCCGCCCTACCGCCGCGTCCGCGATCTGAGCCGCCGATCCGCCTTCGCCCGGATCGAGCGAAAGACACCGCAGGCCCATGCGTTGAGCGGCCTGGATCGACATTCGGGCGAGCTGGCCACCGCCGAGGAAGCCGAGGTCGTAGTGAGGCACCCCCCCATTGTGAACGCTCAGTCCTTCGCCCGGATCGAGTCCCACACGTTCCAAAAGGCGGCGGCGGTCGCGATGCGGTCGCACAGGGCGTCCTCGCCGATCAGATCGACCGCCTTGCCGATGAACGGATCGCCGAACTCCTCGTAGGAGACGACGCGCCAGAAAGGAGCCTGTCGACTATAGAGTTGGGCGACCAGCGACGCCTTCTCTCCCGTGGGAAGGATCACGAGGCACTCCGCCTCCGCGCGCCCCTCTCCCACACGCCGCCGCAACTCCCGCACCTCGACGTGGACGTACCGCGCGATCATCTTCGATAAGGTTAGCCGGTCGGGTGGCGGGACGATGCGTTGGGCCGCTTCTTCGAAGACGCTCGCAGGAGAGGGACGCGGCGGAGATAGACCCATGATTTCGGGGGCGTGGCGTTTTAGAGCGCGTCGCGCCGAACCCTGTGGATTCTGCCGGTATGGCCCGAAAACATCTCTGTAAGGTCCCACGCGGCGCCTCTTCGGAGGAACAGACTTCTCATGCGGAACCACCCCAAGACTCTTCTCGGCCTCGCGGCCCTCTCTTCGGTCCTCCTCGTCGGTTGCGGCGGTGGCGGCTCCTCGTCGAGCGGCAGCGCGAACGTCGGCTCGGCCAACGTGACCGGCGGCGCGACCCTGCTGACCAAGTCGGTGACGACCACGATCCCGTCCAGCAACGCGCCGTCGACCCACGACTTCGGCGGCACCTCGGCGGTCGTTCCGGCCGGCCTCGAAATCCCGGCGAACGTTCCGGTCGCGATCCTTACCGGCAACAGCCCGGTGCTCGGCATCCAGGGATCGAGCGCGTTCCATGTGAACGGAACCTCGACGGGCGTCGCGATCACGAACGGCTCGCTCTCGTCCAACGTGGCCCTGCCTCCGACCCAGACGCCCTACGCCATCTCGTCGCCCGCGCCGGTCAACGGCTTCTTCGTCCAGGGCAGCCGTGGCCGCGACCTGTCGGGCCTGACGATCAACGGCAAGTTCAGCCTCGGCGTTCCCGTCCTGAGCGACGGCACGGCGGGCTTTCCGAAGAACCTGACCGGCACCGTTCCGACGAACGGCTCGAACGTGGCCAACGTCGCGGTCAACGTGTTCTATCCGGCGGCTTTCTCCGGTTACAAGGCGACCTTGACCGTCTCCTGGACGGCCAACGGCCAGCCCGTGACGCTCGCCCAGACGAAGACCGTCGCCTCGAGCGGCGTCGTGAACTTCTCCGCGAAGAGCGCCCACGCGATTCCCGCCAACGGCGTGGACACGATCAGTCTGGTCCTCGCGCCGGCGCTCTAAGTCGAAAAGGCCCCGCCCTCGATCGAGGGGCGGGGCCTTTTCGCGCGAGCGGGTTAGGCCGCGGGAACGGCGACCTCGGCGAGGACGACCTTGCCTTCGGGCTTGAACTCCAGCTCGCCGACCTCGGCGGGCAGAAGCCACACATCGCCCTGGCGCACCTCGTAGAGCTCGTCGAACATCTGCATCGTGCCCTGGCCCTCCAGGGCGACGAGAACGCGCAGGGCGTCCGGGGCGCCGACGGTAAAGGGCGAGTCGCCCGTCAGACGTTCGACGACGAAGAACTCGCAGGCGAACATCCCTTCCCGCAGGACGCGCTGGGTCGAGAGCGCCTTCGGCTCCGTCGGCTTGACGGCCACCGCCTCGTAGTTCGTGGCCTTCGCCGCCTGGTCGATGTGCAGCTCGCGGGGCTTGCCCGTCTTCTCGTCCACGCGGTTCCAGTCGAAGAGGCGGAACGTGACGTCGGAGTTCTGCTGGGTCTCGAACACCACGACGCCGCCGCCGAGGGCGTGGACGGTGCCTGCCTCGATGAACAGGCCGTCGCCGACCTTGGGGCGCCAGCTCGCGAGGTCCTTCTCGACGGTGCCCGCCCTCGCCTCTTCACGGAGCGTCTCCGGGGTTACACCGGGCTCCAGGCCCGCGTAGATGGAACTCCCCTCCTCGGCTTCCAGCACGAGCCACGACTCGGTCTTGCCGCGCTCGCCCTTGGGTAGGAGGTCCTTGTGCTCGTCCGAGGGGTGGACCTGGACGGACAGCATCTGGGTCGCGTCGAGGAACTTCAGGAGCAGGGGAAACCGCTCGTAGGCCGCCGGGCCGCGCATCGCGGCTCCGTGCTCGGCGAACAGCTCCTTGAGGGTCTTGCCCTTCAGCGGCCCCTCGGCGACGACGCTCGCGTGGTCGTCGCGGTCGCTGAGGATCCACGCCTCGCCGATCGGCTCGTCGCCGGGCAGCGGCTCGCGGCTCCACTTCGCCAGGCGGCGTCCGCCCCAGAGGCGGTACTGGAAGATCGGCTCGAGACGCAAGGGCGTGAGGCTCATGGCTAGAGTGTGGCGCCGACGGGGCTACAGCGCCGCCACGATCCTCGGCAGGATCTCCTCCGCCCTGCCCACAAGTTCCGTCACGCCGGGCTGGGGACGCGGATCGAGGTTGACACGGATCACGGGGATGCCCATCCCCACCGCCCTGTCGTCGAGGCCGTAGGTCACGACGCCGCTGGTCCCGACCTCAAGGAAAACGTTCGCGCGGGGCAGATTCGCGCGGATCGCCGCAATCGGCTCGGGCCAGGGCGACTCGCCGAACCAGACGACGTTGGGACGGAGCATCGCCCCGCACGTCTCGCAGGTCGGGAGGGTCTCGTCGTCGACCTCGTCCGGGTAAAGGTCGGGGCTCAGCCGAGCGACCTTTCCGCACCCGGTGCAGCGCGTCTCCAGGATCTTGCCGTGAAGGTGGTGCACCATCGACGAGCCCGCCGCCTCGTGCAGGGGGTCGACGTTGCTGGTGACGAGAGTCAGGTCCGCCGCCTTCCCTTCGAGCTGGGCAAGGGCGACGTGGGCGGCGTTGGGATGGGCGTCCGAGGCCGAGCGGATTCGCATGAGGTACCAGTTCCAGACAGTGGCGGGGTCGTTGAAGAAGCCCTCGGGCGAGGCGAGGGTGTAAGGGTCAAGCCCTTTGTAGAGTCCTTCGTCGCCCCGGAAGGTACGGATGCCGCTGGCGGCGGAGACGCCGGCGCCGGTAAGGACGAACACGCGGCCTTTAAGGCGCGCGAGAAGAGCGGGAGAAAGCATGGGAGATTAAACCCCCACGCCCCCAACGCCGATCGAAGAAGGTCCCGGCGGCGGTATGGGAAGGCTTGTGCCCCATCCCCACCCGATGGGGACGAACGCCCTACGGCTTTTCGATCTTTTCCGGCCCCGCTTTTCAGAGCCAACGAGATAAACGGCACGATTAACGCGTTTTCGTGCAAATCAAGATAGGGTTTTTGAGACGAAGAAAAGGGCCTCCAGGAAGGGGTGAATCCAGGGGTCGGTCGGGAATGCACTCTCTATGAACAGCGCCGAACTCGTCGGGTATTCCCCGGTTGCGGGCACCTTTCGGGAGCGTATGGCGTCAACCCTCGGAGCGGCCTTTCCAGAAGGCCCCAAAGAGTAGACTGGTGACGATGCGAACGGCCGAATGGGCGATGCGGTTGACGGAGCTGGAGGGGCTTCAGGCCGCGTTCACGCTCGAAGGGCCGACGGTGTGGAACTCCGTGGCGTCGGAGGCGCGCCCCGTGCTGTTCGCGGCGAAATGGCGCAAGAGTCCGCACAAGTCTCTCGTGGTCGCGGCGAACTACGACCGGGCCCTCGCCTGGCAGGCGAAGCTAGAGCTGTGCGGGGTGCCGCACGACGCGATCTGCCTCCTTCCGAGCGGAACCTCCGTGCTTTTCGAGGACTCCGCCCCGGAACACATCGCGCTCTCCGACCGGCTTGGAGCGCTTCGGGCTCTCGCCGAGGAGGGAGCGAAGATCGTGCTCGCGTCCCCAGGCGCGGCCCTGGAACGAACGCTGCCCCGCGACGTCCTGCTCGACTCGTTGGTCGAGATCCGGGAGGGCGAGGAGATCGACGTGGACCGGCTGATGCGGCAGTTCGTGGCGCGGGGCTACGAGGCGTCGGAACCGGTGCGGATTCCCGGCCAGTTCAGCCGCCGGGGCGGCATCCTCGACGTCTTCCCCACTGGCGTGGACGTTCCGCTTCGCCTGGAGCTTTTCGGCGACGAGGTGGAATCGATCCGCACCTTCGACCCCAACACCCAGCGCTCGACGGGCAAGTCTCCGTCCCTGCGCCTGGCGCCTTCGCGCGAGACGATGTACGTCGGGGACAGCGATTTCCGGGAGATGCTCGTTTCGACGATGGAGCGCGAGGCGGCACAACTAGAGCCCGAGGCGGCGGCCCGGCTGGAGGAGATCGTGCCGATGGACGCCGAGGCCCTCGCGGAGAAGGTCTACTTCGACCGTCTCGACCTCTACCGTCCCTATCTCCACCCTGACTCGGGCTGCGCCATCGACCTTCTGGACGACGGCGACTGGCTCGTGCTGGACGAGCCCCTCGAGCTGGAGTCGATCGCGGCGCGGGCGGAGGAGGAACTGTCCCAGGCCTTGGAGGCGCGGACGCGAAGGGGCGAGATCCTCAAGTCGGCGGCGTCGGACTTCGTGCTTCCGGCGGAGCATCTCGCCTCGCACGGCTGCCTGCTGGCGATGACGGGGATGAACGCCCTTCCGGATTGGATCGAGAAGCCCCGCGAGGTCGAGATCAACGCGGTCTCGATGGAGCCCTACCGAGGCCGTGCGGAGGTTCTCGCGCAGACGCTGAAGAACTACCTGCAGGCGGATTTCCGGATCGTCATGACCACCGACCAGCCCAACCGGGCGAAGTCCGTGCTGTCCGGCGCAGAGATCCACACCCTGGAAGACGGCGCGGCGCCGAAGGGCTCCTTCCTGGCCCAGGGCAACCTTGGGGGCGGCTTCTCGATGCCGAACGAGCGGATCGCGTTCGTTTCCGACGCGGAGCTGTTCGGGGTCGCGCGGCTGAAGATCCCCCAGCGACGGTTCAGCGAGGGGGCGCCGATCACCACCGTCCTCGACCTCAAGCCGGGCGACTACGTGGTCCACATCAACTTCGGGATCGGGATGTTCCGGGGGCTCGTCAAGCGCGAGATCGACGGGGTCGAGAAGGAGTTCCTTTTCGTCGAGTACCAGGCTCCGGACAAGCTTTTCGTGCCCGCCGACCAGCTCGACCGGGTGCAGAAGTACCTGAACCCCAGCGACACGAACCCCAAGCTCAACCGCCTGACGGGCGGCGAGTGGCAGCGCACCCTGAGCAAGGCGAAGGAGGAGGCGAAGGCGTTCGCGCGGGACCTCGTGCGGCTCTACGCCAAGCGCAAGGAGGTGGACCGCCGTCCCTACGGGCCGGACACGCCGTTCCAGAACGAGATGGAGGGAACGTTCCCCTACGTGGAGACGCGAAGCCAGGCCTTGGCGATCCGGGACGCGAAGCGGGACCTGGAAGCGCCGTATCCCATGGACCGTCTCGTGTGCGGCGACGTGGGCTTCGGCAAGACGGAGGTCGCGATCCGGGTGGCGTTCAAGGCGGTGCAGGGGGGACGGCAGGTGGCGATCCTGTGCCCCACGACGATTCTTTCGGAGCAGCACTTCCGCAACTTCGAGGAGCGGCTGGGCTCGTTCGGGACGCGGCTCGGGCTGGTCAACCGCTACACGCCGCCCCAGGAGAAGAAGGCGATCCTCGCGGGGCTGAAGTCGGGCGAGATCGAGATGGTGGTCGGCACCCACGCCCTTCTCGGGCAGGGCGTCGACTTCAAGGATCTGGGGCTCGTCGTGATCGACGAGGAGCAGAAGTTCGGCGTGAAGCAGAAGGAGATGCTCAAGGAGCTGCGGACGGAGGTGGACGTGCTGACGCTCTCCGCCACGCCGATCCCGCGCACCCTGAGCATGGCCCTCATGGACATCCGCCAGATGTCCCTGATCAACGACCCGCCTCCGGGCCGCCTTCCCATCCGGACGTACGTGCGGCCCTACAGCGGCGAGGTGATCCGCGACGCGATCCTGCGCGAGATGGCGCGCGGCGGGCAAGCGTTCTACGTCTACAACCGGGTCGAGTCGATCGAGCACGTCGCGGAGAAGCTGAGGAAGCTCGTTCCCACCGCCCGCATCGGCGTCGCCCACGGACAGATGCACGAGAAGGAGATCGAGCCGATTATGGTCGGCTTTATCAAGGGCGACATCGACGTGCTGCTCTCGACGACCATCGTGGAGAACGGCATCGACATCGGCAACGCGAACACCCTGATCATCGAGGGGGCGGACAAGCTCGGCCTTTCCCAGCTCTACCAGCTTCGGGGCCGCGTGGGCCGCTCCGACCGACAGGCGTACGCCTACTTCCTCTACGCGGGGGCGTTCGACGCCTCCATCGCGGCTCCGACGGTGGCGGAGGCGCAGAAGGAGGCGACGGGCGGGAAGAAGAAGCGGATGACGGTGAGCGAGGGGGCGATGCAGCGGCTCCAGGCCCTGCAGGAGTTCTCGTCGCTGGGCTCGGGCTACTCCTTGGCGTTCCGCGACCTCCAGATCCGGGGCGCGGGCGAGCTGCTCGGCGCGAAGCAGTCGGGCACGATGGCGAACGTCGGCTACGAGCTGTACACCCAGCTCATCAACGAGGCGGTCGCGACGCTGAAGAACACGGTGGACGGCGAGTCGCCCAAGGACCTGGACGTCAAGGACCCCTTGGAGTCGCTCGCGCCCTTGCCCGCGTTCGAGGTGCCGGTGGTGGCCCTGCTTCCCGAGGGCTACATCAAGGACCAGTCCCAGCGGCTGTACTACTACCAGCGGATGATGGCCTCGCGCGACCCGAAGACGCTCGGCGAGGTGCAGGCGGAGGTCGAGGACCGCTACGGGCGGGCGACGCTGGAGGTGTCGCAGGCGTTCGCGATCATGGCCCAGCGGATGCGGGCGCGCGACCTGGGGATCGACAAGCTCGACGCCCGGGGCGGGCGGCTGAACGTGCAGTTCAAGGACATGAGCGCGGTGCCGCCGCGCGCCTGGTCGATCCTCGCGAACCGCAAGAAGGACGCCTACAAGACGAAGGATTCCCTGATCTGGCCCTACGCCGGTTCCCCGCTGCCCGCGATCGAGCGGATGATGGACGTGTTCGCGGCGTCGGTCGAAGAGGTCGAGCGAGGACGGGAAGCTTTGCGGAGGTAGGTCGTTGGCGAGCCGCCCCAAACATGGGGCCCCGGCTATCCAGAAACGACAGGGGGGTGGAGTTCGACGCTCCCATCCTTCCGGCGAACGATCCGCCAGCCTGGAGGAACCGTGTACTTGGCCTTAGGAGGGACGAAGGTCGGCCGGTCGACAGGGCCTACGTCTTTGCCGACCGTAGGCGCGATCAAGAGGCGGGGTTTAGTCTGAAGGGGGGGGATATCTATGCCTGGAGGGACCAGATCGATGGATCCGTCGGGACGGTTCACCTTTCGGTAACCATCAGGAGCTTCGTAATCGCATCCTGGTTCGACGCGAACGACCTCATTGAGAGGCCACCAAATCTCCGCTCCCGTCGGAAGGGCCATGTACGGACCATTCAACGGCCATTTTCCAGCCACGTAAGAGTCAGGCTTCGGTTTCGTGTAGTACAGCCGCTTTCCCGGAAAGTCGAAGAGGACCCGGAGTCTGCTCAACACGTCGACACCCAGGATCGTGGAGGTATTCGGCAGGTTCGTAGCCCCGATAGAGCCTTTCAGAGGCACCCACAAACCCTCTAGCCCGATGCTTGGAACGCGGTAGTACTGGATGTCCTCGACGCCCGTGTAGAAGGTCGCCTGCCCCCTTCTCGTCGGCAGAGACGGCCGCAGGGCGGGGGCGAGTTCGCGGGCTAGGTAAGACTCTTCGCAGCCAGTGTCCACACAGGCGGGAAGGTACATATTGGCGAGTTTCACCATCACCGTATAAGTGGCGTCGCGCGAGCGCCACAGATACGTCGAGAGTGGCTTCGCCTTGCGTGGGAACCAGTCTCGCAAGGCCACATTCGTAAGTCCCTTAGGGCGCCACACGCGGAAATTACCCGCCGTGACATCGACGCCAAGCCGCGTTCTCTGGAGAAGGTCGAGCCCGATGATGCCCTCGCTGTTCGAGTTGAGCGATGTCGGGAACCCCGTGGTATCGAGCGCGAAAGAGGCCTTGCCCAGGGAGAGGCCGGCGACCTTCACGTCCAGCGGCCCCGTCTCGCCGTCCTTTCGGGAGGCGATCCCGCTCGCTTTCAGATGAGCGAATCCGAGTTTAGTCAGGTACGAACGGTAGCTGCCGGTGTCGAGGATGAACCAGCGGTACCGATTTCCGCCCAGGGACACCGGGACGTAGAGAAGCTCGCTTTGATGGTAAAGCGGCCCCTCACCGATCGTCCAGCGCTTCGCCTGATGGGCTTGTTGCACCTGAGGTTTCGAAATCGGTGAGAGCCCTAGACCCGCGATGCCAACGAGGATGATCATTGCCTGATGATCATGGAACGGGCCCTGGGAGTCTTCCAAGGCCCGTCCCTTCGCTACGCCGCCATGTAAGTGTCGCTTGCCATCGCTAGGCGCTTTCGCTTCCTCTTCGGCCTAGGAGGCGGCTTTCCATCGATCGGTCCCCATGGGTCTCCGGGGGAGTGGACTCCAGCGAGGAGCGGAGACTTGGGTACGTGCGGATCGCACCGATCCTTGGTTCGTTTGTCTTGGGGGCTCACTTCCCTTGTAAGCCACGCTGTTCCGAAAGACCTTGCCCGCATCGGGGAGCGGGATGCGTCACACGCGGGTACCGAACCCGCGCCACCACGCCTCACGTTCGCTTAAACGGGAGAGGGACATAGGAGTCCCCAGGAGCTTGCACGGTCGACATTCGAGAGCCTACGAAAAGCGGCTCCTGAGGGATAAAGCCTTGGCGAAGCATCGAGCGTTTTGAGAGATCGTGACGCTCTCGCGCAAGCTTCGCATGCGACTACACGCTTCGCGTTCGCTTGGATAGGGTTCTATCCTCTTGCCACCTTCCCGGCGGCGACGAGGGCTTCGAGGGCGGCGTCGCGGGTTCGGCACTCGGGGTCTTCGGCTTGGGCCTGGGCTAAGTCGCCGTCGAGGAGGGCTTGCTTCATCGTTGGCGTGTTCACGATCCACTCGTAGAGGGGGACGCGGCCCCGGCCTTCGAGGCCGGGGAGGAGCCGCTGGGCGGTGACGGCGAGGAGGCTTTCCGCGAGGGCGCGGCGGAGGGCGGGGGCCTCGTCGCCCGCCGATTCGAGGAGCCCTTCGACCGCCTGGGCGGCGGTCTCGGCGTTCAGGTTGGCGACGACGAGGCAGCCGGTGTCGACGAGGGCGAGGGCTTGGCGAAGGGCTTCGTCGGTCGGAACGTCGTCCAGCGCGACCACGTCGACGTCGGCTTGGCGGGCGATCGCCAAGGCGCGGGCGTGGCCCTCGCGGTCCTGGCCGACGTGGAACTGGGTGACGAGGCTCCGCTTGTTCTCGAAGCGGAGGGCCGGGTGGCCCTCGACGACGAAGATGCGCGCCGCCTTCTCCGCGTTGATCGCGTCGACGAGGGCGCAGGCGGTGGTCCACTTGCCGCTGCCGGTCCGGCCCACGATCAGGATCAGACCGCGCGGGGCGTCCATGATGCGGCGAAAGAGCGGCAGGGCGTCCTCCGCGATCGCGTCCAGCGACGGGACGCCTTTCGGGAGTATCCGGAAGGTGGCGGCGAGGCCGCGCTCGCCGATGCGGAAGACGATGACGACGAACGCGAGGTCGCCGTGTTCGAGGGTGCGCTCGACCGGCATCCCGGCTCCTAGGCGGGCGAGGGCTTCGGGGGTCAGGAGCGGTTCGAGGAGACGCGGAAGGTCGGGCACGCCTTCGAGGGGCACGAGGACGCCGTCGATGCGGAGGCGGGGCGGCTCGCCGGAGGCGAGGTGGATGTCGGAGGCCCGTCGCCGGGCGGCTTCGTCGAAGAGGGTTTCGAGGGTCATGGTCCTAGGGCGGAAGGTGGGGGGCTCGACGCCCCGTCTACGAGAGTCTCGCCAGGCCTTCGGCAGGGCCGAAGGGGACGATGCGGCGGGGAGTGGCGGCGGCGAGGCGAAGGCGGGCGACCTCGTCGCCGAGGAGGGCGGTGGTGGCGCGAAGCTCGGCGAGTTCGCGGCGCAGGGCGCGCAGCTCTTCAAGCAGCTCGCGTTCCGGGGAAGGCGTCGCGGTTCCGAGGGCGGCGGCCACGCGGGCGGTGAGGTCGACCGTCTCCACGGTCCAGGCATCGAGCTTTTCGTTCATCGGGGGTCCTCCCAGGCGGCGAGGCGGCGACGCAGGGTTTTGAGGGCGTGGCTTTTCCGGCTGGCGACGGTGCCGGGCGGGACGTCGAGGATCTCGGCGATCGCCTCGCCGCTCAACCCTTCGTAGTGGGAGAGGACGAGGACGGCCCGCTGGCCTTCGGGGAGGGCGCCGACGGCGTCGCGCACCGCCTGGGCGAGGGCGGTCCGCTCGATCCGGAGGTGCGGCGGCTCGGCGACAGGCTCGGCTAGAGTCTGCGCGGTTCGAGCGCGCCGGGCCTCATCGACGACGAGGCGGTAGGCGGCCCGGAGGAGCCACGCTCCGAGCCGGCCCTGAGGCCGGTAGGTTCCGCGTGCCTCCCAAAGGCGCAGGAACGCTCCGACGGCCACGTCCGCGCCGCGCGCGGCGTCGCCGAAGGCCATGCGCGTGGCGAAGCGCTGAAGCCGGTCCTGGTGGCGGCGCACGATCGCGTCGAACGCCTCCGCGTCGCCTTCTTTGGCCCGTTCCATCAGCGCGTCGTCCTCGTCCATCGTCCCTCCGTAAGGCTAACGTCGCCGACGGTCGGGTTCTTCAGAGTTTTCCAGACCGTTCGGGTGTCACGAGTTTTAACCCCACGCCCTAAGGACGGCCTTTAAGGTTCCGAAACCACTTATGG
Organism: uncultured Fimbriimonas sp.; assembly: GCA_964516175.1. GTDB lineage: Bacteria > Armatimonadota > Fimbriimonadia > Fimbriimonadales > Fimbriimonadaceae > Fimbriimonas. Next base: position 96,260 of record CAZEWR010000006.1, on the reverse strand, counting down.
CTACACGCCCGACGAACATGACGTCATCAAACCCTCCCATCCTGTCGGTCCCTTTGAGCGAACGCGAACGTCTCGAGGAGCTTGCTTCGCTGGGCATCATGGAAACTCCCGCCGAAGGCGTCTACGACGGCCTCGCAGAGATCGCGGCGGCCCTGTTCGACATGCCTTTCGCCGCGGTGAGCTTGATCGACGCGCATCGACAGTGGTTCAAGTCGCACGTCGGGATGCCGTTCTGCGAGACGCGGCGCGAACACGCGTTCTGTTCCCACACGATCCTATCCACCCGGACGGCGGTGGCCGAGGACACGACCCTCGATCCGCGCTTCGCGGGCATCCCTTACGTCGTCGGCGAACCCTACATCCGATTCTACGCAGGGGCTCCGCTCGTAACGAGCCGAGGGGAGTGCGTCGGGACCGTCTGCGTCCTCGACGTCAAGCCCCGCCAGCTCACGTCGCGTCAGCTCCGTCTTCTCGAAAGGCTGGCGCGGCAGACGGTCGAACTGATGGAGGCCGGACGACTCGTGAACGCGATGGCTTCCGTGACCGAGCCGCCGTCTCCCCGCGCCTGAACGGCGTCCGGCCCGGCGGAAGAGATCCGGCCGCAGAACCTTAACATGACCTAAGTCTCTTGGCGAGGGCGTACACTAAAGGCAGGCCCTTCGACGATGACCAGCCTTCTTCTCGCGCTCGCCCTTCTTCCGCAAACCGTCTCCGTTCGCAACCCCGTTCTCACGGGAGCCGACCCGCACGTCGCGGTGGTGAACGACACGGTCTGGCTTTACCCGACGGACGGCACCCACCGGATCGGGGCCGCGTTCTGGGCTTTCTCGTCGCGCGACCTGAAGACGTGGACGGAGCACGGTCCCATCCTCAAGTTCGACGACATCCCCTGGATCAAGGCCGACGGCGCGCCGTGGCACGGGGCCTGGGCTCCGGCGCTGGCGCAGCGGGGGCGCCGGTTCTACCTCTACTATTCCGTTGGGCCGCAGAACCCCAAGCCTTCGCGCCTAGGCGTCGCGGTGGGCGACTCGCCCGCCGGCCCGTTCAAGGATTCGGGGCGGCCGCTGTTCACGGGCGGCAACGGCTTCGAGGCGATCGATCCGATGACGTTCCGCGATCCGAAGTCGGGCAGGTGGCTTCTCTACGCGGGGGGGAGCGCGGGGGCGAAGCTGCGGTGCTGGGAGCTGGACGACACGATGATGGGGATCCGGCGGGAGGTCCCGGTCGCGACGCCCAAGGAGTTCACGGAAGGCGTCTTCATGCACTACCGCAAGGGGACCTACTATCTCACCTACAGCCACGGCGGCTATCGCGACAGCTCGTACTCGGTCCATTACGCGACGGGGGCCAGCCCGTTCGGTCCGTGGAACTACCGGGGAAGGATCCTCGCGAGCGACGCGACGCACAAGGGTCCGGGCCACTGGGCGGTGTTCCAGAAGCCGGGCAGGGACGAGTGGTACGTCGCCTTCCACGAGTGGGCGAACCGCAAGGGCGAGGGTCCCTACGAGGGGCAGCGGGAGACCGCGATCGCGCGCCTGACCTACACGGCGAACGGCCTCATCGAGCCGATCCGGATCACGGACGCGGTTCCGAAGTGGCGCTGAGAGCGGGTTAACCCTTTCAGCGTCCGAAGGTCCTGCAAGGCTCCCTTGCCTTTATTTATAATAAGGCGTCCTAACGGGGCCCCATGACCTTTCTGCTGCCGCTCGTCGCGCTCGCGCTGGCCTTTGCCGCGCCTTTCCTCTTTCGCGCCGAGCGTGCGGAGCCCGCGCGGCGGGAACCGCTTCGCCTGGGCGTCCTCACGCTGCTGACGATCGCGGGGGCGGTCCTGGTGAGCCGTTCCGCCCCTGCGGTCGACCGCGTTCCCGCCCTGATCGGTCTGGCGCTCGGGGCGGGGGCTTGCGCGCTGGGCGCCTGGACGGGAGGGATCGGGGCGGGCGTCGCGGCGGCGGCGGCGCTGCACCTGCTGCCCGCGACGTCGCTCCCGACGGCGGGGCTCGCGCTGGTCGCGGGAACCGGGCTGGGGGCGCTGACGGTGGGCGGGGAGACGGCGGCCTTGGCGGCGGTCCTGACGGCGGCGGCGGACAACCTCGGGATGCGCCATTCCCCCGTTCCGGCGGCGGCGTTCGTCGGTTCGCAGCTCGGGGTCGCGGCGACGGTCGGGGCGTTCCTGGCGGCTTGGACGCCCGCGCGGCTGGGGCTGCTCAGGCCGGTGGTCGTCGGCCTGCTCCTTTTGGGGGCGGGCTCGTTTCTCGCGAACGCGCTGAACGAGCGCCCCCTGGTCCTCTGCGTCGGGATGGGCGCGGCGGCGGGCGTCGTGCTGCACTGGCTGATGCCGGAGGAGGAGGGCGAGTCGTCGCGCGTCGGGCTGGCGACGGTGGTGGGGATCGGGCTCGCGACGGTGGCGTTCGGCCTCGGACGCGGCCTTGGGATGGCCCTCGCCGCCCTTGCGGCGGGCGCGATCCTGCTGGCGGTCGAGAACCGCCGCGCCGTGCTCGCGCTCGGTCCGCTCGTCGGTCTCGTGCTGTACCGGACGTTGCGGGAGGCGGGAACGGGGGCGACCCGGGCGATCGACATCGCCCAGCACTACACGCTTCTGGCCCTCTGCCTGGGGCTCGTCCTGCCCCTGTTGCCGACGGACTGGCTCCGGGCGCGGCATCGCGTTCCGAGGGCGATCGGGGCGGGGCTCTGGGGTCTGGGCGCGATCGCGGCGGCGCCGCTCGTGGTGGTCGCGCTCGGGATGCGCGGCGGCGTGGGCTTCACGGTGGGGCTAGGGGTCGCGGGACTGGCGCAGGCGCTGCGTGGAGAGGAGCGGGGTTCGACTCGGACCCCGGCCTCGCTCCTGCCGCTGGCGCTCGGGTCGGGGCTCGGGGGCGCGACGATCCTGACGCTCGCGTGGCTCGGCGACGAGTCGACGATCACCCGGGACCAGAAGGTCCACCTGTTCGCCTACGCGGGAGCGGGCATCGCCGTTCTCGCCGTGCTGATCGCCCTGGTGGGCCGTCTGAAGAAGGAAGCGGAAGTCCTGTGAAAAAACTCCTCGGTCCCCTTTTCGCCGCCGCGTTCGGCGGCGCTCTCCTCACCCTCGGCGTCGGCCAGGAGGTTCCCCTGGGCCGTCTGACGGGGCGGGTCACGATGAAGGAGAACGGGAAGCCGCTCGAGGGCGCTCTCGTCACCGTCGTCCTCAAGGGAACGCCGGACGAGGAGCGGCCCCAGGTGAAGGGTGTCGAGACGAACGCGAAGGGCGAGTACACGTTCGCGAGCCTTCCGGCGGGCGACTACACGCTGTCGGTGTCGGCGCAGGAGCACAGCCTCGACGACGTGAAGATCACGGTCAAGGAGGGCAAGGGCGGGCACAAGGACGTGGCGGCGAAGCCGAACGACCCCTACCTGAACCTCTACGCGAGCCAGCGGGTCTTCCTGCCGAACGAGACGCCGCGCGTGGAGCTTCACGGCTTCGTGCCTCAGAAGGCGGTGCGGATGCGGGTCCTGCGCCTGGACGAGCGGGGGATCGCCGAGGCCGGAGGGTACGACGCGGCCCTGCTTCCGCTCGTCGGCGCGAAGACGGGGGCGAGCTTCCCCGGCGAGACGGTGGTCGACACGGACAAGACGGTCCAGGCGCGCGACGCCGAGGGGGCGTTCGTGCAGACCCTGCCGGTGGGCGCGCTGAAGGAGGGCGTCTACTACGTCGATACCCGTGCGGGCGACAAGGAGGCCCACACCGTTCTCCTGGTGTCGCGTCTCGCGATCGTGACCAAGACGGGCACGGACGGGACGCTGGTGTTCGCGACCGACCTGAAGACGGGCGAGCCGGTCGCGGGGGCGGCGGTGTTCGCCCGCGTGAAGGGTCGGCTGGAGCGCAAGGGGACGACGGGTGCGGACGGCACGCTCCGCACCCCGATCGAGGACGAGGAGAACCGGGGCACGGTGATGGCGAGCAAAGGCGGGTCGGTCGCGATCGCGCAGGGCTACCACTACGGCAACGAGCGGCGGGACGTCTGGATCGACGCCTACCCCGAGCGCCCGGCCTACCGTCCGGGCGACACGGTGCAGTTCAAGGGCTTCGTACGCCGCATCGACGGCGACGGCTACCGCCTGCCGGGGGAAGGGACGGCGACGGTCACGATCAAGGATCCCGACGAGAACGAGCTGAAGACGCTGAGCCTTCCCATCTCGGTGCACGGATCGTTCCACGGCTCGTTCACCACGAGCAAGGAGGGCAAGCCGGGCAACTACAGCATGGCGATCAAGGCGCTGGGCGGGACGTCGAACGCCTACGCGAACGTCGTGGCCTACCGCAAGCCGGAGTTCTCCATCGAGGTGACCTCGAGCAAGCCGCACTACACGATGGGCGACAAGGCGGCCGCGACGGTGGAGTGCAAGTACTACTACGGCGGCCCGGTCGTAGGGGCGAAGGTGAAGGCGACGGTGTACCGCTCGCCCGTGTACCGCTACGAGAACGAGGACGGCGAGCAGCAGGCGGGCGACTCGTACGGCGGCGGCGAGTACAGCCAGGAGGTCGAGGCGGTCACGGACGCGGCGGGGCGGGCGACGGTGGAGTTCGAGACGACGGGGGAGAACGATCCCGCCGTGCTGACGAACGACTACACCTACACGGTCAGCGCGTCGGTGACGGAGGACGGCGGCAAGTATTTCGACGGCGAGGGCCAAGTGCCGGTGACGCGGGGCGACTTCGCGATGTCGATGGAGGTTCAGAACCCCGTCCTGGAGCCCGGCGACACGGCGGAGATCCGGATCCGGACGACGGACGCGGTGGACCCTAGCCAGCCCGTCGGCGGGCGGACGGTGACGGTCGAGACGGGGCGCATGGCCTACGCGGAGGGCGGCTCCACGTTCGTGAAGCGCGCGACGGCGACCGTCACCACCGACGCGAAGGGCGAGGCGACCCTGCGAGTTCCGGTGACCCGCGCCGAGTCGCTGGACTTCCGCGCGACCGGGCGGGACGACGCGGGGCGCAAGATCGTCGCGGAGACGTCGGCCTGGGTGGACGGCTCTCCCGCCCGCGCCGAGGAGCGGCGGGGCGACCTTTCGCTCACCTTGGACCACCGTTCGTACACGGAGGGGCAGAAGGCCCGCGTCCTGCTCCAGACGGACATGCCGGGCGGCTCCGCGCTGGTGACGCTCCAGACCGACCGCATCCTCTGGCAGAAGATCGTGCCGCTGGAGGCGGGATCGACGGTGGTGGAGACGCCGATCGTCCGGGAGTACGCGCCGAACGTGTACGTGAGCGCGGCCTACGTGCGCGACAAGAAGTTCCTCCAGGCCGACCGACGGTTGCGCGTGGCGCGGGAGGACCGGCGGCTGAAGATCGAGGTGACGCCGGAGAAGGCGGCATACCGACCCGGCGAGACCGCCCGCGTGGTCGTGAAGACCACCGACGCGGACGGCAAGCCGGTAGCCGCCGAGGTGTCGGTCGGGACGGTGGACGCGGGGATCTACGACGTCGCCAAGGACGACACCGACCTCTACGCGTCGCTGTATCCCGAGCGCTCGAACGGCGTCAACACCGCCTACTCGTTCCCGGAGATCTATCTCGACGGCGGCGACAAGGGCTCGTCGAAGATCCCCCTGCGGAAGGACTTCAAGGACACCGCGGGCTGGACGCCCGCCGTGTGGACGGGCGAGGGCGGGGAGACGACGGTGGACGTTCCCCTGCCGGACAACCTGACCGAGTGGCGGGTGACCGCGATCGGCATGAGCGACGCCACCCAGACGGGCAAGACGGTCGCCTCGTTCAAGTCGCGCAAGCCCCTGATGGTACGCCTCGGGCTGCCCCAGTTCCTCGTGGAGGGCGACCACCAGCGGCTGACCGCGACGATCGCCAACGACACGGGGGCGGACGCCGACGTGTCGATCGAGCTGGGCGTAAGCGGGCTGACCCTAGCGGATCCGGCGCCGAAGACGCTGCGGGTGCCCGCCGGGAAGCCGCAGATCGTCGAGCTCGACGTCGACGCGCCGGGTGCGGGGACGGGAACGGTGACCGCGCGGGTCGCGGCGGGAGCCGAGACCGACGGGGTGGAGCAGTCGTTCCCCATCCTCGCGCACGGGAGACCGATCTTGGAGACGCGGGCGGGCGAGGGCCCGGCGGACTTCGACCTCCCCTTCCCGCCCGACCTCGACCCGAAGCTGGGCTCGCTGAAGATCACGGTCAGCCCGACCCTGGCGGGCGACCTCGGCAAGGCGCTGGACGGATTGATCGACTTCCCCTACGGATGCGTCGAGCAGACGATGAGCCGCTTCATGCCCGCCCTGCTCGTCGAGCAGACGGTGAAGCGGCTCGGCCTGCCCGCGCCGAAGCGGCTGGACAAGCTGCCGCAGATCGCCGCCGACTCGCTCGCGCGGCTCGCGCAGATGCGGCACGGGGACGGCGGCTGGGGCTGGTGGGCCTACGACGAGAGCGATCCCTTCATGACCGCCCTCGTGCTGGACGGACTCAAGCGCGCCCAGAAGGCGGGCTACGACGTCTCGTCGGCCGGTCCCGACGCCGCGGCGGACTGGGGCCTCAAGCTGCTCCAGGACAAGGCGAAGCTCAAGGCGATCGAGCCGCGCGACCGGCTGTACCTGATCTACGCGCTCCTGCGGTGGGACAAGAAGGAGGCGGCGGGATTCCTCAAGGGCGTCGACCTACGCGACCGGACGCAGAAGGACCCTTACGATCCGAAGCGCCGGCTCGTGAAGCCCACCGCCGCCGAGCTCGCGACCGGAGCCCTCGCCTACCAGGCCGCCGGGAAGAATCCGGACGCGCTGCTCGACCTCCTGAAGAAACGGGCGCGCGTGGGCGAGGAGACCGCCGAGTGGGCGCCGGAGGAAGGAGCCTGGGGCGAGGAGGCGACGGCGCTCGCGCTCGTCGCCCTCCAGACCTCGCGTCCGGACGACGTCCTGCTGCCGCGCATCGTGCGCGGCCTGATGCGGAGCCGCCACGGCGACGGCTGGTCCTCGACCCGCGACACCGCCTACGCCCTCGTCGGCCTGACGATGTATCTGGACCACACGAAGGAGCTGGCTGGAACCTCGACCGCGACCGTCCTCGTGGACGGCAAGGAGCGTGGGAGCTTCACGCTGGATCCACGGGCGGAGGATCCGACGCGCACGGTCGAGATTCCGCGCGGCGAACTGGGCGACCGGGCGAAGATCGAGATCCGCACCACGGGCAAGGTCTACCGGACGATCGCCCTCTCGGGCTTCGAGGTGGCGAAGGAGCTGAAGGCGAAGGCGACGGACCGCGAGCTTTCGGTCGAGCGCCGGACGTTCCTGATGGAGCCCCGGCGCGGCGGCGACGGCACGCTCCGGCTGTTGCCCTCTGAGAAGCCGGTCACCGAGTTCAAGAACGGCGACGTCGTGCGGGTGGAGCTGACCCTCAAGTCGGACAAGCCGCGCGAGTTCGTGCTGGTCGAAGAGCCCACGCCCTCGTCGTGCCGGGTGACGGAGCGGACGGAATTGGAGGAAGGCGAGGAGAAGGACTGGTGGTGGTCGCAGACCGTCGTGCTGGACGACCACCTCGCGTTCTTCGCGCGCAACCTGCCCAAGGGCGAGAGCAAGATCGTCTACCACATGCGGGCGGAGCAGGCGGGACGGGCGACCGCCCTGCCCGCGCGGGTGCAGAACATGTACGATCCGGGCCGCTGGGCCTCGACCGCCGAGACGCGCGTGGCGGTGGAGCGATGAGGTTCCTCATCCCCATCGTCGCCGGATCGCTCGCGCTCGCAGGCGGGGTGGCGGCGATGCGGTCGGTGCCCCAGGAGGCGACGGTCGGCGGCTACTCGACGACCTTGCGGGGACGGACGCCAAGCCAGCGGCACAACGCGCACCTCGCGCTGGGGCGGCTCGTCGGGGCGGTCGTCGCGCCGGGCGCGACGTTCTCGTTCAACCGGCGGGTGGGAACCTTCTCCCGCGACCGGGGCTTCCGCAAGGCGCCGGTGAGCTACAACGGCCAGCTGATCGACGACTGGGGCGGCGGGGTGTGCCAGACCTCGACCACGCTCTACAACGCGGCCCTTCTCGCGGGGATGACGATCGTGGAGCGTAACCGTCACCGCTTCGCCCCTTCCTACGTCCCGCCGGGACGGGACGCCGCCGTCGCGTTCTCGGGGGTGGATCTGCGCTTCCGCAACCCCTACGACTTCCCGGTCCGCGTCGTGGGGCGGATCGAGGGCGATCGGCTCCAGGTGTCGCTCGTCGGCGCCCGCGTCCCGAAGGTCCGGCCCCAGGTGGTGTCGCAGGTCGCGGAGGTCCAGGCGCCGGAGACGTACGTGGTGGGCGGCTCTTCCGGTCGAAGCCGGATCCGCAACACGGGCAAAGCCGGGTTCGAGGTGCGGGTGGTGCGGATCGTCGGTGACCGTCGCGAGACGATCTCGCACGACGCGTACCCGGCGATGAACCGGGTCGTGCAGGTCGGCGGGTAGTCAGACCTCCCGCGCAACCACGGAGGTTGCGGCTACAAGCGCTTCGCGTTTAGGAGCCGAGGACCTCCCGCAGCCGCGCGACCATCCATTCCAGGGCCTCTCGCTCGATCACGAGGGGCGGGGCGAGGCGGATGGTGGTGTCGTGGGTCTCTTTGCAGAGCATCCCGAGGTCTTTGAGCCGCTCGCAGAAAGGGCGGGCGGGGACGCGCATCTCGATGCCGACCAACAGGCCTCGGCCCCGGATCTCGACGATATCGGGGTGTGCGAGGGAGGTCCGGAGTTCCTCTAGGAGCCAGGCGCCGAGTTCCGCCGAACGTTCCGCCAAGCCTTCTTCCGCCGCGACGGCGAGGGCCTCGCGGGCGACGGCGCAGCCCAGGGGATTGCCGCCGTAGGTGCTGCCGTGGGAGCCGGGCGTAAAGACGTCGATCACCTCGCGGCGGGCGAGCACCGCCGAGACGGGGTAGAAGCCGCCGGAGAGAGCCTTGCCGAGGATCAGAACGTCGGGCTTGACCTCCTCGTGGTCGCAGGCGAGCCAGCGGCCGGTGCGACCGAGGCCGGTCTGGATCTCGTCGGCCATGAACAGGACGTTCCGTTCCCGGCAGAGGTCGGCCGCCGCCCGCAGGTAGCCGTCGGGCGGGATCAGGATGCCCGCCTCGCACTGGATGGGCTCGACGAGAAAGGCGCAGACGTTCGGGTTCATCGCCTCTCCCAAAGCCTCAAGGGAACCGAACGGAACGGTGCGAAAGCCGGGGGTGAAGGGACCGAAGCCGTCGCGATAGTCCGCGTCGGACGAGAACGAGACGATGGTGACGGTCCGTCCGTGGAAGCCGTTCGCGCACACGACGATCTCGGCCCGGTCTTCGGGGATGCCCTTGGCGCGGTAGCCCCAGCGGCGGGCCATCTTCAGGGCAGTCTCGACCGCCTCGGCCCCGGTGTTCATGGGCAGGACGGCGTCCATGCCGCAGGCTTCGCAAAGCTCCTTCTCGAAAAGAGGGAGCTGGTCGTTGTGGAACGCCCGCGAGGTGAGGGTGACGCGGGTCGCCTGCTCGGTCAGGGCGCGTACCAGGCGGGGGTGGCAGTGGCCCTGATTGACCGCCGAGTAGGCGCTGAGGCAGTCGAGGTAGCGCTTGCCGTCGACGTCCCATACCCAGGCCCCTTCGGCCCGCTCGACCACGACCGGCAAGGGCTTGTAGTTCCGGGCGCCGTAACGGTCCTCGAGGGCGAGCAGATTCATGGTTCCAGTCTATGCCGCAGGGGGCGGTCCTTGCCGGTTCGCCACTCGGGCGGAAGGCCCTGGGAGCTTGGGCCATCGGGGAACGAGGGCTTCTGGGGCGCCTCTCCCAAAGCGTCCAGCTCTCATCTTCGGGAGCTGGGACGGTCGGAACGCGGGGCGGCCGCGGGGTTCGGCTCCCGGAGGATAGACGGCGACGACGCTTCGCGTTACGACTTGCCCAGGTTGCCGACGATGCGGGTGGACTCTTCGATGGCGCGGGCCAGGACGGAGCGGATCTTGCCGTCCTCCATCACCATGAGGCCGCCGATGGTGCAGCCGGCGGGGGTGGTCACGTCGTCGCGCAGGGCGGCGGGGTGGCGGCCGGTGTCCTGGACCATCCGGGCGGCGCCGAGCATCGTCTGGGCGACGAGTTCGAGGGCGAGGTCGCGCGGGAGGCCGACGTTCACGCCCGCGTCGGCGAGGGCCTCCAGGATAAGGTACGCGTAGGCAGGGCCGCTGCCGCTCATGGCGGTGATGGCGTTGAAGTAAGCCTCGTCGGTGGAGACGCACCGCCCGACCGCCGCGAACATGCGCTGGGCCGCCGCGACGTGCGCGGCGGTCGCGGTCCGTCCGCCGCATACCGCCGTCATGCCCTGACCCACGACGCAGGGCGTGTTCGTCATCGCCCGGACCACGGGATTGTCCGTGCCCAACAGCCCTTGGAGCCGCTCGGTGGTGACGCCCGCGAGGATCGTGACCACCATCGCGTCCGGGGGAAGCCCCTTAAGGCTCTCCACCACGAGTCCGACCTGCTTGGGCTTCACGCACAGCACGACCACGCCCGCGTCCGTGAGGTAGGGCCCATAGTCCGTCGCCGCCTCGATCTCCAGGACGCGCGAAACCTCTTCGCAGGTCGCCTCCGTCTTCGCGCCGGCCCACACCTGCCGCCGTCCGACGAGCCCGGCGTCGAGCAGTCCGCGGGCGATCGTCGTGCCCATCACGCCCGCCCCGACGATGCCGAGGGTGCGTCCCGACGCGAGAATAGAGGGCGCGAGAATAGGCGGCGCGAGATTCGGGTCCATGCCGGAATTATGGCTTTCCGAAGGTCGCCACGAACTGAAGGACGAACCCGAGGGTGAACAGGACCGCCCCGATCGAGGCGAGGGCCGAGCGGAAGCGCGCCTCGTCTTCCAGCCTTTCCGCGAGGCGGCGCAGCAGTTTGCGCCGGAGGGCGGCACAGACCACCAAGGCGACGACGAGGAAGACCAGCGCGACGAGGGAAGCCTTGATCGCGCTGGTCTTCCTCGTCGAGCCCCCGGAGGAGGGCCGCCGCTCCGACGATGGCTACCGCCACGCCGATGGGGACGGTCAAGATCGCCTGCACCGTGCCGGTGGCCGCCCGGCGCAGACCGTGGAGCCGGGACTTCCCAACCAACTCCGGCGCGATCAGCCAGAACGCCAGGAACCGAAGGAGCAAGCCGATCCGGTCGGTCCACATCGAACGGCTTCAACAGAGCCCTGCGCTCTCGGGCGCCTTACAGGGCGAAATCGTCCAGTCCGCCCCCAAAGTCGTCGCCGCCGAATCCCGCGTCGAGGCCGCTCGCGTCCGCCGGATCGCCCAAGGAATCGGGCTCGGAGGGCGCGTCGCTCGCCGCGCTCGCGCCGTCGTCCGCGTTCGACGCGTCGTCTTTCGTCTCGTCGCCTTTCGCGTCGTCTTTGTCCCCGTCCTTCGCGTCGATTCCTTCCTGCTTGGCGGACTCGTTGTAGCCTTGGGCGTTCGCCGGATTCGAGAAGAACGAGTGGGCGATGGAGGAGCCGATAAACGAGCCCGCGATGCTTCCGAGCAGGCTGCCGCCGATGATGCCGCCGAGGCCCACACCACCCCCGAACATTCCGCCCAGCGCGCCGGGCTGCCGAACCTCGGCGCGGGTCGCGGCGCGGGCCAGGCTCTGCGGATCGTCGCCTTGGGGCCGTTCCTCAGGCGGGACCGATTCGCTCAGTTTTTGGAGAGCGAGGCGCCGCCCTTCCGGCGACAGCTTCTCGAAGGCTTCGCGGTGCGCCTGCTCGATCGACTCGGGGGGCGCCGTCTTGAGCATGTACCGGTAGCGCGAGACCGCCTGCTCGTCGGCGGCCGTCGCCGACGAGGGAGCGGGAGGGGCGGCCTGGGCGGGAGCGGCAGCGGCGGGAGCGGGCTCGTCCCGGCCCATCAGCTTGTCGAGGATGCTCATGAAGCTTAGGAATTTTAAAGCTTCCGCGGCGTTCCTCTAGAACGTCGTCCTGAGATCTTGGGCGACGCCGGTTTCCGCCGCGCGGTAGGCGGCTTCGATGATCTCGACGACGTGGGCGGCGTGTTCGGCGGTCGCGACCGACGGCGTCCCTTCCCGCACCCAGTCCACGAGGCTCATCAGGTCCTGAAAGACGTGGCCCTCGCCGATCTCGGCGTGGCGCCCCACGGCGTAGGGCCCGAAGAACGGCCCGTCCTCCTCGCGCACGAGGCTTACCCCGTTCAGGTCCGTGCCGACGACGCTTCCCTTCGTACCGAAAAAGCTCGGCTGGCCGAAGCCGCTCACCGTGCCCGCGACGGTGCCGTGGGCGAAGGCGAACGCGCCGTCTCCGAAGTCGATCAGGATGCCGGTGTTGTCGTCCGCGTCGACGGGGTAGGTCGTGCCGCGCCACTCGCGCTCGGGAACACGGATGCCGGACATAGCGGCCACGCGGCGGGCGGGACCGAGGACGCCGGTGAGGGTGTGCAGCGCGTACACCGTCATGTCGTAGAGCGGCCCGCCGCCGGGCTTGCGCCAGTACCAGCTTGGGTTGACGTTGCTCAGCACGTCGTCGCCGGAACGCACCCCTTCGTCTTCGTGGTAGGTCCCGAACGCGGCGCCCGCCACCGCCCAGGCGAGGGAGCCGATCTCGCCGCCCCGCACGATCTCGCGGATGCGTCGATTGACGGGACGGATCATCTGGCCGGGACTGGCGACGAGCTTCACCCCGACCAGCCTCGCCATTTCGATGAGATCCAGCGCCTCGTTGGCGGTGACGGTCATCGTCTTGTTGAAGTGGACGTGCTTGCCCGCGCCGATGGCGGCGAGGGCCTGCTCGTAGTGGAGGCCGATGGGGGAGCAGAGGGTGACGGCGTCCACCTTCGGGTCGGCGAGAAGCTCGTGGAGCGTAAGGTAGGCGTCGGGAACGCCGTAGCGCTCGGCGGCCGCCTGAGCCCGACCTTCGACCGGATCGCACACGGCGACGGCCCTCGCCTTGTGCGCGACGTCGGGAAGCTCCAGATGGGCGAGCGCGCCACGGATCCCGATGCTCCCCGCGCCCACGACGCCGATGCCGAGCGGTTCCATGCCCTACCTTAGCCGATGCGTCTGCACCGTTAGGAGCCCATCTGGGTGATGCGCCCACCGGTGACGGGGAGGTAGGCGCCGGTGACGTAGCCCGCGAGGTCGCTGAGGAAGAAGGCGCAGGCTTTGCCGATCTCTTCCCCACTGCCGTGCCGACGTAGGGGGAGGCTCTGGCCGAAGGCCTTGGAACCTTCGCTCTCGGTGTCGACCTTTTCGGTCGCCATCCAGCCCGGCGCGACCATGTTGACGGTCACGCCCTCCGGCCCGAGTTCGACCGCGAGGGTGCGCGACAGGCCCACCATCGCTCCCTTCCCCGCCATGTACACGCTCCAGCCGCCGGGGGCCATGTTCCAGATCTCCGTCACGACGTTCACGACGCGACCGCCGCCCGCCGCCTTGAACGCGGGCCGGGCGGCGCGGACGGAGTTCGCGACGGCGCGGCAGCCGAAGTCGAAGGCGGTCGCGAAATCCTCGTCGGTCGCGCCGTCGAAGGGGCCATCCTGCTTGCCCGCGATGGCGTTGTTGACGATCGCGTCGAGCCGCCCGTGGGCGGTCAGGGCATGGGCGACGAGGGCTTCGTAGGCGGCGAGGTCGCGCACGTCGGCCTCGAACGCGGTCGCCGCGCCCCCGGCGGCGACGATCTCGGCGACCACCGCCTCCGCGCGCTCGCGGCTTTGGGCGTAGTTCACGACCACGCGGGCCCCGTGCCGCGCGAGAACCCGGCACACGTCCGCCCCGATTCCCCTCGCTCCGCCCGTCACGATCGCCACCCGCCCTTCCAACAGCACGAGGGAACGGTACCCGCGAAGGGGCCAGGCCAACCCCTTCGCCCCTAGGTTTTGACCGGAGCCTTTTCCTCTTTGAGCTTGGCGAAGGGGGACTCGGAAGGGACGAACTCCGTCGTGGCCTTGTCGAGGGTCGCGGTGAGCCTCAGGGTTTTGAGGTCGGCCTCCGAGGGGAGGACGAGGGTCCATACCCCATCGTCGTCCACCGTCAGTTTGCCGACGCTGGCCTTGAGGTCCGCGCCTTCGGCCACCTCGCCTTTGAGGGTGAGTCCCTCACGCTCGGTCCAGGCGACGAAGGGCTTCTGGGCGGAGATGAGCCGGTGGTAGGCGATCTGGACCTCGACGTCCTCGGGCTTGAGGGGCGCGCCGCCGGGGCCATCGGCCATGCGGACGATGTCGGCCTTGAGCTTGTCGGGCGGCTCTTTGGCGAAGCCGGGCACGAAGTTGATACCGTCGACGCCGTGGCAGCGCTGGCAGTGGGCGGTGAAGTAGGCGCGGGGAGCGACCTTCAAGGGGGCGGAGGGCTTCTCGTCCGCTCCTTGCGGAGCGGGGGTTTGGGCTATCGCGATCAACGGTAAGACCGCGAAGAGGCAAAATCCCCTCGCCCCAAACCTTTTAAGCCGACCGGGGCCACCTCCTCTCCCACGGTTTCCCCTTCCGCCCGCGCGTTCGTCGGCAACGGCATGCGGCCTTTCGGCCGCGGCTTCCAGGGGAACCCTCTTCGTGATCATCACTTCACCTTCGAGATGCGGTAGATGCGGTTCGTGCCGTCGTCGGAGAAGAGGAGATCGCCGTTGGGCTCTTCGACGACGTCGACGGGGCGGCCCAGGACATCGTCGTTCTTACCCAGTCCGCCCACGAGCATAAGACTGCCGTAGGGTTCGCCGGTGGCTTTGTCGAACATGACGCGCTCGACGCGGTAGCCGCTCTTGGTCGAGCGGTTCCAGGAGCCGTGGCAGGCGATAAAGGCGTCGCCCGCCCATTCGCCCTTGGTGGCGAAGGTCCAGCCGTTCGGGGCCCAGTGAGCGCCGAGGGCCCAGGCGGGCGGGATGGCGGTCTTGGCGATCTCGTCCATGTCGGGGCGGTCGGTGAACTCCAGCCGGGGCACGTTCTGGCCCACGTAGAAGGGGTGCCCGTAGAAGCCGCCCTGGACGTAGCGGTTGAACTCGCAGGGCGGGTAGGCGTCGGTGACGGGCTGGGGCTTCTTGTCGCCCTCGCCCAGCTTGCCACCGTACCAGTCGCTGCCGTGATCCGCGCCGAAAAGCTCGTCGGTGCCGGGGCGGAACTGATATTTCTCGGTGTTGCGGATGCCGGAGGCCCAGAGGGTGCGGGTCTTGCCGTCGAGGGCGTACTTCCAGACCTTCTCGCGATCGGTCTCGCGCTGATCGGTGAGGTTGCCGGGGTCGCCGATGCCCGTGAAGAAGCCGTCCTTCACGACGAGGATCGGGCGCCACCAATGGCCGCCTTCGGGGAGTCCGGTCAGGACGTCCTCGACGGGGCCCGCCGTGCCGTCGGCGTTGATCTTCGCCTTGTGGACGGAGCCCGAGCGGGTAAACCAGAGCCAGCCGTCGTGGACGTCCATGCCGTGGACCTGCCGGTAGCCCTTCACGAAGGTGTTCGCCACCTCGTACTTGTCGCCCTTCTTCGCAAGGCGCAGGACGTCGCCCCGGTCGGGTCGGCTGAGAAAGAGGCTTCCCTTGCCGTCGAGGACCATGAACCGGGCGTTCTTGAGGTCGTCGGCGACGAGCGTCACCTTGTAGCCGGGCCGGACCCAAAAGTCGGGGACGCCGGGGCCGACGGCGCTCGACCAAGGCAGGGGTTTGTCGTAGAGGGCAACCCCCGTCTTCTGGGCGGCGGTTTGGCCCAGGACGAGCGGAAGGAGGGCGGGAAGCATCCCTTACCTCTACGTCGCGCCAGGCCTTTTGACGTCGGCCTCGCGCTTCGCTTGGCGATAAGCCAGGTTTGATCGCGAGGCCGAACGTCCGATCCTACGCGGCGGGCGCCAGGGTGAAGCGGTGCGGCACGGGCTGAGCCGCCTTCCGCGCCGCCTTGTCGAGGGCGACGTCATAGCGGTCGAGGGCCTTGAACACGTCCCCCTTCTCCTTCATCGCCGCGTTCTCGGGGCCGAGGAACCCGTTCGTCTGAATGCTGCGCCAGCGCTGGTTGTGGGCCTCGGCGCGGTCGCGGACGAGGTCCAGCACCCGGCCCGCCTGAACGCGCATGGGGGTATTCATCGTCGCGAGGTTGACGCCGTCCCTCAGGTCGTCGGCGGAGAACGCGCCCACGACCTTGCCGTCGATGGCGAGCGTATAGCGGCCGCTCAGGCCGTTCACGCGCAGAGTCTGCTGGTTCAGGGCCTCGACGAAGTCGGAAGACTCGATCGCCAAACGGATGATCGGATCGCCCATGTTGAGGGGGAACGGCAGGGCGCCGTCGGTCTGGGTCCAGGCGAGGCCGTTCGCGGTGGAGAGGCCGGAGACCTTCGCGTTCTGCGCCTGGGTCACCTTCCCGTTCTCGATCACCACGGACGAGACCACGTCCGGGGCGTTCCACGACTTCAGGAGGGCCTCGGCCATGACGAGGTGGCCCGCGTCGCCGGGATGGACGCGGTCGGGGATGATCTTCTGGGCGTTCGGCGCGTCCTTGAGGTTGGCCGCTTGGAGCATCGTGACGACGGGGCCGTTCAGGTTGGCGATCGTCGCGCCGTTGCGCGTTCCGAGCTCCTTGACGTAGTCGCTGTAGCGCAGGAGGGTGCCGTTGTAGCCGCCGGGGAAGCCGGGGGCGCGGGTCACGTCGTCGTAGGGGGAGGGCTGGACCAGGGTGAGGCGGACGCCCGGGTCCTCGCGCTTCAGGCGGTCGACGATGTGCTCGTATCCCTTAGCGTAGGCGTCGAAGAGAGGTTGTTCGAAGGGGCGGTAGCCCGCGTCGTTCATGCCGAGCATAACGGTCACGACGGTCGGGCGGTAGGGGAAGACGTCGCGGTCGAGCCGCTGGTCGACGTTGCCGCCCCCGCCGCCGTTCACGGTGTCGCCGCCCCAGCCGGAATGGACGAACGACACGTCGAGCTTGGGAAAGCGGGTGCGGACGAACGCCTCGGTGAACAGGGTGTAGAGCCGCTGGTCGGTGATGCTGTCGCCGTAGAACACGACGCGATCGCCGTTGCGGAGGGCGAACGCGTCGGCAGGGACGGACTGAGAGTGGGCGAGGGCGGGCAGGAAGGCGAGGAGGAGGCTGGCTTTCTTCATTGAACGGGGGGGGGCTCGGTCGAACGGGTTGGCGGTCAGGGCGAAACAGAAAGGGTGAGAACAGCCCCAACCTTATCACAAGCCCTCATGAGGAACGTCAGCCCTTCGCGACGGCGAGTCTCGTGTCGGCGAGGTCCAGCCGGTAGAGAAGCTGGTTATAGTTGTAGAGCGGGGTCTTATCGTCGTTGCCGGAAAACTCGGCGGTGTAGGTGCCCTCGAAGTAGATCGCGCTCCCCTTGTCCAGAAAGGCGTGGTGGACGGGGTTGTAGAAGGTGTACTTCGGATGGTCGCAGACCTTGACCGCGCGGCGGAAGGGGCCGGTAGGCGCGTCGGCTTCGGCGTAGTCGATCTCGCCAAGATTCGAGTCGCGTCCGCCCTTGCGGCCGAAGATCCCGATCCACCGCTTGCGGTAGGCGTTCCAGTGGACGCTTCCGTTGGCGATCTCGACGGGCTTGCCGTCCTCGTCCAAAGGGAGGAAGTGGGTTTCCTCAGGCTTAAGTCTGCCCTCTCTGACCAATCGGGCCTCGGCGCCCGAGTCGATCGGCGGCAAGGCCTTCTGCCAACGGTAGTCGGGTTTGCCGCCGACTCGGCGCACCGAGCCATCCGCGTCGAGGCAGGTGTAGGCCTCGTAGGCGTCCGCGTCCAGGAGAGACTTCGCGTCGGCTCGAACCCGCACGTTGGGCGGATCGTTCCCGAGCACGTAGCCTTCGTGCGAAACGGTATGGCCGTCGAGGTAGCGCCAGCCCCGGTCCTTGGCGAAGGTCTGGACGACGTCGAAGCGCTCGGCGGCGTCGTTCCACCGCAGGTAGCCGCGGGTCACGACCTCGCCGAGGCTTCGCATCTGAGCGTCGTAGGCGTAGAGCGACTCGTCTTTTCCGGCGCCCAGGACGACGAGGCCGCTGATCCAGATGGGGTGGGAGTCGTCGGAGTCGACCATCGATCGCACGAACCCGTCTTTCTGGAAGTAGGCGAACTCGATCCCTTTTTCGGCCCCGCCGGAAGGCAGGGTCGCGACGGCGCCGCTCGTGTGGAAGTTGCCCAGGGGGAACCCGGTCCGGTCGGTGTCGCCCCAAAACCACAGCATCCGCCCCTTGTAGATCTCCGCCTGAGCGGTGTCCTGCCCGAGAACGCCGCCGTTCAGAACGGGGGCTTTCAGAGGCGTCTTCTCGCCGAGGAGCAGGCTGTCGCGGTAGATGCCGCCGCCGGTAAGGCGGCAGATCCGCTCCGCGACGTTCGTGCGAGTGAGCCGTACGGTCGCCTCGCCGCCCGCACGAGGGCGCAGGACGACGCCCCGGTAGCCGAACGCGTCGGCCTTCGCCTCGTAGCCGGGGCTCTTCAGGTGAAAGTAGACCTCCGGGCCGTTCATCAGACCGGGTTCGTCGAAGGCGACGAACCCGGCGCTGTCGGTGACGAAACGGAGGTTGTTCACCGTCCGCATCTCAACGAGGGGAACGCCCCGACCGGTCTCCGCGTCGACGACGCGAATCTCGAAAAAGGAAGACGTCGCGTCCTTTTTCCCAAGGGAAGGAAGCGACGCACTGGCGGCGAGAGCGACGAGGCCGAGCGCGCGGGCCGTCGTCCCGCCTATTGGATGCTCCAGATCGAGTCGGGGTTGTCGTCGCGCGGCTCCTGCTTGTTCGAGTGTGCGTAAGCCTGCTTGAGGAACTTCGAGTGGCCGTCCGTGAAGACGACGGGCGAGCCGCCGTTGTGGGCGTCGGAGATCGGTTCGAAGTCCCAGGCGGTTTTGTCCGGAAGCCACTGGATCTTCCAACCGATGTTCCAGAACGCACCGCGGGGCCCCAGGCTGTGCGCGAGCATCAGCGTGTTCGAGGGATGGCCGATCTGTCCCATCGGCCGACGGTTGACCCCTTGGGAAGGATAGTTCGGCGTGGCGAACCAGTAGCTCGGCCCGGTCTGGTTGTATCCGTTATAGCCGTAGGTCGTCGCCCAGCCCCAGTCGGCCTTCCAGCCGTAGAACTGCGCGGACACATCCGGCGGTAACTCGGGATCGAGCCCAAACCCGTCCACCCGGTTCGGATCGACCCAGACGGCGCGGTCGGACTCCATGGAACACGTGAGCATCGCGAAGCTCTTGTAGTAGGGATAGACCGGCCCTTGGCTGCGGCCCGGCTGGTAGCAGGTTTGCAGGGGGCAGGCGTCGAAGGAGTCGGTCGGCGGCAGGACGTCGTCGGCATCCTGCGCGTACATCAGATACGCGGTCCCGAGTTGCTTGAGGTTGCTCAAGCAGGTCGTCTGTTTCGCCGCCGCCTTGGCCTGGGCGAAGACGGGGAACAGGATCGCGGCGAGGATCGCGACGATGGCGATCACGACGAGGAGTTCGATGAGGGTGAAGGCGCGGCGCGAAGCCGGAACCGAAGGGCGGGTTAGAGAGGACGGCATCGTCTTGGATCCTTGGGGCGGCTAGCGCCCGTCGTGGAGGGCGCCGGGAGAGGCGGCGTGCTCGGCGAACGAGGCGGCCTCGTAGGCCTTCGCCGTTTCGGCGAGCGGTTCGCCCGTCAGCGAGTTCGTTCCGGAACCGGCCGACGTCGGACGCTCGCCGATCCGGGTGTACGGACTGGCGGCGTCGGACCGGGCCACCCCCCGAGCGTCGAACCTGACGAGGAGGGCTCCGAGGGCGGCGACGAAGACCGCCAAAGCGGCGGCGATGGCGCCGGGATGAAGGGGGCGCTTCATCGGCGGCCCCGGCGGTTATGGCTTAAAGGCAACATTGCGCTCTCTCGATCCTCGACCGGACGGGCGAACGATCGTATGGATCATCTTCGCATAGATCGTGGAGCCATGCCGGGTTTTCACCTTTCCATCACCGAAAATGGAAAGCTAGTCTATACTTGGCCTAGGGCGATCTTCGTCTTTTTCTTCGATGCCCATTCCCCGCTGGCAAGCGATCCACGACGATCTCCAAGGCCGGATCGGCCGGGGCGAACTCCTGCCGGGGGACGCCCTGCCCAGCGACGACGACCTCGCGCGCTCCTGGGGCGTGTCCCGCCTGACCGCGCATCGGGCGCTCTACGAGATGGCCCGGGTCGGCGCCGTCCGCCGCACGCGCGGCTCGGGCACGGTCGTGGCCCCGCGTGCCGAGCCGCCCCGCCCGATCGTCGCGGCGGTGGTGTTCACCCTGACCCAGCGGTTCGAAACCGACCTTCTCTCCGCGGTGGCGAGCGCGCTTGGCGACGCCTACCGGATCGAACTCGCGGAGACCCGCCACGATCCCCAGCGTGAGGCGGATCTGCTGCGCCGCCTCGTCCGGGAGTCGGACGCGATCGTCCTCTTTCCCACCTGCGCCCCGGAGAACGACGCGCTCGTCGCGGAGATCACGGCGAGCGGGTACCCGCTGGTCTGTCTGGACCACTATCCCGATGGAGTGGTGTGCGACGCGGTCCTGTCCGACCACTACGGGGCGGCCCGCGCAGGCATGGAGCGGCTTCTCGATCGAGGCCACCGCCGTATCGCCCACCTGACGGATATGGAGACCCACGTCGTCTCCACCGCCGAGCGGCTTCGGGCCTACGAGGAGGCGCTTCGGGCGCGAGGGGAAGACCCGCAACGATTCGTGCGGAGCTTCCCCTATCTCGCCCCCAACACGGCGCGGGAGTACGAACAGGCTCAGCAGCTCGTCCACGACGCGCTCGCGGCGATGCTCGCCGTCCCCGAGCCGCCGACCGCCGTCTTCTGCATGCGGCACCTCTACGGGGTCGTGGCGATGGAAGCCCTCGACCGGTTAGGACGGCGGGTTCCGGACGACGTCGAGGTGCTGACCTTTATCGACCGCCACTCTTTCCTGATGCGGCATCCGGAGCGGACGGCGCGAATCTTCCAGGACCTGGACGAGATCGGTCGCCTTGCGGCGCGCAAGATCGTCGACCGCCTCGGCGGGGCGGCGGTCCTGCCGACGCAGACGGTGGTTCCGGCGCGACGAAAGGAACCGGTGGCGCGTCCGGCGGTGTATCAGGCCGCGCCGTAGGGCGACATCGACGATGGTCTGCTGGAGATCGGGGCGATCCGAGTCGAGGGTTCCGCCGCCAAGTCCATAAGAGCCACGCCAAACGCCTCTCGCGGGTAGTGTCGAGGACGGTGCTCGCGCTGTCCGTTCTTCTCCTCGCCTCCTCTCCGAACACGTTGCCGGGCTGGGCCTTGGGCGGCTTCGTCCGACCGCCGGGCGTCAACCCGGCGATCTCGCCGAGGGAGACGTCCCGCTTTCCCGACCCGATGACCGGCGGGCCCGTGGCGTGGGAGGGGAGCGACACGTTCAATCCCGGGGCGACGGTCAAGGACGGGAAGGTCGTGATCCTCTACCGGGCGGAGGATCACCTCGCGGAGGGGATCGGGCGGCGGACCTCGCGGCTCGGCTTCGCGGAAAGCCGCGACGGCGTCCGCTTCACGCGGCGGAGCGAGCCGGTTCTCTTCCCCGCCGAGGACGGCCAGAAGGCGGCGGAATGGCCGGGCGGCTGCGAGGATCCCCGGGTGGCGGTAACGGAGGACGGGACCTACGCCGTGTTCTACACCCAATGGAACCGCCAACGGGCGCAGCTCGCGGTCGCGACCTCCCGCGATCTCACGCACTGGACCAAGTACGGCTCGATCTTCCGCAACTCCGACTTCCGTCCCGATTTCTACAAGTCGGCCTCGCCCGTAACGAAGGTCGTCAAGGGTCGCCAGGCGCTGGCCCGGATCGACGGTAAGTACTGGATGTACTGGGGGGAGGACGGGGTGCGCGCGGCCACCTCGACGAACCTCGTGGACTGGACGCCCGTCCGCGACGCCGACGGCAGCGTAAAGATCCTCGCCAAGCCCCGGAAGGGATTCTTCGACAGCGTCCTGACCGAATGCGGTCCGCCCGCCGTGATGACGGACAAGGGGATCGTCCTGCTCTACAACGGGAAGAACGCCGAAGGGACGTCGGGCGATGCGCGCTTCACGCCGGGAGCCTACTGCGCGGGGCAGATCCTGTTCTCGAAGGACGATCCGACCAAGCCGCTCGCTCGGCTCGACGCGCCGTTCTTCCGCCCGAGGGAGGCCTTCGAGCGAAGCGGCCAGTACGTGGCGGGAACGGTGTTCGTCGAGGGCCTGACCCTATTCCGGGGCAAGTGGTTCCTCTACTACGGCTGCGCCGACTCGCGGGTAGGGGTCGCCGTGTTCGACCCCAAGCATCCGGCCCCGCCCGACCCTCTTCCCTAGGCGACGCGAAACGGGCGTGCCGCAGGGCGAGTATGGAAGAATTGAAACCTTTCACATTGGGGTGGGAGGATGCTCGCAACCCCGACGCGAAAGGCGCGTTCGCGGGAAAGGCATGATCCAAGGTCTCGTTCTCCTCTTCGCCCCGGTTTGGGCTCCGGCCCTGACGATCTACGTGTCGCCCAAGGGCTCCGACGGCCAAGCAGGGACTCTCAAGGCGCCGGTCCGGAGTTTCGCACGCGCCTTGGCGATCGTCCGCACGAGACCCACCGGTCTGTCCGGACGGATCGCGCTCGCCTCCGGCGACTATCCCGTGGACGATACGATCGAGCTTGGTCCGAAGGACGACGGCCTGACGGTCGCGGGCGGCGGCCGGGCTCGCCTGCTGGGCGGCAAGGCGGTGGCGGGCTGGAAGGTGGCGTCCGACCCCCGCCTCGCGTCCGTTGCGCGGGGAAAGGTCGTGAGCGTCGATCTGAAAGCGGCGGGGCTCACACCGGGCGAGTTGCGACTGCGGGGCTTCCACGACGGCAAGGCCCCTTCGGCCCTGGAACTCTTCTCCGACGGCGAGCCGATGACGCTCGCCCGCTGGCCCGATCGGGGCGAGTACGCGAAGGTCGAGGCGGCGAAAGGGCCGAAGAGCTTCGCCTATGCGGGCGACCGCCCCAGGGGCTGGAAGACCCCGAACGATCCATGGATCTTCGGCTATCTGCGGTTCGACTGGTGCGACACCTACGACCGGGCCGTCCGCCTCGATCCCGAAGGCCGGACGATCGAGCTGAGCCGCGAGCCGGACTACGGGATCGAGGCGGGGCGGCGGTTCTACTTCTTCAACGTGCTCGAAGAGCTCGACTCGCCGGGCGAATACTTTGTAGACCGGCGCGCGGGCAGGCTGTACTTCTGGCCGCCCGCCCCGAAGGGCGACACCGTCGCGAGCCTGCTCGAAGGGCCGATGTTCCGCCTGAAGGGGGCGTCGAACGTGGTTCTCAAGGGCCTGCGCCTGGAGGCGGGCCGGGACGGGGCGGTCTGGATCGAGGGTGGGCGCGGCAATCGGGTCGACTCGTGCCTGATCCGCAACTTCGGAACCTACGGGGTGTCGATCCACGACGCGACGGGCTCGGGGGTGGCGCACTGCGACCTGACCGGCCTCGGCAGCCGGGGAATCGAGCTGTTCGGCGGCGACCGGAAGACGCTGATCTCGGGCGGGCTCTACGCGGACGACAACCACATCTGGAAGTACTCGCGCTGGCCCCGCACCTACCAAGCCGGCGTAGCGGTGGAGGGCGTCGGGGCGCGGGTCTCCCACAACCTCATCGAGGACGCGCCGCACAACGCGATCCTGCTGGCGGGCAACGACCACGTCGTAGAGTTCAACGACGTTCGGCGAGTGTGCCTGGAGACAGGCGACTCGGGGGCGGTCTACATGGGCCAGAACCTGACGATGCGGGGCAACCAGATCCGGTCGAACCGTTTCCGCGACATCGTGCCGACGGTGAACACCGCAGGCGCGTTCACGAACGTCATGTCGGTCTACCTGGACGACCAATGGAGCGGCACGACGATCTTCGGCAACGTGTTCGAGGGGAGGGGAACGGGCATCCTGATCGGCGGCGGGCGCGACAACGTCGTCGAGAACAACGTGTTCGTCGGCAAGGACCCGGCCTTCCACATCGACCAGCGCGGAAAGGATTGGGCGAAGGGCAAGGAAAAGGATCTTCTGGAGCAGGCCCGGGGGCTGAAGGTCGACGAGCCTCCCTATAGCGTCCGGTACCCGCGCCTCGCGAGCCTTTTCCAAGAGGACGCGATGACCGCCACCGGCAACGCGTTCGTGCGCAACGTGGTCGCGGGCAAGCGTCCGTTCTGGTTCCAGGACGGCCTCTCGGAGAAAGACCTGGACTACCGGGACAACGTTCTGATGATGGACACGCCGCTCACGGATGTCCTGAGGAAGGCCCCTCCGGGATTCAAGCCGATTCCCCTGACGCGGATCGGGCTCACGACGAAGGCGCGTCCTGCGGGAGTCGCGCGATGATGCAGGACTGGTTCGGGAAGGCGAAGTTCGGCGTCTTCCTGCACTGGGGCATCTACTCGGTGCGGGGCGTCGTGGAGTCGTGGTCGTTCTTCAACGGCGAGATCCCCTACGACGAGTACATGGCGCAGCTCGACGGCTTCACCGCCGACCGGTACGATCCCGACGCCTGGGCCGACCTGTTCGCGCGGGCGGGAGCGACCTATGCCGTGCTCACGACGAAGCACCACGACGGGGTCGCCCTCTGGGACACCGCCCTGAGCGACCTCAACGTCGCCCGGCGGACGCCCGCCGGGCGGGATCTCGTCGGCCCGTTCGTGGACGCCCTGCGGAAGCGCGGCCTGAAGGTGGGCCTCTACTTTTCGCACCTCGATTGGAGCGAGCCGACCCACGCCTCGCTGAACACGAACGGGGTGTACGGCGGCCCGAAGGACCGGAGCCCGCACAACTCGCCGCCCGACGAGGTAGAGGATCCCGCCACCTGGGAGCGGTTTCTCGCCTTTCATCGAGGGCAGCTTCGAGAGCTGTGCGAGCGGTACCGCCCGGACCTGCTCTGGTTCGACGGGGACTGGGAGCGCGAGCCGGAGCGCTGGCGATGGCCGGAGCTGCGGGACCAGCTTCAAGCATGGTGTCCGGGAGTGATCCTGAACTCCCGCATGGGCGGTTACGGCGACTACGAGACGCCCGAGCAGGGCGTGCCCCTCGTCGCGCCGGAGGGAGTCTGGGAGTTCTGCATGACGCTGAACGACTCCTGGGGCTACCAGGCGGGCGACGAGAACCACAAAAGCGCGCGGCAGCTCGTGCGGACGCTCGCGGAGACGGTGGGGATGGGCGGCAACCTGCTTCTCGGCATCGGGCCGCACGCGGACGGAACGCTCCAGCCGGCTCAGGTCGAGCGGCTGGAGGCGATCGGCGGCTGGGTCGCGCGGCACCGGGCGGCGGTGTTCGGGACGAGGGCGGGGCTTCCCTGTGGCCACCACTACGGACCCAGCACGCTGAGCGAGGACGGGCGGACGCTGTACCTGACGCTGCTCGACCCGCCCCAGGACGAGATCGCGGTCAAGGGGCTTCTGAACGGGATCGTCTCCGTTCGCGCCCTCGGGTCGGGAGCCGAGCTCGCCCACCGGATGGTGGGCGGCGCGCCATGGAACGACGTGCCGGGCGTCCTGTGGATCGAGGTTCCGCGCGAGGCGTGCGATCCGCTCGCGACGGCGCTCGCGGTGGAGTTGGACGGGCCGCTGCGCCTCTACCGGGGCAGCGGCCACGCCATCGCGAACAACTAGGCCTTACGGCTTGGTCGGCTCGCCGCCCTGCTTCATACGCAGGATATCCTCCTTGGACATTCCGCTGGTGTTCGGCTCCTTGACGTCCGGGGCGATCGGGGTCGAGGGCTTGTCGCCGCACCCGGCGACGAACCCTGCCGCGAGGGAGGCTACGGCGAGGGCGAGAATGCTCTTTCGCATCAGTAGGTCGGGTCCCAGAAGCGCCCCCAGTACCGGGTCACTTCGTTGTCGGGGTCGTCGGCGGTGACGTACGTTTTGTCCGGGCCGCCGAACGTCTCCTGCTCACAGGTCGCGGAAGCTCCGAAGGTCGGATTGTTGCGGGCGTACTTTTTGTAAGGGACCTTCTTCGCGTGGCCGTCGGCGAAGGCGGTCACGATCCCGTCGCCGTGGTTCTTGACCGCGCCACGACCGACCTGGTTGTACCAGTCCTGGTCGTTGGTCGTTGGGGTGTTGGCGAGCGAGGGGCAGGCGGCCTTGTTGTCGTCGAACCAGTGGCCCGAGTAGAAGTTGTACTGCATCTCCCCGTAGAGGAAGGCGGCACGCTCGGCGACGCTGGGGAACGAGGTCATGGTCCGCGAGCGGTCCGCGCCATCGGTGGCGTAGGTTTGGCGGTTGATCGCCATGTGGACCTGCCAGCCCCAACCGCCGTTGTTCGCCCCGGGCGCGCCCTCCACCTTTACGTTGCGCTGACGGCTCGGATCGAAGTAAATGTCGACGTTCTTCGTGTACGGGTACATCAGGCAGGGCCAAGGCGTGTAGTCCGTCGGCTGGTTGTTGACCGGGCGGTACTCCCACTGGATGACCTGATCGTCCGCGTCGCTGCTGTACATCACCGAACCGGTGGCGATCTGCTTGACGTTCGACAGAGCCGAGGCGTCCTTCGCCGCGCGCTTGGCCTGGGCGAAGACGGGGAACAGGATGGCCGCCAAGATCGCGATGATGGCGATCACGACGAGAAGCTCGATGAGGGTGAAGGCGCTCCGGGCGGGGGAGCGGGGGCGGAACGCAGCGCTGCGAAGGTTCATGTCTGTTTCGACTCCGTTTATTGAAACCTTTCAAACTATACGCGATTCTCGCGTGAAACGGCGCCCTTTTTCTCGTTCGGTGTTATAGTCAGGCCATGAAGAGCGCGGGGGGAGGGACGGGACGGGCCGTTCGGCTGTTCGACATCGCCCAGAGCCTCGGGATCGCGGTGTCCACGGTCTCGATGGCGATCGCCGACGACCCCCGGATCGCGGAGACGACCCGGAAGACGGTCCGGCAGAAGGCGGACGAGCTCGGCTTTCGGCCCAATCCCAACGCGCAGCGACTTCTGAAAGGGTTCAACCGGGGCGAGGTCGCGATCCTGATGCACGACATCGACGAGGGCGTTCTCACCCACACCGCCCGCGAGATCCGCTCCCTTCTGGCGGAACAGGGCTACCGGCCCACCCTGCACATCGCCGACTCGCCCCACGGCGGCACCGAAGGGCAGGCGGACGCGGTGCGGACCCTGCGCCACGAGCGGCCCGAGGCGATCCTCTGCTTCCTGAGCGACGTCGCTGCCGAGACCCTGCAGGAACTTCGCCGCTACCGGAGCGAGGGCGGAACGCTGGCGAGCTACTTCAATCCGCTCCCGCTCGACTGCGACCAGGCGGTGTTCGACGAGGAACACGGCACGCGGCTGGCGGTCGAGCGGCTCGTCGCCTTGGGCCACCGACGGATCGGCTTCTGCACGCACGGCGTTCTCGACCCGGAAAGCCGCCGGTGCCGGGCCTTTCTGGAGTCCATGGACGACGCCAGACTCCCCGTGCCTCCCGAGTACCTGATGCCGGGCGGGCGTTACGAGGCGGGCGGTTGCGAGATCGCGCGCCGGTTCGTGGCCCTCGAGCGGCGGCCCACCGCCCTCCACATCGTGAACGACGCGCAGGTCACCGGCTTCGCCGCGGAACTGCACCGCCTGGGCTACCGGGTGCCGCAGTACGTGAGCGTGATCGGCACCGACGATATCGCCGCCGCGTCGTGCGGGTGGCTACCGATCTCGACCGTCTCGGTTCCCGCCCACGCCATCGCCGAGCGGGTGGTCGGCCTCCTGACGAGCCGCCTCCGGGGCGAGCGCGACGGGCCGACGCGCCTGGAGACGGTGCGCGGCGAGCTGATCGAGCGGGAGACCACCGCCCCGCCCCGCGCGCTTCATACGGAGTAGTCCGCCCAACCGCCGGCGGCGATCTCGAGGATCGGCGCCGCGCGCCACCAGAGTTCGCCCAAGGGACGGCTCGGGTCTCGATCGACGAGAACCCGGACCCGCGCGTCGTCGAGGGTCGGGTTATGAAGGCGGAGCCGTCCGCCCTCCAAGGAAGCGGCCACGTGATCCAGACACGCCACCACGCTCCGCTCCGGATCGACGTAGACCCCCGGCAGTTCGAGGGCGGTGAGCAGGAGCGACGCCATCGACCAGCAGGGGCCGTGGAGCGCCTCGCCGACGCCGCACACGGGAGCCTCCCAATCGGACAGGTTCACGCGCTCGTTTATCCAACC
Organism: uncultured Fimbriimonas sp.; assembly: GCA_964516175.1. Taxonomy (GTDB): domain Bacteria; phylum Armatimonadota; class Fimbriimonadia; order Fimbriimonadales; family Fimbriimonadaceae; genus Fimbriimonas. The sequence goes on along the minus strand of CAZEWR010000006.1, from coordinate 68,228 downwards.
GGAGGGCATCGGACGCCCTTCGGCGTAGATCGGGCGCTCCGCGCTGGAGACGTACTGTGGCAGGGCGTGCGCGATCGATGCCGCGAGATCGAGCCATCGCAGCTCTCCGGTCGCGCGGTACAGCTTGAGGAGGGAGAGGCCCGAGAGGGTGCAGATGCCGGGTGCGCCGTGCTTGTTCTGCACGTTCGCCACGACCGTGCCGCCCGTCCTCATGCCCAGCCGTCCGAACGTCGAAGCCGGGGGGAACAAGAAGTCGTAGGGCACGACCCAGGAGGCGGCCTGTCGCGCGGCGCGGCCGGCTAGATCGAGCCAAAGCGCTTCGCCCGTCGCTTCCCAGAGCCCCATGTAGCCCTCGACGAGCCCGAAGGCCGACTCGCTGTCGGGGGCCTTCAGGATCTCGCCCGGCCCGCCGGTGAGGAGTCCCCGCTCGACGTCGGCGGCGTACCGCTTCCCCGCCGCCCGCGCGGCTTCCAGATACCGAGGCTCGTCCAGGACCGACGCGGTGAGGGCCATCCCGGCGAGGGCCGTGCCGCCGCAGGCCGAGCCGCCGACCACGACGCGTCCGTCCCGCACGTCCACGAACTGGCCCCAGTCGGGCGCGTTGCGGGCGAACGCCTCCGCGCACCGCCGGGCCGCGTCGGTCCAGCGGGGCGGCGCGTCCTCGACCGCCAGGATGTGGCGCATCAGGAAAAGCAGGAAATCGCCGTTTTTGCGGACCATCGTCCAGTGGGCGGCGTGCGGCCGGCCGAAGCCGTCGTCGACGACGCCGTCCCCCCAACCGCCGCCGAAGAAGCCGCTCGCCCCTTGGAGGGCTTCGCAGACGAAGTCCACGTTTCCCCTCGCCCGCGCTTGGGCGAGGGGATCGTCCGACTCCAGCATCGCGAACGAGGTGATCCCACCGCCGGTCCAGCCGACTTGGAACGGGATGCCGCGGTCGCTGTCGGCGGTCTCGAAAAAGCCGGGCTTCTCGTGCCAACGCGACGCCATCGTGACCTCGTGGACCAATCCGGCGGCGGACGAGAGGGGACGGAGCGGCTCTCGACTCGCAGGCTCGACGCAACGGTGACGGTTCGCGTCCACCAGGGCGAAAAGGCCGTCGACCTCGGAGGCCGCCGCCTCGACGACGGCGACCCGCGTCTCCATGGTCCACCCGGCGCGGACCGACGCGCCGCAGTCGTCCGAAGGGGAGCGGGTGTCGACCATCGTATAGCGCTCGGGCCGAACGCCGGGGAACTGGAGCCGCACGGCAAGGCCCGATGCGCCCTCCTCTACCCGGAGCCCGACGAGCCCGAGGTCGGTGGCGGCGGGAAACAGGATCGCCCGCGCAAGGCCCGTCGCGGGGTTCCAGAGGCCCAGCGCCGGGAAGCTCGCGTCGCCGGAGAGCAGATGGAACGCGGGGAGGCGGGGCACGTCGGTGACCATCGGGGCGTCGCCGTCCTCGGCCGCGAACATGGGCGGGTACGGAACGTCGAGCACCCGGAACCGGTTGCCGTCGTAGACCGCGCCGGGCACCAGGACGTAGCCGCCTCCCCATTCCGGAAGCTCAAGGACGAGATCGATCCCGAATGCTTCGACCTCGGACCGCGCCCCGACCTGGACGATGTAGACGTCGCCTTCCCGGACGAGGCCCAGCGCGAGGCTCTCGCTCGAACGTTCCCAGCTCTGCGCGAATGGGCCTTGGTAGCGAACGATCTCGAGGTGCGCGGTCATAGGCGTCGATGGCATCGGCGGCAATGGACTCTACCGCAGATCGGCGGGGAGATTGAATCGTTTCAAAGGGAAGCGGGCCGGGTGGCTTGGGGAAGGGCGCGGCGGGCGGTAATCTCTGCCGAGACGCCTCCGGGCGATCCTGTCCTCAACACCATGCTGCCCCTGCTTCTCGCCGTCGCCCGCCCTGCGGCCGGTCTCCAGAACGAGGTTCCCCCGGCGGTGCGCGACCTCGCCGCGCGGGCGAACGTGTTCCAGTCGCGCACGTACGTTCCGCAGGCCCTGCCTACGTTCGAGGCTTCGCGGGCGAAGCTGCCGCAGCCGGTGGTGGCGGACCACCCGGAGTGGACCGACCTGTACTGGAAGGCGTGGGAGATCGCGTTCTCGAACCTGAAGCAGCCGGAGCCCCGGAGCGGGTTCATCAGCAACTTTATCGATCCCGCGTTCAACGGGAACACCTTCCAGTGGGACACCCTGTTCATGCTGCAGTTCGCCCACTACGCGGAGCCGACGTTCCACGCGATCGGGTCGCTGGACAACTTCTACAAGAAGCAGCACGCGGACGGCTACATCTGCCGGGAGATCAGCCGGAGCACGGGCGAGGACTTCGTGTTCGGCGGCCCCGAGAACTCGGTGAACCCGCCGCTCTTCTCGTGGGTCGAGTGGCAGAACTACCTTCTGACGGGGGACAAGAGCCGCTTCCGCGACGTGCTGCCGCCGCTCGTGAAGCACTACCGTTGGCTCCAGGCGAACCGCCGCCGGGAAGGCGGGCTGTACTGGAACACCGGCCTGGGGGCGGGCGAGGACGATCTCGCGCGCAACGCCTCCGCCCATTCGTGGGTCGACATGACGGCCCAGCAGGCGCAGAACGCGTACTACATCGCGCGGATCGCGGGGCAGGTCGGGGAAAAGCGGGTCGCCGCCTACTTCGACGCGGAGAACAAGGCCCTGTCGCGGCGGGTGAACGCCTCGATGTGGGACCCGCGCACGGGCTTCTACTACGACCTCAAGGCGGACGGCGCGCCGACGGGGATCAAGACGGTCCTGGGCTTCTGGCCGCTCGTCGCCCACATCGCGTCGAAGGACCAGGCGACGTCGCTCGCGCGGCACCTTCAGGACCCGAAGGAGTTCTGGCGGCCGAACGTGGTGCCCGCCCTCGCCGCCGACGAGAAGGGCTACACGCCGGACGGCCAGTACTGGAACGGGGCGGTGTGGGCGCCCACGAACTACGTGGTGGTCAAGGGGCTGGAGGACTACGGGTACGAGGATCTCGCCACGCGGGTGACGAGCCGCTACCTGGACAACATGGCGGAGGTCCTGCGCACCTCGGGCACGATCTGGGAGAACTACGCCCCCGAGAACGCGAGCGGGCACGGGGTTCGGAACATGGTCGGCTGGAGCGGCGACGGCCCGATCGCGCTCCTGATCGAGAACGAGCTGGGCATCCGGGCGTTCGCGGCGAGCCGGAAGGCGACCTGGCGACCGCGCCTGGGGGGCGAGAACGGCCTGCGGAACCTGACGGTGGGAACCGCCCACCTAGGCCTGATGGCCTCCGCGATCGAGAACGGGGCACGGACGCTCACGATGACGACGGACGAGCCCTGGACGGTGACGGTCGATACGGGGGCCGGAAAGCCCCAGACGTTCCGCCTGAAGAAGGGCGTCACCGTCGTGAAGCGTCCCGCCGCCGGCCTGCCGCGCTGACGGGAACCCCGTTCGCGGGGCGGGAGGGGGAAGAAGCTCCGATCTCGCCCTTCCCATCGGCGCTCAAGGGGTTTACTCCAACCTTGGCCTCTCCGTCGCCCACCGCCCTGGTTTCCAGTCTGCCGCCGACCGTGCCGTTCGTCGCGCCGGAGGAGATCGAGCGGCGGCAGGGCCGACCGTTCCGGCTGCGGCTCGGGGCGAACGAGAGCGCGTTCGGCCCGTCGCCCCGGGCCCTGGAGGCGGCGGCGGGGTTCGACGCCGCCCGCTACGGCGATCCGAAGGCGTTCGAGCTGTGCGCGGCGCTGGCCGCGCGGCACGGGGTGGTGATGGCGTCGATCGCGGTCGCCAGCGGGATCGACGAGCTGCTCGGCCTCTTCTGCCGCGCCTTCGTCGCGCCGGGCGAGGGCGCGGTCACGACGGAGGGGAGCTATCCCACGTTCGAGTACGCGGCGGCGGGGGTGGGCGCGCGGATCGAGCGCGTCCCCTACCGGGCGTTCCGGCCCGACCTCGGCGCGCTCGCCGCGCGGGCGCGGGGCGCGAAGATCGCGTACCTCGCGAACCCCGACGACCCCACGGGGGCGCTGGCCGATCCGGCGGCGGTGGCGGCGTTCCGAAGCGCGCTTCCCGAGGACTGCCTGCTCCTGCTGGACGAGGCGTACGCGGACTTCGTGGCGGCGGGGTCGCTTCCCCGCTTCGGTCCGGACGATCCGGGAGTCGTGCGGCTGCGCACCTTCAGCAAGGCCCACGGCCTGGCGGGGCTTCGGGTGGGCTATGCGATCGCCCACCCCGACCACGTCGCGGCGCTGGACCGGATCCGCCTCCACTTCGGGGTGAACGGTCCCGCCCAGGCGGCGGCCCGCGCGAGCCTCGCGGACGAGGCGTCTCTCGCCCGCGTGGTCGAGGGGACGATCGCAGGCCGGGCGCGGCTCGCGGCGCTGGGCGCGGCGCTCGGCTGGACGCCCCTGCCCTCCGCGACGAACTTCGTCCTTTTCGAGGTGGGCGGCTCGGACCGGGCGACCCGGCTGGTGGAGGAACTGGCGCAGCGGGACGTCTTCGTGCGCCGCTCGGCGGGCGGCGGCCTGCGGATCACCGTCGCCCCCTCGCCCACGCTGGACGCCCTCGAACCCCTCCTGCGCGACGTGGCCGCCCTCTGAATCCTCAGGGCTCGTCCGGTCACCTTCCCTGCTCTCACGGGAACGCTTCTCGCGGGCCGCACGCGTCTCCGGCCCATTTTCACCCGCTTCCGGGACGGGCCGGACGAGCGTCATTAATAGGGCTCCAACGAGAAAAAGGGCGAGATCACCGCGTTTTTTGCGCGATCCGAGAAGGGTGCCGGGATGAGGGTAGAGGCGGACGTCGCGGCGGTCATAGGAGACGACGGTCTTAACAGCGGCGAGGTTTTGGATTTATCCGTGGGGTACGCCGCCTCATTAATCTTCACAAACCTTCAGCACGGCCCGTTCCAGCCGCTAAGTTCCTATGCTAGAAACAACGGCCACTTCTCGGTAGACTTAAATTAAGCTCCAATATTCTGCCGCCTCGCTTCGACAAGGTCGATCCTCGCCTTGTGGCCGTGCCTTTCCATGAGGCTCAGCAGGTTCCCTCCGTTCAGAAGGACGAGCGGCTTGTCTTTGGCGAACTGGTAGGCGTCGGGGCCGTAGTCGGAGGTAGTAACCAAGATGCCCTTGTTCGCCCCCTCGTTCATCACCGTCCCGTAGAGGTCCCGCACCGCGCTGACTCCGACCGTGGCGGTGTACCGCTTCGCTTGAATCACCGTCTTGCCGCCCCGGATCGGGTCGGGATCGAAGGCAACCGCGTCCACCCCGCCGTCTCGGCTGGCCTGCGTCACCTTCACCTCGCCGCCGCTCACGGAGAACTCCTTCTCGAACACCTCGCGAACCAGATGCTCGAAGTCCTCCCACGGGATGGCCGCGAGGTTGGTGCCCTCGTCAAGGTCCTGCACGACGGCGTAGCTCCCGACGAACCGCTTGTCCTCTCGGTTGAGCTGGAGGACCGGCGGCACCGGGGCGAGGGCGTGGAGCTTCGCACTGCCGATCCCCTTAAGGCTCTTGAAGCAGGCTTTCGGATCGACCTTGGCGAGGTCGATGGCCTCGAACTCTCCCTTCTGCGCCAGCACGGAGAGGATGCAGGCATCCACCTCCTTGCCCGTGGCGGCATTGGTCGTCTTGACCCAGCCGTTGAAGCAGACCGCCGTGATCGCGCCCGCCGCATCTGCCTCCAGCAGCTCGTGGATCGTCCTGAGGGCGATCTGGTACAGCGCGGAGTCGTACAGGCCGTTCAACGCACTTTGGGAAAGAGCCACCTCCTCCAGCGAGTCACGGGACTGGACGTACTTGACCTCTTTGACGCTCGGCATGTTCTCGGGGGCGGGCAGGCGGTACTCCACCGCGACGATGCCGCTCCCCGGATCGAAGTCGAGGTCGAATTCCTGGGGGAACTCGTCCGGGTAGCTGGACCGGGAGAGGACCAGCTCGCAGTAGGTCAAGACCGCCTGCCGGTCCTTGGCGTGATAAGCCGTCGCTAGCTCCTGAACCCCCTTGTTCTTCTGCTGCTGGGCGACGAGGAAGTCGAGCCGCATCTGCTCGTGCTGGTTCATCGACTTGACGTGGGTCGCCTGAGCCAGCTCGATGGCGGCCTTGTGGTCCGCCACGGCTTTGGCGTTTCTCGCCTCGATGTTCGCCTTGTGCTGCCGCCAAAGCTGAAAGTCGTGCTGGAATCGCGCCTCGGCCTCCGCGACCTTCTCCTGCTTCTTCTTGGACGAGAGACGATCCACGAGTGTGAACACTGGCTGGTACTCGGGACGCCCGGACGTAGGTGGCAAGGGCACGGGCTCCGGCTGGGGCGGAGGCATCGCCTTGAGAACGGGGATGGGCACGACGAACGGAGCCCGGTCCATAAGCGACTGCCACGCGATGGCGTCGTTCACCGAAAGAGTGGCCTTGAGGATCGTGGAGACACGCTCCACCGCCTCCTGAGCTTCCGCCGTGAGGCGGGCGGCCTCGGCCTTCATCTCCTCCTTCTGCTGGGCCGCCGCCTTTCGCTGGTTAGCCCTTTGCTGGACGTCGATCTTGCGCCGGTACTGATCTTCCCACTGCGCCATCTGGACCGCCGCCATCTGCTCTAGCAAGCTGTGCGTGGGTGCCTTCACGACCCTTTGCTTGCCAAGCCCCGCGTGGTAAATGTGCTTTTCGAGGAGATAGGAAGGCATGGTTTAATTTACACCTTCATCCTGGCATCTTCCACCAGCACCAGAGTAGGTCCGACAATTGGAGTCTGTACTGGCGAAACTGCCGGTACAGACCACCTATTATCCGTCGCTAAATGGTCTGTTCTCGACTGACAGACGAAAGTTCCGGCGGTAGCTCCTGAGGGGGAACGGGTGTCCAAAGGCTTTCCCTTGGATCGTTACGCACAACACCGTTTAGGTAGGCCAACTTGCCTTCGCGTCCCTTGTCGCTAAGGCCACCGTCGGGCAGTGCTTCTACGGCCGCAAGCAGTGGATCGTCTGACTCTTTAGCAATCCTTATATTGCCTTCCTCATCTACGTACGTAGTGATAATCTTCTCCAGGTATAAGGCGAGAGACTTAGGATCGTCGCGCAAAGACAATCGCCATCGTTGGTAGTCCTCCAGGCTGACGTAGCTCGCCCAAGCGTCGAAAGCGTCGCTCGGGCTTCGCAGCTCCCATATTCCTCCGCTAAACACCGTTTCGTTCAATTGATTTCTGAAGTAGCCCTCTAATGCATTGATACTCTCCTGAGGGCACCACTCACCACCTCCGCCTCTGCGATGCTCTCCGGCTTCCTTATGCACGACGACCGCAGGCCCGATCAGCGCAGGGACGCTCCGCACCGCTTCGAAGAGGCTCATAATGGCCTTGCCATCCTTTGCCAACTGTGCCAGGAGTGATGTGCAAACGGCAGTAACAGCGGCTCGCCATGACATTGGTCCTCGTCGAAGGGGAGCCTGATGTATATATGACTGTCTCTCCCCCCACGCGAACATGGCGGGGAGGAGGGCTGCTCTCTCCAAAGGGGTTAAGTCGCCGGTTCGAATTGCGAGCAGCAACGCCGTATCGTTCCTATGGTCGGGATCGTCAAGCCTCGATAGCCATTGCTTGACATCGCCTTTCGTTATGGAAATTCTTAGGCTCTGGAAGTCTTGCACAGACAGCGGGGTACGGGCAGCTGAGTAACCGAAGTAGATGGGTTTGTGAAAACGTGATCTGAACCTACGATCGATCGCCTCTTCGGTAGAACCCAACTCAGCGAAAACGCCCTGCCCGTCTCTACCTAGGATAGATAGGGCCTCATCGATAATGCTTTTACGGCGGTCGTCGTGCGGCATCGAGTCCTGCAGTGCCTTGTTAAAAACTTCCTCCGGCTTGAACGAGCTTGACCACAGAGCGACGATCCCTCCCGGCGTATGGTCTTGAGAGGCTCGAAGAACGGCATAGATGTCCGGTTCCTGCTGCCTGAGGTACTCCAGCGCGAAGAAGTCGGCAATATCGACGTTTAGTTGTCGATCCGGAGCGACTCCCCTCAAAAGAGTGGCGGCCTGCACAACGAATCGCTTGATAGCTCGTACGGTTCCCAAGCCAGGTAGGAGGACACCGTTCGCCACCTGAGCGATTCTTGCACGAGACTTGGCGTCGATTTCGTAATCACCAACAGGCTCAAGCGCCTGAACCAAGACGCGGCGGCTCTGATCCTGCGTCGCTTGCGGGAGATCATACGCCGCCGTAACGATCTTCTCCATGAAGGCTTGTCCGTCCCGACCGCCGTTTCCAAGTGCTGCTGTGACTTGGCTCCGGTCAAAAAGGAGTAGATAGCGAACATTCGGGAAATCGGCACAAGCTTTAACGACACGGAAAAGCGTGCGTATGTCTTCGTCGTCTAGCCGATCGATGTCATCGACCACGAGCACGATAGGTTTCTTGAGCTTCCTAAGCTCTTTAACGGCCTTCTCACGAGCCTCTCTCAGGGAGGGCTCCTTGGCCCTCTTCTGAATGTCCTCGGCGTGAGCCTTGGCTGCAGAGGCGGCAAGACCTACTCCCTTAGCCGCCGCGATCATTACCAGGGTTGGTTTATCGATGGCCGTGCCTGCTGCAGCTACAGCCTCCAAGACGAGTCCTCCGTATCGCACTAAGGGCTCGGCCCTCCAACGTTGTCCCGCTTGCTTCGGGGCATCGGCCTGAGCTTGGGTCAGGGTGACGAAGAACTCTCTTGCCAACGCTTCCGATGTGCCTACCATCCAAGGCTCGAACCAACCGACGTTTGCCCGATCTATTAGCTCCCGCTCAATGAGCTTTGCGAGGGAGGTCTTTCCTGCGCCCCAGTCGCCGCAAACGGCGTATACACCTGCGGTTTCGTGATCGCCTTCTACGATGGCATTGGCAAGTAGCTTAGCGAATCCAGCCCGGTCGAGTAGATCGTTGTCTGGACTGTCAATAGGTTGGTCCGCAAGCAAATCTGCCCAGGTCATGCCGTGCCTCAAACTTTCGGACGGCTTACTCATGGCTTACACCCTGTAGCAAGTAGAGATGAAACGTTGGTTCCTGCACCGGTTACAGGCTACAGCATGAGTAAGGCCTAGGCGAGGAAGGGCTCAATTTGCTTGGCGGCCTCGGAGGGACTCGAACCCCCGACGCTCTCCTTAGGACGGAGACGCTCTATCCCCTGAGCTACGAGGCCGCGTAGGCTCTATTATGACGCGTTTGCGGCGGGATGCGTTGAGCGAGACGGGCGAGGGGCGGCGTTGACGCGGCTCTCGGGAGTCTCTGGCCTCCTTACTCCCTTCGATGGTTTGGGGAGCGGTAAGCGTCGACCCTCTCCTTCGATAGGCTCTCGCGAAGGCTTCGCCTCCGGCACCACGCTTCGCGTTCGCTTGAATGGAAGATTCTCGGACGTTCGAGCGGGGGCCTTTCGCTCGTGCCTCGCTTTGAGGGGAACCCTCTCCGGAGGGGGAGAGGGTTCCTGGGTCGTTAGGCGCGTTCGCCGAGGCGGTGGCCGACGGCGTCCTTGGGGGAGACGATCGCGTCGGTCAGGGGCCATTCGATGCCGACGGCGGGGTCGTTCCAGAGGAGGGTGTGCTCGACGTCGGGGCGGTAGGCGCCGGTGACCTTGTAGTTGAAGAGGGCGTGGTCTCCCGTCACCATGAAGCCGTGGGCGAAGCCCTCGGGAATCCAGAGCTGGCGGTGGTTTTCCGCCGAGAGGATCTCGCCGACCCACTTGCCGTAGGTGGGGGAGCCCGCGCGCAGGTCGACGGCGACGTCGAACACCTCGCCGCTCAGGCACTGCACGAGCTTCGCCTGGGAGCCGGGGTCCTGGTAGTGGAGGCCGCGCAGGATGCCGTGGGTCGAGAACGAGCAGTTGTCCTGGGTGAAGTCGTCCACCGGGAGGCCGGCGTCGCGGTAGCGGTCCTTCTGGTAGGTCTCGAAGAAGTAGCCCCGCTTGTCGCCGAAGACGCGCGGCTCGATGAGCAGCACGCCGGGGATCGAAAGCTCCCGGACGTTAATGGCCTTCCTCCACGAGCTTCATGAGGTATTTGCCGTACTCGTTCTTCATGAGCGGCTGGGCGACGCGGCGGACGCCCTCGGCGTCGATCCAGCCCGCGTGGAAGGCGATCTCCTCGGGGCAGGCGACCATAAGGCCCTGGCGGTGCTCGATGGTGCGGACGAAGTTGCCCGCCTCCAGGAGGTCCTCGTGCTGGCCCGTGTCGAGCCAGGCGGAGCCGCGTCCGAGGCGCTCGACCTTCAGGCGGTTCTGGCGCAGGTACTCGGCGTTGACGGCGGTGATCTCCAGCTCGCCGCGGGCGCTGGGCTTGATGCCCTTCGCCACGGCGACGATGTCGTCGCTGTAGAAGTAGAGGCCGGTGACGGCGTGGTTGCTCTTGGGCTGGGCGGGCTTCTCCTCGATGCTGATCGCGTTGCCCGCCTCGTCGAACTCGACGACGCCGTACTGGGTGGCGTCGGCCACGCGGTAGGCGAAGACGGTGGCGCAGTCCTCGTTCGCGGCGGCGCGGCAGAGCTGGGCGCCGAAGCTCTGGCCGTAGAAGAGGTTGTCGCCGAGGACGAGGGCGCAGGGGTCGCCCGCGATAAACTCCTCACCGATGAGGAACGCCTGGGCGAGGCCGTCGGGCGAGGGCTGGACGGCGTACTGGATGTCGATGCCCCAGTCGGAGCCGTCGCCGAGGAGCCGCTTGAAGTCGGCCTGCTCGTGGGGGGTATTGATGACCAGGATCTCCCGCACGCCCGCCAGCATGAGCGTGGTGAGCGGGTAGTAGATCATGGGCTTGTTGTAGACGGGCAGGAGCTGCTTGCTCACGCCGCGCGTGATGGGCCAGAGCCGGGTGCCGGTGCCGCCCGCGAGGATGATGCCTTTGGTGATCATCCTCTTTACGCGCGACCCTCGTAGTTGGACTCGACCCAGTCGCGGTAGGCGCCGGTCTCGACGCTCTGGACCCACTCGGGGTTCTCGAGGTACCAGCGGACCGTCTTGGCCATGCCGGTGTCGAACGTCTCCTTGGGGGTCCAGCCGAGGTCGCGCTCGATCTTGGAGGCGTCGATGGCGTAGCGGTGGTCGTGGCCGGGGCGGTCGGCGACGTAGGTGATGAGGCCTTCGAGGTCGCCCTTGCCGCTCTGCTCGCCGACGAGGCGGCAGAGGGTCTTGACGACGTGGAGGTTCGTCTCCTCGTTGTTGCCGCCGACGTTGTAGGTCTCGCCGATCGCGCCTTGGGTGGCGACGAGCCAGATGGCCTCGCAGTGGTCGTCCACGTAGAGCCAGTCGCGCACGTTGCCGCCGGTGCCGTAGACGGGCAGGGGCTTGCCGTTGGCGGCGTTGAGGATCATCAGGGGGATGAGCTTCTCGGGGAACTGGCGCGGGCCGTAGTTGTTCGAGCAGTTCGTGATCTTGACGGGCAGGCCGAAGGTGCGGCCGTAGGCGCGGACGAGGTGGTCACTGGCGGCCTTGCTCGCGCTGTAGGGGCTGCTGGGGTCGTAGGGGGTGGTCTCGACGAACTTGCCCTCGTCGCCCAGGGAGCCGTAGACCTCGTCGGTGGAAACGTGGTGGAAGACGTGGCCCTCCCCGCTCCAGCGGGCACGGGCGGCGTCGAGCAGGTTCTGGGTGCCGACGACGTTGGAGCGGACGAAGGCGCCGGGGTCCTTGATGCTGCGGTCGACGTGGCTCTCGGCGGCGAAGTGGACGACCCAGTCGGGCTTGAACTCTTCGAAGACGCGCTCGACCTGTTCGGCGTCGGCGATGTCGGCGCGGACGAAGGCGTAGTTGTCGCGGTCCTGGATCTCCGCGAGGTTCATCGGGTTGGCGGCGTAGCCGAGCTTGTCCAGGTTGACCCAGCGGATCTCGGGGTGGCGCGGGACGAGCAGGTTCAGGAAGGCCGAGCCGATAAAGCCGGCGCCGCCGGTCACGAGAATGGTCTGCGGAGGGGTCATGGGATTGGAGGGGCGTGTCGGCAAGTGGCGTGCCAAGGGACGCAAGCCGACCTATTGTATCCCGTTCACCGTTGCGGGAAAGCCCGTCGCCTCACCGGGTTCTGTCTTTTCGGGCTAATCGGGGCGGCTCTTAACGCGTTCGAAACGATGTTTGAGGCGCAGGAAGCGCTTCTCGTAGCCGTGGTAGGAGGCCCAGGCGAGGCCGAGGGTGATCGCCAGCGAGAGGGCGAGGCGGGGGGCGTCGCGAACCACGATCCGCTCCAGCACGAAGACGTGGAAGCAGTACATCCCGAAGGTCAGGCGTCCGATCGCGACCATCCTCGGGTTTTCGAGGAGGGTGCCGCGCGAGTCGATCGCGAGCGCCACCAGGGCGGCGGCGACGAAGGGGATGACGGTGTAGGCCGTCGCGACGCCCACGGGGCCTCCCGCCTGGAACCGCGCCTGGAAGACCATCGCGGCGAGTCCGGCGGCGAAGCCCGCGTAGACCTTGCCGCCCGTGAAGAGCGCCTCCCGGGCGGGGCGCAGGGCGAGAAGGGTGCCGAGGGCGAGCGAGTCGAGGTGGCTCGTCGTGGCGTACCAGACGGGCTCGAAGTCCTGCCGGGTGGCCGCGATGACGATCCGGCCCACGAAGGCGAGGAGGATCATCGCGACGCAGAGGTTGCGCAGGCCGCGGACGGAGAGGCGGGCGAGGACGAACGGCCAGACGAGGTAGAACTGCTCCTCGACGGAGACGCTCCAGAGCACGACGGCCGACGAGCCGTTGAAGCCTTTGGTGACGACCTGGTACCAGTTGGCGGTGAAGGTGGCGAGCGAGAGGATCGCGCCGGGGGGCGCGCCGTCGCGGCGCGACCACTCGACGGCGGCGAGGACGACGACGAGGAAGTAGAGCGGCCAGATGCGGAGCGTCCGGCGCACGTAGTAGGCCTTGAAGTCGATCTTGCCGTTCCGCTCCCGCTCGGTGAGGAGGAGGCGGGTGATGAGGTACGCGCTCAGGACGAAGAAGACGGGGACGCCGTACATCCCGGCGACGCGCGAGGCGCCGAGCCAGGGATCCATGCCGGGCTTGACGCTGACCGCGTGGGTCCACCAGACCATGAGGAACGCCACGGTCCGCAGCCCATCGAGGGCGGGCAGGTAGAACCGGGAAGCCGGAGCGGGTTCGGGGCGGGCCGTGGCGTCCATAGAGGGGCGACAGGAGTGTTCCACACTTCCGACGCGGCGGGTACAGTGATTCGCGCCGTTCCACCATGGTCAAGGTCGTTCACGTCATCGATTCCCTTCGCGGCGGCGGGGCGGAGCGGCTCCTCGAGACCACGCTGCCCACGATGCGCGCCCACGGCGTGGAGCCGGCGGTCCTGTACTTGAACGACGAGGCGGCCTGCCTGCCGGGGCTCGCGGCGGCGGGCGTTCCCACCCTCTGCCTGCGTCCGGACGAGCCCACCGGCTTCCGGGCGTTCCAGCGCTCCCGCGACCAGCGGGCGGCGGACGCCGAGCGGGCGGGGGCGTTCTGCCGGGAGCATGGAGCCCAGGTCCTCCACGCGCATCTGCACGCGTCGTACCTTTTCGCGCCGGGGCTCGCCCGGCGGCTCGGACTGCCGTACGTGGTGAGCGACCACCTCGCGGGCGACCCTTGGCAGTGGGTCAGCAGCCTGAACGGGCGCTTGATGCGGCGGCTGTACATCCGATCGTACGCGGGGGCGGCGCGGGTGGTGTGCGTCTCGGCGGCGGTGCGCGACCACCTGCGGGACACGATGGGGCTGAAGCGGCTTCGGTACGAGGTGGTCGAGAACGCGGTCGACGACCTGTTCTGGACGCCCGTCCCCGAGAGCGGCGCGCGGCCCTACGACGTGCTGCTGTGCGGACGGCTGAGCAACCAGAAGGGCTACCCGTTCGTGCTGGAGGCCCTCGCGGCGCTGAAGGCCCGAAGACCGGGCTTCCGGGCGGGGATCGTCGGCTCCGGCGCGCTGGAGCGGGAAGTCGGCGAGTGGATCCGGGAGTTCGGGCTGACAGGCAACGTCGAGATGCTGGGGCGGAAGACGCCTTTGGAGGTGCGCGGCCTCCTGGACGCCTCGAAGGCGTACTTTATGCCGAGCGCCGCCGAGGGGCTCGGGATCGCCGCCGTCGAGGCGCTGGCGCGGGGGCTGCCGTCCGTTCTGAGCGAGATCGCGGTGTTCCGCACCCTCTTCGGCGCGCTGGAGGGCGTCCGGCTCGTGCCGTTCGACACGGAGGTCGCCGCCGCCGCCCTCGACGCGGCGATCGACGAGCCCCGGTACGACCGGCGCGCGGACCTCCGGCCGTACACGCTGGACTCGCACGGCTCCCACATGGCGGCGATGTACGAGTCGGTCGTCGCGCGGTAGGGTTGGCGCCGGTAGGTATAGTTCTCCGTGTCCTCCGAGCCGTCCCGCCCCAAGGTGAGCGTGTGCATCCCCACCTATAACGGAGCGCGCTTCCTCCAGGCCGCCCTCGACTCCGCCTCTGCGCAGAGCTTCGCGGACCTTGAGATCCTCGTCGTGGACGACGGTTCGCGCGACGAGACGGTCGCCCTCGCGGAGGCGCACCGGGCGCGCGATCCCCGGACGGTCGTGGTGCGCAACGCGCAGAACCTGGGCCTGGTCGGCAACTGGAACCGGTGCCTGGAGTTGGCGAAGGGCGAGTGGATCAAGTTCCTTTTCCAGGACGACACCCTGGCGCCGGAGTGCGTCGAGCGGATGCTCGCGGCGACCGAGGGCGGCGAGCGCTTCGTGGTCTGCGCCCGCGAGTACGTCTTCGAGATGCCGGAGGCCGAGGTCGACCCGTTCTTCCGGAACGTCCCGAAGATCACCGAGATGACGGACAAGACCCGCCTGACGCCGGACGAGGCGGCCGAGTTGCTGACGCGCGACTTCAACATGAACGTCGTCGGCGAGCCGATCTGCACCCTCTTCCACGCGGACGTGCCGCGCGAGTTCGGCCTCTACGATCCCCGCCTGCGCCAACTCTGCGACTACGAGTTCGGCCTAAGGGTGATGGGCAACATCGGCGCCGCGCTCACGCCGGAGAAGCTGGTGCGGTTCACCGTGCACGGCTCCTCGACCTCGGCGAAGAACGCGCGCTCGGGGGTGAACGTCTCGGCGGTCGATCTCACGATGATGCTGGAGCGGGTCGCGCACGACCCCCGGTTCCGACGTATCCGGGCCGCGATGGGACGGCGCTTCGCGCGCCTCTTCTACGGGACGCTCTTCCTCCTGGCGAGTGGCCGCACACGCGAGGCGGACAAGCCTTTCGCGGAGTTCCTGGCGACGAATTCATGGACGGCCCGACGGTACCGCCTCGTCGAGAAGGGTCCCTTGAGGGCGCTCGCCGCCGCGCTCCGGCGGAAAGGCCGCTAACCGCGGGGCTTCCAGCGCTCGAACGGCGGCCATTGGCGGCCCCGCCCGTCCGAAGCCTGGGGATGGTTTCGGAACCTCCGTAGCTCATCGTCGAACCTCGCGTAGCGGGCTTTCTCGGCTGCGCTGCGCCTCGGCAAGCCCATGACCTCTAGAACGTACGGGCGCGGAGTCGTGCGTAGGGGGATAGCGACGCCTTCACGCCGGAGGGCGTCGTAGGCGGCGGGCCACTCGCGGTTGGGAAGCACGTCCTCGCCGCCCAGCACGAACGAGGTTCGGTGGCCGCTGAAGAAAAGCTTGCCTTCCGCGAGCCAAGCGGCGCCCCGGTCGGCGTCCTCGCGATTTGGAAGAGCGTCCCGGGAGACCCGAACGACCACGACGAAAACCTCCGCGTCGCCGGGGTCCTCAAGGAGCGCCCGATCGCTCGGGCGGGCCTTCTCCTCGATCATGAAGGCGTGAGCCAGAACGCAGGCGATCACGACCCATAAGGCGATCACCATCAGGATCCCCGGCCCTAGGATCGCGAGAACCACGACCGCGACCGCCGAGAAGGCCATCCCGGCACGGACGAGACGCACTCGAAAGGAGGGCTCGGCTGGAGGGCGCGTCCAGGCGCCGGGGCGGGGTTCCGTCGCCGGAAGCGGAAGTTCGAACGCCCGCCGGATCGCCGATGGATCGTCCTCGACCCACCGGTTCGTCTCGAAGTCGAAGCGCGCCACGCCCGAGAGTGTACGCGCGCCTCTTCGGAGTCCATCGAGCGGGCTACGCCGCGACGAGGGCGCGGTGGTGCTCGTAATGCTCGCTCGCGGCCTGGGTCATGGTGGTGAAGTGCGCGCCCTTGTCCCGGAACCAGCGGATCGTCTCGCGAAGGACGTCGCGCGAGTCCTGGTAGTCGCGCAGGCCGAGGGTGACGACCTCGCAGTCGGCGTTCGCCTCGAAGAGCGGCACGAGGCGATCCATTCCGGCGTCGAGGTAGCCGTGCAGGCCGTCGTGGGTGGCGATGGGAAGGTGAAGGATCGGGCTGTCGCCGGTCCGCTTGAGGTCGGCGGGGTCGGCGTGGTAGGGCTGGTGCGGCGCGCCGTCCCAGTCTACGAACATCCGGTACCGCGCGTCCGGCACGACGGAGGAATCGACCATGATGCCCATCTCCTTAAGATAGGGGAGGTCGGTGGGCAGGAGCGCGAACGCCCCGGCGCGGAAGGCGGTCGCCTTGATGGTGTGGCTTTTGAGGACGTCCTTGGCGAGCCAGAGGATCTCGCCCCGGACTTTCGGGTCCTCGACGTAGCCGCGCTCGTTCTCGAAGTTCACCTTCATGCCGATCTCGTGCCAGGACGGGATGCGGTGGATAAACTCGTGGTGGTAGAGCGCGGTGTTCGCGCTCGGGTCGCGCAGAGAGACGTGGACGAGCCACGTGCAGGGGACGAACTCCTCTTCCAGGATCTGCACGTAATCGGCGGTGTAGCACCGCTCGTGCATGGCCCCTTCGCAATCGACGGTCAGAACGACGTTCGGCATCAGCTTCGATCCTTGACGGCGGAAACCTTGCCCGGCCGGATGTCGAACGTGTAGCGGCCGTCCGGAAGGGTCAGCCCTTTTAGGCGGACCCTCTTCCAGGCTTTCGGCAGGCTCGGCTTCACGCTCAGCATCGCGCCATCGGCAAGGGGCCGGCTCCAGAAGGCGCCGTCCGCCTTCCTGTAGTCTAACCGCAATCCCGCAAAACCGTACAGAACGGTCTGCAGACTTCCGCCCGCGCCCGTCGCGAAGTAGGTCCGGGCAACGTTGCGCTTCTCGCTGAAGGTGAGGAGCGGATGGCGGGTGAAGTCGACCCAGCCCTTGCGCCACGCGTCGTAGCCCCGTTCCGGCTCGCCGATCCGCGCCCAGAGCAGACCGTGGATCGAGTCGGTCATCGCGGGGCCGTTGGCGTTCGTCTTGGGCGCGAAACGCTCCAGCATCGTCCGCGTCTGCGCCTCGGCGGGCGGGTACTGGAGGGGGTAGCAGGCCAGCACGGCGGCGGCCTGCTTGTAGCCCCGCACGGGGTCGTCGTCGTAGGTGAGGAAGCTCGTCGCGTCCTTCGGAAGCTTGTAGGTCTGGGGTCGCCACTTGCGGTGATTCCCCAACCACATCGCGAGCAGGTTCGTGTAGAGGTCGTTGTCTCCGATGTGATTCTCGTCCGGGCTCATCGTGCCTTTAAGCTCGATAAGCCCATCGCCAGAAGGATCGAGTTCCGAGCGTAGGTCGTAGAAAGACGCGCCCGCGTTGACCGCCCGCTCGGCGATCTTCCCAGGGTCGGCGAGTCCGAGGCGGGCAGCCTGGCTCAATCCCCAGAACACGGAGCCGGTGATGTGGTCCTCGAACCGGCTCGGCCCAGGAACGGTCTCCAGGCCAGAAACGCTGGACTCCCACGGGAACTTCGCCGCCAATCCGAACACATTCCGACGGGGCTTCGCCTTCCCGCTTCCGGTCGGCGCCCCTGCCCGAAGCCAGTCGTCCGCGTTCTTGATGGCGGCCGACATCCGGTCAAGGCGGTAGTTCGGAATCTCCCGCGCGAGGTCGGGATCGGTCAGCATGAGGGCGGGAAAGGTCCAGATGTCCGCGTCCCAGAAGACGTGGCCCCCGTAGATGTCGGACGAGAGAGCCATGGGGGCGATCGCGCGCCGGGCTCCGGGCGCGATCGACGCGCGCAGGTAGAACAGGAACGAGCGCACCGCCTGCTGGTCCTCCGCCGGGCCGTCGATCTCGATGTCGCTCGTCCAACGCCGCTTCCACGCTGCGGCGGCGGCCTTGGCGATCTCGTCGTAGGCGTAGGGCTTCGGGGTCGCCTTCTGCACCGCCGCGTCGTCCGTGGTCTTGATCGGCGTGGCCGAGGGGGGGCCGAACGAGAGCGTCCGCTCGAAGGTCGTCGTCCCGCCCGCGCCGAGGGAGCTCTCCTGCACCCGGAAGCCGCCGACCGACGCCCCCGCGCTCCGGGCGGCGGTCGCCTTGTCCATCCGCCACACGACGGTGACCGCGCGCTTGGGCGAGACGGTCACCGCCACCCCCGACTGGTCGTCCGCGCCGAACGACTGCTGGGGATCGTTCGGCCCGCCGTAATCGAGGCTGCGCACCGAGAACGACGTCGGCTTCGTGGCCTTCAGCGTCCACCGCTGGCCGAGAACGCGAGCGGATGGGTGTATCGCCGTCTCGCAACGGACGGCGACGCCCGCTTGGCTCCACTCCGTGGTGAGGACGCCCGTCCGCATGTCGAGGGCTTGGCGGTAGCCCGTGCCGCCGCGCGGGTCGAGCGGCGTCCCGCCGGAGTTGACGAAGTCGTAGTCCTTCTCGCCTTTGTAGAGCTTGTTTCCCACCGCCCAGGTCACGAGAAGGGGATGGGGCATGGGGCGGATCTTCTCCTCGCCCGACGGATCGTACTCGTCGATCATGAAGAAACCCAAGGGCTTCCCGTCGGGACCGAGCCCACCGCCGTTGCGCCCGATCCGAACCCCGATCAGGCCGTTGCCCAGGTAGGCGGGCTCGGCGTTCGCGCCGTCCAGGTTCGTCAGAACCCAGGGGTCGATCGGCGCGGGAGGCGCGGGCTTCGGCGCGAGGGCCGTCTTCGTCGTGGGCGTGTGGCCGCAACCCACGATCAGAACGGCGAGGAGGGGAAACGCGCGGCGCACGCTATAAGGGTACGCGAAGCGGGCTCTCGCGCTCTACGCCGCCCAGGCGCGGAGTTCGGCGATCTCTTTCGCGGTGTACGCGCCGGGCAGGACGCTGAACTCCATCGTCTCGCCCTGGAAGTACTTGGACGCGTAGGCGGTCGCTTCGCCAGCTTGCCCTAGCTCGCCCGTCAGCCCCAGCATCTGGAACGCCATCAACATCTCTTGGAACGTCGGCTCCTCGCCTTCGAATCGCTTGCCCACGACGGGTTTTGTCTCCCATTCGGGCAGGGATGTTCCCCAAGCGGCTAATGTATCGGCGTGAAGACGCTTGAGACGACGCGCAGTCCGTGGACCTACGTGCCGCTCATGTATTTCCTCCAGGCGATCCCGGTCGCTTTAGTGTCCGAGGTCGCGATGATCGTCTACAAGGACCTCGGGGTCGCGAACGAGTCGATCACGCGCTGGACCAGCGTCGTCGCCCTGCCGTGGAGCCTCCAGATGTTCTTCGGCCCCCTGGTCGAGCTCTCGGGCACGCGACGGCGGTGGGTGGTGCGGACGCAGCTCGTCATCGCCGTCGCCCTCGTCCTCATTCCCTTCCTCCTGCGGCTTCCCTACGCGTTCGAACTTTCCCTCGGGGCGTTCCTCGTCGCGGCGACCTTCTCGACGATCTGCAACGCGGCCCAGGACGGCTTCTACCTCCTGGCCCTGAACAAGACGGACCAAGCGGGTTACGCGGGCATCCAGGGCACGTTCTACCGGCTGGGGACGCTGTTCGCGAAGGGGCTCCTCGTCTTCGTCGCGGGCAAGCTAGCCCACACGATGGCCCCCGAGGCGGCGTGGTCGGTCGTCCTGCTCGGCGGGGCGGTGGTGTACGGCGGCCTCTACTTTCTGGAGCGGCGCCAGATCCCCCATCCGCCGGAGGACGCGCTCGCGACCGAGGAGCCCGGCGAGGTGAGGAGCAACGTCCTCCGGACGTTCGCGGTGGTGGGGCTCGGCGTGTCGGGCTACTTCACGGGGAACGCCTTGGTGCGGCTCAGCGCGAACCTCCTCGCGACGGAGGTCTTTCCCAGCATGACGGGTTGGCTTCTCAAGCCCGAGGGCCGGCTCATCGTTTTTCCGGTTCCGGGTCCGGGCGTGGCGGCGGAGATCGTCCAGCTCGTCTTCGCGGGCGCGCTGGCCGTCACGTTCTTCGCGCTCGCCCGGCGCACGATCCGGGGGACGGCGATGGGCCAGACCTTCGGCTCGTTCTTCCAGCAGCCCCGGGTCGTCTCGATCCTCGCGTTCCTCATGTTCTACCGGTTTGGAGAGGCGATGATCATGAAGATGTCGCCCCTCTTCCTCAAGGACGCCCCGAACGCGGGGGGACTCGGCCTAGCGACGGAACAGGTCGGCACGATCAAGGGCGTGGTGGGCGTGTTCGGGATCGTGCTCGGCGGCATCCTCGGCGGCCTGCTCGTTTCACGGGCGGGGCTGCGCCGCAGCATCTGGCCCCTGGCGATCTGCATGCACCTTCCCGGCCTGCTGTACCTTTGGGCCTCGCACGCCCTCCCGCCGGTCAGGGTGATGTACGCCGTCGACTTCGTGGAGCAGTTCGGCTACGGCTTCGGCTACGCGGGCTACACCGTCATCCTCCAGCGCATCGCGCAGAGGGGAAACTTCCGCACCGCGCACTACGCGCTGGGGGTGGGCGTGGGGGCGCTGTTCATCACGGTCGCGGGCGTCCTGAGCGGCGTCCTCCAGTCCAACTTCGGCTACACCGGCCTCTTCGCCGCCGCCGTGGGCCTCGCGATTCCCGGCCTCGCGACGCTCCTGTTCCTGCCCTTGGACGAAGCCTAGGCCGGTGGCGCGCGAGCCCCTTCGCGCGTACCGAGCGGGACGGTGGAGACGAGAGGCTTTCGTCAGGCGTGGTTTTTTCGCGCGAAGGGGCGCGCGCGCCACGCTTCCCTTCGAGGCCGGTACGCTCTTTCGATGGATCTGGGGACGGTCGGGGAGCTAGTCGAAGGGGGCATCGAGGATGGGCTGTTCCCGGGGGCGGCGTACGCGGTGTGGCATGGCGGCGCCTGGGAGCGGCGCTACCACGGCCGATTCACCTACTGTCCCGACGATCCGAAGGTGAGCGCGGAGTCGCGGTGGGACCTCGCCAGCCTGAGTAAGGTCGTCGCGACGACGAGCCTCGCGATGCGGCTCTACGATCGCGAGAGGTACGGCCTCGACCAGCCGGTGGCGGAGATCCTGCCGGAGTTCGCGATGCCGACGGTCACCTTCCGCAACCTGCTCCTCCACGACGCGGGCCTCATCCCCGACCTACCGAACCACCTGATCCGCACCGACGCCGACACCGTCCTGCGCGAATGCCTCGCGGGACCCGCCACCCAGCCGCCGGGAGATCGGATGGTCTACAGCGACGTCGGCATGGTCGTCCTCGCCACCGCCCTCGCGCGGATGGTCCTGCGCCCCTTTCCCGTGGCGATCACGGACGAGGTGTTCCGGCCCCTCGGGATGCGCGACACCGGCTACTCGCCCTGGGCCCAGGGCGAGCGGGAACGGTGCGTGCCAACCTCGCGCGTCGAGCCCTGGCGCGCGGAGATGCGGAAGCGGCGGCTGGGAGAGTTCGGCGCCGCGAAGGCGTTCGGGTCGAACCCCGAGTACATCCAAGGGGAGGTCCACGATCCGACCGCGTTCGTCCTCGGCGGCGCGGCGGGCCACGCGGGCGTGTTCGCGACCCTCGACGACCTGACGCGCTTCGTGCAGTCGCTCGTCGAAGGCCGGGTGGCGCGGCCCGACACGGTCCGCCTGTTCACGACCCGCCACTCGACCCACAGCGCCCGAGCCCTCGGGTGGGACACCAAGTCGGAGACGGGCAGCAGCGCGGGTTCCCTTTTCGGTCCCCGCTCCTTCGGCCACACCGGCTACACGGGCGCCACGATCTGGGTCGATCCCGACGCCCGCCTCGCCGCGATCCTGCTCACGAACCGCGTCCATCCGAACGACGAGGCGAGCCTCGCCCGGTTCAGACCCGCGTTCCACGACGCGGTGGCGCGGGCCATCCTGAAATAGGGTCTACGGTCCGAGCCGTGTCTTCTTCGGCGGCAGGGCCGAAAGGAATCGCCCTGACGAAAGCCCTCCGGCGAGGATCGGCATCGCGACGGTCGCTTTCCCCTTGGCGATGGGCATATTCTCCACAGGCCGACTCTCTAGGATGGGCATTCCGGCTTCGCCTTTGAGCGCAACGGCGACGAGCGTGGCGAGCAACATGGCTCTATAGTAAGCCATGAGCGACGAAAATCCCAACGAACGGCTCTTCGTCGCGGTCGGCGGCGACGACCTATCCGAGGTTGGGAACGCCCTTGCGTCGGGAGCCGACGTGAACGCGCGAAACGAGGAGGGCTGGACGTCGCTTTCCCTCGCCGTGGCCTTCAAATTCGAGAGGATCGTCGTTCGGCTTATTCAGGCGGGAGCCGACATCGATTCGGACGGCGAATCGCTACCCCTCCTCACGAGCGCCGCGCACGATACGGGGGGCGGCGTCGAGGGCGAGCCGAACGATCGAGTCGTCGAAGCGCTGCTCGCCGCCGGGGCCGATCCCCGCTACCGGACTGCCGAGGGTTGGGCGGCCTTGGGAGGTTGCTGCGGAGGAACCTCGGAAAGCGCCTTGAGAACCGCGACCCTGCTGCTCGACCACGGAGCCGATCCGGACGACGTTGGCGCCCCGGACGCGACGCCCTTGATGCAGGCCGCCCAGGCAGGCTCGGGGGCGATGGTCGAGTTGCTTCTCGAACGGGGCGCGGACCCGAACCTCCTTTCCCGAGACGACTCGGACGGGCCGCTGAACATGGCCCGCAAACACGGGCACGCCGCCATCGAGGCGCGCCTTCGCAAGGCGGGAGCCGTCGAACCGGCGGCGATCCAAACCGATCTTCGTACCGCCATCGTCTGGGGCGACGTCGAGGCGGTCGTTCGTCTTGTGCCGGATGACAGTGGCGATCTCTCGCCCCTGCTCTACGACGTCTCATGGCATTGGGATCATCCTGCCATCGTTCAAGCCTTGATCGCTCACGGGGCCGACCCGAACCACCGAAAGGACGCCGAGGACGCCGCCTCCGTCCTCGAAACGGCGGTCGACCTGGAGCGGTCCCGAACGGTCGAAACCTTGCTCGCCTTCGGAGCCGATCCGTTCCGGCACGGTCGGGAGGGCACGATGATGGCGACGGCGGGCGACCACGGCGACGTTCGGACGCTCGCGGCCCTACTCGGTTCAGGCGTGCCTGTCGACGCCGGAGACTGGGAGGGAACGACCGCGCTGATGATGGCGGCGTACGAAGGCCGCGAGGAGGCGGTGCGCTATCTCCTGGAGCGCGGCGCCGACGTGAACCGACACGCCCTCAACAACCATCCCGACTACTACGGCGGGGCCACCGCCCTCATCTATGCGGTGAAGCGGGAGGAGATTCCGACCCAAATCGTTCGGGTTCTGCTCGACGCCGGAGCGGACCTCGAGGCGACGGACGCGGCGGGCAACACGCCATTGATTCGAGCGGCATCGGACGGTTCAGTGGAGACGTTCCGACTTCTCATGGAACGCGGAGCGAACGTCCACGCCCGCGATATCTGGGGGCACTCGGCTATCGATCGGCTGGAGCTCGATCCGAACGAGGAAAAGCTCCAATCGCTTCTCGCCGCCGGTGCGATACGGAAGCCGCACCGCGATCCCGTGAATTTCACCCTCCGACCTAAAGACCCTCTGCTCTAGGCCAGCATTTCCCGCGCGTTCGCCAGGGCGGCCGCCGTGAGATCGCCCGCGAGCATCCGGGCGATCTCCTCGACCCGCTGGGTCTCGTTCAGGCGGACGATCCGGGTGACCACACGGCCGTCGACCTCGCCCTTCTCGATGCGATAGTGGGTCGTCGCGCGGGCGGCGATCTGGGGTAGGTGGCTGATGACGACGAGCTGGTAGTGGGTCGCCAGCTCCTCGAGCTTGCGGGCCATCGTCGTGGCGGCGCGGCCGCCAAGGCCGGAATCGACCTCGTCGAAGATGAGGGTGGGGACGCCCGCGCGGCCCGCGAGGGCGGTCTTGATGCCGAGCATCAGGCGCGAGATCTCACCGCCGGAGGCGATCTTGGCGAGGGGGCGCATCGGCTCGCCCGCGTTGGCGGAGAAGATGAACTCGACGGTGTCCATGCCGTCCTCGTCGGGTTCCCGATCCTTGAAGTCGACCGCGAACCGGGCACGCTCCATCGCGAGGTCGCGAAGCTGCCGCTCGACGAGGGCGGCGAACTCGCGCGCTTTCTCCCGGCGGAGGGCGGAGAGCGCGCCCGCCGTCTTCGCGAGGGCGCGGTCGGCGCGTTCGACGCGGGCGTTGAGGTTCTCCTCGTTCGCCTCCGCGTCCTCCATCCGGGCCAGCTCCTCGTTCACGGAGGCGAGATGGGCGAGAACCGCCGACTCGTCCTCGCCGTACTTGCGCCGGAGCTTGCGCAGGGCGTCGAGGCGGGCTTGAACCTCATCCAGGGTGGCGGGGTCGGCGTCGAGATCGTCGGTGTAGCTCCGGAGGGAGTGGGCGCCGTCCTCCAGGGCGTAGAGGGCTTCGCGCAGAGGCTTGAGGATGTCGTCCACGCCGGAGTCGTAACGGACGATCCCCTCCAGGGTCTTGATCGCGGTCCCGAGCAGATCGACGGCGCAGCCCTCCTGCTCGTCGAGGAGTTCGAGCGCGCCCATCCCGGCGGTGGCGAGCCGCTCGGCGTTCTTCAAACGGGAAAGCTGGGCGTCCAGGTCCTCCGTCTCGCCGGGCAGGGGAGCCACCGCCTCGATCTCCTGGGCCTGGTAGCGCAGCAGGTCGATGCGCTGTTCGCGGTCGCGAAGCCCTTTACGAAGGTCGTTGAGGGCCTTGCGCGCGCCCTGGGCGACGCCGTGCTTCTCGCCGACCTCGGCCAGGAGGGCGGTCGCGGCCTCGCCGATCCAGAGGTCGAGGTAGCCGACGTGCCGCTCGGGATCGAAGAGGGCCTGGTGGTCGTGCTGGCCGTGCAGGTCGACGAGCGACTTGCCGAGGGCGCGCAGGCCCGCGACGGGGGTCATGCGCCCGCCTACCCGGCAGGTGGAGCGTCCCTCCGCCATCACCTCGCGCTGGACGTAGAGCAGGTTGTCCTCCAAGGGGATGCCGAACTCCTCGCACTGGGCGCGCACGTTCGGCGCGTCGGAGAGATCCACCACGACGTTGATGGAGGCTTTCGAGGCTCCGGCGCGGACGAGCTCGGTGGCCGCGCGCTCACCGAGGGCGAGCTCGATGGCGTCGATCATGAGCGACTTGCCCGCGCCGGTCTCGCCCGTGAGGACGGTGAACCCCGGGCCGAGGTCCACCTGGGCGCGATCGATGATAGCCAGGTTCTCGACGGTCAGCTCGACGATCATGGGGCGTCTTTATTTTGACGCCATCGCCCTCGCGACGGGGGCGAAACACGTGGACAAAAAAAGACCCGCAGCGTCGTCGCTCGGGCTTTCGGGTTCTCTCGACGTTGAGAAGGGATCTTTAGAAATGGCGGCAGGAAGGGTCGTCGCCGTCGCCGGGGGAACGGAAGTCGACGACGAAGACGTCCGATTCGTCCTTCCAGCGGGCCCAGTGGTCCGGAAGATGCTCGACGCGGGCGATGGGAACGACGTGGCCGGCCACCTTGAGGTCGTTCGCCGAGTAAGCCCCCGTAATGGGGTGCGTTCGGTAGTAGGCGTCGAGATCTTTGCCGGGGAGTTCGCTGCGGACGAGGATCTGCGTCTCGATGGCGCAGTGGCGGTTGGAAGCGTACTCGTGGCCGCCGACGGTCCGCTGGTCGACGAGGCTCGTCGCCTTCGGAAGATCGAGGGCGTGGACCTTGGAGACGAACGGCAGGCTGACCGCCTGCTTGTTGGAGCTGTAAGCGAGGGCGGCGAAGCTCAGGGCCCCGACGCCATAGGCGACGGCGCGATGAAGGAGTTGGCTCACGGAAAGGATAACGCGCTTAGCAAAACTTAAGTTTCTCCATTCGCGGGCTTTTCTTGGTTTTTTCAAAGCTAAGGGTCGCGACCCACCAAAAAGCCCCCTCGGCCAAGCGACCGAGGGGGCTTTCGAAGACGAGGCGACTACGCCTTGTCTTTGAAGCCGGGCAGACGGCGACCGTTGTAGTAGCCTTCGGCGCTCGCGCAGTGGTTGAGGCGCGTCGGGGAGGCGCCGACCTGGCGGGTGAAAGCGATCTCGGGAAGAGTCGCGGTGTAGTTGGTGCGGCGCAGGGCGGTGCGCTGGTGGCTGTGGCGGCGCTTGGGATTCGGCATGTCTTATTTCTTCTCCCGGTGCAGCGTGTGCTTGCGCAGTCTCGGGTTGTACTTCATCAACTCAAGGCGCCCCTCGGTGTTGCGCTTGTTCTTGGTCGTCGTGTAGTAGTTCTTGCCGTCCTCGGTGCACACCACACGGATGATCTCTCGGGCTTCGCTCTTCTTCGCCATAGGGTTCTCACAAGCCGTCGGAGCCACGAAACGGGGGACAGCAACGGTTATTATGGCCGATGACGGCGGGCGAATTCAACCGGGGACGGTTCGCCGCCCCCTTAAGCCTCAGGGATTCGGCCCTCTAACGGGTTTGGGTCACCTTGCTCAGGTGCCGCGCGGCGTCGGGGTCGAGTCCCTTGGCGCGGGCGGCATGGAGGGCGGTCCACTGGGCGAAGGGGGCGTCCCAGAGCGGGCGGTACTCGTCGGCCACGCCCTCCGGCACGGGGGCGGCGACGATCTCGCAGCCCTGCTCCGCGAGGCCGGGCCGCTCGCCCTCGAAGGAGAGGGCGGCGCTGCCGTGGCCCGCGAGGGCCTTGGGGCCGTGCTCGAAATCGGCGGTGGAGTAGGCCTTGCAGGGCACGAGGGCGCACTCCATCAGCTTCAGGGCCGTCTCGTGCGCCGTCGCGAAGCCGTAGCCCCGTCCGAGGGCGAAGACGGGCGCGCTCCGCATCACCGCCCCGCTCGCGGCGACGGCCGCCGTTTCGCACCGCTCGATCCAGGCGTCGTCGGGGAGCTGACTCTCGCCGAGCGCCGCCCCGAGGGCACGGACCAGCTCCAGCATCGCGAGGAGCGAGGCGGTGTAGGTCTTCGTCGCCGCGAGCGCCCGCTCGAGACCCGCCCCGAGCAGCACGGGGACGTCCGTCTCCGTCGCGAGGCGGGAGCCTTCGGTGTTCGTCACGCCCACGGTCGGATGGCCGTCGGCCCGGAGGGCGCCCAGCACCTCGGCGATGTCGGGGGCCGCGCCGGACTGGGAGATCCCCACGCCGAGGCAGTTCCGGTACCGGACGCGCGTCCCGAAGCGGGTCAGCACCGACGGAGCGGCGAGGCTGACCGGGATGCCCAGGTGGACCTCGATCAGATAGCGGGCGAAGAGGGCCGCGTGGTCGCTCGACCCGCGCGCCGCCAGCAGGACCATGTCGAACGGGCGTCCCCTGAGCGGCGCCAGGGCCTCCGCGTAGGCCGCGCTTCGTAAGACCGAGGGCTGTTCGCGGATCTCCCGCTCCATGTGCTGACCGAGCATCGGGCGTTAGGTTACAGGAAAGAGGATGGGAGAAGCAGGGCGGAGGGAAGAACGAGCTTCCTTTTGGCGCTCATACCCTTGGCTCCCCTCGAACTCCCTCGCGGCCTCCGTGAAGCTTCAGCCGAACCGGCTCGGTTCGCTGACCGCCGAGCGCGCCGTCCTTCTTCACCGCGCAGGCGAGATCCTGAACGACCCTGCGAGCGGACGACCAACGTAAAAGGGACTATGGGAGGCGGTTCGAGAGGGGGAAGAACCTTTTGCGAGGTCTCGCCACTGCGGGCGGTCCGCAGGATCCTCGCGGCTCGTCCGGCGGGACGTGAGCTTCGCGGCGAACTTTTCTCGCGCGGAACGTCGATCCGCCTGCGCCGCGAGCGACCATTCATCGAGAGACGAATGAAGACCTTTCTGTGCCTTGGCTATCTCGACGCCCCCGCCTTCGACCGCGTCCCCGAGGAGGAGAAGCGCGCCATCCTGGAGGCCTGCGCCGCGCAGTGCGTCCTCTTCCGGGCGACCGGCAAGGTGTGCGCGGAGGAGGCTCTGCAGGGGCCTGCCCGCTCGATCCGTCCGCGTGGCGGCAAGCCCATGGTGACGGACGGTCCGTTCGCGGAGACGCGGGAGGTCCTCGGAAGCTACTTCGTCGTCGAGGCGGAGGACATGGACGAGGCCGTCGCCATCGCCTCCTTGCACCCCGCCGCGATCCTCGGCGAGGCGTACGGCTTCGGGATCGAGGTCTGGCCTATTCGGTGACCGACGGCCGCTTTGGGGGGCTGGATCGCGCCAGCGAAACGAAGCCGACGTTGGCGCGGCAAGGTCACGGTCACGATCACGAACGGGCCCCGGCTCACGGCCCAGTCCGCTCCTCGTGAGCCGAGACGGCGAGCGACTCTCCTCCCAAAGGCCAAGTGGGAGCATCGAGCCTCAACGGCGCCATCCGCCAAGCACGTTCTCGTCCTTCGTTCGATTCGGCTCCCTCATCTCCGGCGTCCCATCCCCTCTTCCCTGCTATCCTTCGCCCATGCTGTCGCCGTTGACGCTGCTGGCCTTTGCCGACAACCGCCTCATCCTCTTCGACCAGTCGGACTTCGGGGCGAAGAAGGGCTGGTACGTCGCCCTCGAGAACCAGGGGCCGGACGGCGCGCCGCTCGGCGTCGAATCGCTCCGGCTGATCCTGGCGGTGGGCGACTCGACGCAGTGGCGGTTCGCCGAAGCCAAGGGCTTTCGGATCGGGCAGAGCCTCGACGTCCGGGCGCACGTCGGTGCGGACGGCTCGACCCTGAGCATCGACGGCAAGGAGGTCGGGCGGATCGACGCCGCGCCCGCCCCGCAGGCGGCGCCGATCGTCGTGGGCCGCTTTCCCGAGTGGGCGCTCGCGCCCACGACCTACCGACTCGCGCGGGGCGCGTACCGGATCGGATCGCGGGCGGGAGGCTTCCCGCCCGCCGCGATGGAGGCGTTCGAACGTCCTTTGGAGACGCGGATCGAGTCGCCCGCGCTGACGACGGCGGACGTCGCGATCCACGTCGCGATCACCCCGCCGCCCACGCTGAGGAAGGGCATGATCGACGCCTACGGCCAAGCGGTCGGGGCGGAGCCGCCGAACCCCGTCCGCTCCGACGCCGACCTGCGCGCCGCGATCGCCGACGAGGCGCGGCGCGCCGCGACCTGGAAGCGCGATCCTCGCCTCGACCCGTACGGCGGGGTGAAGGGCGCCGCCAAGCACGAGAAGGCGACGGGCTTCTACCGGGTCGTGAAGCGCGGAGGCAAGTGGTCGCTCGTCTCGCCGTCGGGCAATCCCCTCTTCTACACCGGCCTCTGCACCGTTCCCGCACCCAGGTGGGACATGACGCCGACCACCGGGCGGGAAGACCTGTTCGCCGCCCTGCCCCCGAAGGGCGACCTCTGGGCCCACGGCTCCTGGAGCGACGACGCCGACTACTTCACCCCCATCGGCTGGAGCCTGAGCCGCAAGTACGGCGAAGGCTGGCCGGCGAAGGCGGCCGCCTCGATGAGGACGCGCCTCGCCCAGTGGGGCTTCAGCGGCATGGGCAAGTGGTCGGAGCCGGTCGCGGGGGTTCCGCGCGTGGTGGTCCTTTCCGCCGACTGGCCGAAGCTCGGACGTCACCTCGATCCGTTCGACGCCAAGGCCCGCGCGGCGGCGCGGGCGAGCCTGGAGCGGCAGCTCGCGCCCCTCAAGGCCGACCCGTGGGTCGTCGGCGCCTCCATCGGCAACGAGTACGACGAGATCGTCACCCTCGACGAGATCGCCCGGCTTCCCGATTCGCCCGCGAAGACGGCCCTCAAGGGACTCGAGCCCGAGGCGGCGCGGCGCAAGTACGCGGCGGCCTACTACCGATTCCTGTACGACACGGTCAAGGCGATCGACCCGAACCATCTGTACTTCGGCTTCTGGATCTCCATCGGCTGGTGGCAGAACGAATACGACTGGGACCTCGCCGCGCCCTACTGCGACGTCGTCGGCTACGACCGCTACAGCGACGCCTACGCGGGCATGGAGGCGCGGCAGAAGCGGACCGACAAGCCGACCTTTCTGGGCGAGTTCGCCTATCCGGCTTGGTACGGGGGGACGCGAGGCTACGGCCGTTACAGCGTCTTCGTGGAGACCGACGCCGATTCCGGCCGGAAGTACGCGCAGACGGTTCTCGCCGCCGCGCGAGATCCCTACTGCGTCGGCGCGCTCTGGTTCCAGTACCGCGACGAACCGATCACCGGGCGCGGCCCCGGCAAGGGGATGCAGGCGGCCCAGGGCGAACACTACGCGTTCGGCTTCGTGGACTTGAACGACCGCCCCAAGTGGGATCTGGTGACGCGAGCCCGCGAGGCGAACGTGAAGCTGATCGGGAACCGGAAGTAGGAGACAGGGTCGTCCAAGGCCCGCCCCCGGTCCCGTTCCTAGGCTCGTTTCCCATGTCCCCTTCCTTTTTCCCTGTATCCTCTCTCCCGTGTTCGTCACGTTCGAGGGGCCCGAAGGGGCGGGGAAAAGCACGGCGCTCCGGGCGGTCGCGGCGGGGCTCCGGGCGACGGGGCGACGGGTCGTGGAGACCCGAGAGCCGGGTTCGGGCGAGGTCGGCAAGGCGATCCGGGCGATCCTTCTCCATGGCGGCGACCTCGAGCCTCGCGCCGAGCTGCTCCTGTTCCTGGCGGACCGTGCCCAGCACGTCGCCGAGATCGTTCGTCCCGCCCTCGCGCGCGGCGAGATCGTCCTGTGCGACCGTCACGCCGATTCGACCTTCGTGTACCAGGGCGTCGCGCGCGGCCTCGATCCGACGTTCGTGAAGGCGGGCAACGCCTTCGCCACGGGCGGGATCGTGCCGGACCTCACGGTCCTGTTCGACCTTCCCGCCGAGGTCGGCCTCGCGCGGCTCCAGAATCCCGACCGAATGGACGCCTTGCCGCTGTCGTTCCACCAACGGGTACGTCAAGGCTTTCTCGACCTCGCCGACGGCGAACCCGGGCGCTTCCGCCTCCTCGACGCGACCCAGGGGCCGCAGGAGGTGGCGGAGCGGGCGCTGGCGATCGTACAGGGAACGCTCGCCCCCTAGGATCTTTGCCGGTTCTCGTGGTCCCCTCGTGCGCGACTCTCCACAAAACCTAAACCTCTCTCAGGCTACGGTTTTCCCGCGCCGCCGCCGATAGAAAAAGGAGTGCTGCTCAGGATCAAGACCTTTCGCAACGTCCGTTCGCGCGTCTACCGACCGGACGGGGACGTCGCGATGGCCGGTTGGGTCAAGAAGCTCGAGCAACATCTGGTGGTGATCCGCCTGAACGCCTACACCTCGCTCCAGGTGGGGGAACGCCTGAACGGGGAGTGCAGCGGGGACGGCGTGTCGGCCCGCTTCGAGGGCGTCGTGGCGAGCCAGGCCGGTCAGGACGTCACGGTCTACTTCACGAACGCCCTGACGTACGAGCCGTCCGACACGACGATCCGGATCAAGGCGGAAGGCGTCGACGGAAAGCTCACCGAGGGCGTCAACACGGTCGACCTCCTCGTGATGGACATCTCTCCGGGCGGGCTCGGGGGCATCGTCGAGCGGCCCATCGGCATGGGCGTCCTGATGGACATGTGCATCCTGAAGGACGCGGAGCAGATCCGCGCCAAGGTCAAGGTCATGAACTGCCGGATCAACCAGGACGGTTGCTACCGGGCAGGCTTTACGATCGTCCAGATCGGCCGGCTCGACGAGGCCCGCTGGACGCGGCTCATCGACCGGATGATGGCCGCCTAGCGGCGCAGAACCTGAGCCAGCAATCCTCCCAGGAAGGCGCGAGCGCCTCTCCTCCCGACCCTATAGGGTCGGCCCCGAAAGCCGGTAGAAAAAACATGCCTCTCTTCGCCTTGCCTTCGTTCGACTGGAAGCCGATCCTCGAGCTGCGCGCCCGCTTCGAGCGGCGCACCGACCGCGACTTCTCCGGGGCCCAGAGCGACGGAAGGAACGACCTCTTCAGCCGAGCCCGGATCGGCGCGGGCTTCACCGCCGGAAAGGTCAAGGGGCAGTTCGCGTACCAGTACGCGCACGACGAGGAGTGGGCCGACGTGGCCAACCTCGCGCTCTGGCGCAGCGACGTCCTCCTCGCCTTCGGGCAGACGGAGGTCGGCCCCGGAACGCTCACCTTCGGTCGTCAGCGCATCCGCTACGGGAGCGACCGACTCCTCGGCAGCGCGGAGTGGAACAACGTCTCGATGGCCTGGGACGGGGCGCGCTACGGCCTCGGGCGGTTCGACGCCTTCGCCGTGAAGATAGGCGTCAACCCGCTTCCCGACGACACGGTGCGGCTCGTGGGCGCCGCCTACACGGAGGGCACGAACCAGACGCTGGCGATCTACAAGCACGACGAACGGGGAAGCAAGCTCGACGAGCTGACGGTCAGCCAGCTCGTCCGCGCGAAGTTCGGAAAGATCGCCTTCGACGCCGAGGTCGCCGGGCAGATCGGCCACCGTGACGGCAGACGGAAGCTCGCGGGGGCCTTCGACGCGATCGTCACGGCGCCGATCGCGCCCAAGCTGTCGCTCTCGGTCCAGGGTAGCGTGGCGAGCGGCGGCGGCCACGGCGACACGACGAACACCTTCGACCAGCTCTATCCCAGCGGCCACGACCGCCACGGCCTGATCGACCAGACCGGGTGGAAGAACGTCCGGGACTTCGGCCTCTGGGTGCGTTACGAACCCGACAAGGCGACCTCCTTCAAGCTCCAGTACCACGGCCTCGCGCTCGATTCGGCGCGCGACGCCTGGTACGCCTCCAACGGGCGGCAGAACGGAAAGTTCGTCGATCCCACCGGCTCGCGGGGCCGCGATCTGGGCGACGAGTACGACGTCGACATGAGCCGGAAGCTCAACGTCCACCAGTCGTTGCGGGCGGGGATCGGCCTTTTCGTCCCCGGTCGCTTCGTGCGGTCCTTCACCGGCTCGGCGACGAAGGACCAGGTCTGGGGCTACGTCCAATGGGGCTATAGCTTCTGAACCCCGCTGGACGTAGCCTGGGGGATCTCGCCCGCGAGACGCCCGCACAGCGTTCGGTCGGGCTCGTCCCTGTGCGCGCTCTAAGCCGACCTTGACGTAAATTGCGGGCGTGGCGATAGGGCCTTGAGAATCCTGTCACTACTACCGATAGCCTAGGTTAAGCGCCGTCCTCGCCTTTGGGTCGGGACGCCGGGAACACCGCATGACCTGGTTCTACAACTTACGGATCGCAAAGAAGCTCGGCTTGGGCTTCGGCCTCTGCATTCTTCTCACCGGCACCATCACGACGCTGGCGGTGAACGGCCTCAACCACACCAACGGCGAGATCAACGCCATGGCGGGCGGTTCAGTGAGCGCGCTCGACAGCTTGGGCGACTTCGACGGCGCCGCGCGCCAGTACCGCATCCGCCAGTACCGATACATCGGTACGAGCAATTCCATCGACCGGGATCGCCTGAGGCGCGACCTCGACGAGATCGCCGCCCAGGCCGACAAGGGCTTCGAGGCGATGTCCAAGCTGCTCAACGGCGGCTCGTCCTCGACGAGCCGGGCGGTCGAGGCCCTGGGCGAGTCGTGGAAGGAGTACAAGGCTCAGAACGACGAACTGATGCCGCAGCTCGCGAAAGCGACGCCGAGCGCCGCCTTCGCCCTCTTCGACAAGCCCAGCAGCGCGATCTTCAAGGGCCAGTACCAGCCCCAGGTCAAGGCCTTGCGCGAAGAGGCGGTCAAGAACGTCGAGGCCGACCGGGCCGCCGCGACGAAGGCGGTCGCCGCTCTGCGTGTGGAACTGATCGGCCTGACGCTCGCCTGCGCCTTGGCCGGAATCGGACTCGCCGCTCTGACGACGCGCTCGCTGAAGCGACCGATCAAGGAGCTTTCCGACCGGCTGAATTCGGTGACCGACAACTGCGTGAAGAACCTTTCCGAGGGCCTTGAGGCCATCTCCGGCGCCGTTCTGACCCGCGAGGTCGTTCCGGTCACGACGCCGGTCCCGATCTTCGGCAAGGACGAGGTGGGCCAGATGAGCGAGACGTTCAACCGGACGCTCAACCACCTCCAGGAGTCGATCGGCTCCTACAACAAGGCGCGCGTCGACCTGAGCCGGATCATCCTTGAGGTCGCCCAGTCGGCGACCCACGTCCAGGAGACGAGCAACGAGCTGGCCCGGGCGACCCACGAGGGCGGCAACGCCAGCGGCGAGATCGCCCAGGCGAGCGAGAAGCTCGCCCGCAGCGCCACCGAGACCAGCGGCACCGTCGAGTCCCTCGCGGCGGCGATCGGCGAGCTGGGCCGGGCCAACGCGTCGATCGACGCCATGGCGGCGGACGCCCGCAACATGGCCGCCGTCGCCCAGGAGGGCAACGGCGCCGTCGACCGCACGATCCACGCCATGGGCCGGGTGCGTGCCCAGGTCGAGACGAGCAGCGTGAAGGTGACCGAGCTGGACGCCAAGGGCCACCAGATCGGTGCGATCATCAAGACGATCGAGAACATCGCCGAGCAGACGAACCTTCTCGCCCTCAACGCGGCGATCGAGGCGGCCCGCGCCGGAGAGCACGGGCGGGGCTTCGCGGTCGTCGCGGACGAGGTCCGCAAGCTCGCCGAGCAGTCGGCGGTCTCGACCCGCGAGATCGCGGCCCTCGTCGAGGGGGTCAGTTCGGGCGTCCGGGAGACGGTCTCCGCGATCCAGGCGACGAGCCAGGAGGTGGAGCTGAGCACGGAGGCCACGAACGCCGCCGGCAGCGCGCTGGGCCAGATCGTGGCGGTGGCGCAGTCCGTGGCGGAGAGCGCCGTGAACGTCGCCATGCGCAGCCGCGAGGTCTGCGTGACGATGGAGGGCGCCAGCGGCCAGGTCGGTCTCGGCATCTCGAGCGTCGCGGCGGTGAGCGAGGAGACGGCGGCGGGCGCCGAGGAGCTGAGCGCGACGATCCAGGAGATCGCCGCCTCCGCCCAGGAACTGAGCGCGATGAGCGAGTCGCTCGACCAGTTGGTCGCCAAGTTCAAGACGGAGAAGCGGGGCGTCGCCGCCGCCGCGAAGGCGGAGGCCGAGGCGTCCGGTCGGAACCACCTGCGCCTGGCGGCGTAGGCCACGAAAGCCACGGTTCTCCGGGCGGGGGCGGAAGGTCGATCGACCTTCCGCCCCCGCCTCGTTCTCTCGATCGCTCTTCGACCTACCGTTATTAGCGACATAGAATCTTGCGTCATCGCACGTTTGACCCTCCTAGTGGCTACTTTCGTCACTTCAAAGAATCTCAGCGAGTACCGACAAGCAGGTCATGGATCGCCGCCCGTAAGACGGGTGAGGCACCGATGAATCTCCATGAATGCGTTTCACAACCTTGGGATCGCCAAGAAGCTCGGCTTCGGTTTCGGTCTCTGCATCCTTCTCTCCGCCGCCGGTAGCGTGAAGGCCCTGTCGGGCTTCAACGCGATGGGCAGATCTCTGGTCGCCGTCGCCGACGACGCCATGGACGCGACGAAAGCGGCGGGCGACGTCGACGCCGGGATTCGGGTTTACCGAATCCGCCAGTACCGCATCGCGGGCGAGACCGATCCCGTGAAGAACGCCGATCTGGTCAAGAAGCTCTCGAAGGCGCGTTCCGACGTGGAAGCGGGCCTCGGACGACTCGCCAAGATCGACGGTCCCCAGCACGCCGAACTGATCGCGGCGCGCGACAAGGTCAAGAAGATCTGGAGCGAGTACAGCGCCCTTAACGACCGCCTGATCGGCCAGTATGGGAACGCCACCACCGACAAGGGCTTCCGGCTCGTCGAGGACAACACGAGCAGGCCCTTCAACGAAGGGCTCACCCCTGCCATCGCCGAGCTTCGAGACGCGACGACCCACGAGGCGCAGGCTTCCAAGAAGGCCGCCTTCACCGAACTGGCGTCGGCCCGCGCCAGCGTCGTCGTGATGGCCGTTCTGGCGGCGGGCTTGGCCCTGGCGTTCGCGGTGTGGATCACGCGCGCCATCAAGGGTCCGATCCTCGCGCTTTCCGACCGGTTCCGGTCGGTCTCCTCGCACTGCGTGGCGGGGCTCGCCAAGGGTCTCGACGCGATGGCCCAGGCCGACCTGACCCACGAGGTGATTCCGGTCACCACGCCGGTGCCCAATCCCGCCAAGGACGAGGTCGGCCAGATGACCGAGACCTTCAACACGATGCTGGCCCAGCTTCAGGCTTCGATCGGCTCGTACAACTCGGCACGCCACGAGCTCGGCCATCTGGTCCAGGAGATCGCAGCCTCGGCGAGCCAGGTGCGCGAGACGAGCGGCAGCCTCGCGGCGGCGGCCCAGCAGGGTGGCACCGCCAGCGGCGAGATCGCCCAGGCGAGCGAGAAGCTCGCCATGAGCGCCACCGATTCGAGCGGCACCGTCGAGGGACTCGTCGCCGCGATCACGGAGATTCGCGAGGGCGCGCTCGACAGCGCCCACCGTCTGGGCTCGGCGAAAAGCGATCTCACCGGCGCGAACGCGGTGATCGAGAACGTGGCCCAGAGCGCGCAGGGCATGGCCCAGGCGGCGGAGATCGGCAACCGGGCGGTGGTCCGCACCATCGAAGCCATGGGACGCGTTCGCAGTCAGGTCGAGACCAGCAGCGAGAAGGTGACGGAGCTGGACGCAAAGGGCCGTCAGATCGGGCAGATCGTGAAGGCGATCGAGACGATCGCCGAGCAGACGAACCTCCTGGCCCTCAACGCGGCCATCGAGGCGGCGCGGGCGGGCGAGCACGGGCGCGGCTTCGCGGTCGTCGCCGATGAGGTCCGCAAGCTCGCGGAGCAGTCGGCGGTCTCGACCCGAGAGATCGCGCAACTCGTCGAGGCGGTCAGCGCGAACGTGAGCGAGACCGTCCGGGCGATCGAGGCGACCCACGGCGAGGTCGAGCAGAGCGCGAAGGCCACCGAGGAGTCCGGCGTGGCCCTCAGCGAGATCGTAGCGTCGGCGCAGACGGTCGCCCAGCGGGTCAAGGAGGTCGCCCAAGGCAGCCAGGCCGTTCGCATAGCGGTCGAGAGCGCCGCCGACTCCGCAGAGAAGGCGGAGCGGGCCAGCGAAGCGATGAGCGAGTCGAGCCAGCTCGTCGCGGGCTCGATCACGAACGTCGCCGCGATCTCGGAAGAGACGGCGGCGGGCGCCCAGGAGTTGAGCGCGACGATCGAGGAGATCGCCGCCTCCGCCCAAGAGCTGAGCTCCATGAGTGAAGCGCTGGACAGGCTGGTCGCCCGGTTCGTCGTGGAGAGCCCGACCCAAGCGTCCCCGGCGCGGGGGCGAAGTCACCTCCGTATTGCGGCCTAGGTTTAACGGCGCTTCTTTCGAGGACACCCTTGCGGCGACACGGAACATTGCGGTTCAAGGGTTCCTTACCGACGCTCGCCCTGCGAGCGGTAAGGAAAGGGAGGAGGAAGACCGAAAAAAGGTCTACAAACTCTCGCGACGCGAGAGCCGTGGAACCATGGACGCCTTCAACAATCTAGGAATCGCCAAGAAACTCGGTCTCGGGTTCGGCCTCAGCGTTCTCGCCTCCGCCATCGCGGGGGCGAACGCGGTCCTCAGCGTGCAGCAGATCGGCGCCGTCGCGCTCAAGAACGCCGCCAGTCCGGCGGCGAAGCAGGCCGCCCTCGCCGAAATCGCCTCGGCGCAGACGCAGGCGGTCGCCTTGGGACTGGTCGCCGCCGCGATCGGGACCGGTCTCGCGATCGCGATCGCCCGGTCGATCAAACGCCCCCTCGGCGAGCTGATGCCGCGTCTGATATCCCTCTCGCAGAACTGCGTTCCGGGTCTCGATAAGGGGCTCGGAGCGCTGGCGAACGCCGACCTGACCTATGAGGTCGTGCCCGTCACGACGCCGGTGCCCAACCCCGGCAAAGACGAGATCGGTCAGATCAGCACGCTGTTCAACGGGATGCTGGCCCAGATGCAGGGGGCCATCGTGTCCTACAACACGGCCCGTCGGGAACTCGGAAACACCGTCGGCGAGGTGGCCGCCGCCGCGCGGCAGGTTCAGGAGACGAGCGCGGGCCTTGCCGCCGCCACCGAGCAGGGCGGCACCGCCAGCGGCGAGATCGCCCAGGCGAGCGAGAAGCTCGCCATGAGCGCGACCGACGCGAGCGGGATCATGGATGGCCTGACCGCTAAGGTGGGCGAGATCCGCACGGGTTCCGCCGACAGCGCCCAGGGCCTGGAGGCGGCGAGCCAAGACCTGGCGGGAGCGAGCCGAGCGATCGAAGGCGTGGCGACGAGCGCGCAGAACATGGCCTCCATCGCCGAGGCGGGCAACCGCGCGGTGGCCCAGACGATCCAGGCGATGGGCCGGGTCCGGGCGCAGGTGGAGACGAGCAGCGCCAAGGTGACGGAGCTGGACGCCAAGGGGCGCCAGATCGGCACGATCGTGAAGACGATCGAGACCATCGCCGAGCAGACGAACCTCCTGGCCCTCAACGCGGCCATCGAGGCGGCGCGGGCGGGCGAGCACGGGCGCGGCTTCGCGGTCGTCGCCGACGAGGTCCGCAAGCTGGCCGAGGGCGCGGGCGCCGCGACCCGCGAGATATCCGAGCTGGTGAGCGCGGTCAGCGCGCAGGTCGCCCTGACCGTCTCCGCCATCGAGGCGACGAGCGACGAGGTCGCCCAGAGCGCGACCGCCACCGAGGCGGCGGGCAGCGCTCTGGCGCAGATCGTCGAGGCGGCCAAGGCGGTCACCATCCGCACCGAGGAGGTCGCCCACCGGAGCCGGTCGGTCAACGACGCGGTGGGCCGCTCCGTCGTCCTGGCCGCCCACGCGGTCGAGACCAGCGAGGCGATGGACGACGCGAGCCAGACCGTCGCCGGCTCGATCACCAGCGTCGCCGCCTTCTCCGAGGAGACGGCGGCGGGCGCCGAGGAGCTGAGCGCGACGATCCAGGAGATCGCCGCCTCCGCCCAGGAACTGAACTCCATGAGCGAGGCGCTCGACGCGATGATGTCGCGATTCCAGGTGGACGAGGCTCCCGCCCCTTCGGCGCGGCGAAGCCACCTGCGGCTGGCCGCCTAGAGGATCACGGCGACGAACGGATCAGGCCGCGAAGGTAGCCTGATCCCGTCATCGCCCTGCTCCCCAACGCTCTCACCGCCCTCGAACGCGCCGCCGGTCTCGATCCCACTCCCGCCCACCTCCAGAGGGTCGCGCGGGAGACGGACGAGGCGGCGGCGCGCTGGGCGTTCGGGCAATGGGCCCTGCGCGAGCGCGCACGGGGACGGTTTCCCCACGCGGAGCGGATGCTCTTCGTCCGCGAGGCCCTCGAACAGGCGACCCACGTCGAGCTGGCCGCCTACCACGCCTCCCTCTTTCCCGCCGGAACCCTCGTCGCGGACCTGACCTGCGGGATCGGCGGCGATCTGCTCGCCCTCGCGGCCCGCGGCCCGGCCCTCGGCTTCGAGCTCGATCCCGAACGCGCGGCCTACGCTCGGTGGAACCTGGATGTCCTAGGGCTTTCCGGCGAGGTGCGCGAGGCGGACGGACTGGCGTGGCTGCGCGCGGAGGGCGCGCCTTACGTCCTAGCCGATCCCGCGCGGCGAGTCGAGGGGCGGCGGACGCTCGATCCCGACGACTTTTCCCCCAACCCGTTCGAGGTGGCCGACGCGGCGGGCGGCTGCGTGCGGTGGACGATGAAGCTCACGCCGATGCTCCCCGACGAGACGCTCCGTCGCCTTGGGCCGCGCGTGGAGTTCGTCTCCTTCGGCGGCGAGTGCCGCGAAGCGCTCGTGCTGGGC
Source organism: uncultured Fimbriimonas sp. (assembly GCA_964516175.1). Taxonomy (GTDB): domain Bacteria; phylum Armatimonadota; class Fimbriimonadia; order Fimbriimonadales; family Fimbriimonadaceae; genus Fimbriimonas. The sequence continues at coordinate 28,594 of CAZEWR010000006.1, read as the reverse complement.
GGCGATGTCGAGGCGGGGGTTTGGGCGGTCCGTCCGGGTCTGACGCCGTTGCGAGGCGAAATCCCGGTTGGAAGTCGTGGCCTAGCGGAAGGCTGGCTGCACGACGCCGATCCGGCCGCCGTTCGCGCCCACGCCCTCGGCGGCTTCGGACTCGCGAGCCTGGGCGACGCTCCGGGCTACCTCGTCGGCCCGCGCACCGAGTCGCCCTGGCTTCGTCCCTACCGGATTCTGGACGACGTCGCGCCCAAGCGACTGAAGGGGACCCTCAAAGCGATGGAAGCCGCCGCTCCCGTCCTCAAGCAGCGCGGGGCGGGGCAGGACCTCGACCGCTGGCGGCGCGACCTCGGGCGGCACGGCGAGCGGCCCCTCGCGGTCGCCTTCTACCGCGAGGGAGCGGCGGTGCGGGCGACGGTTATGGAGCCCCACGGGACGAAGTAGAAATCTCACGACATAAAGCCGCCTGGAAACCCTAAGGAAAGGAACGACGTCTGCCGATTGTTCCTATCGGGGCGCTTACACATCGTTCCAGCGAGTCCAAGGATGCCGGTTTCCAACTTCGAGTGTCAGATCGCGCGCGGCCAGATCGGTCGCTACCTGAGCGGTGGCGTGCTCTCGCCCCAGGCGATGCGAGGCTTGGAGGAGCACCTTGACGAATGCCCTTCGTGCAAGGCGCTCGTCGCGGAGCGGCGGGCCGCCCTGATCGATCAGCTCGATGGCTCCGCACCGACCCACGCGGTGGTTTCGATGCCGTCCCAAGCCCCCAAGGCCGCGCCCCGGGAGAATCCGCTCGTCGCCGCCCTGCGCGCCCGTTCCACCTCCGAGGAGGACGAGGCTCCGAAGAGCCGCGTCTCCGCCCCCCGCTACGCCAAGCCGGTGGCGACGGCGGGTGTGCCCGCCGCCTTGGAGGAGCCCTCCGTCGCGAAGGAGACGAAACGATCCGGGCCGACGATGAAGCCCCTGATGGGCAAGCCGCTCGCGCTCACCGCCGTTCTCGCGGTGGTGCTCATCGCGATGAGCTACCTGACCAAGGGGAACGGCGGCCAGGGCGCGCTGGGCGGAAAGGCCGCCGATACCTTCGCTCCCCAGCGGTTCGCGAGCGGCTCGTTCTCCGCCAGGACCCAGCCGATCGCCAGCACGTCGGAAACGACCTCGGACGCAAGGGCCGCCACCGAACCTGCCCCGAACCTGCCATTTTCGCCCAGACCGGACGCCACTTCGGCGGAACCGACCGGGATCGTCGCCCCCAGCACTCCCATGCCGCTTCCTCCGGGGTCTAAACCGAAGACCCCGGCCCCCGTCCCGACGTCCGAGACCACGACGCCCGAACCGGCGCCTCGACCCCAGGCGAGTCAGCCGCAAACGGCGAGGCCCGCGGTCAGGCCCAAACCCGTCGTTCAGAAGCCTGTCGCTCCGAAGCCGGTGAGCGTGGCGAAACCCCGTCCCGTCGCGGTTCGACGTTCGGCGCCGCGCCCGGTCGTCCGTCGGAGCGTACCGGTCCGAAAGGCCGTTTCTCCCCCCGCCCCCGCGAAGAAGGCGCCCGCCGTCCGGGTGTACGGTCCCGACGGTAAGCCGATCAACCCGTGAACCCCTTTCTCGCCGCCCTGCTCCTGCTCCCCTCCGTCGTCCACCGCGCGACGACGGTCAGCTTGGACGCGCGCGGGCAGGATATCCGGGAGACGCTGGCCTCCCTCTTCGGTCAGGCCCACAAGCCCTTCGCCCTCGACGCCAACATTCGGGGCACGCTCTACATGCGGTTCAACGGTCTGCCCTACGACCAAGCCCTGGAGATCGTGACCCAGCAGGCGGGCCTCGTCGTCCAGGACAAGAACGGGGTCGTCCTCGTCTCCCTCGCGAACCCACCGAAGCCTGAAGCCACCCTTCCCAAGCCGGAGACGGCGGCGGCCTCGAAGCGTCCGAGCCCCGCGACGATCCTCGCGCGCCGCGTGACGACGAATCTCAGCCGCGCCCCGCTGGCGACCGTGTTCGCCTCCTTCGGCAAGCAGGCGGACGTCGGGATCAGCCTGGACAAGGTCCCCGCCTACCGCGTCGACGCCACGTTCAAGAGCGTTCCGCTCCGCTCGGCGCTCGACCAGGTCTGCAACGCGACGGGACTCAAGTACGGGTTCGCCGGCGGCAAGATCGTCGTCTCTCGTCGTTAGGCTTTCCAGAAAGCCAGGACGGACCGTCCTGCGTCCCCAAGAGGGATCCGGTACGGCGAGGACCGGACTTTTTAGAGCCCTTGTTCGGCGATCTTCCCTCTTAAGGCGAAGCCTTTCCGCGGCTTCTGTTAAGATGAGAGACCGAGGTCGAGGGGCGCCTTCTCGGGAAGCGAAAGGAGAGTGGAGGTTAAGCCGTGATCACAGGGGCCCACGGGATCGCTCTTCTCGCGGAGAGAACGAAGACCGCTCTGATCGGTCGGGACGAGGCGATCACGACCGTTCTCGAAGCGCTTTCCCGTTCCCGTCTGGTGACCCTGGTCGGCGAGGGGGGGCGTGGAAAGACGCGCTTGGCGCTGAACGTCGGACAGGCGGCGCGGGCGCGCTACCGGGACGGCGTATGGCCGGTCGAATTCGCGGGAGATCGGAACGACGCCTCACTCGCCGAGCAGCTCGCGGACGCCCTCGACGTCCGCGAGCTGCCGGGACTGCCGATCGAGACGAGTCTCGCGGCGGGCATCGGCGAGCGACGGATGCTGATCGTTCTCGACAACTGCGAGCGCGTCCGCGCGGAAGCCGCGCGCCTCGCGGAAGATCTGCTGCGGGCGTGTCCGGGGGTCACCGTTCTCGCGACGAGCCGAGTGCCGCTCGGGGCCGACGGCGAGACGCTCTACCCCGTCGAAGGGCTCGCCACGCCCGCGGCGGACGCGGCGGCGAACCCGACGAGCCTCGACCGCTGGGACTCGGTCCGGCTTTTCGTCGACCGCTTAGCCGCCCATTCCGACTTCACCCTGACGACGTCCAACTCCTCAGCCGTGGCTCAGGTGTGCCGCGCGGTCGAAGGGTCGCCGCTCGCGTTGGAGATCGTGGCGGCCCGCGCCTCGTCGACGACGGTGGAACAGGTCGCCGCGTCCCTTCGCTCGCGGCAAGGCCATCGCGCCTCGGAAGCGCTCGACGACCTGATCGAGTGGAGCTACGATCAGCTCGATCCGGTCCAGCGCACCGTTCTTCGGACGTGCGGCGTTTTCGTCGGAGGGTGGGATCCCTCGGCGATCGAGGCTGTTTTGGGAACGGCCCATCCGAGCGTCGACGCGGGCGAACTGACGAGCGTCCTAAGAGGCTTGGCCGCGGAGGCGCTCATCGTCGCCGACGAGAGCGAAGGACGCTTCCGACTGTTGGACACGGTTCGGCAGTCCGTCTGGCGCCGGGCCGAGCAGGCGGACGAAGCGGCGCGCGTCCGAGGCGCGCACGCGCGCTGGTACGCCGAGTGGGCGGCGGGACCGGCGCGGGATCTGGCCGGGGCGGGACAGATCGAGGCCGTACGCCGCATCGAGGGGGAGTACGACAATCTTCGCGCGGCGGGCGCGTTCCTCCTCCGGACCCGCGCCGTCGGTCCCGCCCAGAAGCTCGTGGCGGATCTCGCGACCTACCGCGAGATCCGAGGCCTCTTGACCGAGGGCGCGACGCGCGGCCTTGAGGCCCTCGACCTCGGCGAAAGCGAGTTTCGGCTACGAGCGATGGTCGGGACGGCGCGCATCCTCCTGTTGCGGCTCGATCCCCGCGCGCACGGCCTGTACGAGAGGATTCTCGAACTTGGGCGACGGGCGAACGATCTTCGGACGATGGCCGACGCGGAGCAGGGTCTCGGCAACGTCGTGTTCTGGAGACGGGAGATCCAGGCGGCGGAGGCGCACTACCTGGAGGCCTACGCGCTTCGGCAGGAAAGCGGCGACGCCGACGGCATCGCGTCCTGTCTGCACAGCCTGGGCAACGTTCGGCTGCGCGACGACCGGCTGCCCGAGGCGGAGGCGCTTTTCGAACAGGCGCTCCGGATCCGCCGGGAGCGGGGCGATCTTCGCGGGATCACCATGTCTCTGGGCGCGATGGGCCAACTCGCGCTCAGTCGCGGCAACGACGACGACGCGGTCGCGCTCGTGCGCGAGGTCGTGCGGCACCTGTCCGACCTCCGACTCCGTTGGGCGCTCGCCCTCAGCCTCACGTCGCTGCTGAAGGTCGCCGAGCGCCGGGGCGAGTTTCGCCGTGCCGCCGTTCTGGCGGGAGCCCGGGCGCGCGTGCGGGAGATCACGGGCTTTCCCGTACCGGAGGCCGAACTCGAGGATCTGTATGCGTCGCTCGCGGCGCTCCGGGAGCGGTGCGGAGCCGAGACGTACGACGCCGCCTACGCCGAAGGGTACGCGAAGGACTGGAACGAGGCCGTGTCGCTGGCCCTCGAATCGCCGTAGGTCGGAGGCTCGGGCGAGGGCTCGGAACTTCCCGTAAGGATAAACCCGAGCAACCGTCCTTCCTCCTGGGCGCTGGCGAAGGCCTCGGCGTAGTGCCGCGTGGCCGCTTCCTCGTCGCGGATCGCCTGCGCGAACTCGTAGCGCACGACGTGGTCCAACGTCGTAGGGGCCAGATCGGGAGGGCGTGCGAACTCCAGCGCGCGCGCCGCCTCGTCGATCAGCCCGAGGCCCACGAACGCTCGGGCGGCCCCGCGCGAGCGCAGGTACTGCTCGTTCGGTCGGGCCTCCGCGCGTGCGATCGCCATCGCTTCCCGCACCGAGGCGGCGCCTTCCTCGCCGTGGCCCGCGCGAACGAGATGGCGCCCCCGCTCGTCCGCGAGCCAGGCGCGGAGCACGGGATCGTCGACCCCGCCCGAGGTCGCGGCCAAGACCCGCAAGGCGCGATCGGGCGACCGGGTTGCCGCGGCCTCGGCGATGGCCGCCGGCAGGAGGGCGCCGTCGTCCATCCCTTCCTTGCGCCCGAGCGCGATCGCGTCGAGGGCGGCCGAGATGGCCTCGCGGGCGCGGCCGCACTCGGCGAGGCACTGCGTGTGACGAATCGCGACCCGCGCCCGGAGGCGGCGGCCCTGCGCGCCCTCGACCCGGACCAGGGAGCGGCGAAGGAGCAGAAACTCGACGTCCTTGGGCATCGGCGCGTCGAAGGAGACCCGCCAGAATCGATCTTCCAGCTCGTCCAGCGTCGCGCCTTCGCCATAGGGGGCCGGACGCGTGAGCGCCTTCCACTCGCTCGGGGTCGCGCCCGCGACCTGGGCGAAGCGACCGAGAAGCTCTTCCGAGGGCTCGTTCTCGCCCCGCTCCCAGCGAGAGACGGAACTCTGCCGGACGCCGAGAAGGGTGGCAAGCTCGGATTGATCCAGTCCGACGCGAGCCCGAAGCGCCGCCATGAGCGAGGGTCGGAACCCCTTGGACGCGTCCTCGAGCGCCCGCCGCGCCCGAGGGGCGTCGATCAGCGCGAGCGCGGCGACGCGGTCTTCGGAGGAGATCGCCAAGGCCCCAAGGACGGCGTCCAGTTCGGGAAGACAGGGTTGGCGAAGGCTTCGTTCCCAGGTGCTCAGGGTGGACTTGCTGATCCCCGACGTTCGGGCGAGCGCACTGAGCGAAATCCCGGTCCGTTCCCGTTGGGAGCGGATAAACGGCCCGATTCCCCCTGACTCCGCCACGAGTCCAGTATGGACTTTAGTCCTCGCGGCGGAAAGGTCAAGTCCCGCTTCCGTTCGCAATTTCCGCATAAACGCAAGCGCGCGTTCGCATTTTACGGTTACGCGTTTCTCCCCAAACGCGAAGCCACAGACTCCTCATCGATCCCCAACGCCGGGGAAGGAGCCTCAGATGTCCTCTCGCTACCGATCTCGCCTCTCCACCCACGCCGCGCTCGCGGCGCTCTCCGTTCTCGTCACCCAAGCTTCGGCCCAGTCCAACGACCGGTTCACGTACACGATCAACACGCAGTACAAGGCGAGCGGCCTGAGCGCGCTCGGGGACGGGGCGATCGGCACGATCGACACGCCCCTGATCGGGCCGACGATCGCCCTCGATAAAGCCTACGGCAGCAAGGCCAGCATCGATATCCCCGCGATCAACTGGGGCCTGTTCATGACTCCCGCCGCGCATCTGGGCTATCTCGGCGCGGAGGCGAAGGTGATCCTCAACGGCAAGGCGGGCATCCAGGTCACGCCCCGATACAGCGGAGGGCTGCTGGACTACACCTACAACGCGCTCGTCACGCTCGATATGCCCCGCTATCCCGCCGCCGGAAAGTCGGTGACGATCAACTTCTCGACGGGCGCCGCCTACTGCAACCTTCACACCACGGCGCCGACCTTCGGCGCGACGTTCGAAGCGGTCGCCGACATCAAGGGAAGCATCGACGGCAGCGCGTACTTCTTCAGCGACAAGCCCTTCGCGAGCGGCTACCACGCGTTCAACGCCTCGGCCCCGAACCAGCTTATCGGCGATTTCGACATCACCGACGGTGGCGCCCAGAAGCTGGCCGATAAGCTCAACTACCAGGCCGGACTCGTCAACCCCACCCCGATCGGGGTCAGCGGCTACATCCCCGTGCTGACCGCCGGTCCCGCCAGCGTGGACGGCTCCGGCACCGTCAACGCGCGCGGCTTCGCCAAGTTCCTCTCGCTGGACACGAGCCTGATGGACCTGATGCTCGCCTTCATCCCCGACGGGGCGGCGAAAAAGGCGCTCGAGATCACCCAGGGCGACTACATGATCGCCGGGACGAACTACGAGGTGAACTGGGCGATCTGCAAGACGGCCGCGAACATGGACGTCGGCCTCGACGGTTTCTACAGCCTCGCGCCGATCAACAAGAGCGTCACCCTCGCGATCAAGGACGTCAACGGGAACGTCGTCGTCCCGACCTCCTCCACCGACCACTCCGTCACCTTCACGATGCCGAGCGGCGGGATCAGCGTCACCCCGACCCTGACCCAGGACTTCCATTTCACCAACCGCGTCGGCGTCAACATCCAAGGCTCGATCGGCTTCTATCCCTTCTCCGGCGGCGCCAAGGGCAACCTCAGCGACAGCCTCTCGAGTTCCACGGGCGTCGACTTCCAGTTCGACGTGGCCCCGCTGGTGAAGAAGTTCGATCCCGACGACGCCGCGAGCTCGCAGATCTTCAAGAAGGAGTTCGACCTTCCCAAGCGGGACGACCGCTCGCGGACCCTTGCCGCGGTCGGCCTCAACACCTACAGCGAGACCGACCTGCCCAACGAGCTCCTGTTCGCCGAGGGGCCGCGCATCGCCAACCTGCACGCCTACGGCCACGGCGACGCCGGCGACAAGGACTACCTGCTGCTGGACATCCAGCCGGAGCAGGGACGCCAGTTCTTCCTCAACGCGGACGACGTGAACAGCGGTCGCGTCTACGCCTCGATGCTGTTCCCGGACGGCGTCCGGCTGCTGGTCACCAAGACCTTCGACGGGCAGAACGGCGGCCTGTCCTTCGACTCGACGAACGGCAGCCACGTCGTGCTGCGGGTTCCGCTGAGCCTCGCCAACTTCGCCTTCGCGCGCGGCATCTACAGCATGACGCTGAAGATCGATACCAAGAACGCGCGGGGCGCGGCGGTCAGCAAGACCTACAGGTTCCCGCTCCAGGCGTACGCCCGCACCCCCCTGCTCTCCGGCCAGTTCAACACCCGGCCCGATCTGGATACCCAGGGCAATACCTTCCGCGTCACCCCCTTGACGACGGACGCGGACGGCAACCCGGCGACCCTCGCCACCACCCAGAACCTGTACTTCAACTCGCGCTTCGTGCTGAAGGACACGGTCATGACGATCGACAACCCCAACGATCCGGACAACCCGTACGTCCTTCCGGTGTACGGCGTCGGAAACGCGGGAAGCCTCGCGCCGCTCCAGGACTCGGGCGTCAAGGCCGATCAGGTCTGCGCGATCAGCCTCTCCAACGCGCTCGTGCAGGAGCTCGGCGGCGCGATCCACAGCATGCGGCTCCGGACCCCCGGAACCGGCTCGCGGTCCGACGGAACCCCCTACGACAACGCCCTGTCGGACCCGACCCCGCTGTTCTTTATCGCGGGCAAGCCGAACGTCTACTCGTCCATGGTGGATGCAGGGGCGAGCTTCGGCTCCGGATCGTTCTGGATCGGCCTCACCGGCAGCAACTTCGCTCAGGCCACCGACGCCTACCTCACGGGCCCGCAGGGCACGGTCCACGTTCCCGTCGGCTACGGCTCGCCCAGCTCGATGCGGGTCCAGGTGCCCAACGACTTTATCGATGCGATGCACAAGGCCGGGACCGTGAACTACAGCCTCAAGCTCAGGACGCCTCCGTTCACCACGCCCTCGAACGACACCGCCGGCGTCTACCCGAGCGGCGGCGACTCGAACGTCCTCAACTTCCGGCTGGCGTATCCCACGCCTAGCGTCGCGAGCCTGAGCCAGCCGAAGATCCAGCGCGGCGTTCCCTCGCTGAAGATGCGCGTCACCGGGAGCAACCTGTTCAAGTACAGCGCGGGCAACAAGGCGACGACCTTCGCCGTCGACGGCAAGACGGTCTCGCCGAACGCCGTCGTCTATCCGACGGGCGCCGGCATCACCGTGCCGTACGTGGAGTTCCCGATCGACCCGAGCATCCTCGCGAAGAACGGAACGTACACGGTGACCGCGAACAACGGCGGCGTGAGGAGCGTCGGCACGAACTTCACCGTCGAGAACGGCGCGCCGGTCCTCAAGGACCTCAGCCGGTCCCGCTTCCGGGTCGGACCGGAGTTCTCGTACACCGCGGACCTCACGGGAGCCCCGTTCTACAAGGAGACGCAGTTCCTGCTCAACGGCTCGAAGCTCTCCGTGGCCGGTCTCACCGTGAGCAAGGCGACCCTGACCCTCGACTACAGCCTGCTGAGCGGGATCGCCGCGGACTCGGTGAGCCTGACCGCGTTCACCCCGACGCCGGGCGGCGGGACCTCGAAGGCCCTCCCGGTCGCCTTGGAGGAGGGCGACGCCCGCACGGTGAAGGTGGTTCCGGGCGCGCTGTTCTACGACCGCCTCTCGAACACCTACCGGCAGTCGATCGCGGTGACCTACCTGGGATCGCGCGACGTGTCGCGCGGCGTGTACGTCGCCTTCCCGAACCTCGGCTCGGGGGTGACCCTCCAGAACGCCACCGGCAACGCCGGAGGCAGCCTCCCGTACATCGCGACCCAGCTGGCGCCCAACCGCCCGGTGACGTTCGTGGCGGTCTGGAAGAAGGACGCCGGTTCGACGATCGTCTCGAACCCCGCGCCCAGCTTCGTCCTGATGCCGGACTGACCCGCCCTCGCCCTCCCGGCGCCGCCGGGAGGGCCTTTTCCCTCCCTTCCCTTGCCTCGATTGTTCGAAGACCATGAGACTCTCCCGCCTTCTCCCGCTCGCTCTCCTCGCCCTTCCCGGCCTCGCTTCCGCCCTGAGCGCGACCTACCGCGTCACCCAGAACGTCGGCTCGCTTAGCCTGGGGCAGCCGGAAGTCACCGACCCCTATCTTTTCCTCGACTTCCAGCTCACCGACGGCACGAACGCCGGCAACGGCAACTCGAAGGTCGAGGTCTCTAACCTGAAGCTCTCCGGCGGCAGCTTCGACTTCTCCGACTCGACGTTCGCGAACCTCGGCAACGTGTCCGGCAGCGGCAATTCGTTCACTCTTCGCGACGGCCTGGGCCTGGACAACGCGACCGCCGAACGCACCGTCCTGTTCCGCGTCAGCTCGGCCAGCGCCGTCCTGACGTACGACTTCACCCTGACGAGCGACGGCCTGGACGCGCCGACGCCCGACGGCTTCAACGTGTCCATGCTCTACCGCACCGGGATGGGCCGCTACGACCTGGGCTTCGTGACGACGACCGGCCCGACGGGGAGCGAGATGGTGAGCGACGTCTTCGACGGCGGCGCGACGACCCAGCCCACGGCTTTCGGCGTCGACCCGACGTTCGCCAACGCGCGCAAGGCGCTGGGCGACGATCGTTTCACGACCCTCGGCGCGCCGGTGATCGGGCCGGGGATGGCCACGTCGCCCTCGCCCGTCCCCGCGCCTTCGGCGATCGCCGCCTTCGGCGTCGGGCTCTTGGGCGCCGCGAAACGACGACGCAAAGCCTGAGGCGAGCCCTAGCCTCCTTCTCTTTCCCGGCTCAGGAGTGTTGGCTTCCCTGTTGGACTGGCGTAAACCAAATCCAGTGCTTCGTTGAGAGCGCTGGTTGCATATTTGGTTCGAGTCCTTCCGGGGGTGCCAGCGATTCGCACCTGAATCCATCAAAAGAAGTGCCAACCGCCACCATGGTGCGAGGCTGGTCGACTAAAGTTTTGGCGAAAATATACTTGACCGATCACGTCGTCTAATGCGGTAGCTTGAGACGTGGCTAGCCTCGATACGCTATCGCGCCTTCAGGAGTAGTACGGCAAGCAGTGCGACGGGGAGTGGGAACACCGCTACGGCGTCCAGATCGGCACGATAGACAATCCGGGATGGTGCGTGTGCATCCACATGAAAGGTACTACGGCGGAAGGAATTGCCATTCCTCCGTTTCAATCTTCTGACTTCGATGAGAACGACGAAGATTGGGTGAAGTGCGGATTGAACGACGATGGAGGTTCGTTCTCTGGGGTAGGCGACCAGGGGAAATTGGAATTCATGGTCGCCTACTTTCTCCAGCACGTTGAGGTAGCCCCTCAACGGTAGCCGTCAAATGGCTTTGCGTGGCCTTCCGCGCCCCTTCTTCGGCTCTTCCTCGGGAACAGGTGGGATAGAGCTAGCGGGCGTAGACAGGCCGGTTTTTAGAACCTTGTCGAACGCCTCGAACTGGCCTTCTTGGCCTTCGTACTTCACGAGAATGTCTTCGGGAATGTTGATCCTTTGGCGTTCCATTAGTTGAAGCTCCATGCGGCGACGGCAATTTTCGCCATCCTCTCTTGCCGTCTCTGAATTTCGGCCCGGTTCCACTGCGGGTACCCAGCAACCTCTTTTGTAATGATGAGGTCGCTGTCCTCATAGAAAGGCCTTTTGAACTCAAAACCCGAGTTCGCAAGATCCTTGTTGATCTTGGGCAACAGGCACAAGTTTCCGAGGCGGTCCACGCACTCTTCTACGATCTTGGGGTCTGCATCAATGACGCTTACCCAGGCCTTATCCTCGTTCTTTTCGGCGCCGCGCGGGAGTATGTGTTCAACGGTAAGGGTCGTAGGCGCCTCAAGCTGTCCCGTCATCGCCCCATCCTCTCGACGCCTGAGTTCCCGCTCAATCTTCCGCAGGATGTACTTCTGTTTCAGGCCTGTAGTTTCTTGCTTGAGAGCGAAAGCCGCCTTAAACTCATCGTCGGACGGATACACGTCGGACAGGCTCTCTCTGGCCTGCGTCGCGGTAGTAACCACGCCCGAGAAAATGGCCCTGGCAAGCTTCGCGCTTGATATCTCCAAACGCCCGGTTCGCCCACCGCCGATCAACTGGTATCGCACAAGGACCGTTTCCAGCAGGCGCAACAGCCGCTCCACTTCGCGTGGCTCCATCTTTTGCATCGCGGCAAGAACCACGGGCCTCATCTGCTTGGAACCTAGAGTCTTTAGGGATTGAAGCGACTCGGAGACTGATTCCGGGTAGGACGCCCATGCCGCGTCATCTGCATTGTCAAGGGCGATATATCGCTCCGACGCACTAAGAAGATCAACCGCCAAATTCACCGCGTCCTTCGCGTTGTCGCTAGACTTTCGAATCTCGGAGTACAGATTCTCAGTCTGAATTCGCCCGTGCTGGGAAGTCCAGAACACTTTCAGGAAGTCATCGGCTTTCGCGTTCTGTAGGTTCTGCATCATCTGCGCCCAACGTTGCTCCATGTCCGCAAGCCAAGTCTTCGAGTGCATTTCCGCCCGGGCGAAAAGATGATTTTTCACAAGATCCATGGCCGTAAGGTCAAGACCCCGGTCGTTCAGCGTCTCAAAGACCCTGTACGCGCTTGCTTCCGAAGGGACGACAAGTCGGACGACGACGACAGAATCCCTGGCGTACTTAACCAAGTTCAAGAGGTACTTGGCGGCGGTCTCAGTGTCGCCCTTCGACCCAGCGATAGACTCAACCCACTCGTGACAATGGATGATCGCATTCAGAAGGTTTATGTTGGGGTTGTGCCTTGGGTAGCCCTTTAAGACTTTCCGCGCTTCGGAAAGAGGCTTGCCTGCAACCGCGAAATCTTGAAAGACTTGGTCGTTGTAGTAGTTGAGCGACAGCTTGGGAAGTATCTCGCTCTCGCCGAAGTCAGAGCGGCCTATGAAGTCGTCCCCAATCATGTGAGCATCTTTGGAGTGCTTCTCCATGGGGGCGAGCCACGCTCGGATCGCGGACATGAGAATAACCGTCGTCGCTAAACGTTGTTGGCCGTCCAACACGACGAGACGACCATCGTCGGCAACCATGAAGACCATGAGACCGACGAAGTAGAACTGGTCACCACGCTCAATGGCTTCGACCAGATCGGTTATGAGTTGCTTGACGTGCCTCGTTTCCCAAGCGTAGTTGCGCTGGTGGCTTTGCACCCGAAAGCGGCTTTCGATCAGGAGCTTCCCTAAGCCCGGCGTTTCCGTGAGAGTCAGAGCGTTCGCCATGTACGTTACAACCCGGAGCGAATCTTCTCAATGAGGCGGCGGTAATGTCCCACCCTCTGCTCTGCCATCCGAATCACCGCCATCTCCCAATCGGCAGGAGCCGCACGGTGGGCCTTCGACGTGTCCGAAAGCCTTGCCTGTCGGATGGTCGCTACCGACGTGCCCAGCGCGTTCGCAAGGTCCGCGTGATCCACGCGGGAAAATAGCTCGTCAGTCGCGGTTTTGAAGTCCATGTATGCACTACCCTTTACAAATATCGCGCTGTAAATTGTACTGCATACAAGGCCCCAGCGTTAGGACCTTGTATGCACGTCTATCCTGCATCCAGGCGTTTCCTAGGACCGCGCCCCGGCCTCTTAGGCCATCCGTTGATAGGACTCCTTGCCCATGAGGGTTTTGTATGTCAGTCGCCTCCCAGCCACCTGGGAAGCGACCATGTTGAACCGTGCGGAGTCGTTGGCGTTCCGCTCGTGTAGCGGAACGCCTGTTCGTCAAGGTAGCGGTGAAGGTGGAACGGCTCCACGCTGACGTACGTGCCGCCGATGGTGCGCTTCAACAGGCTCCAGTAGTTCTCCAAGCCGTTCGTGTGGATAGACCCTTCGACGTAGGCGACGACGTGATCCACGACCCAGTGCCGGTAGTCTTCGATGAGTCCCGTGTAGCCCTTGTGAGCGTCCGTGCTGACCGCCGCGCCCTTATCCACGTTGGCCTTGATCTCGCCCTATAGCGTCCTCTTGTCCGCCGTCTCGATGTGCTTGGTGACGACCTTTCCGCCGCGCTCCAGCATCCCCATGACGACCGCCTTACCGACGGAGCCGCGTCCCTTGATCTTCGCTTCGCGCTTGTGCTTCGGCATATTGCGCGCCTTGCCGCCGATGTAGGTTTCGTCCACTTCGACGTGATCCACCAGTTTCTCCATCGTGCCGTTCTGCATGATGTAGCGGACCCGGTGAAGCAGGAACCACGCCGTCTTCTGCGTCACGTCAAGGGCGCGGGCGACCTCATAGCTGGAGATGCCGTTCTTGGCGTTGCAGATGAGCCACATGGCCGTCAGCCACTTGTCCAGCGTCAGCGGGGAGTCTTCCATGACCGTTCCCGTCTTGACGGAGAAACGCCGCTTCGGATGCCGCTTGGAACACTGGTACGCGTTCTCCGACCGGATGAACGTCGTGACCTCGGAACCGCAAACCGGGCACACGACGCCGTTGGGCCAACGCTTAGCCACGATGTACTCGCGGCAGTAATCAAGGTCCGAGAAACGGCGGATAGCTTCCACCAGCGTTCTCGGTTCCGTCGTGTTCATGAATACATTACACCATTTAAGATACATTTCAAATATATTTCGACAAAGTTTTGGCGAGCCGAGACGGCTTTTAAAAAGAGGGCCTCGGGGGCTTGAGCCTCCTCGGAGTTCGCCGGTCTTTCGTCGACCTAAGGTCGCCACGACGGCGTTGCGACCAAGTCTATCCCTCCCGCTTGGCGATCTCCAAAACCCCACCGCCCGAACGGTAGATCGCGCCAACCTGTGCGAGAACCCTTTGAAGAGCCTCCTCGACCCTGATTCGTCGCCAATCCGCAGAGACCCTCCCTTGAACGTCGTCATTGATCGTGAACGGCAAGCCCACCCTGCCCAGGATCTGCGGAAGGGCGTCGCGGATCGGGACGTTCTCGAACCTCACGGAGCCAAGAATCTCGACCGACCGATCCCAAGGAACGTGCGCGTGCGGGACGACATGGACGAAGGAGTCGCCCACCTCGTAGGTCGCATCGGCAGCCTTGAGAATCTTGGCGAACGCGGCGGAGAACCCCAACCCGGTGAGATCGACCGAAATGAGCCCCTCGGCTTGGCTCTCGAGCGCCCACTCGAACTCGGCCCGTTCGGCTAACGAAGCCAGGACCTCCGAAACCGGCGCCCGCTCGAACTTCATCGGATCGAGGCCCTCCACCTTCGCCTCGTCCAACACCTTCCAACCACCGTCCGTTCTCTGGACGTGAGCGCGCACGTAGTAGGGCCGGGCATGGTGCGGATGAACCCGCCAGATCAGCTCTGCCGAAGGCGAAGGTCGTGAACTCCACCGGACGATCTGAACGACCTCGCGATGGCTTGAGCGGGTGAACCTTGGCGGCAACACCCGCTCAAGCTCTTCCCCGTACGGATGGCTCTCCTTGAGCAGCTTGCCGAAGGCGACGTCCGGCTTCGGAAAGATCTCGAACCATCCGTGCTCGATCCGGTAGGTCGCATCCAGCTCCCGCGTGAGGATCCTCACGATCGACAGGAAATCGAATCTCTGGACGTCGAGCGTCAGGGTTCCCGTCACGTCCGGCGAGATCGTCACCCCGAACTGGTTCTCGCGGAACAGCCTCTTCAGCGCTTCCCGAGCTTCGACGTGGTCGAGCGAAACCGTCGGCACGACGGTCGCCTTGGCGCGCGCCTCCGTGTCCGTTTGCCCGATCGGAAAAGGCCAGATCACCAACGTCGGACGAAGGAGAGACCGTTCGCGTTACGAAGCGTCATTTGACGCTCGTCTCTGTCAGCTCCGAGACGGTGAGAGTCACGATCGGCGAGTCCAGCGCATGGGCAGAGCGCCGGGCGCTGGGTCAAGCCCTCAACGCCGTAGCCGTTTGAGATAGACTCTTCCCGTTCCCGCCCATAGCTCAGGGGATAGAGCAACCGCCTTGACAGCTGAATAGTAGGAGTGCCCGCGTGGAAACGCGCGGAGTAGAACCCGTCAAATTCGGGGAACCCTCGCAAGAGGCGATCCCGAGCCAAGCCCGTCATCGGGAAGGTGTAGAGACTAGACGGCGGGGGCCTAAACCGCTTCGGCGGCACGGTCAAGGGATAGTCCAGCCCCCAAACGCCCGAGGGCGGCGGCGCAAGCCGTAGGGGGAAGCTAAGCGGTTGGCCGTTGGTTCGAATCCAACTGGGCGGGCCAATTCTTTCGGGAGGAGCGGCTCTGGACTTCAAGCCTGTCCGGACGCGGGATCGCGGCGGGGCCCTTTCTTTGTTAGAGCGTCCGTCCCATGTCCGCTCCGACGCCCGCCCTCGTCTTCGAACCCGCGCCGGACTTCGCCCCCGCCTCGGTCGGCGAAAACGCGCGTCTATCCCGACGTTTTTCTCGTTGGAAGGGTCGAACCACGCGCTTCGGGACCGTGCCTCCCGTCCTGCCTCGCTCCCCCGAAAGGAGGCGAAGGCCGCGAAAGGGGTTCCCGCCGACCGCACCGCCGGTTCTCAAGAATGAGCTGCGGTTATACGCGACGCCCATCGGACGGGAAGAAGGACTAAACTAGGCGCATGACTGGCGCGCTGTTGCTCCTTTCGGCCCTTCTCCCGTCTTCCGGAGACGCCCCCCCAAGGGTCGCCCCCAAGTGGGAGCTGACTCTCGACCAGAGCTTCGGCGGCCCGAAGGGGCAGGCTCCCGACCCGAAGGTGTGGGGGCGCGACCTGGGCGGGGGCGGCTTCGGCAACAACGAGCTGGAGAGCTACACCGACGGCGCCGCCAACGCTTGGCTGGACGGCCGGGGCCACCTCGTTATCGAGGCGCGCAAGGAGCCCACGAAGGGACCGGACGGGATCGCCCGGGACTACAGCTCCGCGCGGCTGAAGACCCAGGGCAAGTTCGATCAGCGCTACGGCAAGTTCGAGGCGCGGATGATGCTGCCCAAGGGGCAAGGGATCTGGCCCGCGTTCTGGATGCTGGGGGCCGACATCGACAAGGCCGGTTGGCCCGGATGCGGCGAGATCGACGTCCTTGAGCACATCGGGCGCGAGCCCAAGACCGCCTACGCCACCCTCCACGGCCCCGGCTACTCCGGCGGCGCCGGCATCCAGGGCAAGATCCTGAGCGACACCCTGTACACCGCGTTCCACGACTACGCCGTCGAGTGGACGCCCGAACGGATCGTGTGGACCTTCGACGGCAAGCCGTACCACACCGTCGAGGCCAAGGAGGTCGGCAACAAGCCCTGGCCGTTCGAGAAACCCCAGTTCATCATCCTCAACCTCGCGGTCGGCGGCGGCTGGCCGGGCAACCCCGACGCGACCACCGTCTTTCCCCAGCGGCTCGTGGTGGACCACGTCCGGGCGTGGCGCGACGCGAACCTGAAGGTGGACGAGGCGGCCCTCGCCCGTCGGCACACCGAACGGATGGCCCAGTCGATGGACTACAAAGACCCTGGCCCCGCCCGGATCCCAGGGATGGTCAGGCTGGCCGAATACGTCGACGCCCACGACAGCGACGCGGTGAACGAGGGCGGCGCCTACCGGAAGGACGGGGTCGATATCGGCTCCTCCGGCATGTTCCGCGCGCCGTGGGCGGTCGGCTGGACGAAGGCGGGCGAGTGGCTGACCTACGCGGTGGACGTGGCCGAGACGGGCGACTACGACGTCGAGATCCAGGTGACGAACGACGGCCCCGGCGGCAAGCTCGGGCTCTCGGTCGACAACAAGCGGCTCCTCGGCGCGACCGTCCCGAGCACCGGCGGCTGGAACGACTGGCAGCCTTTGAAGCTCGGTCGGCTCGGACTGACCAAGGGGCGACACACGCTGAAGCTCTCGATGGAGGAGGCCGGGCCGGGCGGCTCGGTCGGAAACGTCGCGTTCCTCCAGTTCACGAAGGCTTAATATGCTCACGCTCCTTTGCCTCTCCGCCGTCGGCCAGTCGGCGCGGGCCACCGTCGGCACGGGCGACGTCGCCCACCCGGCGATCGGCGCCCGCCCGTTCGCCTCCCCTTCCGTGGGGAAGGATTACGTCCTGGTCAAGAACTGGGATTTTGGAGCCAAGGGAACGATCCGAAACACGGCGGAGCTGGGCCGCGAGTTTATGTTCCACGACCAGTTCGGGACGGTCGCCAACGGCACGAACTACGGGGCGGTGATGCTGGCCCCCGACGAGGCGAGCGCGCTGAAGAACGCGGCGACCGGCCCCCAGCCGGTCGAGGACCCCGCGAACCCCGTCCGCCGGTTCACGGCCGACTCCCTCCAGACCTTCCTGGTCCCGCTGAACGGCGCGGCCTCCTGCTCGCCCGCGCAGCACAACGTGGGATGCGGCTCGTTCACCGCCAAGTGGACGCTGCCGAAGGGCGGATCGCGCCTGGGCAAGGACCTGCTTTGGGAGACCCGCATCCGGATGGTCACCCCGCCCTACTACTGGTTCGCCCTCTGGAACGCGGGCGACGCGTGGGACCAAGGCGCGGAGATCGACCTCGCCGAGGGGTTCGGCTACGACAACGGCGGCGGACGGACGAACTACGACGCCCGCTATTGGCATTCCAACTCGGTCGGCGGCCACGACGACGTCGACTACGGGGATTGGGCCAAAGGGATGGCGCAAGGCGGAATCAGTGTGGGCGGGATAGCCCGCTTCGACGCCTCGGCCTACCACGTCTGGCAGCTGCTCTACCGCAAGGACGACACGTTCAGCTGCTTCGTGGACGGCCACGAGGTGCAGCGCGGCAAGATCCCGTGGACCCTTCACGCCACGGAGGACGGCAAGCCGCTCACGTTGTTCTTCCTCTTCGACCTCGGCTGGGGACACACCCAGGTCGGCAGCGTGAACAAGCCTCTGGAGGCGGCGGCCTTCAAGGACAAGCGCTACGAGCTGGACTACAGCCGCGTGTACCTTCGGGGGTAGGGGGCACGGCTCGGCGCTCCGTTGAAAAATCGTTCAACGTGATGGGCCTTAACATGGGCTTGACATCGCGCCACCACGCTGAAGGTCGAGCCTCTTATGCGTCGTTCCGCTTTCACCCTCATCGAGCTTCTCGTCGTCATCGCCATCATCGCGATCCTCGCCGCCATCCTGTTCCCCGTGTTCGCCCAGGCGAAGGAGGCCGCGAAAAAGACGGCCTGCCTCAGCAACGACAAGCAGATGGCGACCGCCCTCTTCATGTACGCGGGCGACAGCGACGACACGCTGTGCCAGACGAGTTGGGAAAGCGACGCGACCCATCCCTATCAGGTCCACTGGTCGTTCCTGATGCAGCCGTACATCAAGAGCTACGACATGTTCCGTTGCGCGTCGGACTCCACGCCGGTCAAGCCGAAGGTCGCCTGCCCCAACGGCGACGCGGACCTGGGCAAGCTGCCGATGGTATGCGACTGGATGCCGACCAAGGGCTACTCCTACATCCCCAACTATAACGCGATCCCGGCCCACGACTGGCTGCCCACGTCGCTCACGAACTTCGCCAGCCCCGCCGACACGATCCTCGTGACGGAGAAGCGCGACACCAAGGACGCCGGCGACGCCCACAAGGGCACGAGCGGCTTCCTGCCTTCGCAGCCCTGCCCCGCCTGGACGCTCGTCCCCTACTCGGGCAAGGTCCCCGCCGGGAACACCTACTCCTACACCGACGCGAACCTGGTGAAGTCGCTCCAGCCGACGGCGACCAAGGCCGACTACAAAGCGGTCGACGTGCTGCGCGTCGCCTGGGACCGCCACACCAAGGGCGCGAACTACTCGTTCGCGGACGGCCACGCGAAGTACCAGAAGCTGGAGCAGACCCTCAACCCCTCGAAGTACGAGTACGGCGAGAAGTGGTACGCAACCCCCGCGCCCTGGAACACCAGCTGCAACTGATCCGAACGGTCTCACCGTCCTGCGGGCAGGCGCGCTCACGCGCTCCTGCCCGCCCTGCCGTCCACCCTCCCCGATGCTCGCCGCCTTTCTCGCCGCTCCGACCGTCACCGCCCCCACTTTAGCCTTCGCCTTCTTCGGCTGCAACCGCGTCGACGCGAAGGACGTCGACCCCGTCGCCAATCCTTCCTCGGCCAACCGCGCCCAGCTCGCCCGAACGCTAACGGAGGTCGCGGCGATCCGACCCGCCCTTCTCTTCGCGGGCGGCGACCTCGTGAACAACTACGCGGACGATCGCGGTGCAACGCTCTCCGCCCAGCTCGACGGATGGTCCCGCGACGTGGCCGCGTTTCCCAGATCCATCCCGCTCGTTCCGATCTCGGGCAACCACGAGCTGAACAAGAAGCAGGGCGACCAGCGGATGCCCGAGACGGCGACCTACCCCCGCTGGAAAGCCTGGATGACGGCGAGCGGCTTCCTCTACGGCGCGAACGGTCCCACGCCCGCGAACGATCCGCAGGACGGTCTCGTGCTCGACGAGTCGAAGATGAGCTTCACCCTCGAGCGCGCGGGCGTTCGGTTCATCGTGCTCAACACCGACACCCGAACGACGGCGACGGACCCCGTCACCGGCACCGCCCTCGGCTGGATTCCGGCGGCCTGGGCGGGTGAGCAGCTCGCGAAGGCCGAACGCGACCCGCACGTGCGGGCCGTCTTCGTGATCGGGCACCGCAACCTGATCGACCCCTCCGAGGGCAAGGGCGACGCGCCGATCGACAAGCGGGCGGCCGACCGGCTGCTCACCGCGATGCGAGGCAAGCGCAAGCTGCGGGCCTACGTCTGCGCCCACGTCCACGCTTGGAACGTCCGCCCGATCCCCGGCGCCCCGGCGGTGCAGATCATCTCGGGCGACGGGGGAAGCAAGCTGGAAAAGGGCGCGAAGGAGGCGTTCGGCTGGGTCGAGGTTCGGGTCCATCCCGACGGGACGGCGGGCTACGTCCACCACCACCGCCCGATGCCCCATCCCTACAACGCCCCGACCGCCGAGCCTTCGGTCGCCGATCCCGAGATCAGGATCGGCTAGGCTTCACGACGAGGATCTTGAACGACCCCGGATCCGTCGCCCTCCGCCCGCCTCCGGGCACGAGGTCGGCGGCGGACAGGTAGATCGTGCCGGTCTTGGGATCCAGGGTCATCGTCCGCGCGCTGGGCTGGGTCGTCAAGGTTTGGACGACCTCGTAGCTGCCGCCTTTGAGGACCGTCAGGGTGCCCTCGCCGTTCGAACTGAAGATCAGATCGTGCTTCCCGTCGTACCCGGCGGCGTCCGGGCCGTCGCCGATGGTGGGCGTGGCGAGGAGTTTTCCCGTCCGCGAATCGACCACCGCCATCTTCCGGTTCGAGCCGACGGCGAGGAGGGCGTGCCGCTTCCGATCGAACGCGAGGCCCGACGGCTCCTCGACCGGAGCGATCGACCACGATCCGAGCGACCTTAGGGTCCGAAGGTCGACCCGTTCGATCGCGCCTTTGTCCTCGATGTTCACGAAGAGGGTCTTCCCGTCGCTCGCGGGCGTCTCGGGCTTACCCGAGAGCTTTACCGTGCCGACGACCTTGCCCGCGACGGGATCGATAAAGGTCAGGTCGCCGCTACGCCCGTTACAGGTGACCACCCGATCGACCGAAGGCTCGTAGACGATCGCATCCGGGTTCGCGCCGACCGGGATCTTGCCGAGGGTCTTCAGCGTCTTCAGATCGAACACGGTCACCGTGTCGTCCCGCCCGTCGCTCACGTAGCCCTTGCCCCGGCGCGGGACCAGGGCGATCCCGTGGACTCCGGGGGTGTTCGGGATGTCGCCCACGACCGCGCCGGTCCGGCTGTCGAGCACGGCGACGTGGGTCGCATGCGAGACGTAGAGCCGGTGGGCGTCGGGATCGACGGTCAGATAGTCCCACCCGCCCTCGCCGCCAATGACGTACTTGGCGACGACGCCGTAGGGTGGGGAAAGCGCAAGGAGGAAAAGGGCGGAGATCACCTCCCCACCATGGGCTCCGATCGACCCACCGAGAGTTGAGAATGCGCTCAACCCTCGGCGGGCCGGTAGATGCGCGTCGTCGGCCCCAATCACGAACTGCTTCATCCACATCGGAGGGGGACGACACGAGGGATGGGCAACGATAGCGAGTCGTCTGACGGGCGACCCGAATCAGCACCGAGGCTCGAACTCCTCGAAGTACGCCCCTCTTTGCAGATCCACCTTGAAATAGGTGAACCAAACCCTGAACTCCGTGGCGAGGGTCGCGATGGCCGGGGCCGTCAGCCCCATGTCGTCCATGTAGGCAAGGGACTCGATCTCCTCTAGGCGAACAACCATCTGGAGCGCGTCGAGCCCGCCCAGTCTTTGCAGAAGAGCAGGGGTCATCGCCACCTCGGGAACGCACTCGATCCAGTGCGGCAACACCAGGAGGAACCAGCCGATCCCTGCGTCGAGTCGGCCGAGATGCCATGCCATCCTCTCCGTCGTCTCGTCTCGCACGTTCCTCCCGAGGGCAGTGAGCGAGCGCACGGCCGCGCTCGCCCGGAGCATACCGTCCCTTGTCTCCCCAAGCCGTCGATGAGCAGCGTCCAACGTGTTCGGATTATAGAGGTCTCACCCTCTTCCTCGCCTCAGAGCGAGCATTGAATCAAAACCCCGATGCCAAGCCGCCAAAGGGGAAGGGGAGGGGGGGTAAGCGAAGGGACCGTTCGCTCACCCTTACTTGAGGCTGGCGTTCAGCCGTTTGGCGGCGCCCTTCGTCAGGCGGACCTCCCGCGTCGCGTCTTTGTAGCGCACCTTGACGGTCGATCCCCAGAGGCTGCGGATCGTCGCCTCCTTCAGTGTGCCCTCTTCCCAGGCAAGGCCGACCTCGAAACCGCCCCTCGCCCGAAGGCCTTTGACCGAGCCTTTCGGCCAAGCCGAAGGGAGGGCGGGAAGCAGGTGAAGGCTACCGTCGTGCGACTGGAGCAGCATTTCCGCCACGCCCGAGGCGAAGCCGAAGTTGCCGTCGATCTGGAAGGGCGGGTGCGCGTCGAACAGGTTCGGGTAGACGCCACCCCGTCCTCCTTGGGTGGGCCGCATGGCGTCCTGGACCAGCTTGAACGCATGGTCGCCGTCGTGCAGGCGCGCCCAGAAATTGACCTTCCAGGCGAGGCTCCAGCCGGTGCCCTCGTCGCCCCGGATCTCTAGGGTCCGGCGGGCGGCCCGCGCGAGATCGGGCGTGTTCGCGGGGGTGATCTGGGCGCTGGGGAAGAGGCCGTAGAGGTGGGAGACGTGGCGGTGGGTCCGTTCGGGCGCCTCCATGTCCCAATCCTCGATCCATTCCTGAAGCTGCCCCGCCTTGCCGATCCGGTTGGGCGCGAGCCGCTTGAGGTTGGCCTCGACCTCGGCCACGAACGGCGCGTCCGTCCCCAAGGCTCTGGCGGCGGCGACGCAGGCTTCCCACAGGTCGCGGACGATCTGGGTGTCCATGGTCGGCCCGGCGCAGATCGAGACGCCCGGATGGTGGTCGTGCTCGGGCGAGATCGAGGGGCAGGTGACGCGGTAGGACGTTCCCGGCAAGTCGACCATCGCGTCGAGGTAGTAGCGGGCAGCGCCCTTCATCAGCGGGTAGTGGCGGGCCAGTTCGGCTTTGTCGCCGGAGAAGAGGTACCGCTGCCAAAGGTGGGTCGAGAGCCACGCCCCGCCCATCGGCCACGTTCCCCAGAACGCGCCGTCCACGGGAGCGGTCCCGCGCCAGGCATCGGTGTTGTGGTGGGCGACCCAGCCGCCCGCGCCGTAGGTGTCGCGGGCCGTCCGCGCGCCCGTCTTCGAGAGTTCCGCGACGAGTTCGAACAGGGGCTCGTGGCACTCACCCAGGCCGCACGTCTCGGCGGGCCAGTAGTTCATCTCGGTGTTGATGTTGATCGTGTACTTGCTGCCCCAGGGCGGCCCCAGGCTGTCGTTCCAGAGCCCTTGGAGGGTCATCGCCGGGCCGCCGGGGCGCGAGCCCGCGATCATCAGGTACCGCCCGTACTGGAAATAAAGGGCGGCGAGGCCGGGGTCCTTCCCCGCTCCGAACGCCCGGATGCGAGCGTCGGTCGGCGCGTTCGAGGCGGGGCCGAGGTCGAGGGCGACGCGCCGGAACAGCCGCCGGTGGTCGGCGAGGTGCCTGCGACGCATCGACTCGAACGCGGGCGCCTTTGCGAGCGGCGCCTGGGCGAGAGCCTCGGGATCGCCCCCGAGATCGTCGTGGCCCCGGTAGTTCGTGGCGGCGGAAAAGAGGATCGTGGCGGAATCGGCCCCCGTCACGACGATCCGGTCGCCGTCGACGGCGACCGTTCCGCCTTTCGCCTCAACGCGGGCGATCCCGACGAAGCGGACCGCCCCGGGGATGCCGTCGTGGTCGCCGCCCCGGCCCTCGATGCGAAGCCCGTTCCCGCTGGCCGTCGCCTGCGAGCGCTGCGGGCTGGCGAGCCGCGCGGCGAAGGCGATCTGCCCCTTTATCGAGGCCGTCAGGCGCAGAGCGATCAGGTTGTCGGTGTGGCTGGCGAACGCCTCGCGCGTGTGACGAACGCCGTCCACCACGTAGGTCGTGCGGGCGGTCGCGGCGTCGAGGTCGAGTTCGCGCCGGTGTTCCGTCGGCTCTCCGCGGTGCGCCATCGTCAGGAGGAGATCGCCCAAGGTCTGGTACGCCGCCTGCCCGACGGGCTTGCCCATGAAGCTCCGGTTGGTCAGCTCGGTCGCCTCCTGGTACTTGCCCTCGAAGATCAGGCGGCGGATCTCGGGCAGGGCTCCGGGGGCGTTCGGGTTGTCGTAGTCGTGCGGTCCGCCCGACCAGATCGTGCCCTCGTTCAGGGCCAACCGCTCCTCCTTCACGCCGCCGAAAACCATCGCCGCGAGGCGCCCGTTGCCCAGGGGCAGCGCCTCGGTCCACGCCCTGGCGGGCCGGTCGTACCAGAGGACGAGATCGGAAGGAGAGGCCATGTCGAGCTTCGAGATCGCGGGCAGGGCGACGAGGGCGGCGCTTCCGGCGAGGAGGTTGCGTCGGCTGAGTTCGGGCGAAGGCTTCGTTGGTCGCACGCTAGTTCGACCTTACCTCTACTCATCTGACGTCTGACGGGCGGGTGTACAATCGCGCCGTGCTCCTCCCGCTCGCTCTCGGCGGTCCGGTTCCGTTTCTCCGCCCGTTCTCCCCGCTCGACGGAGCGACCGCACCCGTCGAGCGGCCCTATCGCGACGATCTCTGCCTGAATGGGAACTGGCGATTCCAGCGGGCTCCTAAGGAGCTTCCGCCGCCGACCGCCGCCTGGGAGCGCACGCCGATCCGCATTCCCTCGCCCTGGAACGTGAACGCCTTCCCCGTTGAGAGCAAGGAGGGCGGCGACTTCCGATGCTTCCCGAGCTACCCGGCGGCTTGGGAGGAGGCGCAGGCGGGTTGGCTTCAGCGATCGTTCGCCGTTCCGAAGGGGTGGCGGGGCAAGCAACTGATCCTCCGGTTCGAAGCCGTCGCGGGCGACGCGCGGGTGTTCGTGAACGAGACGCTCGTCGCCCGCCACAGGGACAACTTCCTGCCCTTCGAGGTCGACGTAACCGACGCCGTGCGTCCCGGCGCGGCCAACGAACTCCGGGTCGGCGTCCGGAAGGCGAGCCTGGACGACGTGCCGGGGCCGTACGGCCGGCGAACCTACCAGGGCGGCTCGATGTGGGGTCAGGCCATCGCGGGCATCTGGCAGGACGTGACCCTCAAGGCCGTTCCGGCGGTGCGGGTCGACGACGTCTTCGTCAAGCCCGACGTGGCGGCGGGCGTTCTCGGCGCGGTGGTCGTCCTACGCAACGACACGAACGCGCCGAAGACGGTCCGATTGACGGGCGACGTTCTGCCCTGGCGGAACCGCGCCGGGAAAGGCATCCTCGACGCGCCCGAGCCGAAGGGCGGTTACGGGCAGAAGGTCTTGAGCCTGACGGCGGCGAGCGTGACCGTCCCCGCCCACGGGACCGCGACCACGCGCCTTTCGGCGCGGGTCGGCGGGGCGCTGAAAACATGGTCGCCCAAGAGCCCGAACCTCTACGGCCTCGTCTGCCGCCTCGACGGCGACGCCAAGCTCACGCGCTTCGGCTGGCGGCAGGTCGCGTTCCAGGACTCGAAGGTCCTGCTGAACGGCGAACCGCTCGTGATGAAAGGCGATTCCTGGCACTTCCTGGGCATTCCCCAGATGACCCGCCGCTACGCCTGGGCCTGGTTCCGCGCCCTGCGCGACGCGAACCTCAACGCGGTTCGGCTCCACGCCCAGCCGTACCCCGCCTTCTACCTCGACATGGCGGACGAGATGGGCATCCTCGTGCTGGACGAGACCGCCGTCTGGGCCAGCGACGGCGGACCCAAGCTCGACGCGCCCGCCTACTGGGACGACACGAAGCGGCACCTGGGGGAGCTGATCCGGCGCGACCGGAACCACCCGAGCGTGTTCGGCTGGAGCGTCTCGAACGAGGTGATGGCGGTCGTGCGGAACGTCTTCCACGCGCCGAAGGCGGTGGAGGAAAGGGCGAACGCCATGAACGGCGAGTGGGCGGCGGTCTGCCGCGCGCTCGACCCGACGCGGGCCTGGATCTCCGCCGACGGCGAAGACGACGGGCACGGGCAGCTGCCGACCTACGTGATCCACTACGGCGACCGGAGCACGATGCGACGCGCGGCGGCGAGCGGCAAGCCGTGGGGCGTGGGCGAGGCGGGGCCCGCCTACTACGGCTCGCCCAAGCAGATCGCCGAGATGGCGGACGACCCGCGCGCCTACCTCTCGTTCGAGAACCGGATGCGAGGGGTGGCGGCGGTCTCCTACCGGAGCCTGATCGACCAGCGCGACGAGGGGGCGAGCTACCGGAGCGTCTTCAACCTCGCTTGGTACGGCCTGAAGCCCCTGCCGCTCGGGATGCGGGACACGGCACGCCCGCCCGAGCTCTCGGACGGCGTCACGTTCGGCCCCTTTCGCGAGGGCCAGCCGGGCGTCCAGCCGGAACGGCTCGGGCCGTATTGCACGACCCTGAACCCCGGCTACGACCCCGCCCTGCCGCTCTACCAGACGTGGCCCCTGTTCGACGCGATCCGCGCCGCCCAGGCCGAGCCGCCGCTTCCCTACGAATATCCCAAGACCGTCGTGGACGTCGGCGTCGCGACGCGAGCCGGGACGATCCCGGCGGTGCGGGTCCTCGCCGCCGGCGGCACGATGGCCTCGACGCTGGCCGACCTCGGCGTCACGGTCGCCGACGAGGCGGCGCTCCTCTTCCTCGATGGCGCGAGCCCGCCCGGACCGGAGGCGAAAGCCCTCCTCGACGCCGCCCTCGCGCGGGGCGGCACGGTCGTCGTGTGGGGCACCCGCCCCGAGACCCTGCCGCGCCTGAACGCGCTCCTGCCGCGCCCGCTCGAACTCACGGGCCGCACCGCCTCCTCGCTCGTCGCCGCGCCCGACCCGATGACCGCCGGACTCGCGCCCGCCGCCCTCTACTTCTCCGAGTCCAACCCCTCGACCGTCCTGCCTGGGGGACTCGACGGCCCCCTGCTCAAGGACGCAAAGGTTCTGCTGCGAGCCTGCGACACCGACTGGCGGCGCTGGAACGGCCAAGGGGAGGCGGTGAAGACGGCGATGGTCCTCCGCTCGGAGCGGGAGGCGAAGCCCTCGGGCGCCGCGCTGGCGGTCGCTTCCGAGGGCCCAGGAAGGCTGATCGTCGCCAACCTGCCGCTCGCTTCGGACCTCTCGGCGGTCGTCGCGATGGACCGGACGATCCTGGGCAACCTCGGGATCGCGCTCGGCGAGGGCGCGGCGGGGCGCAACCTGCTCGCGCCGACCGGCGCGCTCGGCGGCTACCTCGCCCTCGGGCCGTTCGACGCGCCGTCGGTCGAGGCCGCCCTTGACCGCAACCCCGTCCGGGCCGATTCGGGCCTGGCGATGGTGGCGGGCTTGGAGACCGAGGGGCGCCGCTGGACGTCGCGCCTGGAACTGCGCGACGGTACCTCGTTCGCCTACCTGAGCCTATGGCTCTACAGCCCCAAGGACCTGACGAACCTGCTTCTCGACCCGCATCTCCCGACGGTCGCCCTCCGGGTGACCGGCGCCGACCGGACGCAGATCTGGCTCGATGGGCGAAGCAACGATTCGGACAAGCCGCTTGCCCTCAAGACGGGCTGGAACCACCTGCTGGTCAAGGTCGTCCGCGCTGCCGCGCGTCCCGAACCGCCGACGCTCCGGTTTGAGACGAGCCAACCGGCTTTCCTCGCGGGGATGCGCGCGGCGCGCGAGGCGCCGGGACCTTAGCGGGGAAAGGCGCGCAGAGAACGCCGAAGATCGCCGCCGAGGGCGCGAGGTTCTGGTGGATCGTGAACTCGCCCGTCATGGGCGAGCAACGATTGTCGAAGTACCGCTCGTTGCCGGGCCAGAGGTCGATCTTCGGATAGACCGTCTTGTTCGGCCAGTCGTGGTCCCAAGGGCCTTGTCCCTGATCCCGCTCCTTCCGCCAAGGGCCGTAGGGAACGATGCCCGGCCCAACGGTCGGCTTGCCGTTGTACCAGCCGTCCAAATCGAAAACGTTCACCGGATGGCGCGGTCCGAGCCCCGTCACCCAAGTCTGGTTCAGCGCGTTCGTCCCCAGAAAGTAGTCGCAGGTCGTGTAGAGGTCGGCGCGGTACCTGGCGTCGCCCGTCAGCTTCCAGGCGACCGCCTCCTCTATCGCCCAAGGCGTGGTCTGCTGTCCGATGAGCATGGGAAATCCCCAGTTGCCGCTCCAGCGCAAGGCGCGCTTGGCCGCGTTGGCGTGCGCCGCGTCGGCGGTGCGGACGATCGACGCCCTCACCCGCGCGAGCAGGCCCGGATCGCCCCTGCCGTCCTTGCCGCCCAGCGCGTAGACCGCGGGACCGTAGAGATTCTCGAACCATAGCTCGCTCTCTTGGAAGTCCTTCGCCACTTGGTCCTCGAAGGGCTTCTCCCCCGTCAGGCGGAAGAGCGCCGCCGCCGCGTAGAGGCGGTTGTTGCGCACGTCGTCCTTGGCCAGGGTGTGGGCGAGCGCCCAGGCGTAGGCCTCGCGCGCCTCCCGCGCCCAGTCCGCGCCCCGTGGGTCCTCCACGCCCGCGAGGCGCAGGCAAGAGGCGAGTTGCGCCGCCGCGCCCGCGTAGCGGAACGTCGAGACCGGGTCCTCGCCGCTCGCGACCCACAGCCGGTCGACGTCCTCCCACGAACCCTGGCCCACGTCGCCCGGCTTGGTGTCGGAGCCGAACGCGTCGCCGTCGACCCGCAGGCCGATCCCGCCCGTTCCGTACCGCTTGGCCAGCAGCTCGTGGCGGAGGCGGTAGCCGAAGCGCGGAAGCCACGCCGCCTCGTCCAGGACGTCCGGCACGCCGTTGCCGCTCTCGGGGATGTTCAGCTCGCCGTCGGCGAACGCTTTGGGATTGATCT
>CAZEWR010000005.1:0-158407 GCA_964516175.1 uncultured Fimbriimonas sp. | reverse complement strand
CGGAACAACATCGCAAGGCGGAACTTTCTCGTTAAACCCTGCTGGCATCCTGGTCGCCATGGGGAGTCGCTCCTTTCTTTTCCCTTTCCTCGTTGTCGTCGGCGCGCTCGCCGGGTGTGGCGGGGGGAGCGACCCCGCCCGTCCCGCCGCGGACGCGACCCGCTCGCTCGTCGTCCGGACGATCGCCGACACGCAGTCCAGCCTTGGCCATAGCGCGCTCGAGGCTCGCTTCCTGCCGATCTTCTCCATCGACGCGGGCTTCGAGCCCCTCCTGCCGCCGGACGTGGGCGATGTGCTCGGGGGCGCGCCGGAGACGCCGATCCCCGACTTCTACTACAGCGACGGGGTTGCGGCCTGGGTCCAGGTTACGCGGACGGACTGGTCCTACCGAGAGGACTACTACCTGGACGAGGCGAAAAACCAGAAGGCGGGGTTCTACGAGTCGGGCGACGACGAACACTACGAGTTCGCCGCCGGGCCTTACGCGGGAGCGCGAGGGGACGGGACGTATACGATCCAGGACAATCCTGGGGAAGACCGGGACGTGTCTCGGACGCAGTACCGGAAGGTGGCTCCGGACGGCACGGTGTTCGAAGGCGAGTACGCCTGGATCGGCCTTGAAGAAACGTTCAAAGGTAGGACGACGCATCCCGACGGTACGAAGGACACGTTCGACGGAAGAGTCCCTTATTCCCAGCCGGGACGGTTGACCTTCCGCTCCGGTAAGGGAGTGATCCTGACCGCGACCTTTCCGGAGTCCGCCGGAGTCTCCACGGGCATGATCCGGGGGACCGCCGCCGGGCTCAGCGCCGACCTCTCGATCGACGCGGAGAACGTGATGGCGATCCGCTACGCCGACGGTACGAAGCAAACGTTCCAAGGCGCTGGGGGCCGAGGAAGGAGCCTTGCGCGGCTCTCACCGGGTCGGGCGCCCCGTCCCCTTCGAACGAGGGCTTTAGGCTCTCGGTAAGAGCAAGGTTAAGGTCACGGTCCTCAAAAACTTCGGTACTAGAACCCGTTGCAACGGATCGGGTACCTTTGACGTAAAGATCGTTGTTGAGCCTCGGGGACTCAAGTCTCTTGCGGCTCTCACGACTCAATCAAAGAGAAAAATGGGTAAGACCGTAGGAATCGACCTTGGCACGACCAATTCCGTCGTCGCCGTGATGGAGGGAGGCGAGCCGATCGTGATCGCCACCGCCGAGGGCTCGCGCACGCTACCGAGCGTCGTCGGCTTCAAGAAGGACGGTGAGCGGCTTGTGGGCGTCGGTGCGAAGCGTCAGGCCGTCGTCAATCCGGAGAACACCGTCGCCTCGGTAAAGCGCTTCATGGGCCATACACTGGCTGAGATGGGCGACGAGCTGAGTCGCATCCCTTACAAGGTGAAGGCGGGCCAGGGCGGCCAGGCGGTGGTCAGCATCCCTGCGCAGGGCAAGGACTACACGCCGGAGCAGATCTCGGCGATGATCCTCCAGAAGCTTAAGACGGACGCGGAGGCGTACCTGGGCGAGACCGTCGACCAAGCCGTCATCACCGTCCCTGCATACTTCAACGACTCGCAGCGCACCGCGACGAAGAACGCGGGCGAGATCGCGGGCCTCAAGGTCTTGCGCATCCTGAACGAGCCGACCGCCGCCGCGCTGGCGTACGGCCTCGACAAGAAGGCGGAGGAGAAGATCCTGGTGTTCGACCTGGGCGGCGGCACCTTCGACGTGTCGATCCTCGACGTCGGCGAGGGCGTGTTCCAGGTCGAGTCGACGGCGGGCGACAGCCACCTGGGCGGCGACGACTTCGACAACAAGATCGTCGACTTCCTCGCGAGCGAGTTTAAGAAAGACCAGGGCGTCGACCTGCTGAAGGACAAGGCGGCGGTGCAGCGGCTCCGCGAGGCGGCCGAGCGCGCCAAGATCGAGCTTTCGGGCCAACAGTCGACCACGATCAACCTGCCGTACATCACGGCGGACGAGAGCGGTCCGAAGCACCTCGACTACACCATGAGCCGGGCGAAGTTCGAGGATCTGACCCGCGACCTCATGACGAGGATCAAGGCGCCTTTCGAGCAGGCCCTGAGCGACGCGAAAGTGTCGGCGGGCGACCTCAAGGAGGTCGTGATGGTCGGCGGCTCCTCGCGCATGCCGCAGGTGCTCGACCTCGTGAAGAAGCTTACGGGCAAGGAGCCGAACCGCTCTGTGAACCCGGACGAGGTCGTGGCGGTCGGCGCCGCGATCCAGGCGGGCATCATCTCGGGCGAGTTCGGCAAGGACATCGTCCTCGTGGACGTCACGCCGCTGTCGCTGGGCGTCGAGACGCAGGGCGGCATCTTCGACAAGCTCATCGACCGCAATACCACGATCCCGACCAAACGGAGCCGGGTCTACACCACGGCGGCGGACAACCAGCCGGAGGTGGAGATCCACATCCTGCAGGGCGAGCGCCCGATGGCCCGCGACAACAAATCGCTCGGTCGCTTCCACCTGGCGGGCATCCCACCGGCCCCGGCGCGCGTCCCGCAGATCGAGGTCACGCTCGACATCGATAAGAACGGCATCCTCCAGGTCTCCGCGCAGGAGAAGGGAACGGGAGCCAAGCAGTCGATCACGATCTCCGGCTCGGGCAACCTCAGCCGCGATCAGATCGAGCAGATGGTGCGCGAGGCGGAGATGAACGCCGAGTCGGACAAGAAGACCCAGGATCTGATCGAGCTGCGCAACAAGGCGGAGTCGCTCGCGAACTCCTCCGAGAAGGCGCTGCGGGACCTGGGCGAGTCGGTCGACGGTTCGACGCGCGATTCGATCAACGACAAAATCGAAGCGGTCCGGACGGCGATCAAGGGCGAGGACCGCGACGCGATCCAGACGGCGCACGACGCCTTGGAATCGGACTTCCACGCCTTGAGCTCGAAGCTCTACGAGAACGCGTCGGCCGCCGCCGACGCTTCGGAAGGCGGGGCGGCCCAGGGGGGAACGACCCAGGAGCCGGCGGACGACGACGTGATCGACGCCGAGTTCAAGGAAGCGAAGTAAAGGCGCGCGGGCGTCTTGCCCGCGCTTCTGGAGAGAGGAGGCCCCGGCTTGAACCAAGCCGGGGCCTCCTCGGTCGTTGCGCGCACGGGATTTTTGAGTCCGTCCGGCAAAAAGAAGAGTTCGGCGTCTCTCGACGGAACGCCGTCGGAACATCGAATCTGCCTATGGGCACCGAACCCGTGGCGACACGCTTCGCGTTCCTCTTCTTCAGCTTCTCGTCCACAATCGACCCCATGCTCCGCGCGTTCGTCCAGATTAACGAGGGTGGGATGCCGTTCAACCTGAACGCCTACGCGGCGTACGACGGCTTCCGAGAACGTGGCGTCGCGACCGACTTCTTCCGTCCGGACGATGCGAGCTGGTGGGCCGCGTTGCCCGCTCTAGAGGACGATCTCGTCTTCGCGGCAGGGATCGGCGTCGTCCTAGAGATCCTCGACGTCTGGGGCGTTCCGCGTCCGCGGTCGTTGGACTACCCATCCTCTTTGGAGCCGTTCTTCGGGCGACGTGTCTGGCGCACGACTCTCGCAGAGGTTCGGGGCGCGGAGAGGCCGCTGTTCGTCAAGTCGGTCGCGGCGAAGGGGGTGAACGGCCATGTCGTGCGCGACTTCGCGGACCTTCTGCGCACCTCGGGCGCCCCTGACGACACGCCCGTGTACGTCTCCGAGCCGATCGAGTTTCGGACGGAATGGCGTGTGTTCGTGGTCAACGGCGAGATACTTGACGTGCGGCTCTACAAGGGGTCTCGCTTCATGGCTCCCGAGGAGGAGCCGATCCGCGCGATGGTCCGAGCGTTCGTCTCTTCGAGCGAGGCGCCCGCCGCCTTTGGATTGGACGTCGGCTGGGTCGAAGGGCAGGGGATGCGGCTCGTCGAGGTGAACGAGGGCTTCTCCCTCGGGATCTACGGTCTCGCGCCCACCCTGGCGGCTCAGATGCTGGAGGCCCGTTGGGCGGAGTTCCGAGCGCAACGATCGTTGAACCCGACGTCCGTCTGACGACACTCAAGGACCATGTTCGAATCGTGGTCCCGAGCGCGGATGCGGATGGAGGGTTGGCGCGACGCGCGATCCTGCTGGGGGCGGGGTTGCGGGTGCGTCTTTCTTCTCGGGATCGCCCTCGTCGGCATGGGGGTAGCGTTCGGCCCCTTTATGGGTGACTACATCGGGCCTCCTGAGCGGCTGGAAGAACACGGTCGGTCGGTGATGGTCCAGTTTCGCTACGGGTTCTGTTTTCTCGCGCTATGCGTTGGAGCGGGCCTTTGGTGGGGCGCAGGCATCGATATCGGTCGGAAAGAGCCCTAGCTCCGATTCGAGGAGAGCTCGCGCACAGCTCAAAGATTGGGACACTACGCTTCGCGTTCCTTAGACGAAGCGCTCTAGAGAACGCCTTCGGCCAAGCCACCGTGTTCGCGGAGCCAAGCGTGAGCGTGGAGGGCGGCGATCTCCTTGCCTTTGGACTCGACCATCACGTCGGTTTCGAAGGGAAGGACTCGCACCATCGTCTCAAGGTCCACGTCGTGCAGAAGATCGTCGTGCGCCCCGATCCGGGCATTGGGCTTCTGGCTGCTCATGTGGATCTTGGGGCGAATGCCGCCCCAGGTCGCCTTTACCCGGCAAAGCATCTCTTCCAGCTCGCCCTCCCCGGGATTGATCTGGTGGTGGTGGAGATCGAACACGACAGGCACTCCGCCTCGCTCGGCGGCCCAGAGGATCTGTTCCAGGTTGAAGAGTCGTTCGTCGTTCTCCAGAACGACCCGGCGGCAGACGCTCTCCGGAAGCTTCAGGAGGGCCTCGACGAGACGACGGGTCGCCGACTCCCGATCGCCGTAGATGCCGCCGCCGTGAATCACCACCTTGTGCGAGGCGTCGAGTTCCATCAGGTCGAGCAGGTCGCAGGCGTACTGAAGCTCGTTCAGAGCGCGTTGGACGATGCCGGGGTCGGTCGCGTTGAGGATCGTGTACTGTCCCGGATGGCTGCTGAACCGGAATCCCCGGGGAACGAAGGTGCGGCCGATAGTGGCGAGGCGGCCCGCGACGAGGGGACGCCAATCGAAGTCGAGACTTTCGTGGGAGGCGAGCGGAACCATCGAGCCACCGAGGCGCAGGAGACGCAGAGGGCCTTCCGACATGACGACGAGCATCCGCTCGAGGTCGTCCATGTTCTGATGCGCCGCCTCTGCAAGGCGTCCAGGAGAGAGGCTCGCGAGGCGAAACGTGTGATTCGTGCTTAGAGAACCGTCCGCCAAGACGCAGGCGAAGCCTAGATGGTGGATCGGACCGGAAGACTGCACGGGACTTAGGAGCCCTTAAAGGGACGCCTGGGTTCCTTCATCTTTAGAGGGCGCCGTAGACGTCGACGCCGCTCTTGATCGACACTCCGGTTCCGTTCTTCTGATCGTAAAGGACGATGGTAACGGGGCCACCCGGCTGAAGGGTGACGGTCTCGGAGCCGATCGAGTTCGCGAAGTCGCTTCCGTCGTACACGTCCAGGGTGTACTGCGCCGAGTCGGTCCCATCCGTCGCGTAGCTGCGGTAGCCGGTGTTGGTTCCCGTGGTCAGCGGCGACGTGGAGCTCGTCTGATAGACCACGTTGCCAACAGGGTCGCGCAGGATCGCGTAGACCGGGGTGGCGACGGAGGCGGCGTCGATGATGCGGAAGTAGGCGGTGTTAGCCGACTGAACGACGCTATCGGCGTAGAGGCGGAGGGTGGCCGTTCCGCTGAGACTCATCGCGACGACCGTGTAGTTGCGGTCCTTTACGAGCGTCTGCGTGGCGAGGGAGGCGGTGGTCGTCGTCGGGTCGATGTAGGGATTGACGACGATGTCTACCGAGCCGGAAGGGGCTTGGGCGTAGCCGAAATCGCCCCCGTAGCCGTAGGCGGGACCGGCGTTGTTGCCGGAGATGAGGCGGTCGCCCACGTAGACCCGGACGTCCTCGCTACCGTTCAGCGCGTTGAAGAAGCGCAGGTGGGAGGCGTTTTTCACGCTGCTTCCGCCGCATCCGGCGAGCGCGAGAAGCGCGACGGCGGCGAGGATCGACTTGGACCGGGAGATCACGGACGATTGTACGCGCAACGGAGGGGACAAGGTTTCAGCCTACGGATTCAAATTCCAGTAGCGCCCACGGAGAAGGGCGTAATGAACGTCGTTCTTCGGGCCGTAGAGGAGGAGCGTGACGGGGGCCGTGTAGTCGATGGGGACGGAGATCCTCGCCAGGACGCGGCTGTCGCTTTCGGCCGTCTCGTGGATCGTGAACGTGTAGGTGCCGGGCGCGCGCTGGAGACCGAAGAAGCCATGCACGTCTGCTCCGGTCGTGGTTTCCGAGGTCCCGACCAGAAGGTCCTCGTCGTTGAGGCGGACGGTCGAGAGACGGTTTCCCGCGTCGCTGATCAGATCGATGTAGCGGAAGGAGACGGCCCGACGATCCGGGTTCGTTTCGCCGAAGTCGTTCGCGACGACGAGCCGCTCCGCCCCTGGAGCGCCGAAGCCGATCAAGGTGTAGGGCGTTCCGGTTTCGTATTGAGGCCCGGTCAGGGTCGCCAGAGCCGTTCCGCTCGTTTGGGATCGCACGACGAAGCTCGCCGAACTGCTCGGTGCGAGGTCGACGCCGATAGACTCGCCCGGGCGTACGCCTGTGACCCCGACAACCGGTTGGCCGTTCGCCTCGACGGAGACCGCTTCCGGAGACGAGAAAGCGTTGAAGAAGCGGAACGGCGCAACCGGAACGACTTCCGTTCGCGCCGTATCGTTGCGATCGTCGCCTCCACCACATCCCGTCAGAACCAAGATCGCTAATCCGAGGGCCGGTAAGCCACGCATGGCTCAGAGAATACTCAGGAACCTGGACTCTTGCCCAGATCGTCGTAAGGCCACCATGTCGACCTATTACGCGACTTTCGCCGACCATCAGCGTGCCAAGGACGCACTGCGAGAGCTTCTTCGAGGCGGGGTCCGTCCGGACGACGCGAGCCTGTTGTTGCCTAACGACACGGTGGCCGACACCCAGGACCTGACGGCGGGTGGAACCGTGGGCGACGCCAGTTACCGGGTCGGTCGGGCCGACGATCCGGTGAGAAGTATCGATCAGGACGACCCGACCGTCGAGATGACGACTATCGCCCAGAGCGCAGTGAGCGGCATCGATACCTCGAACTCGGCCTATACGGGCGACAGCGTGGATCAGATGGACGATTCCCAGAGCGTGGCTAAGGACATGATCTACCCTTACCGCGAGATTTCCCAGAGTGAGCACGAGTCGGACGACTTGGCGAGGACGGTGACGAGCGGACTACCGACCTCCGTGCCGGAGATCGACGACATACGAGACGGCGACGAGATGCAGGACCAGAACGAGGAGGGGTTGGAAGCCCTCGACGTTCCTGGATTCGGTGCCGCTCTCGGAAACGGTGGACTGGCGACGGCGGCCCTGGGCGATGGAGCGGTCGAGCCCCGACTTACCGAGTTCTTCAAGGACGATGGCGTACCGGACGAGGCGGCGTCGGACATGACGAAGGCGCTAAGCGAAGGTCAGGCTCTGTTGGCGATCGTCGCCACGCCTGGGGAAATCGACGAGCCGACCGTGGAAGCGATCGCCGAGCGGAACGGAGGCGTCAGCCAAGGTCTTTTCGACGCGCCGCGCTTCTACGACAACGACGCGTACACCGCCTGATCGTCGGTCGACGCGGGAGGCCACAATCAAACGGTGGCCTCCCGCTCTCTCATCGTCGCCGCCGCGTTCCTCGGCTTTCTAGGCGTGGCCCTCGGCGCGTTCGCCGCTCACGCGTTGAAGCTCGCCGGTAAACCCGACGAGTGGTGGCGAACGGGCGTTCAGTATCACCAAGTTCATGCCCTTGCCGCTTTGCTGGCGGCGACCCTCGGCGCGCCACGGGCCGGGTGGCTGTTCGTGACGGGCACGGTGGTCTTCGCGGGGTCGCTCTACCTGATGGCTCTGACCGGCAAGACTTGGCTCGGCGCAATCACGCCGCTTGGAGGCGTGTGTTTTCTCGCCGGGTGGGGTCTTCTCGCCCACGCGGCTTGGAAGCGGCAGAGTTCTCTAGACGTAGGAATCTCAGGCTGAGAAGACCGTCTCATCCTCTTTCTCGCGCCCTTAGATAACGTCCTATCTCGTTAGAAGAGGGTAGGACGAGGCTACGGCGCAGAACCCAGATCCGGCCTAACGGGTGGGTGGCGTCCGCTTCGTGAGGGTCACGAGATAGACGTCGTTGTCCCGCATCGGGTACTCGCGGAGCAGAGCGTCCCCTCTACGGATTTCAACGGCTTCGGTCTTGACCGCCTTGCCGTCGTTCCGCGCTTTGATCCAGGTGGCCTGCCGACGGGTGAGCTGGCTCGGCCGACCGAGATCGAGGTAGTCGGCAAAGGGATCGTTGATGCGGTATCCGACGCGGTAGACCGAGAGTTGGTAGCGTCCCGGCTCTAAGCCTGCGACTCGGAGTCGGACTTTCCCTTTAGATCTCGGCTTGATGTCGGTCACGAAGTACTGCTGATCGTTCGTCCGTTCCGGAACGTCGTTGGTTTGGTCCCAGAACAGAGCCTGGACACTGCCGTCCGACTTTCGGGCGGCGAGGGCGTGGGGATCCGTACAGGCGAGCCGCGTCGGTCCCAGCTTGTTCAAGTACTCGTAGGCCCGGTAGGCGGGTTTCCGGATGTCCTGGTAGTTCACGAGGCCGAAACCGCCGTGGAAAGGCGTCGTTCGGGGGCCGGGCTCTTCAAAGACGTCGGTAAACGTCCAGTAGGACATCGAATCGGCGACGTCGATGGTGGAACGGAGCTTCTCTAAGACGTACGCCGCGCTCACGTAGCTGTCGTGAACGGGATCGGCGGGGGTGTATGACGAACTCCACTCGGTGATATGGAGCGGAAGCTTGGGCATCGCGGAAGCCTGGATCTCGCGACGCACCCGCTCGACATCGCCTTTGATGGCGTTCGAGTTGCGGCTCAGGACGGTGCCTCGTCCGCCGAACTCGTCGAGAAACCCGACGTCCACGCCGTAGGTGTGGGTCGTGATGAAGTCCAGCGGGACGCGAGCGTCCGCGCAGTGCTTGATGAAGTCGGGGACCCAGGCCGCGCCGGCGGTCGCCGGGCCGCCTACCCGGAGCGCCGGGCTCACCCCTTTGATCGCCTTGGCGGACGTGTCGTAGAGTCGGTAGTAGGCCTGCTGGTCCCCGGCCCAAAAGCCATCCAGGTTCGGCTCGTTCCAAACCTCGAAGTACCACTTCTTCACCTCATCGAGTCCGTAGCGCTCGATCCAGTGGCGCGTCAGCGCGGCGATCAGATCGCCCCACTTCGCCTGGTCTTTGGGCGGCGTGACGTTGCCGCGCCACCAAAAGATCGTCTTGTCGCCGCTAGCCAACGCGTTGGGCATGAAGCCCAGTTCGACGAAAGGCCGAACTTTCAGATCGACGAGAAAGTCGTAGAGTTCGTCGATGTACTGCCAGTTGTAGACCGGCTTGCCTTTTTCCTCGCGGTAGACGCCCATATCGTCGGTGAGGAGGCCGTGCATACGGACGTATTCGAAGCCGCAGTCTTTTTTGGCTTGTCGGAGTTGGCGCTGCCAGTCGGCGCGGAGACCTTCGTTGGCGCGCCCAGCGCCCACGCAGCGCCGGAAGGCGTCGCTCAGCGGGCCTGTTGAGGACCTGACGTCGATACGGATCTCTCTGGCCGAAGCGGTTTGGGCTTTAGAGGTTGTGGGTCCGAACGCGCGACCCATCATGCAGGAGGCGAGGGCGACGATGGCGGTGGAGAAGAAGCGCGGGACTCTCATAGGCTCACGATGGGACTTTGGATAGGCGTAGGGCCGATCGTTTTTCCCGATAGCCCCGTCTTGAGTATAAAGCGAGACCGTCGCCGAGGGCGGTCTCGCTCCGTTCGGTGTCGAGATCCTAAAGCTGGATGGGCTTTTCGGTATCCCATCCAGACGCTCTTAGTCCGGTACCCAGACCACCCGGCCATCCGCGTAGACCACCGCACGACCACCGGGGCCGGTCACGAAGCCGATGGTGACGGTCGCCGGGTCGCCAGACTTGGAGGGGGCGCCGCCGCCAAAGGTGTAGTTGAAGGCGCTCAGCATCGAACGGTCGCGCAGGTAGGGATCGACAGAACCCTTCTGGTTGTTCAAGGGGTACTCGTCGTCGGCGTCCGAAGCGTACATCCGCATCGCGAGGCCGACGCTCTTCGCGATGCGCATCGCTTTCGTCTTCTCGGCTTGAAGCATCGCATCGTCGTACGCCTTTCGGTCGACCTTGGCGATCCCCCGAACGTAGGCTCCGCTGCCCCACAGATACGCCACCGCATCGAAACGCGGTGAGATCAGTGGCAGCGTGCCCTCAGAGGACACCAGGCCGAGATCGTCGGGCTTGGCGCCCTCCGCTCGGAGAAAGAGGCCGTTCTCCCCAGGTGGCTCTTTGGCAGACGCGACGGACAGGGGCGGCGCCTTCTCCGTCTCGATCCCCCAGCCGCTTCGTTCGGCGACGGCTCCGATCGAGCCCGTCTTTGGATCGAGGCGATGGAACACCATCCAGGGTTTTCCGTCCCGGCGTCCTTGGCTCGCGACGCCCGGACCGCCATCGGTCGAGAAGTCGAACCTTCCTGAGACCGTGAACGACGGTCCCAATCGACCGTCCGCCCCAAAAAGGGCGACCTGGGCTTTCGGAGGGCCGGTTCGGGAGACGATCTTCACAAGGGCGCCGAGCGGACGGGCGGGGGAGAGTTGGATCGACGTGTCGTCTTGGCCCTCCACACCCGTCCAGAGTCGGGTGACGGCTCCCGTGCCGACCGCGACGAGCACGTAGGCCTCATGAGGAGCGGAGAACGTCCCGTCCGGGAGGAAGTTGCGCTCGGAGAGCAACACGAGCGCGCGGTCTGAGCCCTTCATCGGCTCGATTTCCCCGATCGTGGTTCGCGCGGAGTCGAGGTCGAGAAGGGTTCGGGTGGTGCGGGCCGAGCGCGACCATGCGAGAAGCTGAGACCGGGAGCGCAGCTTCAGCATGCCCTCCAGGCCTTCCGTCTGCCGTGCCGCCGCGACGTCGAGGGGCGCAGCGCTCGCGGGCGGGACGAGCCTCGACGCCAGGAGGGAGGTCCCGTCGTCCGTCCATTGGATGTGGGTCACGAAGGGCGGGGCGGCCAGGGCGGGCGGCTCCATGTAGTAGGCGAGGCCCTTTCCGGCGGCGAACAGCCGTCGCGGCTCCTCGGGCTGGACGATCTGGAGGAAGAGGAGCATGGGTCTTTATGGAACGTCGGGAACCCATCGGGCGTGGCCGTCGGCGTAGACCACGGCACGACCGCCGGGGCCGGAGACGTAGCCGAGTTCCGTCTCGGCGGGACGCTCGACGGACTCGACGCTTCCGCCCCGGAAAGTGTAGGTGAAGCCGTCGAGCAAACGGTCGTTCTTCAGGTACGGCCCGAGTGTCCGACGTAGGTCGACGTCCTGACCGGGCAGGACGTCGTCCATGTCCGAGGCGTAGATCAGGATGCCGGTCCCGATCTGCTTCGCCTTGTTCACGGCCTCGCGTTTCGCCGCTTCCATGAGGGCCTTGTCGTAGGCTTCGCGGGGAATCGGGGCGAGAAGGCGCACCATCGCGCTGCCCTGATTCAGGTAGGCGACGGCCTCCTTCGTGGGCGAGAGGAGGGGGCGAACGCCGTCGGTCGAGACGATTCCCCCCTCTTCCGGCTTGCCGCCCGGCACGAGCAGCATCACGGTGGGAGCGCGGGCTCCCGAAGGCGCAGGAGAGTCCAAAGCCATCGTCCGGAGGCCGGTCGCGGGCTCCGCAGGCTCTAAGCCCATCGCCGCTCGTTCGGCGGACGAGATCAGGAGCGTTCCGTCCTTCGCCCGCGTCGGTACGGGGAACGGGCTTTCCGAAACCAGGCGTCCGGTGGTTGGATCCAGGCGATGAAAGCCCATGGGTCCCTTGAGTCCGACCCCCGTGTTGCCGACGTACCCTGGAAAGCCCTGCGCGTCGAAACGGAGCGGGGTGCGACCGGGAAGCGAAACGGGAGGACCG
The DNA here is from genome assembly GCA_964516175.1 of uncultured Fimbriimonas sp. Lineage (GTDB taxonomy): Bacteria > Armatimonadota > Fimbriimonadia > Fimbriimonadales > Fimbriimonadaceae > Fimbriimonas. The sequence continues at coordinate 146,371 of CAZEWR010000005.1, read as the reverse complement.
AGACGCCCACCGGGTCCGAAGAAGCGGACACTCGCCTTTCGACCCTCGTAACGCACGAGGCCGCCCAGCGGCCGTCGGGGCGAGAGGTAAGTCGCCTCCACAAAAGCGTCGTCCGGGCTTCCAGCGGAGAGCCGCGTCGTCGCTCCCGTTCCAGTTGAAACCATCAAGGCGCCGTTCGACCTACGGTCGGGAGCGCCATTTAGGCCCCGTGTCGTTTCCGTCACCTCGATCACGAGCCGGTCGGAACCGGGCATCGTCTGGATGTCGTCGATCCGGGTGAGAGCGACGGGCGCGGAAAAGACCGTCTTCGCGGTCCGCGTCGCGAGGTTCCACACGACGACGGCATTGTTCTGATGTGGTGGATTCGAGCTTGGCTGAAGGACGAGGGCGGCTGCCTGGGAGGGACTCACATCGGTCGTGAGGCGACCGAGAACGAGGCTCCTGCCGTCGGGGCTCCAGATCATCTGGATCACTTGGGCTCCGCAGACCGTCTCGGGCGGAAGCATCAGGTAGGCGGCCTTATCGCCTGCCGCCATGGTGCGGCGAAGGTCCCAATCGCCGCTCTGGACGGACAGGAGAAAGGGAAGGAGCGTCATGGCGTATCGGGGACCCATTTGACGTGGCCGTCGGTGTAGGCGACCGCCCGACCGCCTGGCCCCGAAACATAGCCGAGTTCGGTCGTGGCGGGATTTTCGATCTCGGTCATGTTGCCGCCCCGGAACGTGTAGCTGAAACCGTTCAGGATGTCGCGGCTTTTGAGATACGGGTAGAGCCTGCCTTGAACGTCGCCGCCGTTCGCGGGAAAGACGTCGTCGTTGTCGGCCGCGTACATGAGCGCGGCCAAGGCGGCCTGCTTGGCGTTGTTCACCGCGACCTGCCGCAAGGCGTCGTCGCGCGCCTTCTCGAACGCCGATCGGGGGACGCGCACGAGGGGACGGACCATCGCGACGCCTTGGTAGACGTACGCGACGGCATCGAGCTTCGGCGAGAGAAGAGGCCGGGCGCCGTCGGTGGTCACCACGCCCGTCTCGTCCGGCTTGCCTCCCCGCACATGGAGAAGGATCGAGGGCGCGTCGGGAGCGGGTTTCGCGGTGGGCGCGAAAAACGCCTGCACGCTCAGGAGCGGCTCTTCCGTCTCACTAGGCGCGGACGTTTGGGAGTTGCCCGTCGAAGCGACCGGGGGCGGATCCACAGGGGAAAAGTCGACGACCGATCCGGGGTTTCCGGTGGCCGGGTCGATCCGCTGGAAGCGGGCGGTCGGCTTTCCGCCGACCTTTACGGTTACGGGATAGCCGGGCTTTCCCGCCGCGTCGAAGACGAGGGCTTCGGGCAAGGTCTTAGGCAGCCAGTTCCCCAGGAGGCCGCTCGGTCCGAAGAACCGTGCCTGAAAACCTTCGCCACTTGGCACCGGACGCAGGACCGCCCCTAAGGGTCGGTTTTTCGCCAGTACGTAGACCGGCTGGCCAAAGTCGCTTTCGGCGACGGCGACGGTTTCCGCCAAGCGGGCGATGGCGCCGGTCTTGGTCGAGAGAAGAGAAACGCCGAAGACGAGTCGTTCGGGAGCGTCGCCTGTGGCAGGAATCCGGGCGAACGTGTCGAACACGACGCTATCCGATCCAGACAGCGCCGAAAGGTTGTTCAGCGTCCCCGATCCGGTGGGGATCGAAAAGACGGTCCGCACGGTGCGGGACGCCACGGTCCACACCACCAGTTCCACTTTGCGCATCGGTCTTACGATCATTCCTGGAGGCGGCGAGACCCCGAAGGCTTGGGCGATCTCGGACGTGCCGCCTTCAGTCGTCTGGCGCCGAACGACAAGGTTCGTTCCGTCCGCCGACCACACGATCTCGGTAGCCTCGGATCCGCAGGCGGTTTCGGGAGGCAGCATCAGGAACGCGTCGCTTCCGCCCACGGCGAAGGCTCGTTGGAGATCGCCAGGGCCTTGAAGCGCAAGCAGAAACGCCGCTACGATCATCGCTTTTAGGATACGACAGGTTCGGGCGACGTAGAGAGGAAGACCAATGCGTAAAGTCGAAAAGACCGACGCCGAATGGCGCGCCGAGCTCGATTCCGAGCAGTACCGTATCCTGCGCCAAGCGGGCACCGAACGGCCCTATACCGGTGAGTACACGGACACGGAGGACGCGGGCACGTACAAGTGCGCCGGCTGCGGCGAAGTCCTCTTCACGAACGACACCAAGTTCCACTCCGGCTGCGGCTGGCCCGCGTTCTTCGCCCCGGCGAACGCGGAGTCGGTCGAGGAGCACGTGGACAACTCCTTCGGGATGCGGCGGACCGAGGTGCTGTGCTCGGCGTGCGGCGGCCACCTGGGCCACGTCTTCGAGGACGCGCCGCACATGCCGGGCGGCCTGCGGTACTGCATCAACTCGAAGAGTCTGGACTTCGATCCGGCGGAGTAGAGACGGACAGGGGGCTGGCGGGCGGTAAACTGTAGGTTCTCCCCCAGGCCCCTTCATGGACCAGTCCCACATCCGCAACTTCTGCATCATCGCGCACATCGACCACGGCAAGTCGACCCTCGCCGACCGGCTCATCGAGCGGTGCGGGGCGATCCGGGGGACCGCGCAGGAGCAGATGCTCGACTCGATGGACATCGAGCGCGAGCGGGGCATCACGATCAAGATGGCGGCGGTCCGCCTCCTGTACACCGCCAAGAACGGGCAGGAGTACCAGCTCAACCTGATCGACACGCCCGGCCACGTCGACTTCACCTACGAGGTGTCGCGGGCTCTCGCGGCGTGCGAGGGGGCGCTGCTCGTCGTGGACGCGAGCCAGGGGGTCGAGGCGCAGACCATCGCGAACGCGTCGATGGCGATGAACCAGAACCTGGAGATCGTGCCGGTGATCAACAAGATCGACCTGCCGCACGCCGACATCGAGCGGGCGCGCGAGGAGATCGAGAACGCGGTCGCCATCGACGCCTCCGAGGCGATCCCCTGTTCCGCCAAGGCGGGGATCGGCATCGACGAGATCCTCGAGGCGATCGTGCAGAAGGTCCCGGCCCCCGCCGGCGACACCGAGGCGCCACTGCGCGCTCTGATCTACGACTCGCATTTCGACGCCTACCAGGGCGCCATCGCCTACATCCGGGTCAAGGACGGCTCGCTCAAGAAGGGCGGGACGATCGAGATGATGGCGACGGGGAAGACGTTCCCGATCGACTCCACGGGCCACTTCGGTCCGGGACTGACGGTCAACCAGGGTCTCGCGACGGGCGAGGTCGGCTTCGTGACCGCCGCGATGAAGTCGATCGGCGACGCGCAGGTGGGCGACACGGTGACCGACGCGGCGAATCCCTCGCCGACGGCCTTGGCGGGCTACCGGAAGGCCCTGTCGATGGTGTTCTGCGGCCTGTACCCTTCGGACGGCGACCAGTACGAGGCCCTGCGGGACGCGATCGACAAGCTGCGGCTGAACGACGCCTCGCTCGACTTCGAGCCGGAGACCTCGGCGGCCCTGGGGTTCGGTTTCCGTTGCGGCTTCCTCGGGCTCCTGCACATGGAGATCGCCCGCGAGCGCCTGGAGCGCGAGTTCGGTCTCGACCTCATCCTGACGGCCCCATCGGTCGACTACCGGGTGACGATGAAGTCCGGGGAGGTGGTGCACATCTCGAACCCGGCGGACTGGCCGGACGCGAACCTGATCGACGGCATCGAGGAGCCGATGGTGAACGCGACGATCATGGTGCCCAACGAGTACGTGGGGGCGGTGATGAACCTGTGCCAAGAGCGGCGGGGCGTCTACAAGCGGACGGACTACCCGACGCCGCACCGCGTCATCCTGTACTACACGCTGCCCCTCGGCGAGATCCTGCTCGACTTCTTCGACAAGCTCAAGAGCCACACGCGCGGCTACGCGTCGTTCGACTACGACCTTGCGGAGTACCAGACTTCGAATCTCGTCAAGGTCGACATCATGCTGAACGGCGATCCGGTGGACGCGCTGTCGTTTATCGTCCACAAGGACTTTTCGTACAACCGGGGCCGGGGCATGGTGGAGCGGCTGAAGGAGGTCGTCCCAAGGCAGCAGTACGAGGTGCGCGTCCAGGCGGCGATCGGCGCGAAGGTGATCGCGGCCGACTCGATCAAGCCGTTCCGCAAGAACGTCATCGCCAAGTGCTACGGCGGCGACATCACGCGAAAGCGCAAACTCCTCGAAAAGCAGAAGGAAGGCAAGAAGCGCATGAAGCAGATCGGCTCGATCGAGTTGCCGCAGGAGGCGTTCCTGAGCGTGCTGAAGGTCGCGGACTAGCGTTCTACCGCGAGCATGAAAACGTTCTTCGCCCTCTTGACCCTTGCGCTCGCGGGAGCGTCTCTTTCTCAGACAGGTTCCGAGATCGCCCAGGAGAAGCGGCGGATGGCGTTTTGGACGAAGGTCGGGGGTACTTACGACGCCACTTGGCGAGCGGCGTCGCGGCTCAAGGCGGGGCGACCCGTCGACGATCTCCAGGCCGAACTGCTGGCCGCCGCCTACTTCTACAAGCGTATCAGCGGTTGCGGCGGTCCGGGCCGCGGGGTCGATCGAGGGACGTACTGGCGGTTCGAATCCCGCGTCGGGATCGGAGCGGCTCTGGGACCTGAGATCCGAGTCGACAAGACAAGCGGAACGACGTCGTCGAAGGGGCTTCCGACGGTCAAAGACCCGAGGTCGTACCTCGTTCCGACGTCCCGGAAAGGAAAGCGCTAGGCCGCCGTTCCATAACTTTCGCGGCGTTCCATGGGCCCATCGCCCGAACTGCGGCCCGCCGAACGTCGTGGCGGTGCGACCGCTTCGGCGTACGTTCTAGGTCGAACCCTTCTCGCGCCGACGTTGAACCGGCGCCGACACGCTCCGCGTTCACACCGGGATCGTCATCCCCAGGTGAGAGCGCCTTCTAACCTAGGATCGCGACGGTCGCGGAGTAGGGCGGGAGGGTGAAGGCGCCCGCGAAGTGGGACCGTTCCGGTGGAAGGGAGCGGAGGGGGCGGCCGTTCGGACCGTCGGCGTGCCAAGCATACTGGGACGGGCCGTACTGGACGAGGTTGCCCCACTTCGAGCCGAGATCGACCGTGCGGCGACGGCGGGGATCTTTGTTGAGAAGCAGGAGGGAGAGGCGGCGGTCGGGGCGGCGAACCGCGTAGGCGGCGACCCGCGGATCGTCCGTCTTGGCCTGGAGAAGGTCGTAGCTTCCGGGGAGTCCGCACCAGTCGCCCGTCAGCAGGCGGGCGGCCCAGTAGCTCGGAAGGCGGGTTCCGTCGGGAAGGAACATCGCGAGGGCGCCCCAGTGGCCTTTCCGGTCTTCGGACAGCGGCGAAGGCGGATAGCCGTAGAGGTAGGCGGCGCGGCCGCCGTGAGCGAGGAACGTCCCGACCGCGTCGAGATTCAGGAGCGCTCCCGGGAGGTCGACCTCGGCGGGACCGGCGTAGGCGGAATAGCCGTACTCGGTCATGAAGAGGGGAAGGTTTTGGAGCCTTTTCTGGCGCGCGAGGGCGCGACGGAGCAGGCGGGGGGCCGCCACGAGTTGGGCGGCGGGATCGGCGGCGACGTCGTCGAAGGGATACCACTCGAAGCTGAAGAAGCCGAGGGGCTCCCTCAGGGCCGCGTTGAAGCGGGAGGCCCAGCTCTCGTCGTTCGGGAGACCAAGGGCTCCGGCACCGTAGTCGCTCTCGATCGTCTGGAGGCCGGGGCCGCCGAGAAGGATCCGTGGGTCGATCGATCGCAGTGCGGCGGCGGTCCGACGATAGAGGAAGGCGTAGTCCTCGGGGGCGCAGACTTGGCCGTCGGGCTCTTCGCCCATCTCGAAGCCCCGCACCGGATAGTGGCGGGCGCGGAGCCAGCGCAGGAGAGCGGCCATGTTGGCGGGTGTGTCGTACAGAACGCCCGCCGGCATAAGGACGGGTCGTCCGCCCGCGAGGCCGCTCCGAAAGACGAGGTCGAGGCCGGGCTGCTCCGTGTCGGGGTCGCGGTCGATGGCCCGGTGCCAAGGGTCGGTGGAGGAGGCCCAGGTCGGCGATTGGCCGTGATCCTTCCGGTGACGCAGGAGGTCGACGAAGCGACCGGCCTCGACACGTCCCACCTCGATCTCGCGGACGGCGAAGCCCTTCGAATCGCGGCAGTCGGTGGTGCGCCGAGGAGTGTGGGAGGAGGCGAGCAGACGCAGTCGAAGCCAGAGCACGTTCGGCATCCGTCCCAGACGACGCGTCTCATCGCCGCCCCGGCTCTTGGCCTCGCCGTGGGGAAAAGGGCGCCAGGCGCCTTCCTGCCCCCCGTCGACGTCCGTTCGGTTCTGGCCGGCCCAGTACTCGACCCGGTAGCGCCGGGCGTAGGGGGCGCCCCAGCGGACGCGGATCGCGTCGACGGTCTGCGGCGTCGGAAGCCGGACGATCAGCCATTGGGGCTGGGCGTCGTCCAGATCGGGATTGCTTTTCCAGAAGGTCTTGGGATCGCCGTCGGTGAGCCGGGAGTAGTCCGTGTCGTCGGCTTGGTCGAAGGTGTTTCCGCGTCGGGGAAGTCGGTACCCGTAGCTTTTGCGGATCGTTCCTTTCGGCCCGGAATCCGACGTCCAATAGCCTTCGTTCCGCCCGCTCCAACGGCCTGCGGGGTTCCAGTGCCACGCCTCGATCGCGAGTTCGGTACGGAGGCGGTAGGCGAGCGAGCGAAGGCCCGCCGAGCGCATCCGCCGCACATTGGCGGGCGTGAAGATCTCGGCGGTCGTTCCGGCCGCGCCGCCGTCGATCGCCGCGCCGAAGGCGCGGCGGGGATCGAAGCGGTTCAGAACGTCGTCGGGGGCAACGCCGACGCGAACGGACAGGGAAGGCAGGATCATGGACGAGAGCGATCAGGCGACGAGGGCTTCGGCTTCCTTCCAGACATCGTCGGAAAAGGAGACGCCGCTCGCCTTGGCGTTCTGCTCGAGCTGTTCGACGCGCGAGGCGCCGACGATCACGGAGGAGACGCCCGGATGGCGCAGGCACCAGGCGAGGGCGAACGTACCCAGGTCTTGGCCGTGTCCTTCGACGAACGTCTTGAGGCGCTGGACCTTCGTCAGCGTCTCGTCGTTCAGCATGTCGCGCATAAAGTTGTTGCTCGTCTCGTCTGCCCCGCGCGAGCCTTGCGGAGCGCTCTGGCCGGGCAGGTACTTGCCGGTGAGGATGCCCTGGGCGAGCGGCGAGAACACGATCTGGCCGAGGCCGTTCGCGTCGGAAACCGGCAGGATCGACTCTTCGATGCCTCGGGAGAGCAGGCTGTAGCGCGGCTGGTTGCTGATCGGCGGGTGGGCGTTGAGGGCCTTCGCGATGCCGCAGAGCTCCGCGATCTGGTGGGCTTTCCACTCGCTCACGCCCCAGTAGAGGACCTTGCCCGCGCGAACGAGGTCGTCGATGGCGCGCACCGTCTCGTCGAGGGGCGTTTCGGGATCGAAGCGGTGGAACTGGTAGAGATCGACGTAGTCGGTGCCAAGCCGCTTCAGAGAGTCGTTCAGGGACTCGACGATGTGCTTTCGGGAAAGCCCCCGATCGTTCGGACCCTCGCTGAAGGGGAAGTAGCACTTGGTCGCGAGGACGAGGTCACGGCGGGGGATGCTCCGGATCGCCTTGCCGAGGGCGGTTTCGGAGGCGCCCGCGTTGTATACGTCGGCGGTGTCGAAGAGGTTGACGCCTAGATCGAAGGCGCGCCGCACGATGGCTTCCGTCGTCGCGTCGTCGATGGTGCGACCCTGGGTGAGCCAGCCGCCGAGAGAGACCTCGCTCACCTTGAGGCCGGAGCGCCCGAGCTTTCGATAGTTCACGCCTTATTGTGACTTCTCTGGAGCGGTCTCTCCTTCGACGTTCCGGTGGAATCGAGGGGCGACGGGGCAGCGGCTGGTCTGGCCTGACGAACTTTCGCGAGCGTCGTGGCCCGTGTGGAAGAAGAGACGAGAGACCGCCGGATGGTGGTCTCTCGTAGGAGAAGGACGGCGGCTATCCGCCGTGTTGCTTCTTCATCTCCTGCATCGCACGGACCCGCGCTGGATCGTTCGCGGCGTTCTGCTGGGCTTGGGCGGCGCCCAAGGCGCTTTCTGCCCTTTCCCGGTCGGGCGCGGCCATGTCCTTCGGAAGATCGACGGACGTCTTCGGGGCGGGCGACGTCGAGCCGCCGCCTCCTGTCTCCGACGACGAGCATCCGACGAGCGCGAGGGCGATCAGAGCCAGCGAAGCGATCTTCATCGGGCGTAGGCGGCGCACGGCTGGCCGGGGCTGAAGAGACCATCCCAATTGTCGTTCCAGTTGGTGGTGTGTCCCTTGACGTAGATGTGCCGACACCAGTTGAAGGCGCCTTTCTTCACGAACTTCGCGTGACCGTCCGCAAAGCCAGCGTTGAGTCCTCCCGCGTAGCGGTAGCGGGGCATCGCCCAGTAAGGCCACTCGTCCTTGTCGGCGTCCCACTTTTCGCCGCCTTCCTTCGCGTTGAACTTAGGAGGCCAGTTGCCGCCACCCCACCAGTAAGGCGAGCCGTCCGGGGCGTCTCCCGAGGCTCCCCATGCTGGGTTGATCCCGGTCGTCCACGTCGCGGCGGTCTGCGCCGGGGCGTCGAGTTCGGTCGCGGACACGGAGGGGAACGGCGCCTTTCCGTTCGGCGTTCCATCGGCGTTCTGGTCGCAACGGCTGGAGCCCGCCGCGTTGTCCCACTGGCAGTTTCCGGCGAAAAGGTTGTTGTTCGCTCCGTAGACCCCACGATCGTTCGGTCTTGCCGGAGTGCTCCAGAGGCCGCCCTGGGCGAAGTCTTTGGACTTCGCGCCATCGACGTACTTGGAGATACCGTTCTTCACATACGGCAGCAGGACCTCGCGCCATGTGGTCGGCGTCTGCCAACCCCACAGGTTGACGTTGGACGTGTAGACCATGCGGGGATAGGTGTCGTCCGAGTCGCCCATGTAGAGGAACGAAGCGGTGGCCTGCTGCTTGGTGTTCGAAAGGTCCTGGGTCTTCTTCGCGGCCTCTTTAGCCTGTGCGAAGACGGGGAAGAGGATGGCGGCCAGGATCGCGATGATGGCGATGACGACGAGGAGCTCGATGAGGGTGAAGGCTCGGTGCAAACGAACGTTGTTCATGATCTTGCCTCTGCTTTGAGGAGACAGACTCATGATACAGCGAATTTACACGATCGACAAGCCGTTCTTGAAAATGCTGGAAGCCCCGCAGTTTTCCCTTGTGACCGTGCATCCGCACGGGGATGGAGACCCTTACTGCCGCACGAATACGGTCTCGTTCTTCATCTTTCCGGTGAGCGTAAGGGCAAGGTTCTTCCCCTTCAAAGCGAGATCGTACGGAACGACGCCGCTCGCATCCTTAAAGAGGAGTCGACCACCGTTGCGCGCCCACCGACCTTCTCCGTGAGTCACCACAGGACCTTTCGGCGTGTTGGCTTTGCCATCGAAGTGAAAGTCGCCTTTATCGCCGAGCACGTAAACCGTGCCGTCCTTCGTTTTGTAGCGGCCCACGAGCGCAGGATCAGGCTTCCCTTCGAACGCGACCGCCGGTTTTTCGGACTCCGCGACCTCCTCGTCTCTCGCGCCGCATCCCGCAAGCGTCAAGGCGAGCGGGAGAACGAGGAAGACGGCGTGACGCTCGCGAACCTCGACGATCAGTGAGCCCTCGCTTGGGCTGCCCTCATGGCAGCGGCTTGGGCGTCCATCTGGCTTTTGATCGCGTCGCGCTGGCCGAGGGCGGAAGCGGCTTGGCCTCGTGCCTCCGCAGGCATGTCTGCGGGGAGATCGGCAGCCGTCTTCGGCTGCGAGGCGGCCGCTTTTTCGGCGGTCGCCACGTCGCCCGAGTCGGAACCGCCGGAACATCCGGCGGTCACGAAGGCGAAAGCCGAGAGAAGAAGAAGATTCTTCATCGTGCGAACGCGGCGCAGGCCTGTCCCGGCGAGAAAAGGCCACTCCAGTCCTCACCCTTGTCGGACTCGTGTCCCTTGACGTACACGTACTGGCACCAGTTGAAGCCGCCCTTCTTGACGTACTTGGCGTGGCCGTCGCCGAAGGAGGCGTTCAGGCCACCCGTGTAGCGGTAGCGCGGCATGGCGTAAGTGGTGTCGGCGGTGCTGTCCGCATCGAACTTCTCTCCGGAGGTCGGGCCGGTGAAGACCGGGGGCCACTGTCCACCGCCCCACCAATAGGGCGAGGCTTCGGAGTAGTCGCTCGAAGCGTTCCAGCTCGGATTGACGCCCATCGTGTAGGTCGCGGCCGTTTGGGCGGGAGCGTCGAGTTCCGTCTGCGAAACCGATGGCATGGACGGCTTGCCGGTGACAGCGCCGCTGTCGTCCTGATCGCAAGTCCAACCACCGCCGGAGGCGTACCAGTAGCAAGCGCCCGGCGAGATGGTCCGGTTGATGGTGTAGGCGCCTCGAGCGCCCATCTTCGCCGGCGTCTCCCACATGCCGCCGTCCGCGAGCATGATCGTGCCGCCGCCGGTGGAACTGGTCCCATAGTTTTTCGCCCCGTTCTTCGCGTACGGCAGAAGGGCTTCCCGCCAGGTGAACGGAGTCGTCCAGCCTCCAAGATTCCAGTCGGCCCGTTTGTAGACGGCGCGCGGATAATAGTCGTCGCTGTCGCCGCTGTACAGCATGAGGGCCGTTCCGATCTGCTTCTGGTTCGACAGATCGACGGTTTTTTTCGCGGCGAGCTTCGCCTGGGCGAAGACGGGGAACAGGATAGCGGCGAGGATCGCGATGATGGCGATCACGACGAGGAGCTCGATGAGCGTGAAGGCGCGGGAACGAACGGTGTTCATGATGGATGTGGCCTCTACGACGAGGGGTCTCGACTATGATACGCCATTAATCGGGCCTTGATATACAGGTATATCTTCCAACCCGAGAATTCAGCAATTGTTCACCGTCGGGCTTTCGGCTCCGGTCTTGACGCATCCCAGGGAACCCTGCGGGGATGCGTCAAAGAGCTTTAGCCGCCGAGGTTCCCGAACATGCTCAGAGGACTGCCGCCCTGCACGTCGGCCTTGATATTGAACCATTTGTTTTTCTCGTACTTAGCGCAGATATCACTCAGCTTCTGGTCAGCGCGGGCGAAGTATCGATCGATATCACCGTATGAGCCGCCTTTGATCTTGTTGGCTTTCTGGAGAGCCGCCGAGGGGTCGGTCGTGACGTCGTTCAGGACGTCACCGATGTCGCCCATCATGCCGGGAACCTCGCCAAGAGCGCGGTTGAAATCGGCGGCGAGAGGCTTGCACTCTTCAGGCGGCGGCACGGAGTTGAAGAACTGGAGCAACTGGTCCCAGCGAGGGCGGAAGTCCATCACCTTGCCCTTGGCGTAGGTGCCGGGGTCCTTGTCCTCATCGCCGCCTTGAGACTGGTCATAAGGGTTCATGAGCCCCATCCCCGCGCCGAGGGTCTGCATCTTCTGCATCAGGACCATCGCTTCCGCCATCTGATCTCCAGAGATCGTCACCTTCATCGCCTCGCACTTCTCCAGATGTTTGAGCCATGCCTCGACGTCGGCGGGCATCACGAGGCGCGTCGCGTTCTTCGTCAGCGGCGGGGGCGTGGCCTGAGCGGGTAGCGCAAGGGCGGGGGGCGGAGCTTCGCCTCGCACCTGGAGGGCCGGGGCCGGCGACGCGGCGCCGAGCCGCAAGGCGGCACGTAGGCCGAACAATCCGGCGATAAGCGCCAAGGCGCACCCGACAGCGATCGCCCAGCGGTTGCGCCGCCTCTGGGCGTCGAAATCCGCCGCAACCGAGGAGGCCCCGACGAAAGGGTTCGGTGCGACCGGATGGCGAACGGCCTGCCCGGGCACGGTAGGAACCGCCGGACGGGCACCCGTCGGAACCGGGCCGGTCGAGGTCGGTCCTGACGACGCCGTTCCGGGGCGCATCGACCCCGTGGGGGCGGGCGCCCCGATGGGCAGGCCGCACGATGGGCAGAAGGCGGCACCGGGCGGAACCGGCTTGGCACAGCGAGGGCAGGACATCTTAATCCCTTATGACGCGTCGAGAAGGGTCAAGGGTGCGATCGGCGCGAATCAATCGCCGTTCGGTAACGTCGCTTATAACGTGGCGCGCGCGATTTTCCTCTTCCCGACGGTTTTCCTGGCCGCGGCCGCCTTCGGCCAGCGGACGATGACCGTCCACACGCCGCCCGGAGACGTGGTCGCGTTCGCCACGAAGGGGCTTCCGACGGCTACACCCGCCGATCCGGTCGATACCCGCGACACCGACGTGGCGACGATCTCGCTGGACGGGGGCAAGGACACGGCCTGCGTGTGGGACCGCGAGAACAACCGGGTGGCCTGCGCACCCGCCAAGGGCGCCGATTGGGCGCCCGCGCTCGACTCGCTCAAGGACGTGGCCCAGGTGACCGTCGCCGTGCGGCGCGACGGCAAGCCCGTCGCCGCCGCGAACGTGACGCTGGACGACGGTCGACGGACGCAGACCATCCTGGTCGATCCGGGCGCCAAGGGCGACGCGACGTTCTTCTACGTGAGAGCGGGCTCTATAAAGGCGACGGTGCGCTACCGGGCCGCCGGCAAGGACGCGGCTCCGGTGACCCAGATCTTCGACTCCGCTACGGGGAGCGGCAAGGAGCCCGTCTTCACCGTCGCGCTTCCGGAGGCGGCGGAGACCCTGGGCGACCCCACCACCGCGGCGGCTCCGTCGACCAAGGGCGTTCCCGGCGCGGAGGCTGCCAAGGCTCTGGAGAACGCCGGCGGAAGTGGGGGTGGAGGCGGCTTCAACTTTGTGGGAACGCTCTTCGCGATCCTCGTAGGGGGCGGGGTCGCGGCGGGCGCGTGGTACCTGCTGAAGAAGAACCCGGACGCGGCGGGTGCGACGCTGGAGCGGCTCGGGGCCCAGATCCCGAAGCCGGGCGACGCGCCCTTGGCCGACCCTCCGGTGGCGCCCGCGCCCGCCGCCGCCCCGCCCGCGCCGCCGCAGAAGATCGTGCTCGACGCGATGCCCGACCCGATCCAGATGCCCGTCCCCGTGGCGGTCTCGGTTTCCGAACCGTCGCTCGTCAGCGAAGCGGGCATCCCGATCCCCTTGATGGAGGGCGAGACGGTCGTGGGGCGTGAGGTGGGCCTGGGGCTTTCCCTCGCGGGCGAGTCGACGGTCTCCCGGCGCCACGCGACGGTGACGCGCCGGGGAGGGACGGTAACGGTTCAGGACGAGGGAAGCACGAACGGCACCTTCGTCAACGGGGTGCCGGCGAGCGGGTCGACGACGCTCCGGCCGGGCGACTCGGTCCAGTTCGGTTCCGTGCGGTTCCGGTACGAGGGTTAAATGGGATCGGTCTTTCTTAAGTTTATCGCGGGGGCGGCGGCCGGCCTGCTCACCGGACTCATCACCGAACCCCTCGCGCCCGGTCTTCACGACCCTGCATGGGGCGCATGGGAGATGCGGACCATCCTTCTGTTCGGCGCTCTCGTGGGCGCGGTGATCGGTGGGCTCGACGGCCTTTCGAAAGGCGGCGCGGTGTGGATCGGGCGCGGCCTCGGAATGGGGCTCGTACTGGGAGCGGTCGGAGCGAGCTTCGGGTCGGGCTTGGGAGCTTCCATCGCGAACGCGATCCTCGGTGCGAACTGGCCCGACGGCGGGATGTCACCGATCGCGGCGGCACGGTTCACGACGCAGATGACCGGTCGTACCCTGACGTTCGTCGGCTTGGGGGTTTTCGTCGGTGCGGCCATCGGAGGCGCTTCTTTAAACACGCGCAAGCTGACCCAAGGGGCGACGGGCGGACTGGTGGGCGGTGCCATCGGCGGTCTCCTGTTCGATCCGATCGGACAGATTCTCGCGAAGACGATGCTCGCCACGCGCGGGGTGCAGGCCGGAGAGGTCGGCGGCCCCTCCCGGATGGTCGGCTGGGTCGTGGTTGCCTCGATGGTGGCCCTGATGATCGGGATCGTCGAGCTGGTCACGCGCAAGGCGTGGCTGCGGGCCGACTTCGGGCGCAACGAGTTCAAGGAGTGGCCGCTCGACGCGGCGCAGAACTTTATCGGGCGCGGCGAGACCTGCCACGTGATCCTGCGCCACGATCCTCAGATCGCGCCCGTCCACGCCAGCATCGCTCGTCAGGGCCGCCACTTCGTGGTGTCCGACGCCGGAGCGCCCGCCGGGACGTTCGTGAACGGCCATCGGATCGCGCAGGCGTCCCTCAACCCGGGCGACGTGGTTCAGCTGGGCGGCTTCGCCTTACGGTTCATGGTGAAGGGCCAGCAGGGGGCGTACATGCCGCACATGCAGGTGCCGATCATGCCGCCTCAACCCCAAGGACCGCCTCCGGGTTACGGTATGCCGACCCAGGCGATGGCTCCGCCCCAACCGATGGCGCCCCAGCCAGCGCCTTATCAACCCATGCCGTCCGGCCAGCCGACCGTCGCCTTCGGGGCCGTTCCGGTCCAGGGGGCGACGCTGGTCGCGATGGACGGTCCCCACGCCGGACGACGTTTTCCGGTCACGGGGCCGCTGGAGATCGGACGCGAGGCGGCGGGCATCGCCCTGATGGGCGACGCGAACGCCTCTCGTCGCCACGCTTCGGTGTCGCCCGCCGCCGGGGGGCTCCAGGTCACGGACCTGGGAAGCACGAACGGCACTTTCGTCGATGGCCAGCGCGTTCCAAGCGCGCTCGCCCGTCCCGGATCGCTCGTTCGAGTCGGTTCGACCACTTTTCGCGTCGAGTAATCAGAAGCTATGGATCCGAACAAGACCCAGATCGGTGTCCCGCCTGCGGCGGACCCCAACCGCACCCGCGCCATTCCCGGCGGGGCCTTCGGCGGCGCCGACCCGAATCGCACCCAAGCGATGACGGGCGGCTTCGACCCGCTTCGGACCACCGCCCTCCAGGCGGCGCCGCCCGGCAAGGCCTTGACCGTATCCATCGTGCCCGGTCGCGACGCCGCAATGGCGAACGGCCCCGCGCGGGAGCAGTTCCTGCTGGAGTTGACCGCCGCCGCGAGCGAGGCGGGCGTCGGCATGGGCGGGGCGGGACGTACCGCGATCAACCTGTGTCTCGTCATCGACCGTTCCGGTTCGATGGAGGGCATGCCCTTGGAATACGTCAAACAGGCTTGCGGCCACGTCGTCGACATGCTCACCCCGAACGACGTGCTCAGCATCGTCACCTTCGAGGAGACGGTGGACGTCCTGATGGCTCCCCAGCGGGTCACGAACAAGCAGCCGATCAAGGATGGTCTGTCGCGGCTGATGGCGGGAAACACGACGAACCTGTACGACGGGATCAGCGTCTCGCTCCAGCAGGTCCTAGGGGGCACGGAGGGGCACCGCGCGACGCGGATGGTGGTGCTCACCGACGGCGACCCGACCGCTGGCATCAAGGATTTTCCATCGCTGACGAATCTCGCGGGCGAGATCAAGCAGAAAGGGGTCAGCGTCACCTTCCTTGGCTTCGGACCCGACTACAACGAGGAGCTGCTCGCGGGCATGGCGAAGCGGGCGGGGGGCACCTACCGCTACATCGACCAGCCGAGTCAGATTCCCGATGTGTTCCGGGGGGAACTCGACCGGCTGATGACCACCGTCGCGCGAAATATGACCCTCTCGCTGAAGCCCGCGCGCTGGGTGAACCTACGCGCGCCCGCCTCCAGCACGGGGCCCGAGGTTTCGATCACCCTCGCCGACCTTGAGCGCGGCGCGACGATCTCCCAGGTGCTCGACTTCGAATTTCCCAACCATCCCCAGGGTTGGTACCGGGTTGCGGCGGGGAAGCTGAAGTACGACGATCTCCTCCAAGGGAACAGCCAGACGGTGGACGTGGACATCGTGATGGAGTTTACGGGCGACGCCTCCCGCTACTCGGGGGCACAAGACCCGCGCGTGAACGGAGCCGCCCAGGTGGCTCTCGCGAGCAAGGCGGTCGAGCGTACGGTGATGGGCCTAAAGACGGGTCAGATCACCGCGGTGGGGGCGGTTCAGGAACTCCAGAAAACCCAGATGCTCCTCGTCAGCGAGGGTCGCACGGCGGAAGCTCAGGAGGTCACCATGGCCCTGCGCGCGATCCAGTCGGGCGACACCGGCGCCGCGGAGAAGACCCTTATGGGCACGATGCTGAATCTAGACCAGGGGAAGAAGTAGTTCTTCAGTCCATCGGGGGGAGGCGGTTGACGGTGAGCCAGAAGTCGAGCGTGGTCTTGAGGTCGCGCGTGTACTCGGTGAACTCGACCGCCTTGCGGACGTAGGCGTTGCAGCCTAAGGCGTAGCAGGCGGCGAGATCGGTCCTCTCGTCGCTACTCGTGAGAATCACGACGGGGGTCGCCCCAAGACGGGGATCGTCGCGGATCGCGGTAAGCACATCGACGCCGCTTAAGCGCGGAAGCTTGAGGTCGAGAAGCACCAAGGTCGGGGGCACCGGTCCCTTGAGCATCTCAAGAGCCTGCTCGCCGTCGCGGGCAACGCGCCAATCCTCGGCGCGGCCCGTCTGGCGGAAGGTACGAGTCGCGAGCCTTTCGTCGTCGGCGTTGTCTTCTACCACCAGCAACCAACGCCCTACCGGCTCTTCCATGACCTAAAGGACGACGACCGGAGTCCGGGGTATGTTCCAGGGAGTCATGATCCTCGTCGCCCTGGCCGCGCCGGTGTGGTTCGGCCCCGCGACCGCGACCTTTCCCGTTCAACTCCCTGGCGATCCTTACGACTCGAAGCGCAACGATGTGCGCGTCCGCTTCGTGGGCGACCGGGATCAGCGCGAGGAGCGGCCCGCTTGGTTCGACCCGGGGCAGGGCGCTTGGCGGGCGACCCTCTTCAGTCAACGTGAGGGGCTCTATCGAGCCGTCTTGGTGCGGAACGGCAAGGAGCTGCAGATCGAAGCGAACGAGGGAATCCTCGAACTCTCGCCCGCGCCCTCTCTCGGTTTCCTTGAAGCATCGGAAGCGCGTCCCAATCGCCTTGTGTTGGACACGGGGGCGACCTGGATCGGTTTCGGGGCTGATCTCGGTGCGGACGCCAGCTCCTCGCGAGTGAACGATCTCGCCGATGCCGGAGCGAGTTGGATGCGCGTCGCGCCGCCCGACGACCCCTTCCGATACGACGCGCTGATCCGATTCGGGGCGGCGATGGACGCGGCCGAGCGGCGCGGCCTCGACTACACGCTCGTCGTGCCTTCTTCCAGCACCGAGGCTTGGCGTCGCTATGCGCTCAACCGTTTCGGAACCTCGCCCCACCTCATCGGCTGGGAGGGCGCGTTCGCCGATCCCCAGGGACGACCCGCCGCTCCCGTCGCCACTCCATGGGAGGGGCTTTTCGAGAACAAGCCCGGTCCGTTCCTGGTCGCGGAAAAGGACGCTCCTCGTCTTAGGTCCCTGAAGGCGCTTGTTGAGCGAAGCGGCTGGGCCGGTTGGAACACGACGCGCGTCTGGAAAGGGATCGCCGCGAAAGGAGCGTTCGAAAGAGGGCGTATGATCCTTCTGGTGAGCCCCGGCGCCAAGCTCGCGGGCTTGCCTTTGGCCGATGGGACGTACGACCTCGTCACCATCGATCCCACGACCGCGACCGTCACGTCGGAACAGGCGCGCGTTGTGCGTTCCGCGCTGAGCCTGTCGATTCCCGCCGAGCGCTTTCTCGTCTTGAGCCCGCGCGCCTGACCCTTGTGGCTTTGGTGAACCCTACAGCTTCGGCCGCAACCGGTGCGCGCCGATCGACTTCTGGAGATCCCACGCCACCGTGCACAGCACGTCCTCGCGGTAGAGCCGTCCTACGAGGCAGACGCTGGAGCCGTCCGATTGAGGGATGACGATCTGAGGATGGCCCGTCAGGTTGACGTGCGCGAGCGTGTAGCCGCCGCCGGGAGTGACGAAGAAGTCGAAGTCGCCGAACTCGTCCTCGAAGGTCCGCATGGCGCGAGTCCGGGCACGTTGGGCGTTCAGGTAATCCACCGCCGACATGAACCTTGCGGCACGGAAGATCCCGGGCCAAAGGGAGTCTTTCAGTTTGGCGATCTCTTCCGGGTGACGGGTGAGGCCGTCGAAGAACGCCGCCGACTCGGCTTCGAGCAGATCCGTCGTGCCGGGGGGCAGGGCGGAGAAGGCGATGGGGAGGATGTGGGAGCCGCGCTCTTTAAGGAGCTTCGTCACCGGGTTCTCGGGGGCGGGGCCGTTCCGGCGATTCGCACCGACGAGGACGCCGACCTTCAGCTTTCTGTAGTCGAGCCGTTGGGGATAGGCGAACGGGCGATCGACCGCACTCGGGTCCATGGGGTCGCCGCCCGCGATGGCGGCGAGCACAAGGGCGCAATCCTCGGCGGTGCGGCCGATCGGTCCGACCTTGTCCATGGTCTGGGCCAGGACCATGCCGCCGTGGCGGCTGACGCGGCCGTACGTGGGACGCAGGCCGGTGACGCGGCAGCGGATCGATGGGGAGACGATCGACCCGAGGGTCTCCGTACCGATCGCGAAGGGAACGAGGCCTGCCGCGGTGGCGGAGGCCGATCCGGCGGAGGATCCGCTGCTGCCCTGGGTAGGGTTCCAGGGGTTCTTCGTCTGGCCGCCGAACCACTTGTCGTCCATGGCCAGCGCGCCGCAGGTGAGCTTCGCGACGAGGACGGCTCCCGCCGCGTGGAGCCTTTGGACGACCGTCGAATCGAAGTCGAGGATCTGATGTTCGTAGGGACCCGCTCCCCAGGTGGTCGGCGCGCCTTGGGCGGCGAAAAGGTCCTTGATGCCGTAGGGGACGCCGTGGAGGGGACCGCGGTAGCGGCCCTCGGCGATCTCCCGGTCCGCCGCGTCGGCCTCGCGCCGGGCGCGATCCTCGGTGAGGTTGACCACGCAGAGGAGCTTGGGGCCGTACTGCTTTAGTCGCGCGAGGTAGAGATCGGTGAGTTCGCGCGAGGTGATCTGTCGGCTTCGGAGGAGGTGGCCGAGTTCGGTGACGGAGAGGAAGGCGACGTCCTCTTCGCCCAATCCTTTCCGCGAGACTTTGACGCCGCCCGCTTTGGCGGAAACCTTGCCCGGCCGGGAGCCGCCACCTAGCGGAACGAACCGCGTCGCCGCTTCCAATTCGTTTGGAAGCCCGGAACCACGCAGAGCGTTCGCAGCCGTCCGACTCTGACGAACGGAGTCGAGGATCGCGTTCAGCTCGTCTTCCGTGAACGACACCCCCGCGACCTTTTGGGCGGCGCGCAGCTCATCGAGCGTGATCTCCGCGCTCTGGATCGGTTCGAGAGCGGAAACGGCGGCGGACGGAAGAGCCGTGACGGCGATAGTGGAAAGGAGCGACACGAGAAGGTCCTTGCGGCTCGGCTGAGGCACGGACTATCGTACAACGGAAAGGGTCTAAAAGGGCATCGGGCGCGAGCCCCCGGCTCGACGCCCGATCGATTGGGATTCTCTAGCGTTCAGACCTTGGCGACCTTCTTCTCAAGCTCTTCGGCAGCCTTAAGAACGACAGGATCGGGCGTCGTCGGGAGGAGGATCTTAGGGTCTTGAACCTCGACGTCCGGAGCCACGCCGGCTCCTTCGATGCGAAGTCCCTTGACCGTCACGTAGTCCATCAACGGATATTGGATCGTGAAGCCGTTCGTCGCGGGAACGATTTCCGAGACGAGCACCGCGCCCGCCGACTTGGTGCCGACCACCTGGGCTCCCGCGAGGTCCCGAAGGGCGGCGGCGCAGATTTCGCTCGCGCTTCCCGAGAAGCGGTTCACGAGGACCGCAAGGCGACCTTTGTAGACCGGAACGTTGGAGTTCTTCGAGGGCTTCATCTGAAGCGAATCCCATGCGTCGACCCCACGCGACCAGTCCGCGACCTTCGAGACGTCGCTCTCCTTACCTCCGGTGGTCTTGACGTAGTCCTTCGCCAGCGACTTGCTGACGAAGGTGCCGAACGCTTTGTCTTCCGGCACGAGGAGTCCGAGAAGATGCTGAAGGTAATCCACCCGTCCGCCCCCGTTATCCCGAAGGTCGAGGATAAGGTTCTTGTACTTCGCCGCCTGTTTCATCAGAGCCTCGACGTTGTCCGGGTCGTAGCTGAGGTCGAAGGTGTAGACCGCGAGGCGGGCGGTGTCCTTGTCGACGGGGATCAACTCCTCGGGGCGCTTGGTGCTGAACTTGGCCCGCGTGAGGGTCGTATCGACCGTCTTGCCGTCCGGCTTCTTCACGGTCAGAAAGAGCTTGGTGCCTTCTTCGCCCGCGATCCCTTTGGCGCCGTCGGCGGGTTGGCCATCGACCTTCACGATCACGTCGCCGGGCTGGAGGCCAGCCCGATCGGCGGGCGCGCCCTTGACCGTTCGCAGGACGAGGGTTCCGTCTTCCACTTTCTGCTGGGTGATGCCGATGCCGACGAGACTGTTGGTGGTTCGCTGGGTGGCCGATCGAGGCGAAGCGAGGTAGATGTGGCTCGCCCCGAACTTGGTCAGCGCCTCGTTGACCGCGTAGGTGAACTCGTTATCGTCCTTGGAGGCGTCGAGTTTCTCCTTCTCCGCGTCTGCGAACTCCTTCCACTTGGCGAAGTCGAGTCCCGGCACGTAGGCGCGCCGCGAGAGGATCGTCGTGACCCGGTCGAGCACCTGGGTCTTTACCTCTGGTTTATTGTCGACGGTCTGGGCGACGGCGGCGGTGGCGAGAAACGCGAGGGCGGCGAGGGCCGCACGACCGCGGGAGTTGGGGAAGAGCCTCATCGTTAGGGGTCCTTACGCAGTTCGAACGGTCTGCGTTACCGATACCGACCTTCTCCCTCGGGACGACAGAAGGTCTGAAAGAGAGTTCAGGAAGACTCATTTTCCGAGCCGGATTCTCCTCACAATACGTTGTAGGCCGGAGGGCAGGATCCGGGTTCAGCTGCCGAAGCGATCCCTTCTGAGTTGGGCTCGGCGAAGGACGTACGTCGCCTTCACGACCTCCGCGTCGGCGTCCGGGTCCTCGATCACGGGCACGATAGGGTTCGCTTCGAGGCGACGATCGCGGACGGTTACATAGTCGCTCATCGGATACTGAAGCGAGAAGCCGCCGCCGACGGGACGGAATATCGAGACGAGTACGGCGCCCATGGACTTCATGCCGACGATGTCGGCTCCAATAACGTCGTGCATCGCGGAGGCGAAGATCTCGCTCGCGCTGGCGGAGCCCCGGTTCACGAGGACGACGACGTTGCCTCGGTAGAGAGGGCCGCCTTCGCGGCGGGCGGGAGTGATCTGGCGGGCGCTCCAAGGCTTTACATAGCGCGACCAGTTCGCGATGGCGACCGGATCGGGCTTCGCGTCCTTTCGTCCCATCGTATAGGCGGTTACGAGCGACCTGTTGACGAACGTCCCGACTGTGGCGTCGGAGGGCATGAAGAGGCCCATCAAGTGTTGCATGCTGGCGACCGCCCCGCCGCCGTTGTTACGCAGGTCGATGATAAGGCTGGGGTACTTCGTCGCTTCCTGGATGCTTTTCTCAACTTCGTCACGGCTGTAGCCTGTCGAGAACGTCGGGAGCCGGAAGAGGGCGGTGCTCGCGTCCACGCGGGTGAGAGTCGCGGGGCGGCGCAAGGAGTACGGCTCAAATCTGATCGTCCTTTCCTTTTGGCCTTTGACCAGGAGCCTGACGGTCTTGCCGTCTTCGCCGCTGAGAGATTCGCGGGTGACCGGCTCGCCGTCGATCTTCTCCAGCACGTCGCCTGGTTTGAGCTTTGCCTTGTCGGCAGGAGAGCCGGGTGCGACGACGGAAATCTTCATCCCCTCCCTGCCCGGGGTGCCGGACACACCGAGTCCGACGGTGCGCTGGGTGCGGCGCGTCTCGTCCTGGCGAGGGGTCATGAAACGGAAGTGGCTCGCCCCGAACTTACGGAGATCGGCGTTCACCTCACGGGCGAAGTCGTCGTCGGTCTTCGCGGCGGCGAGCTTATCCTTGCTTTCGGCGACGATGGCGTCCCATCGGGAGAGATCGATGCCCGGTACATAGGCGCTGGTCTTCAGCGTCGAAGCGATGCGATCGAGGATCTGAGCCCGCTCAGGCGAGATTTCCGGAGCGCGGGCATCCTGCGCGTGGGCGGTGGACGCGACGAGAAGAAGGGCGAGGGGAAGAGTGCGGCGCATAGTCCCTTTCCCATGTTACGACAGCTTTAGTTTTCTTGGCGCTCGCTACCTTACGCCTTGATCGCGGCGCTCATAAGGGCGTCGAGCCGGGCGTCCGCGTGGCGAAGTCTCTCGCTTAGAACGCGGGTGATGTTGCACAGCACCAGAAATCCGAGATTGCCGTCGGTCGCCATCAGTTCGCGAAGGTCGGCCGACGAGATCGCCGCGACGTGAACCGTCTCAAGTGCGATCACGGAGGCGGAGCGGGGTCGGGTGTCGATCAGCGCCATCTCGCCCACGACCGAATTCGGGCCGATCTCGGCGAGTCGCTCGCCTTCGGGGGTCTGGACGCTCAGTCGGCCTTCAAGCACGATGAACATCTCTCTACCGACCTCTCCCTGAAGGCACAGCGCCTCACCTGACGCTACCTCCCTCTGAAACGCGATCTCGGCGATGCTCTGGAGCTGGTCGCCCGCAAGGCCGTAAACGAGGTAGTTGCTTTGGATGGCTTGAGGATCGAGCACGAGAAAGACACCTTCGGCGTTGGAGCCGAGCGAAAGCAGAAGCTACCCGAAAAGCGGGAGCCTGAAGGTGCCTTTAGCCGTCCGCTTCAGGCTCGACGTCGGGAGACCACCACGTAGCGCCCTTGTAGCGCGTCGGAATGGCGCACGAAGAATTCCGGTTCGTAGCCCGCCTCCAGGTATTGCGTCGCGTAATGTAGGTCGGCATCGTCGAGAAGCAAGCGCCCTCCCGACGGAAGGTCGGCGTAGCCCCGCCCTTCGGGGCGTCCGAGGTCGGTCCAGGTGACCCGAATCGTTCCGTCGCGCATCGTCTCCATAGGACAGCGGAAAGGCTACCCGCACCGCCGGAAAATAGGTCACAATGCCCTTTGCCCCTTGCCATGGATATCTTGCGCCAACTCGAAGACCTGAAAGAGATGATCGATGCCCCTCGGGACTTCTTGGGTTTCGTCAAGCTGGATCGGGACGATATCAACATCCAGATCTCGAAGATCCGTGCCTCGCTCCCGCAGGAGTTGAAGAACGCGGCCAGCACCATGCGCGAGTCGGACCGCATTTTGGAGGACGCCCGCGCGGACGCGGCGAACATCCTCGAGAGCGCCCGCAAGGAGAGCGAACGCATCCAGGCGGAGGCGAGGACCGAGGCCGAGCGGACGCTCGATCAGGCACGCCTCCAGCAGGAACGCATGGTCGCCGAGAGCGAGATCCTCAAGCTCAGTAAGGCTCAGAGCGAGGAGATTCGCGCGTCCGCCGACCGCGACGCCATGGGGATGAGGCGAGGCGCCGAGAAATACGCCTACGACGTTCTCACCCATCTGGAGGGCGTGGTCGGTAAGGCGATGACCGCGATCGAGCGGGGCAAGAGCGAGATGACTCCAGACAAGACGCCCGAGAAGGTCCCGCCGACCGGGCGCGAAAAGGCCCGGACCTAAAGCGCGGAAATGCGGAAACGGCGTCCCGCGCGGAAAAAGATATATCGGTAAACCCGCGCTTGAGCTAAGATGAAGGTCCCACACTGCCGTGAGACGCATCTCTATTCTTCTTCTCCTGCTCCTCGCCGCCATCGGACGTGCGGCGGAGCCCGTCACGCTCCGCTTCGTCGTCTGGGACGGCGACGAGGCCCTCAAGGTCCTCAAGCGCGAGGTCGGCAACTTCGAGAAGGCCCATCCCGGCATCACGGTCAAGCTTGAGAACGTCGATTACAGCCTGTATTTCGACAAGCTCCTGACGCAGTACGCCGCCGGCGTCGCTCCCGACGTGGCGATGCTCAACCCGGACTTTTTCCAGCGCTATTCCAGCCGGGGCGCGCTGATGCCGCTCAACGGCTTCGCGGACAAGGCGTTCTTCGACCAGTACTACCCCAGCATCCTCGGGGCGCAGTCGGTCGCCGACGGCAAGTCGGACGACGGCAAGATCGTGGACGCCCAATCGGGCAAGTCGAAGACATGCTACGTTCTTCCTCGCGACATCGCCCCCATCGCGGTCGTCTACTACAACAAGCAGGCCCTCGCCAAGGCGGGTCTCCCGTATCCGGACGGCTCCTGGACTTGGGACTTCAAGCCGCACCCTGAGGATCCGAAAGACTTTACGACGATCCTTCAGAGGCTCCAGAAGAAAGACGCGAGCGGCAAGGTCGTCGGCTGGGGCATCGTGCCGGACGATCCGCACTTCCTGATCGACAATTTCGTGTTCAGCCAGGGGGCGAACTACGTCGATCGTCCCGAGAACCCGACCCGGCTGCTCTACGACGACCCACGCGTCCTCAACGGCTACCAGCTCTACGCCGATCTCGCCACGAAGGACCGTCTGATCCCCTCGACCATCTCTCTCGGCGGAACCTCGTCGCGGCAGATGTTCACCCAAGGCAAGTGCGCGATGATGCTGAGCGGCATCTGGATCACGCCCCAGCTTCGCCAGGAGATCGCAAAGCCTTCCGAAGGAGGATTCGATTGGGACGTCGCCCTCGCGCCCCAGTACCGCAACGGCCCCGGCGGCCAGCCCTTCCGCGCCTACCCGACCGGCGGTTCGGGCTACGCGATCATGGCCCGGACCGCGCACCCCAAAGAAGCCTGGGAGCTGACGAAGTGGATGGCGGGCGCGCCCGGCATGAAGGCGATGGCGCAGGCGGGCATCGCCCAGCCCGCGATCCGACGGCTCGCCTTGCAGGAGCCGTGGATTCCCGGCCCGAACACTCCGGCGGAGCAACAGGTCCCCCATAACCGGATCATCACCGACCAAGCGGAGCCGCACGTCGTCTTCGCGCCCACCGGAGCTCTGTACGACGAGGTCAACAAGATGGTGCGCCAGCCGGAAACGCTCGTCTTCCAAGGCGACCAGACGGCGAAGGCCGCGTTCGGCGGCAGCCTCCCGGTGGCGCAGAGCCGCCTCGACACCTTGCGTCGCGAGCAGACCCTCAAGAGCTTCGACTGGGGCCTCGCCGTGGTCGCGGGCCTGGGGATCGTGGCGGCGATCGTGGTCTGGGTTTTCGGTCCGGAGATCGGCAAGCGGCGCACCTCTCGCGAGCGGCGGGAGGCGCGGACCGCCTTCGCTTTCCTGTCCCCGTGGCTGGTGGGACTCGTCGTGTTCACCGCCGGGCCGATGGTCTTCTCGCTCATCATGAGCTTCGCGGACTGGGACATCATCACGCCCGCCCGCTGGCGGGGCGTCGGCAACTACAACGAGGCGCTCCGGGTCGATCCCGTGTTCTGGAAGTCGCTGGCGGTGACGATGATCTATACCCTGGTGTCGGTGCCCCTCGGCATCGTGTTCTCGCTCGCCCTGGCCTTGCTCCTGAACACGAAGGTGAGAGGCATCGCGATCTGGCGGACCTGCTTCTACATTCCGGCGCTCGCCTCGCCGGTCGCCGCGACGCTGGTATGGCAGAAGATCTTCCAGCCCGAGGGCGGCATGATGGGCTGGATCGTGGGTCACCTGCCGATCGTGAACCACCTTTTCGCGGGACTTCAGGACAGCAACCAAGCCATCAACTGGCTGGGCAACGAGCGGACGGCCCTTGGATCGATTATCTTCATGGGGCTTTTCGGGGCGGGAGCGGGGATGCTCATTCTGCTGGCGAGCCTTCAAGGGGTGCCGCAGTTCTACTACGAGGCGGCGACCCTGGACGGGGCGGGACCCTGGCGCCGGTTCCGCAACGTCACGGTGCCGCTCATCTCGCCCGCGCTGTTCTTCACGACGATCACCGGCTTCATCGGCGCGTTCCAGGCGTTCACCCAGGTGTTCGTCATTACCGGCGGCAACGGAGGGCCGAACAACGCGACGATGCTGTTCATGCTCAACGCCTACAACGCCGCGTTCCGCACCCTTCGCATGGGTTACGCCTCGGCGCTGGCGTGGGTGCTCTTCTTCGTTATTCTCGCGTTCACGATCATCCAGATGCAGGGCAATCGATTCGTCCACTACGAAGGGGAGACCCGCTGATGGCGACCCTCGTCGGCCACGACCTCGCGGAGCAGACGGCGCGCGACTCCGCGCGCCGCGCCGCCCTCGGCAGTCGATTGAGCCGGTTCGGCGTGATGGCCCTGCTCGCGCTCGGTTCGGCGGTGTTCCTCGTGCCGTTCTACGTCATGCTCGCGATCTCGCTGAAGTCGGAGAAGGAGCTGGGCATGACGGAGATCTGGACCTGGCCCCGAAATCCCACCCTCGACAATTTCCGCTACGTGATCGGGAACCCGAACGTGAGCTTCGGGCTCTTCCTGCGGAACACCGCCTTCGTCTCGACGATGGCGACGTTCGGCGTGCTGTTCTCGTCCAGCGTCGTGGCCTACGCCTTCGCGCGCCTCCGGTTTCCCGGACGCGACCGGCTGTTCCTGCTGCTGCTCGCGACGATGATGCTTCCCGGCATCGTCTCGATGATCCCTACCTACGTGCTTTTCGCGAAGATCGGCTGGGTGAACACCTTCAAGCCCATGACGGTGCCCGCCTTCTTCGGAGGGGGCGCGTTCAACATCTTCCTTCTGCGCCAGTTCATTCTCGGCATCCCGAAGGAGCTCGACGAGGCGGCGGTGCTCGATGGGGCGAGCCACTGGACGATCTACAGCCGGATCATCCTTCCTCTTTCGGGCGCCGCCCTGGCGACGGTCGGGGTGCTTTGCTTTATCTACAACTGGAAGGACTTCATGGGTCCCTTGCTGTACCTGAACGACCCCGATCTCCAGACGAACGAACTCGGGCTGAACACCTACAACGCGCTTCAGGCCTCGAAATGGCACCTCGTGATGGCGGGTTCGGTCTTGGTGATGATCCCGATCATCGTTCTCTTCTTCGTCGGCCAGCGATGGCTTGTGAAGGGGCTCGCGATGACGGGCGGCAAGTAGCCGAGCGGGGCGGCTCGAACCCCGCCCCGTAAGCGTCGCCGTCGTCCGAAAGCCTCCGCTCTCGGCGATAGAAGGCGGAGCCGGGTCGTAGAAAGACCCCGTGCCCATCCTCACCGCCGGGTATGGCAATCGGGGTTTCGCGGGGTTCGTGGCGCTCATGAAGCGCCACGGCGTCACGCACGTCGTGGACGTGCGCAGCGTGCCCCAATCCTCCTACTGGGAGGATTTCCGCCGCCCGCGTCTGCAGCGGATCCTCCCGGAAGCGGGCCTGCGCTACGTCTACATGGGCGACACGCTCGGGGGCGTCCCCGATTCCCCGATCTTGTGCAAAGACCCGGAAGCGGTGCCCCTGGAGCCCCTGTTCGACGCGCCCGAGCTGCATCTGGGTTTGGACCGGCTGATCCAAGCCGCCGAAGACCGGGTCGTCTGCATGATGTGCGGGTGTCTGCGCCCTCATCGTTGCCACCGTTCACGGCTGATCGGCGAGGCCTTGGCGCGTCGCGGGATCGAGGTGACGCACCTCGACGACAAGGGCGAACCCGTGTCCCATTCGCAGGTGATCGAGGAGTCGAAGCCCCTGCAAAAGAGCCTGTTCTAGACTGATGACGCTAACAGGTCGATAGCGTCGCCCAGGTGAGACGGAGAAGACGCGGGATTCGATTCATCTTTGTCTCGTATATGCGGTGAAAAACTCCGCCTAGGTTCAAACTCGATTGAACCTAGATAGTTTTCCCCACCCCGCGTGGGGAAAACGCACGGGCGAACCTGAGAAAGAAAAGGTAGACAAACGTAGATGTAGAGGTCTACACCTTCCAAAATTTGCGAAGAAAGGTTGTCGAAACCCCGAAAGGGGTTGCGGTTCCCAGGCTGGTCCCATGATAATCCCAGTATCCGGTGGAAGAACCAGGAAGGTTCCGAGTCTGGAAAGGATCGGCGGGGCGCCTTTCCTAACGGAACGGTGGGAGGCTCAAGGATGAACGGCTTCCCGCCCTCCACCCCCTTCCCGTTCTGAGAACCTCCCCTGTAAGAGACGATGGCCGGAGACGCGCAAGGAAACGCCAGATGGCTCCTGGGAAGGGAGGAGGCCACCCTCGACGAGAAGGGGCGAGTCCTGTTCTCCAAAAAGAAGCGCGACCGTCTTGGTGAGGATTTCATCATGTGCCTAGGCGACCGGGGTTGCGTCGACGTCTATCCGCTTGACGAGTGGGACAAGATGGTCGCCCGCGTTATGGATCAGGACCGTTCGGTCGAGGCGCGCGACATCTTTACCCGCGAGGTTCTGGGCAACGCCTACAGCGATCTGAACTTCGATCCGCAGGGGCGCGCGGTGGTGCCTCGTTCCCTGCGGGAAGAGGCGAAGCTCCAATCCGATCTGGTGCTGATCGGTTGCGGCGACCGGGTCGAGATCTGGGCGGTCGAGGAGCTGGCTAAGCAGAAGCTCAATCCCAAGAACTACGGCCGGGACCGTTTCGAGGTCGTCAACGAGGCGCGGGTTCTCCTGCGCGCGGAGCGATGGGGAGGCTATGACCATCTCCCCGGCTAGGCACGAGTCGGTGATGGTCGAGGAGGTTCTCGGCGCGATGGATCTCCAGCCGGGCGGCGTGGCGGTGGACGCGACCCTCGGCCTCGCTGGCCACGCGATGCGGATGGCCGATCTCGTCGCTCCCGGCGGAACGCTCGTGGGATTCGACTGGGACGCCTCCATGCTGGAGATCGCGAAGGAGCGAATGGGGAGCCGCGAAGGGCTTCGCTTCGTGCCCGTCCACGCCGATTACCGCGCGATGCGGCCGACGATGGACGAACTGGGACTGAAGGCCGACGGCATCCTGATGGACCTCGGTCTCAATTCCGCCCAGATCGAGGATCCTTCGCGCGGCATCGCCTTTCGCGAAGAGGGTCCCCTCGACATGCGAATGGACCGCTCTTCGGGCGAGCCCGCCTCGGCGCTGCTCAATCGTTTCAGTCCGGACGAGATCGAGACGATCCTATGGAACTACGGCGACGAGCGCTGGGCCCGCGCGATCGCCAAGGCGATCGTCGCGAGGCGCAAGCAGGCTCCGTTGCGGACCACCGCCGATCTCGTGGACGTGATCAACGCCGCCGTGCCCGCCGGGGCGCGCGACAAGCGCATCCACCCCGCGACCCGTACTTTCCAAGCGGTGCGGATCGCCGTCAACCGGGAATTGGAGGACTTGGACGAGGCGGTAACCGACGCCGCCTATTGCCTCGCGAAAGGAGGTACCCTCGTCGTCCTCAGCTATCACAGCGGCGAAGACCGTCAGGTCAAGCGCGCCTTCCGCGCGCTCGCCGGTGAGGAGTTCGAGGAACCCTCGCGCAAGCCGCAGGAGCCCACGCCGGAGGAGGTCGCGCGCAATCCGCGCAGCCGCAGCGCGAAGCTACGCCTTCTTCGTCGAACGACCGATTAAAGATTTGCACGGATGCGCCCGGGGTCAGGGAGGACCGACAGGCCCAGGCGCACGAACGAAAGACCGCAGGAAAGGGAAGGAGATCACGGATGAAGCTGCTTGAGAAGGAAGGAGTCGTCGTTGCGCCGGTCGTCGTCGCGAGACCCACAATCGAAACCCGGCCGGAGATCGCGGTTCGCGGTCGCGTCGTGCGGCGCGCGCGCCGCAATCCCTTGGTGGGCGTCTGCGCGCGAGCGGCGACCTTCGGTCTCGCCGTCGGCGCCGTCTACGTGACGAGCACCCTCGCGGGCTACGTCGTCCTCGAGCGAGCCCGTCAGGGGGCGCGCCACGGCGCGGAGCGCGCGGCCTACGCCCGCGCCGAGGCCAAGGCGGCGCGGGAGGGCATCGAGACCTTGACCAACCCCACCGCGCTTCGCGCCTGGGCCGACGCCCATGGCTTCGTCGCGGGATCGAACCCGGAGTCCGTGAAGACCGTTGCCCAGCGCTAAGACCCCTCCCGACCGCCGCGGTCTCGGGCTCACCGCGATCCTGGCCCTGAGCTTCGTCGCGGCGGGCTACTCCCAGGCCAAGCTTCAGACCGTCGAGCGCCAGAAGACGCTCGACCTCGCGAAGAAGGCCCACCGTTACGTCCAGACCGTCACCGAGCACGCCCGGCGGGGCTCGATCCTCGCCGCCGACGGTCGGCCCCTCGCGAAGGACGAGGACGCCTACGATCTGACGGTCAACTTCGACGCCTGTCCCCATTCGCCCGCCTTCTGGCTCGACGTGAGTTCGGCGACGGGCGTGTCGGTCACCGAGCTTCAGGACGCCGCCGATTCGGGGGCGGTTCAGCGCGTGTGGCCGGGGGCGGTCGCGGCCTCGGAGCGCGATCGCCTGAAGGCGATCTGCGGCGACTGGCGGGCGGACGGGGTTTCGGCAGGTTGGTCCGGCAAGCGCGACTACCCGCTTTCCGAGGCCGCCTCCTCGCTCGTGGGCGTCATCCGCCCCAAGGGGCTCGCGATCGCTTCGGACGACCACCGGTACGCCAAGATGATCGCGCGGGGCGAGAAGCCCGAGGTGGGCAAGACGTTCGTTCGCGACATGGTGACGGGCGTCGAGGCGGGCTTCAACGATCGACTCGTCGGCACGGACGGGAAGGTCGAGGGTCTGACGGACCGGCACGGCCTTTTCATGGCCTCGCGCGGCTCGCACACGCTTCGGGAACGGGCGGACGGCAAGGACGTGCGCCTGACCCTCGTGCCCGAGCTTCAGGTCGCGGCCTCGGCGGCGATCCGGCGGCAAGTGGAGCTGGTCCATGCCCAGAGCGGCGTCGCCCTCGTCATGGATCCTAAAACGGGCAACCTGCTCGCGATGGCGAACTGGCCCGCGCCCGCGCCCTACCGTGCGGACGGCACCGAGAACCCTCTCAAGGAGGGTTCCGGCGGCAACCCGTGCTACATGAGCGTTCTGGAGCCCGGATCGATGTTCAAGATCCTGACCCTCGCCAAGTGCCTGGACGTGAACCCAGCGGTCGCCCGCAGCCGTATCAACTGCACGAGCCACTGGGCGATCTCGAACCGGGTGATCGGTTGCGACGATGGACGGGCGCACGGTTCTGTGGACGACCGCCTGGCGATCGCCAAGAGTTGCAATATCGCGGCGGGGCATTGGGCCCTTGGGATCGGCCACGACCGTTTCCTCCAGTTCCTCGAGGATGCGGGACTGCGCTACAAGACGAAGCTGGGGCTGCCGGGGGAATCGAGCGCGCTGTTCCCCTCGCTTACCGAGGCGAAGACGCTGACGACCGCCGTCGTGGGTTTCGGGCAGAGCATCAACTGCACGCCCGTTCAGCTCGTGGGAGCCTTCTCGTCCATCGCCAACGGCGGCGTCCGCATGGAGCCGCGGGTCGTGTCGCGCATCGGCGACGAGGAGCAGCCGATCGAGCCCGGGAAGCGCCTGTTCAGCGAGGAGTCCGCGCGCCAGACCCTGAGCGACATGGAGGCGGTGATGAGCCCCATCGGCACGGGACGGAGCCTCGTGATCCCCGGCTACCGGCTCGCGGGCAAGTCGGGCACCGCGCAGAAGCTCGGTTCGCGGCAACACGGCCACGTCAGCAATTTCATCGGATTCTTGCCCGCCCAAGACCCGAAGGTGTCGATCCTCGTGATGATCAACGAGCCGGGGCCGGGCGCGCCCTACCACGGGGCCGCGGTCGCGGGCAAAGCCTGGCAGGAGATCGCGGAGGCGGTGATCCGGCACGACCACATCAAGGCGACGGAGCCTATTCCCGCGAAGAAGACACGATGAACCTCGCCGCCTTGCTCCAAGCGGCGAGCGTCCCCGCGACCGCACGGGGCGGGGCCGAGCTCCGTTCGATGACCGCCGACTCGCGCCGCGTGGTCCCCGGCGCGCTTTTCGCCGCCTACAAAGAGGTCTACCTTTCCGACGCGGCGAAGGCCGGGGCGGTCGCGGCCCTCGTCACCACCGCGGCGGGCCTTGAGGAGGCCGAGCGGCTCGGGATGGCCGCCGTCCGGATGGAAGAGCGGGAGTTCGCGCGCGTGGCCCACGCGTTCTACGGCTTCCCGACGCGAGGCATGCGCGTGCTGGGTGTGACGGGCACCAACGGCAAGACCACGGTCGCTTGGCTCGTGCGGGACATGGCCGAGGCTCTCGGGCGCAAGACCGCCTACCTGGGCACCTTGGGTTTCAGCGTCGGGGAAGAGCTCCGTCCCCTGGCGAACACGACGCCTTTCGCGGTGGAGTTGGTGGAACTCCTCGCCGAGGCGCGCGACGCGGATTGCGAGCTGGTCGCGATGGAGGTCAGCTCCCATGCGCTCGACCAAGGACGGGTCGCCGGGGTCGAGTTCGACGTCGCGGTGTTCACGAACCTCACCCAGGACCATCTCGACTACCACGGGACGATGGAGGCGTACGCGTCGGCGAAACGGCGTCTGTTCGAGGAGCTTCCAAGAGGCGGCGTCTCGGTTCTGAACCTGGACGATCCGACGGGGCGCGCCTGGGCCAAGTCCCTCAAGGGGAACGTCGTCGGCTACCGGCTGGGCGGTCCGCTTCTGGAAGGAGGCGCGGGCGTTCGGGCGACAGCGTCGTCCGTCGGCGTCGACCGCATCCAGATGACCTTGGAGGACGGGACGTGGCAGGAGACGGTGGAGGTGCCGCTCGGCGGCTCGTACAACGTCTCGAACGCTCTTTCGGCGTTCTCGGGCGTTTTGGCCCTCCACTTCGAACGCTGGCTGGGCGAGGATTTCGACGCGAGCGAGGACGCTTTCCTCGACTGTGCCCTCGCGCTGGAGAAGGTTCGTCCGGTGCCCGGCCGTTTCGAGTCGGTGCCGAACGACAAGGGCGTCGGGGCCATCGTCGACTACGCCCACACGCCCGACGCGCTGGAGAAGCTGCTCGCGGCGGTGCGCCCCTTGACGCAGGGGCGGGTCATCACCGTGTTCGGATGCGGGGGCGACCGGGACAAGGCGAAGCGGCCTCTGATGGCGAAAGCGGCGAGCGCCGGAAGCGACCTCGTCGTGGCAACGAGCGACAACCCGCGCACCGAAGACCCTTTGGCGATCCTGGCGGACGTGCGCGCGGGCCTCTCGGGCGAGTACCGGGAGGTTCCGGATCGGCGGGAAGCGGTACGTTACGCGGTCGCCCAGGCGAAGCCGGGCGACGTGGTGGTGGTCGCAGGGAAGGGACACGAGGACTATCAGGTCCTCGGAAAGGAGAAGATCCACCTGGACGATCGCGAGCTTCTTCGGGAGGCCCTGGCATGAGGTCGTTCGGTTCGGTGGAACTCGCCCGCCGGATGAAGGCGCTCGACCGCACGGGCGGGGCGACGATCACGGGGTTCGCGACCGATTCGCGGGGCGTGGCTCCCGGCGATCTGTTCCTCGCGATCCGGGGGGAGAAGGTGGATGGCCACGCGTACGTCTCCCAGGCGTTCGCGAGCGGCGCTGCGGCGGCCCTCGTCGAACAGACGGTCGAGGGACCGCATCTGCTCGTCGAAGGCATCGTCGAGGCCCTCGCCCACTTTGGGCGCTCGCTTCGCGACGAGTTCGGGGGGCCGGTGGTCGGTCTGACGGGCAGCGCCGGAAAGACGACCACCAAGGAGCTTCTCGCCGCGGCCCTCTCGCCCCTTGGCCCGGTGGTGAAGACGCCCGGCAACCGAAACACGGAATACACCAGTCCGCTTCTCTGGGCCGACCTGGACAGGGGTACGAAGGCGGTTGTGGTCGAGCTCGCGATGCGTGGGTTCGGCCAGATCGCCCATCTCGCGTCGATCGCCCAACCGACGGTCGGACTGATCACGAACGTGGGCCACAGCCATTTGCTCCAGGTGGGCGACCGGGGGGGGATCGCGCGGGCGAAGGGCGAGCTGCTCGTGGCCCTGCCTTCCGATGCGCCCTGCGTCCTGCCTGCCGACGACGACTATCTGGACACGCTGCGGGAGATCGCGGACGGGCGGAGGGTTCTGACCTTCGGCTTCGCGGAAAGCGCCGACTGCCGCGTGACGGAGTACCGAGCGATCAGCCTCTCGCACTCCTCGGTCCGGTTGCGGGTGTTCGGCGAGACGTGCGCCTTCTCGATCCCGGCGGCCGGGCGGCATCTCGCCACGAACGCGGCGGCGGCGGTTCTCGCCGCACGCGTCGTGGGCGTGCCGCTCGACGAGGTCGAGACTGCGATGACTAAGGCAGAGTTGCCGCCGATGCGGATGGAAACGGTCGAGAGGAGTGGAGCGACGATTTTGCTCGACGCCTACAACGCGGCGCCGAACAGCGTTCTCGCCGCCCTGGAGACCTTGATCGAGACGCCTGTCGCGGGTCGCCGTCTCGCCGTATTAGGGGAGATGAGGGAGTTGGGGGAGACCACCGAAGAGGCGCACCGCACGGTCGGTCTGGCGGCCGCCAGCCTGGACGACGTGATCTTCGTGGGGGAGACGGCGAGCCTGATGCGCGACGCGGCCGGCAAAGGCGAGGTCGGCTCTCTGGGCGACGTGCGCGTCTTTCTGGACGGATTGAAGCCCGGCGACGTGGTCCTCGTGAAGGGGAGCCGATCGCTGGGATTGGAGAGAGCCCTTGGATAACGCCCCGTCTTTTCTCAGCATCGCGTTCTGGACCGCGCTGGCCGTCTCGGCCCTTCTGACGAAGCCGATCCTGCAGACGCTCCTTCGGCTGAACAGTCGTCAGACCGTGAGCGCCCATGCGCCGGAAGGCCATCAGAAGAAGCAGGGTACGCCTACGATGGGCGGCCTGATCGTCGTAGCCGGAGTCTTGGCGGCGATGCTCGTGAGCGGCTACCGGGACGCGGCGGCGACCGTCCTGCTTCTGGGTTTCGCGGTGATCGGCTTCGTGGACGATTTCGTCGTGCCCCGGAAGTTCGTCGGGAAGCGTGGGCTCGGTTGGAAGCAGAAGATCGTGATGCAGCTCGTCGTCGCCCTGGCGGCGGCGATCCTCGCTCGCTCGAACCCCCTCTCGGTGGGAACGATCGTGCTGCTCGTCCTTTTCTTCTCGAACGCCTACAATTTCTCCGACGGGCTCGACGGTTTGGCGGGAACGATCCTGCTCGGCCTCGCCGGCGGGCTGCTCGCGCTGGGCTACGCAGGCGATATGCGAACGGCGTGGCTCGTGCCGCTTGCGGCGCTGCTGGGCGCGATCGTGCCGTTCCTCTTCGTGAACGCGCCGCCCGCGCGGGTCTTTATGGGCGACGTCGGATCGCTTCCGATCGGGGCCGTGCTGGGCTACGTGGTCGCGCAGTTCGCCCTCGGCTATCACGATCAGGGCTACGTGCTTCGGATCGGGACGCTTCCCCTCGTCGCGATCAGTCTCGTCATGGCGGCGGAGCTGATCCCGGTGCCCCTCCAGATCCTCTCGGTCAAGCTTCGGAAAAAGAGGCTCTTCCCCTATACGCCGATCCACCACGCCTTTGAGAAGGCGGGCTGGCCGGAGACGCGCGTGGTGTTCCACTTCGCGCTCGTCCAGCTTCTCCTCGCCGCCCTGGCGATGAGCCTGCTGGTAGGCCTGCCCGCGCGCTCGGGAGGGATAGGGCCGACGGTCGTGCGGCGATGAGGCGCGTCGTCGCGATGGGGCTCGGGAGAAGCGGCCTCGCCGTCGCACGGGCCGTCCGCGCACGGGGAGGCGAGGCGATCGTGGTCGACGAGAAGACCGATCTTCCCAAGCCGGAGCTGGTGACGGAGGCGAGGGCGGAAGGGATCGACGTGCGGCTCGGCTGGAACGGCGCTTTCTCGGATCTCCATCCCGACCTAGTGGTCGTCAATCCGGCGGTCGACGCGCGCCATCCGAAGCTCCAGAACGCGGGCGTCGAGCTGGTGAGCGAGGTCGAGTTCGCCTATCGGATCGCGAAGGGACCGATCGTCGCGATCACCGGGACCAACGGCAAAAGCACCACGGTCGTGATGACCTACCTCGCGCTGCGGGCCTGCGGGCTCGACCCTTTGTTGTGCGGCAACCTCTATGGCTCCGGCTATCCCGAGGCCCCGCTTACGGAGGCGGCCCTGAACGGGCGTGAGGGGCAGCCGCTGGTCGCGGAGATTTCGTCGTTCGGACTCGAATGGACGCGCGAGTTCCGCCCCCGCGCGGCGGCGATCACCACGATCAAGCCCGACCACCTCGATCGTTACGACTCGTTCGACGCGTACGCGGCGACGAAGATGCGGATCTTCGCGGGGCAGACCGCCGACGACTACGCGGTGGTACGGGCGAACGATCCCGTGGTCGTCCCGCCCTGCGGCCACGCCAACCAGTACCAGCCTCGGCATCGACGCGCCCTGGCGACGTCGGGCGACGCGCATTGCCCACACGTCCTGACCTTCGGAGCGACGGGCGAGCACGCGCGGATCGAGGAACTGGATCTCGTGGTCCTCGACACGCGCATCCCGCTCGAAGGCCTGCCTTGGAGCGAGCCGCACAACCACGCGAACGCCGCCTGCGCCGCCCTGCTCGCCTACGGTCTCCTCAAGTCCATCGACTCGCCCCTGATCGAACGGGCTCTCGCCGCGAAGCCCAAGCCGTCCGTCTTCGCCCCGCGAAAGGAGCCGGAGCCCGCCCTGCCGCCGGAGATCGTCGCGGGCTTGCGGGAATTCCGAGGGCTGGCACACCGCATGGAACTCGTCGGGACGAGGAACGGCGTGCGGGTGGTGAACAACTCCATGTGCACCAACCCCGACGCGGTGGTGAGTTCGGCGATGGCGGAGAAGAATCCGACGCACCTGCTCGTCGGAGGGATGGACAAGGGGCTTGATTTCACCCCGCTCGGACGGTTTCTCGGCGGCGGGCGGCACCGAGCCTATCTGTACGGGCGCGATGCCCGCAAGATCGACGCGGAGATGGGCAGCGGCTTTCCCGTTTTCGGCACAATGGACGAGGCGTTCCGGGCCGCCGCCGCCGAAGCGCGGCCGGGCGAAACGGTCATGCTCGCGCCGGGATGCGCCAGCGGCGACCAGTTCCGCGATTTCCGGCATCGAGGCGACGAGTTTCGGGCTTTGGCCAAGGATTGGCTTCAAAGATGAGACGCATCTCCGACCCCCTGCTTTTTGGGCTCTGTCTGCTCGCGACCCTGCTGGGCCTGTTCGTGGTGTTCGACGCGGGCTACGCCCGCTCACTCGCGAAGGACGGCGGCATGATCCCCCGGGAGTTCGTGATGCAGGTCGTGTTCCTTGTCGTCTCGGTGCCTCTGGGCTTCTTCCTGGGCGGCATCCGGGCGGATCGGTGGGAGCGGGCGGCCCGTCCTCTCTGGTATGCGACCATCGTCGCCCTGATCGCGGTCGAGCTCGTGGGCGTGAGCCTCAACGGCGCGCGACGTTGGCTCGGCGTCGGCCAGTTCTCACTCCAGCCCGCCGAGTTCGCGAAGCTTACGGCGGTGGTCTACCTCGCCGTCTGTCTCTCAAACCGGAAGCCGTGGCGCCAAGTGCGCAAGCCCGCCAAGGACTTCACCCGTTGGCTCGACAAGATCGCGATCCCGAAGTTCGGGCGCGTGTGGCCGTTTATCACCGTGCTCGTGGTGGCAGGCCTTATCGAGGGCGAGCCCGACCTCGGCACGGCGGCGGTGATCCTCGCGACCGCGTTTCTGATGTTCCTTCCCGGTAAGGTCACGAAGACGTCGCTTCTCGTAGGCGTCGCCTGCGTGGCCCTCGGTGGGTTCGTCCTGGTTAAGAAGCAGCCCTACCGGGTGGAGCGGATCGTCAACCACGTCCACCGTTGGGACAAGGGCGTGTCGGACGACGCAGGCTACCAGACGACCCAGTCGGAGCAGGGCATGGCGGACGGCGGCGTGTTCGGCGTGGGGATCGGGCGGGGGCGTGCGAAGTACTTCCTGCCCGCGACCACGACGGACTTTATCGCCGCGACGATCGGGGAGGAGACAGGGCTCGTTGGAAGCCTCGGCGTTCTCGCCCTTTTAGGAGCGATCGTCCTGCGGCTCGTCACCCTGGCCCGGCGTGCGCGCTCGGAGTTCGGCGGGCTCGTTCTGTACGGTATCGCCGCATGGTTCGGCGTTCAGACCTGTACGAACTATATGATGGCGAACGGCTTCCTCCCGGCCATCGGCATCCCCTTGCCGTTCTTCTCCTCCGGCGGTTCCTCTCTCCTCGCCCTCTGGGCGGCGGTCGGGGTGGCCCAGGCGGTCTGCCTCGCTCCCGCGCGCCCGGCGGGCCGGGCTCGCGCCAAGAAGAAGGAGACCTTCCCGAACGTCGCCCCGGCGAAGAAGGCGTCGGTCCTTTGAGACTCGTTCTGACCGGGGGCGGAACGGGGGGGCACATCTACCCCGCGCTGGAGGTCGGACGCGAGTTCGACGACGTTCGCTACCTCGGTTCGTTGCGGGGGCAGGAAGGAAAGCTCTGCGCGGCCCGCGGTATCCCCTTCGAGGGTTTCGCGAGCGAACCGCTCTGGTCTCTGAGGACTCCCGCTGGATGGCGGGCCCTCGCCCGGCTTCTTCAGGCGACGCGTTCCGCGAAGACGGCGCTCCGGCGAGACCGGCCCGACGCGGTGTTCTCGACGGGGGGCTACTCGGCGGCGCCCGTCGTGGCGGCGGCACGCTCCCTGGGGGTCCCGTACGTCGTCCACGAGGGCAATTCGATGCCGGGCCGGGTCACTCGGATGTTCGCTCCGGCGGCTTCGGCGGTCTGCTGCACGTTCCGGACCACGACGGCGGGCCTCAAGGGGGCGGTGCGGACGGGCCACCCGGTTCGGCGCGAACTCCGGGAAGCCGCCCGGCGCCGGGAGGAGACCCCGCTGGGGATCGTGCTCGGGGGTTCCCAAGGCGCGAAGTACCTCAACGAAGGCGTTCCCAAGGCGGCGCGGGAGGTTGGGGGGCTCCGATGGCTCCACGCGACGGGGCCGGGGCAGTTCGAGGCGTCGAAGGAATTCGCCTTCGAGGGCTACGAGATGGTTCCCTACCTGGAGGCCGACCGGATCGCCGAGGCTTACGCCCACACGACCCTCGCGGTGGCGCGAAGCGGTTCGACGCTCGCGGAGTTCGCCGCGTTTCGGATTCCGTCCGTCCTCGTGCCGCTGCCGACGAGCGCCGACGACCACCAGCGGCAGAACGCCTACGAGTTCGAGCTGATGGGCGCGGCGACGGTGTGCGAGCAGGGAAGGGGCGACCTTGCGGCGGCGATCCGCACGTGGGTCGAGAACCCCGAAAAGCGCGAGACCGCGAAAAATGCGCTCGCCGACTGGGACGTTCCCGACGCGACGGCGCGGCTGGCCTCCATAATCAGAGAAGCCGCTCGTAAAAATGCGTAAAGCCGCCGAAATCCAGACCGCCTTCTCCCCAACCGACGCCCTCGACGGGCGACGGTCCCTTCTCCTCGTCGGCATCGGCGGCGCGGGCATGAGCGCTCTCGCTCGGATGCTCGCCCACCGGGGTTTCGCCGTGCGCGGCACGGACGCGATCGCCGGGCCGGAGACGGATCGCCTCTCGGCGGAGGGCATCGCGGTACGGATCGGCCACTCGGGCGAGGGGCTGACCTCCGACGACGCGCTCGTGGTCACCGACGCGGTCGACCTCGACGCTTCGCCGGAAGTCGCGCGGGCAAGGGAACTCGGCATTCCCCTCGTGCGGCGCTCCCAGGCCCTCGGCTGGGTCTTGAGGCCGTACAAGACGATCTGCGTCACGGGAACCCACGGCAAGACGACCACGACGGGCATGATCGGCGCGGGGCTCGCCGCGGCGGGGCTCGACCCGACGGTCGTGGTGGGGGCAGCGATCCCGCAATGGGGCGGTCCGGTGCGGGAAGGAAAGGGCGAGTGGGCCGTGGTCGAGGCCTGCGAGGCCTACGACTCGTTCCACGATCTTCGACCCGACATGGTGGTCCTCACCAATTTGGAGCTCGACCACGTCGACTTCCACGGAACCTGGGAAAACCTGAGGGATAGCGTCGTTCGGTTCGTACGCAAGCTCGACGACTCCCCGGTCGGTGGAACGTTGGTGTACTGTGCGGACGATTACGGCGCGCGGGAAATCGGGGAGATGGCCTCGGGGGGACCGTGGCACTTCGAGGTGCGAGGCTATCCCGAGGCGCGGGGACGGCTCCCGGTTCTCTCCCTCGCTGGAGAGCACAATCGAATCAACGCGGCGGGAGCCCTTATGGCCTGCGTCGAGGTCGGCGCCGAGGTCGGCTTGGCGGGAGCTGGGATCGCCGCGTTCACCGGAGCCGAGAGGCGGATGCAGCTTCTCTATGATGGAGAGGTTAGAGTCTTCGACGATTACGCCCACCATCCGACGGAGATCGAGGCGTCGTTGAAGGCCCTGAAGGAGCGGCACGAAGGCCGGCTCGTCGTCGTCTACCAGCCTCACCTCTACTCCCGTACCGAGCCGCTGATCGACGAGTTCGCCGCCGCTCTCTCTTACGCCGACCTCGTCGTGCTGACCGATATCTATCCCGCTCGCGAGGCGCCGATGCCCGGGGTGAGCAGCGCGCGCATCGCGGAGAAGGTCACGGTTCCGGTGCGCTACGTGCCGTCTCGCCACCTTCTGCCCCGCGAGCTCAAGCGGATCGTCCGAGGGGGGGACGTCGTGGTCGGCATGGGCGCGGGCAACATCGCCGAGTTCGGCCCCGCTTTCGTCAGGGAGATCCAGCGCGAGGGTAAGCGGGTCGCGGTGCTCTACGGCGGCGACTCGGCGGAGAGGGAAGTGTCGCTTCACTCAGGCCGCGCGGTGGCCGCCGCCCTGCGGCGCAAAGGCTACGACACGCGGCTTCTCGACGTAAGCGAGAGTCTGCTCGCGAAGGGCGACCTGAGCGCGCTCACCGGGCCGGATCGCCCCGACGTCTGCTTTCTCGCCGTCCACGGAACGAACGCGGAGGACGGCGCGATCCAGGGACTCCTCAAGCTGCTCCACCTGCCCTTCACCGGCTCGGGACTTGCCGCCAGCGCGGTCGCGATGGACAAGGCGGCGACCAAGCGCGTCCTCGACGCCCACGGCATCCGCACGCCCAAGGGCAAGCTCGTCACGAACGTGGACGAGCTTGTGGATTTCGAGGGTCCTTGGATCGTCAAGCCGAACGCCCAGGGCTCGACGGTGGGCCTCTCCTTCGTCGAAGACCCGGAGGCTCTGGAGTGGGCGGTGGCCCGCGCCCTCGCCTACGACGACGCGGTGCTCGTCGAGGAGTGGATCCGAGGGGTGGAGATCTCGACGCCGGTTCTGAACGACGAAGCCTTGCCGACGGTCGAGATCGCGCCCAAGAGCGAGCGGTACGACTTCGCCAGCAAGTATCTGCCCGGCGCGACGGAGGAAATCATCCCGGCGCGCCTGAGGCCGGAGACGATCAAGGAAGCCCAGCGGATCGCACTGGAGGCCCATCGCGCTCTCGGGTGTGCCGGGGCGACGCGGACGGACGCCATCGTGCGCGATCCCCATGGCGCGGCGGAGATCGTCGCGTTGGAGGTCAACACGCTGCCGGGCATGACCGCCACCAGTCTTCTTCCGAACAGCGCGGCGGCGGCGGGTATTTCCTTCGACGAGCTTTGCGAGCTATTGGTCGAGGAGGCGATGGGAGGCGTGACGAAGGGAGGCCCGTGAGCGACGCCCCGACTCGCAAGAAGACCGTTCGCAGGACGCGGGTTCGCCTGAACCCCCGTCCTTTCGTCGTTCTCGCCCTGGGAGTCAACCTAGGCGCAGGCGCCCTCTACTCGCCCCTCACCGCCGTGCGACACGTCCGCGTCGAGGGCGCGCCGCTCGCCTCTCAGAAGCGGCTTACGA
Source organism: uncultured Fimbriimonas sp. (assembly GCA_964516175.1). Lineage (GTDB taxonomy): Bacteria > Armatimonadota > Fimbriimonadia > Fimbriimonadales > Fimbriimonadaceae > Fimbriimonas. The sequence continues at coordinate 104,893 of CAZEWR010000005.1, read as the reverse complement.
ACCTGCTTCAGAAGATCCGCGGCGTTCCGTGCGCTCAGGTGCACGCCCGGTCTCTGGAGTCGGAAGCCTTGCGCGATCCTGAGCTGCGTTCCGTCAGCCTGTCGCGAACGCCCTTCGGAAGCGCCGTCCTACGCGTCGAAGCCCGGCAGGCGGTCGCCCAGGTCGATCCTTCGGCGAGGATCGGCCTCACCGCGGAAGGGGTCGTCTACGAATCCTCCGTCGATCTGGGCGCTCTGCCCAAAGTTCGGATTCCGGGCGACTATCCTGGCATCGTCCTTACCTTGGGGAACGGCTGGCGCGTCACGGACGTTGCCCACCTTGCGGGGCTCGTTCGAGACCTTCCTTCGCCAAAGCCGGTGGAGATCGTTCTCGACCGCGGGGGCCGGGTGTGCTTAAATATCGGTACCGGAAGCGTCGATCTCGGCTCCTGCGAGGGACTTGACGAGAAGGTCGCCCGCCTACGCGAGATCCTCGCTCGGCAGCCCGACATTTTCGCCACGGTCCTTAAGGTCAGCCTCGTCGATGTCGACGCGCCGACCTTTACGCCCCGCCCTCCGTCTCCAAGAAAGCCATGAGCCCTTTCGTCACCCGAATCACCAAACGCGACCAGTGGGTTTGGCCCATCTCTCTGATGTGCGTCGTGCTCGGGTTCATGGTTTCGATGGCCTGGATCACGAAGTCCAACCAGAGCACCCGCTTCGGCCTGTTGGAGCCGAGCCAGCGGATCCGCGTGAGCGAGGCGACCGTCGACCCCGACGCATTCGCGGACATGAGCGCCCGGATCGAGAAGCTCACGAAGGACAACACGGAGCTTCAGAACACCCTCGCGAAGGGCAAGGGCAGCACCCAACTCCTCAACAAGCAGCTTCAGGATGCCAAGGCGGCGGCCGGATTGACGAAGGTCGAAGGGCCGGGCGTCATCGTCACCGTCCGCGACTCGGGTCGCTCAGCGGCCGACCAGGGACTGCCCCAGGAGCTTCGCGACCAAACCAATATCCACGATCTTGACGTGATGCGGATCGTGAACGAGCTGATCGCCGCCGGGGCCGAGGCCATCGCGGTGAACGACCACCGTGTCGCGGGGCTCACGTCGATCCGTTGCGTCGGGCCGGTCATCCTGGTCAACGACGTCAAGATCGCCAGCCCGGTGGTCATCAAGGCGGTGGGCGATCCGGGCACCCTCTCGGGCGGGCTCAACCTGAACGACGGCGTTCTCTCGGAAATCCGCAGCGCCGATCCCAAGATGGTGTCGATCGAGGTCGCCAAGGCCATGTCGTTGCCCGCCTACGCGGGGCGGACGGAGTTCCGGCTGGCGACGGTGCCTAAGGAGTCTACGCCTTGATCGCCGTTCCGGTCCTCGCGCTTCTCATCGGCGTCCTTCTCGCCCTCATCCTCAACGTTCAGCCGGCGAGCGGCTTCGCGGGCCAGTATCTCGCCCTCGCGTGCCTCGCGGGCCTCGATACGATCCTCGGCGGCATCCGGGGAGGGCTTGAAGACCGTTTCGAGACGGCGGTCTTCCTCAGCGGCTTCGTCGTTAACATCGTCATCGCCTTCCTGCTCGCCTTTCTGGGCGACAAGATCGGCGTCAACCTCTACCTCGTCGTGGCATTTGTGTTCGGAAACCGCATCTTCACCAATCTCAGCCTTATCCGCCGTTCCGTCGTGACCAAGGTCAACGACGAACTGGCCCGTCGTAAGCGCCAAGCTGCCCTCGCACCCTCTCCGGAGACGCCCTCTTGAAGCACGTCGCGGTTCTCGATCTCGGCACCTCACGTATCGTGTGTGCGGTCGTGGCGGCCAATCCGGACGGCGACACGAAGCTTCTCGCGCGGGCGGAGGTCCCCTGCAAAGGGCTTCGTCGGGGCGTCGTCACCGATCTTGACGAGACCGCGCACGCGGTCGACGAGGCGGTGCGCGAGGTTCAGCGTGGTCTGGGCGAAGAGCTTCCCGATCTTGTCGTGAACGTCGCGGGCTCGCACCTGGAAGGACTGACAGGCCAGGGTTACAAGCCCGTTGTGCCGCGTGGGCGCCACGTCACCTATCAGGACGTCATGGAGGTGGTCAGCCACTCCCGCTCTCTCGTCCTTCCTCCCGACCGCGAGCAGATCCAAGCGGTGCCGCGCGAGTTCCGCGTCGACGGCCTGAGGGATGTGAAGCGTCCGATCGGCATGGGCGGCGGCACCCTTGAGGCCATCACCTTTATCGTGACCGGTTCCGTCGTCGCGGTCCAGAACATCGAGCGGGCGGTCAATATGGCCGGTCGTCGCGTGGATCAGAAGGTCGCCTCCCCCCTTGCGGCGGGTCTCGGCCTGCTTTCCCAAGACGAGATCGACCACGGTGTGGCGGTGGTGGACATCGGCGCCGGCACCACCGACATCGGCATCTTCTGCGACGGCAGCATCGTTTCCGCGATCTCCCTGCCGATCAGCGCGGGAACGGTCACGAGCGATATCAGCAAGCTCTTGAACACCTCGCCCGAGGAGGCCGAACGGCTGAAGCTCGCCTACGCGGTGGCCTACGCCAAGGGAATCCCGGAGAAGGAGACGATCGAGGTGGTCCAACTCGGCAGCCACGAGCCGCGCCCTCTCCAGCGGAAGCTTCTCTGCGAGATCGTGGAGTCCCGGACCCGCGAGACGGCCACGATGATCGGCCAGTACATCGAGAAGTCGGGCCTCGCAGGGATGTTGCCGGGCGGCATGGTCCTTACGGGCGGCGGCGTCCGCCTGCGCGACCTCGATCGGGTTTTCGAAGAGGAGATGCCGCAGATGAAGATCCGCGTCGCTCCGACCGTCGAGACCGGATCCGCCGTCTCGCTGGGTCTCGCCCGCTTCGTGCTGCACTGCCACGAGGATCTCGTTCCCGCCAGCGCCCCCGAGGGTGTGAAAGGCGGCATTCGGACGCTGTTCTCGATCTTTCAGAAATAGAGAAGGAGCGGGCGAACCGGGGAAATCCGGTTCGCCCGCTCTTCTTCAACCGACCTCAGCGCGTTTTCTTCATCAAGACGTCGATGGCCGCGTCCAGCTGCGGGTCCTCGCCGCGCAGATACTGCTCGGGCGTGATGTCCACCTTTACGTCCGGCTGGCGGCCGTTGTCCTCCAGGTTCTCGCCTTCCAGCGTGAAGGCGCCGGTGCCCGGCATCCGCGCGTTCGTGCCGTCCACGAGGCGAAGGCCGCCCGTGTAGATCACGTAGCCTGGGGTGGGCATCCCGACGAGGGTCGCGAGCTTGCGCGCCTTCATCGCGGCGGGGAACATCTCCGCGTTCGAGAAGCTCGTCTCGCCCATCAGGATGGCCATCGGCAAGGCGAGGGCTTGGCCCGGACCGAGAAGAGGCGCCTCGTCGCGCAACTGGTAGTAGGCGTTCGGCTGGCGCTCCAGCACGTCGATGATCCGGTCGGAGGTGTTGCCGCCGCCGTTGTTGCGCACGTCGATGATCAGGCCCTGCTTCTCCGGCGTCTGCTCCCAGACCTGCTGGTTGAAGCGTCGTAGCTCCGCCTCGCCCATGCCCGCGATGTGGACGTAGGTCAGCTTGCCGCCGGAACGCGCCTCGACGTGTTGGCGGCGCGCCTCCAGGAGGTTTTGGAACACGACCGCGCCGAAAGCGGCGGGGCTCATCGCCCGGTACTTGACCGCGCGCTCCTTGCCGTCCGCGCCCTGAACCGTCAACGTCACCTCGCGGCCGGTCTGCTCGTTCAGGACATCGCGGTAGAGGGCCTCGTCGGCTTGGACCGTTTTGCCGTTGACCTTGGTGACGATCTCGCCGGGCGTGAGCTTCGTCTTGGCGAACGAGCCCGGCGTTCCGACGGGAACCTCCTTGACCTTCAGGCCGGGGCCGCTGTAGTTCGGGTCCCAGGTGAAGCCGAGGTGGGCGCTCGACTGGCTCGGCGGGTTGCCGGGACCGGCGGAGACCTCACTGTGGCTCGATTCCAGCTCACCGATCATCATGTTCAGCACCGTCGCCATCTCGTTCCGGTGGCCGACGCTCGGTAGGAACTTGACGTACCGCTGGCGCAGGGCGGGGAAGTCGCGACCGTGGAAGTTCGGATCGTAGAATCCGCGGTTGTAGGCGCGCCAGAGCTGGTCGTACGCGGCCTTGCGCTCGGCCTTGAGGTCGTGGGTCCAGTCCGCGCGGAAGGCGACCGTCTCGTTCGGGTTGCCCGGACGACGGACGTTCATCACGTTCATCGTGCCGCCGCGCAGGTAGACGATGGCGTTGCCGTCGTCGCTGAACACGAAGCCCTGAACGGGACCGCTGCCTGCGGCGGCGCCGAGGCCGCCGGGAAAGTTCCGGCGGCGGGGCGGCTCCGTGGAGGCGGGGGTAGCGTCGCCGCTCGCCTGGACGACGCGCTGGGGATTCTCGCCGGAGAACGGCGCTTTCCAAAGGTCGCCGCCCGCGAGGAACCAGATATCGCCCGTTTGCCGGTCGACCTCGATCCCGTCGGGCGCTTGGTCGTTGAGCTTACGGATGCGCTGGTCGATAGCGGTGTAATCGATCTCGACCTTGACCGGCGCGGTGGGCGCGGCGTACTTCATCTCGACCTCGGCGGCGACCGTCGCCTCGGGCTGGAGAGCGATGGCGTAGAGGCCGTCGCCGTCCCGGTCGCTCCGCATCAGCAGGTACCGGCCGTCCGGGGTCCACTTCGGCGCGCCGTGGTTCGCGGAAAGACGGGTGACGTTGGTCGACTTGCCGGTGGTCGCGTCGAGGATGAACACGTCCGTGGTCGAGTCCCAGTAGTAGTAGCCGCTCCGGCGCAGAACGTTCAGGTAGGCGACGTAGCGGCCGTCGGGCGACCAGTCGTAAGGGGCGGAGCCCTGTCCCGGCTGGCTCAGGACGCGTGTCGGCGTTCCACCCGCGACCGGTACGGTGTAGATGCCGCCGTCGGCGCCGGTCTGCCAGAACGAGACCTTCGTCTTGTCGGGGGTTAGGCGCACGTCGGCGACGTCGCCGCCCAGGGAGACGGGCGTGACCGCCTTGGTCGTCACGTCCATGCGGAACAGGCGGGAGGGACCGTTCCGGTCGCTCACGAAATAGAGGCCCTTGCCGTCGGGAGCCCAGAGAGGCTGCTCATCGAGCCCCGCCCAGTCCGAGAGCTGGGTCGCGTCGTTGGCGTTCGGCCCCGTGCCCTTCTTGACCGGTACGGTCCAGAGCTCGTTGCGCACGACGAAGGCGAAGGTGTCGCCCTTGGGGCTGAGGGTCGCGTCGGTCACCCCGTTGGTGAGGGTCAGCCGCTCCTCTTGGCTCGTCTTGTCGTCGAGGGTGGCGCGAAGGGCGATCTTCTCCGGCTTGCCGCCGTCGAGGCCCATCGTGTAGACGTCGCCGTCCACCTCGAACGCGGCGAGGGGCGCCTTCTCCGCGACGGTGAGGAACCGCGGCCCTTCGCCGACGAACTCCGTCAGCCGGTTCTGGCCGCCCTTGCCGTCCACCGCGTAGACGTTGGGGGTCCGCTTCACGTTGTCGACCCACTTGCCGATGCTCTTGCCAAGCGGCGAGGAGGAGGGCGTCTTCTCGCCCACGGTGACGCACAGCATCCTTCCCGCTTCGGTAAGGCCGGGCCAGAGGTGCTGGAAGCCGGTGTCCGCAACCCGAGTGCGCGCGCCGGTCGCGAGGTCGTAGCGCCAGAGCTGCGAGGCCTGCGAACCCTCGTAGCGGGGGCGGGTCCAGGGGAACCCGAAGCGCTGGTAGAGGACGCCCTTGCCGTCCGGGGTGAACCGGGGCGAACCGACGCTCATCATGTCGAGGAAGATCTGCCTCGTCTTTCCGGTGGCGACGTCGATCGTCATGACGCCGTTGAGGCTGGAGTCGCGCTTACCCGCGAGGAGGATGGTCTTGCCGTCGGCGGACCAGTCGCTGGGAACGTCGCTGCCGGTGTACCAGGTGAGCCGCGTCGTGGGGCCGCCCTCGCTGGGCACGATGTAGACGTCGTTGTTGCCCGAACGGTTGCTGGCGAAGGCGATGTACTGCCCGTCCGGCGACCAGACGGGATTGTCGTCCATCTCGACGTTGTTCGTCACCGGGACGGCGCGTCCGCCCTTGGCGGGAACGGTCCATACGTCGCCTTGGTAGCTGAAGGCGAGGCGAGAAGCGTCGGGGGAGAGGGCGAGCGACCGGGCGCCGATCAGCGGTGGCGCGGTGGGCGAAGGAAGCTGGCTTGTGAGAGCGGGGAGGTAGGGGAGAGAGGCGAGCATGGCTCGCGAGAAACATACGCGGAACGTTAAGAAAAGGGTTCCCTTCGCGCGCACGCAGGACTCTGACAGGACCAGAATAGATCGGTGCGCCGACTTATCGTTTTGAGGATGCTGCTCGCCGGCTGCGCGAAGTCCGATCCGGTCGAGCCGATGAGGGCGGGTTCGACCGGCAAGGCGGCGATCTCGCCGAACTACGTCCCGTTCATGCCGCCGACGGATTCGGCGGACCGTACCCGGTAAGTGGGGAAGCGCGGGCGTGGCGCCTGCGCCACAATAGGAAGGTGGATCGCCTGAACCCGGAGGGAATCCCGCGCAACCAACTTGCCTTCGTCCTCACCCAGCCTCGCCGGGTGCGCGAGGCGCGGCGCATCGACGCCTGCCTGCTCTGCCGACGCGCGAGCGTGAACGACGCGGGGCTCTGCGAGATCTGCTACTCCATGCTGGACGGCGAGGAGCTTCGCCTCGCAACCCGCTGGACCGTCGGCGGCGGACCCTAGATGGTCCTTCTGTTCGCGATCGGTCTTGTGTTCGGCATCGTCTGCGGCTATGCTTGGGCCACCCGAAAGCGGAAGCCGCCTTTTCTGCTCCAACTCGAGTACTGGGTCTACCTGCCCGGGGAAGCGATGCCGCCGCAGGACGAGACGATGACGCGCCTGATCGACTCCGGGGCGATCGGCGCTCCGGAGGCTCTGCTGTTCTCGGACGTCCGGCTCCACGTCGCCCTCGTCCTGCGCTCGAAAAACGCCCACGTCTTCCGGCCCGACCTCCTCGCGCCCTACGTCGATGCGACGCCCGAACAGTTGGCGACCCTGGCGGCCGCGAAGTCGCTCGCTAAGATCCGCTTCCTGAGCGAGCAGCCCGTGTCAGATCGGCGCTATCTCAGGTTTCTCCCCCAACTCGCCCGAACCGTAGCCGCCCTCGGCGACGGAAGCCTCGTCTACGATCCCGTTGGGGAACGCCTGCTGTCGCCCGAGGCGCTGAGGAAGGGAGATCCGGGGCCGAACGTCCGCTGGGTGGCCGCCCCTTCCGGCGGCCACGTCGAGACGCTCGGGCTCAAGAAGGTCGGGCTGGGAGAGATCCGCACGTATCCGATCCCTGCCGACGAGCGGTGGATCGCGACCGAAGTGGTCGAGCTGGTCGCCGCCGAGGCCTGGAAGAAAGGCGAGTTATCCCCCAGCGTCGATGTCCACGCCTTCGAGGATCGCTTCCGGATCGATCTGACGGTGGAGAAAGACGGCGTCGCATCGGCGCGCATCCACCGTATCCAGGCGATCTAGGGGCGCGACACCCTGGAGAGCGCCGTCACGGTTGGGTTTACTCTCCCCATGACCAGCGTCCGTCTTATCCCCTGCCTCGACATCAAGGACGGGCGGGTGGTGAAGGGGGTCAACTTCGTGGGTCTGCGGGACGCGGGCGATCCCGTGGACCTCGCTCGCTTTTACGACGCCGAGGGTGCGGACGAGCTGGTGTTCCTCGACATCACCGCCAGTCACGAGGAGCGTGCGCCCGTCGTTCGCCTCGCGGAGCGGGTCGCGGAAACGCTGTTCATTCCCTTTACCGTCGGCGGAGGGCTTCGGAAGGTCGAAGACGTGCGGGAGGCCCTGCTCGCGGGCGCCGACAAGGTGTCGCTCAACACCGCCGCCATCCAGCGCCCTGAGCTCGTCGCGGAATGCGCCTCCCGGTTTGGAGCCCAGTGTATCGTCGTCGCGATCGACGCGCGACGACGGGCGGAAGGCGGTTGGGAGGTCTACACCCACGGAGGTCGACGCCCGACCGGGCTCGATGCGGTGGAGTGGGCCCAGAAGGTGGTAGGCCTTGGCTCGGGTGAGATCCTGCTCACCTCGATGGACGGCGACGGCACCCAGGCGGGATACGATCTGGAGCTTACGCGGGCGGTGAGCGAGGCGGTCGGCGTGCCGGTGATCGCCAGCGGCGGCGCGGGCCAGCCCTCTCACCTGGTGGACGCGGTGCGAGAGGGCAAGGCCGACGCCGTGCTCCTCGCCTCCATCGTCCACGACGGCGTCTATCGCGTTCGCGACCTTAAGGCTCACATGGCGGACGCGGGCCTTCCGATGCGGCTGGTCTAGCGGTCTGGCGTCTTTACGGGAACGATGGGCGTCGTCGGGCGGGTGCGGGGAACCCGGAAGTCGTACGAGCGGGTCTGGCCGGTAGTGTTGTACTTGCCCTCGTAACGCCAGGGATTGCCGCCGAAGGTCCGGTCGATCAGGGCGAAAAGCCGGGGATCGTATGCCTTGAGACCCTCCCGGTTGATCACATGGTTGTGAACGCCGCTTTCCTCTTCACCCCAGCGGGCGCAGTCGAAGTACATCTGGACGCCCTCGGCGAAGTACTCTGCCTCCGCACCGATTCCGTAGGTCTTCTTCCATAGGCCCGCCGTCTTCGCGTGTTCGTACGCCGCGCGCAGCTCGGGCCGGAACTTCGGGTCGATGCGTCCGAAGGCGTAGCGGTCGAGGGTATGCGAGAACTCGTGGAGGTAGATGCACTCGCCCCGGTAGCGGTCGTCCTCGTACTCTAGGATGTTCTCCTCGCCACCGCTCGCCGTCTTGCCGCCCATACCCCGGGCGCGCTTATCCCAATCCATGTTCGGATCGTTGCGCTGGAAGGCGAGTTCGGGGAGCGCGGTCTGTCCCTCTTCGTCCGCGATGATGGAGTAGTGGGTTCCACCCTTGACGAGGGTCGGCATCACCTGCGGGTCGCACTTGGCGAGGAACCTGTCGAACACCGCGACGAGCTTGTGGAACGCCCGATCGTCCACCTTGTCGTCGCCGAGGATCGGCATCCCCTTGTAGTAGGCGCACTTGGTATAGAAGCCCTGCCTCAACGCCTCGGGCGGCGCTTCCAAAGGATCGTTCGTTCCCGTCGTGCGCGCCGGATCGAGGGGCGTCTGCCCAAGGACGGCGAAGAGGAGAGCCGGAGCGAGAAGCGTCATGCCTAGCCTTGGGATCGTTCGATGTTGAACGATCCTAAGGCATTGTAACGCAGAAAAGCCCTGGTGACCGAAAGGCTTTTCAGTCGATCGTTACGAAGCGCACGATCTCGAACCGCTTCTTCTCGATCTCGAAGGAGAACCGGATCGGCACCGTGCCCCGGGCGTTCGCGGGGACGAAGAGGCCGAAGCTCTCGGGGAGACCGAGTCGCGGCTCGAAGCGGCGCAGGGTCTGCGTGTCGTCGCCGTTGAGGATGCGGTAGCCCTGAGGCGCGCTCAAGTCGACCTTGCCCGAAAGAGAGCGGCGGGTGTTGCCAAAGATCGTGTAGCCTAGGCGCAGGGAACGGTCCTTGTCGCTCGTCCGGAGCCGCGTCTCGTTCAGCGTGACGTCGGCAGGAGGCGCGATCCGGTAGCTCGCCTGGACGATCGAAGGCACCCCATCTGCGCCGGTCAGCGTGGCGCGGGCGATTCGGTAGCCGAGCGAGGCGCCGGGCTGGACGCCGGTCTTGTACTCGATCCGGACGCTCTTCTTGCCGTTGGGGATGATGGGGGCCTCGGACGCGCTGGTGGCCTCGCGTCCGAGACCTTCCGTGCGGAGGGCGATGCGCTTGGGCAACGCGTCTCCAGAGAGGCTGAACCGGATCGCGAGACCGTCGCCCGGCACCACGGGGATGTCGTTGAAATCGACCTTCGCTTTGAGTCCGGCGGACAAGGCGGCGGCCCGCTCCCGGCTGAGCGTGAGGGGCGCGAGGGCGCGCGGCTCGTTCGCGGGAAGGGAAGGTTCGTCGGCGCGGATCACGTCGATCCGCGCCGCGAACCGGCCGTCTTTGAGGGGGAGCAGCCCAAGGCCGGGATCGACGATCGACGCTTCGATCGTCCCATCGGGACCGACCGCCACCGAACTCGCCACCTCAAGGTTCGGGATCTCGCGATAGGTGGGACCGGCGACGTTGGTCGCGTCGAGAAGCCGCAGCTTGACGAACGGCTTGCCGTCGCGTACGCCGATGCGCGCTTCCAGGTTGTTCGAGCCGACGAGCCAGCCGTCGCCGTCCGGGTCGACGCTCAGCAACAGATCCTTGCCCGCCGCTCCCGACGCCGCGACGTGGATCGTTCCGGGTTCCCACTGCAGGAAGGTCTTGACCTCTCCCGAGCCTCCTAGGGGATCCCACTCCTCTTCCTCGATCCGCCCGTCGATCTTCGGGGTGAGCCGGATGCGGTTCGTCTCCGCGACCAAAGGGGCTTGCCGAAGGTCGAGCGCGGCCTGAGCGGGCGTCTGGGGAAGCGCCGTCTGGGGGAGCGTAGGGTCTTGGAACAGGAGCAGAAGGAGCGGCGACATCGGGTCTATGGTCTATACCCCGTTTGGAGCGGTTCGTTTAGGCTGGTCCGTTCAAGATGGGCCAGCCACGAGCCTGCCGACAAAGCAGAGGGAGCCTTCCTCTTGACGAGGAAGGCTCCCGAGGGTTACGCCGGCAGGGAGGCTTAGTCTTGCTTGTACTTGCGGATAAACGCGGGCACGTCGAGGTCGCCCTCGTCGAGCACGTCGCTGGACGTCACCGGCTGGGTGCGGGGAGCGGGGGCGGTTTCGACCGGCTTGGGCTCCATCACGGGGACGGCGGTGGAGGAGGGGCGGTTGAACGACGGCACGTCCAGGCTAGAGGCGACCGGCGCGGAGGGGGCGGGCGCGGTCTTGCCGAACGCCGCCTCGGAGGCTTTGCGGCCCTCGCGGGTGTACGGGTTGAAGCCGGTCGCAAGGACGGTCACGCGGACGTGGCCTTCCATCTCCGGATCGATGACGGTGCCGAAGTAGATGTTCGCGTCGTCGCCGTCGCAGAGATCCTGGATGTAGTTCATCGCCTCGTTCGCCTCGGCCAGCGTGAGGTCCTCGCCGCTGGTGATGTTCACGAGGAGGCCCTTGGCGCCGTGGATCGTCTGCTCGAGGAGCGGGCTGTTGGTCGCGCTCTGCGCGGCTTGGAGCGCGCGCTGCTCGCCGACGCCGTAGCCGATGCCCATGAGAGCGGGGCCCGCCTCCGCCATGACCGCGCGGACGTCCGCGAAGTCGACGTTGATCTGGCCGGGGATCGTGATGATGTCCGAGATGCCCTGGACGCCCTGCCGCAGAACGTCGTCCGCGACGCGGAACGCCTCGACGAGGGTCGTTTTGCGTTCGACCACCGAGAGGAGCTTGTCGTTGGGGATCGTGATGATGGTGTCGACGCGGCCCATCAGGCTGGTGACGCCCTGATCGGCGAGGCGCTGTCGCTTCGGACCCTCGAACGAGAAGGGGCGGGTGACGACGGCGACCGTGAGCGCGCCGATCTCACGGGCGAGGTCGGCGATGACGCTGGCCGCGCCGGTACCGGTGCCGCCACCCATGCCGGCGGTGATGAACACCATGTCCGCGCCTTCGAGGGCCTTACGGATCTCGTTGCGGGACTCCTCCGCCGCGCCTTTGCCGACCTCGGGGTTGCCCCCGGCGCCCAAGCCGCGCGTAAGGTTCGCACCGAGCTGGATCTTCTGATCCGCCGGCGAGTGGTGGAGAACCTGGAAGTCCGAGTTCATCGCGATAAACTCGACCCCTTGGATTCCGCTCTCGATCATGCGCTGGACCGCGTTGCTGCCCCCACCGCCGACGCCGATGACCTTGATGACTGCGTTTCCGACGCTCATAATTACCTGTACCCTCCGTGGCGTCCCTATTCTAGACCGGATAGGTCGGAAAGTGCAAATCGGTTGATATCAATGTGCTAGGCGGCGCGTACCTGGGCGACGAACTCGACGTCCGCGCGGGCCGCGATCTCGCTGTAGGCGAGGACGCTCAGCTTAGGCAGAGATCGGTCGAGGAGTCGCTTGAGGGGGAGGCGTAGGCCCGACGAGCAGATCAGAACCGCTTGATATCCTTGCGACAGCGCGCCCTCTACGCTCGCGTTGAGCCGCTCGAGCAGGTTCGCCTGCTTCTGCGGGTCGAGGACGAGCGACGAGCCGTAGGTGCTGACCGAAACCGCCTCGCTCAGCTCGCGCTCCAACGCGGGCTCCAGCGTGATGCAGAAGAGGCGGTTCTCGGGATCGACGTGCTGCCGCGTGATCGTGCGGGCGATGGCGGAGCGGACCAGCTCGCCGAGCTGCTCGGGGTCCTTCACCCGCTTGGCGTAGTCGGCCATCGTTTCCAGGATCGTCGGCAGGTCGCGGATGGGGATCCGCTCGCGTAGGAGGTGCTGAAGCACCTTCTGCACGTCGCCGATCGCAAGGACCTGCGGGACCAGTTCGGCCACCACCGCCTCGTTCTCCTCCTTCGCCTTGTCGACGAGCTTCTGCACATCCTGTCGGGTGAGGAGTTCGGCGGCGTAGGTCTTGATCAGCTCCGCGAGATGGGTGGAGATCACGGTGGAGGGGTCGATGACGGTGTAGCCCGCGCCTTCGGCGGCGGCCTTCTGCGAGGCGTCGATCCACAGCGCGTCAAGGTTGAAGACGGGGTCCTTCGCGGGCGTGCCGGAGATGGGATAGAGCACCGCGCCGCTGTCGACCGCGAGGAAGCCCTGCGGGTCGCACGAGGATCGAGCGACCTCCTCGCCCCGGATCTTGATGGCGTAATCGTTCTGCCCCAGGGAATAGGAGTCGCAGATCCGCACCTTCGGGATCACGTAGCCCAGTTCCATCGCGGTCTGTCGGCGTACGGCGGCGATCCCCTCGGTCAGATCGCCGCCCGAGCGGACGTCGGCGAGGCCGAGGAGATTGAATCCCACCTCGATCTCGATGGCGTCCACCGCGAGGAGGGCAAGGGCCTCCTCGGGGCCGGTCGGTTTGGGCGGCTCGACCATCGCGGGGGCTTCCGGCTCCGGCGCTTTCTTCGTGTTATCGAGGATCTTGAGCGTGTCGGGATTCTTTCCCAGGTAGCGCGCGGTGCCGAAGCAGGCCCCGGCGGCGAGAAGGAAGATCGTGGCGGGGAAGCCCGGCACCAGGGCGAGGGCGGCCAGGGCGGCGGAGGCGATCTGGAGGGCCTTGGGCTGGTTGAAGACCTGCGAGATCACCTCGCCGCCCATGCTTCGCTCCTGGCCCGCCCGGGTGACCATAAGGCCGCTCGCGGTCGAGATGAGCAAGGCCGGCATCTGAGCCACGAGACCCTCGCCCACGGAGAGCATGGTGTACTGCTTCAGGATCGACATGAAGTCGCCCCCGCCTTTCATGAAGCCGATCGCGAAGCCGGCGACGATGTTGACCGTGATGATGAGGATGGCGGCGACGGCGTCGCCCTTCACGAACTTCGAGGCGCCGTCCATCGCGCCGTAGAAATCGGCTTCCTTGCGGACGCGCTTGCGCCGCTCCCGGGCTTGGTTCTCGTCGATCACGCCCGCGTTCAGCTCCGCGTCGATCGCCATCTGGTTGCCGGGGATCGCGTCGAGGGTGAACCGGGCGACGACCTCCGAGACGCGCTCCGAGCCCTTCGTGATGACCATGAACTGGACGATCACGAGGATCAGGAACGCGACGAAGCCGACGACCGGGTCACCCCCCATCACGAAGTCGCCGAAGGTGCCGATGACGTGGCCCGCGTCGCCCGTGCCCAGGATCAGCTTCGTCGCCGCCACGCTCAGGGCGAGGCGGAAGATCGTGGTGACCAGGAGCAAGGAAGGGAAGACGGAGAACTGGAGCGGGTCGTTGATGTTGACCGCCATCAGCACGATGACCACGGAGATCGTCATCGCCCCCACCAAGCCCACGTCGAGAAGCCAGTGGGGCATGGGGAGCATCAGCATCCCCACCACCGCGAGGAGGCCGAGTCCGACGAGGACATCCGTGTTCTTGAGAAGCTTGGGCAGAAGGGCCATAGGACGGGCTATCTGCATGGTCGGCGCCGGATCGTCAGATCTTTAGCCTTTTCCTCCCTTGCCTTTGGTGAACGGCATAAGAGATCTCAAAGGTCGCGGGGCTTGGCACGCTTCGTGAAGGGAGAAGGGCAATGCCGAATCTTCTTCAACCCATCGAAGCGCTTATGGGGCGGGGCCGCTGGCTCGACGCCCAGTCCGCCTGCCGCGCCCTCCTCTTCGATCGTCCGACCGACGCGCGGCTCCACGCCTACGAGGGTCTCTGTCTTTTCCGGCTCGGCGACTTCGCCGCCGCCGAGCCGTGCTTTATGCGGGCGACCGCCCTCGATCCCGCCTTCGTCGACGCTGGGGTGAAGCGATGCCAGTGCCTCGAACGCATGGGACGGTTCGACGCCATGCTCGAACTCGCCCGCGAGTGGCAACGGAAGAAGCCTTCGGAGGCGACGCTCGCGCTTTTGATCCGTAGCCACGGCCAGCGGGGCGACATGAGCCGGACCGAAAGCTGGGAGGTCGGGGTGCGACGCCACCGCGCGATCGAGTACGCCGCATAAAGGTTCGGTGAAGGCGAGCCGATCGCTGGGCCAAAGGTCCTGACGTTTCGCACTGTTGCGCGTTTAATCCAAGAGAGGCGAACGATGGCGACTTTGGAAGAGATCGAGATGGCGATGCGACGGGCGAACTGGACCGAGGGGGCGCGGCTCAGCCGCGAACTTCTGATGGGCCGTCCGACCGATGCGAAGATCCATGCCTACGAGGGCCTGTGCTTTTTCCGGCTGGGCCAGTTCGACCAAGCGGAACCGTGCTTCATGCGGGCGACCGCCCTCGACCCGAAATTCGTGGACGCGGGCATCAAACGATGCCAGTGCCTCGACCGGATGCGTCGCTACGACGAGGCCCTCGCCCTCGCGCGGGAGTGGATCGTCCACCGACCGGGCGATCCGGCCCTGAACGCGATCGTGGACGTTCACCATTACCGTGCGAACCCGCGCCGCACGGAAGGCTGGGAGATATCGGCGCAGTCGATGGGGCGCGCTCACTTCGCTTCGGATCTTTAAGCTCTCTCCCGGAACGTTCGCTAGGGCCTACGCTTCGTTCAGGCTGACCGTGTCGCGAAGGCCGAGTCGACTCGTTTCAACGGGGGAGTTGACTTCGATAAGGACGCCGCCTGGGCACTTGAAGTAGAAGGTGAAACGGCCATGCTCCTCCCGGGGAGTCTCGGGATCGAAGCCGCCTTCCCGAAGGCGATCGTTCATCTCGACGACCGCCTCGTGGCTGTCGAGCATGAAGCCGATGTGAAAGATCTTCGGGTATTCCGCGTCCTTCACCTGGAACAGGGAGACTAACGAGCCGGCGTCGTCGGTCATAAACGTCATCTTCGGGCTCGGCGAGCCAGGGAGGCGGGTGAAACCGAAGTACCGCTCGAACATGGCGGCGGTCTCGGACACCTCGGTGACGCCGAGATTGATGTGGTTGACCTTCATCGTCGCTCACCGATCTGGACGACGTCGCTGCGGGTCTCTAGGGTTGCCATGGTTCGGGTTTCTCCGGCCCGAGGGCTTTCCAGCGCCTCAGGCCAAGCGGGTCCATGATCATACGCGGTGGGGAGCTTTCTCTCTCGTGCGTACCGTTCGGGGACGCGGCCTCAACGACGGATCCCGCGGCGGCGATATCGTTTTAGAACAGGATCTTGTCCAGGCCGGTGGTGACGCCGGTCATGGTCGTCGCTCGTCGGGCGGCGAGGCGGACGCCGGGCATGAAGCTGGCGCGGTCCATCGAGTCGTGGCGGATGGTGAGCGATTCGCCGGGCGCGCCGAACATGACCGCCTGGTGTGCGAGGTAGCCCGGCAACCGGACGGAGTGGACGGGCACGCCGACCACGTCCGCGCCGCGCGCCCCTTCCGCCTTGAGGAAAGGTTTCGGAAGCTCCATTGGGGCATCGCGCCGCGCCTCGGAGATCAGGCGAGCGGTGAGCATCGCGGTGCCGCTCGGCGCGTCCTCCTTGCGCTCGTGGTGGAGCTCCAAGATTTCGACATCGGGCATCCAAGCGGCGGCCATCTCCGCGAAGCGCATCATCAGCACCGCCCCGATGCTGAAGTTAGGGACGATCAGAACGCCCTTACCCGCCGCTTCGCTCGCCCGCTCGATCCGGTCCAGGGAATCGGGCGTGAGGCCCGTGCTGCCGATCACGACCGCCGCCCCCCGCTCCAGAGCCGCCTCCGCGTGGTCGGCGGCGACGGAATGGTGGCTGAGGTCGATCAGCACGTCGAAGGGGGTCTCGTCGAGCGCGTCCTTCAGAATGAGCGAAGGACCGCCGAATTCCGCCGCGTTCCGGCCCGCATCCCGCCGCGCGGTGGCGAGCACGATCTCGAAACCGTGCTCGGGCGTGAGGGCCTTGAACGCCTCGCGGCCCATCCGCCCGCCCGCCCCCGTCAAAGCCACCCGAATCGTCCGTTCGTCCATCTTGCGTAAAGGGTACTTTCCCGCGATGGATGAGAGCTTCGAAGCCGCCCGGGATCGAATCGTCGCGACGATGTCGATGGCGCAAGAGGATCTATTGGGTTTCGAGTGCGATCTAGAGCACGGCTTAGAGAGAAGCGAGGTTTTGGCGTCTTGGAAGATCGTCCGCACCGGAGATCCGCAGCGGACGTTCCTCGTCCATGCGCGAGCCAGCTCGGGAGACTCCGATCAGGTCGAACGCGCCCTCTGGACCGCATACGAGCGGCACGTCCGCTACGAGGGCGATGACTTGCGGGCGACAAATCGCGAAGAGCGACGGATCGTTCTAAACTTCGCTACTCGCGCGTTCCAGATTGCAAGCCTCGCGGTAAGTGGCGAAATCACGGTTGAACTCCCCTGATCTCCTGCCCGGTACCCTTTCCCCATGTTTCGCCGTTTGATGGAGCGCGTCGACCGGATGATGGGCCGGGGGGTGATCGACGAGCAGTTCTACGAGGAGCTGGAGGAGGCGCTGCTCGCGGTCGACACCAACGTCCACACCACCCATGAGATCCTTGAGGAGCTACGCCATGCCGTCCGTGACGAGAAGGTGACGGAGCCGGAGGCGATCAAGGAGCGGCTCAAGCGGTCGATCACCGATCGCTTCCAGCAGAAGGGTGCGGCGGGTCTCGACATCAACGACGAGAATCCCACCGTCTGGATCTTCGTCGGGGTGAACGGCGTGGGGAAGACCACCACCATCGGCAAGGTGGCCCACCTTCTGCACCGACGAGGTTTCAAAACGCTTATGGCGGCGGGCGACACATTTCGGGCGGCGGCGGGCGAACAGCTGGAGATCTGGGCAGAGCGAACGGAGAGCGAGATCGTGCGCAACAAGCCGGGAGCCGACCCCGCCGCCGTCGTGTTCGACGCGATCACGGCGGCCAAATCGCGGGGCGTCGACTTCGTCCTCGCCGACACCGCCGGGCGCCAGCACGCCAAGGGCGGCCTTATGGCGGAACTGCAGAAGACGATCCGCTCGGCGGAGAAGGCCCTTGGGCGGCGTCCCGACGAGGTGCTGCTCGTCCTCGACGCGAACACAGGACAGAACGCGATCCGCCAAGCGGAGGAGTTCACCAAGTCGGCGGGCGTCACCGGCCTTGTGCTCACCAAGCTCGACGGCACGGCGCGGGGCGGCGCCCTCATCGGGGTGTACGACCGTTTGAAGGTGCCGATCAAGCTCGTCGGTACGGGTGAAAAGGCGGAGAACCTGAAAGATTTCCGGCCAGCCGAGTTCGCGTCGAGCCTCTTCGATTGATCCAGACGTTCACGTCTTACCTGCAGGTTCTTAGGATGGATGTTTGGAAAGGTTCTCGGGATTTCGCTTAGCCCAAAGGTCTTGTGTCGTGCCGCGACTTACAGGCTTTTTGCGCGAACGAACGCAATCCTTCCTCCACGGACCTCGCAAGTCGTCCACCGTGAACAAACTGGAGTCTCTGCTTGGGCGGTCTCTTTTACGGATCGCATGCCTACCGTCATCAACTTTGTCAGGGCCGTGTGGAACGACCTATGTGGGCAAGGAAGAAAACGACACATGGGTGGGAAAATGACGATGACGACGATGATTCGGCCAGAGGGCCTTCGCGCGGTACGACTGACGAAGCGGGAGATCGAGGTCTTGAGCCTTATCGCCCAGGGACACAGCAGCAAAGAGGCGGCCGACAGCCTCTACGTTTCGAAGCGCACGGTGGATTTCCACTTGGCCAATATCTACGACAAGCTCCAGGTGAACAACCGGGTGCAGGCGTTCCGTGCGGCGACCCGCCTGGGACTGATCCCCTTCGAGCCGAGCTTCGGCGCACCCCGCGCGGCGTAGGTCACGCGGCGGGAACCTAAGGGAAAGGAGAGGGCGAAGGGGCGCAGACCGGAAAAGGCCTGCGCCCCTTTCGTCGTGCCACAATGGCCCATGGCGCAAATCCGCTACGTCGACGGTCGCGCGCTGCGCGCGGTACGACCCGAGGGCGCGATCCACCTGCGCCTAGAGATCGAAGACGAACTCTGCATCCCGAACGCGCGGGTCCGGCGGGCCTTTCCGCTGAGTTCTCCCAGCGCGTACCTGTCGCTTCAGGGCGCAGACGGCAAGGAGATCGCGATGCTCCGTGGACTGGACGAGGTCGAACCCGCCTCACGGCGCCTCCTCGACGAGGAACTCGACCGCCGCTACTTCACGCCGCGCATCGAGCGGATCGAGGCCTTACGGCAGGACGCGGGGATGTGGCGCTTCGACGTGACGACCCAGCGGGGACGGACGGAGTTCTTCGTCCGCAACTGGCGCGACTCGGCGGTCGAGATCGCCTCGGGCCGTTGGCAGATTATGAGCGTCGACGGCGGTCGCTTCGAGATCGCGAACCTGGGGGCTCTCGATCCGGTAAGCCTTCGCCTTCTTGACCAACTCATGTGATGTTGGCGTGGCTGTATCCCGCACGGTGCGCACTGTGCGACCGCGTCGGGCTTCCGTCCGTCTGCGACGATTGTCGCGCCGAGATGGTCTGCTCCGCGCCCACGCGGGGCGACGTGGCTCCGCTCGCCTTCCGGGCGAGCGTCTACACCTACGAGGGGCGCCCCGCCCAGGCGGTTCGCCGCCTGAAATACAACCGGGCCACCGCGCTGGCCGACTTTATGGCCAGGGCTCTGGCTCCCCGGATCGCGGAACTGGCCGACGATCTGGTCGTGCCGGTACCGATCCATCCCCGGCGACGGGGAGAGCGCGGTTTCAACCAAGCCGAACTGCTCTGCGCGGGCGATCATGGATGTGAGATCTCAACCCGTGCGCTCCGGCGCGTTCGCATGACGCCGCCCCAAGCCTCGCTTCCGATGGCGGAGCGAGCGGACAACCTTCGAGGAGCCTTCGTCGCCGACCCGCTCGTCGCGGGGAAGCGCGTGCTCCTCGTCGACGACGTGCTGACCTCAGGCCACACGGCCCGCGCGTGTGCCGCCGCTCTGATCGAGGCGGGAGCGAAGGAAGTCGGGGTCTTAGCGTTCGCGGGGGGCGACGGGGTCTAACCGCTCGACGCGTCGCCCTCGTTCAAGCCCGAAAGGAACGCCGAGGCCACGAGTGGGTCGAACTTCGTTCCGGAGAGGCGGCGAATTTCCGCGAGGGCGTCCTCTTTAGGCCAAGCCGCCTTATAGGGCCGTGCCGTGACCAGGGCGTCGTAGACGTCGCAGACCGCCACGATGCGGCCCACCAGCGGGATCGCCTCGCCGTGAAGACCGTTCGGGTATCCCGTTCCGTTCCAGTTCTCGTGGTGGGTGAGCGCGATAGCGTGGGCGGTGCGGAGCAGGGGATGGGAGCCTCCGTCCAGCATCCGGGCGCCGAGGGCGACGTGGGTCTGCATCTCCGCGCGCTCCTCAAGGGTGAGGTCTCCCGCCTTGTTCAGGATCGCGTCGGGAATGCCCACCTTGCCGAGATCGTGGAGGGTCGCCGCCAGCTCAAGGCGCTCGCACTCCTCCGCGCCGAGCCCAAGGACGCGCCCGACTTGGCCGGCGTACGTCCCGATCCGGCGAGCATGGCCTCCGGTCAGATCGTCGCGGTGCTCGCCTACGATCGAGAGTCGCTCGATCAGCTCGATGCTCGCCGCGCGGTAGGCGCGGTCGGAACGCTCGGCGGAGGCGAGAGCCCGGTGGACCTTCGCATGAAGGTACAGCGTGGCGAACGCCAGGAAGGCCACGTCGATCGCCGCCTTGAGCACAAGCGTGTTGGGACTCGCCATCGCGACGCCTGAGAGCGCCACCCAGGCGAAGGCGATGATCAGAAAGCGGAAAACGATCCCCGCCGAGACCCGGCCGCTGACGCTCGCCCCAACGGCCGCCTTCCGGCGGGGTGCGACAAGCCGTAAGCCAAGGCCGTTCGGGAGAACCATCGTCATGGTTGTTGGCGCTTCGGTCCGGAAACCTTACGGGGATTCGAGCGGTGTCGCCCAATTAGAGGACTCGAAGAGGTCGTCGCGAGGCGAGACTTAGAAAGCTCGTAGGAAGAGAGGTGCTGCCTCTTCTCGCCGCCGCTCTCTTGCCGGGTCCTTCCTCCCAGAATGCGACCGAGCGGTTCGTCGACCCCAAGCGGCTTCCCAAGCCCTTTGCCACCGAGGACGTTCGAAACGGGCCTCAGCTCACCCCGCGCGCGGGGGCTCCGCTCCAAGTGGCGAAAGGATTCCGGGTCGAGACGTTCGCCACGGGGCTCGCCCGACCGCGGAAGATCACGGTGGCTCCCAACGGCGACGTGTTCGTGGCGGAAAGCTACGACGGCCGCATCACCGTCCTGAGGGGAGGGAAGCGCAGTGCGTTCGCCTCAGGCCTGAATCAGCCCTACGGGATCGCCTTCTACCCGCCCGGCCTGAGCCCTCGTTTCGTCTACATCGCCCACACCGACCGCGTCGTCCGCTATCCGTACCGGAACGGCGATCTGAAGGCACGGGGTTCCGGCGAGACGCTTTTGAGCCTTCCGGGCGGCGGCTACAACCAACATTGGACGCGCAACGTCCTTTTCAGCCCGAAGGGCGATCGGATGTTCGTCACTGTGGGAAGCGCGAGCAACGCCAGCCCGGAGCCCGCGCCCCGCGCCGGTATCCTGGTCGCCCGGCCCGACGGTAAGGAAGCTCGCACCTACGCGAGCGGCCTGCGCAACCCCGTCGGCCTCGCCTTCCAGCCGGGAAGCGGACGGCTTTGGGCGGCGGTCAACGAGCGCGACCGGCTAGGAGACGGTCTCGTGCCCGACTACGTGACCCACGTCGAAGAGGAAGGCTTCTACGGCTGGCCCTACTTCTACATCGGCGGTAACCCCGATCCACGCGTCGCGATCCCGGTCAACGTCCGTCTGCGGACGCCTATCGTTCCCGACGTGCTGCTCGAAGCCCATTGCGCCGCCCTCGGCGTCGCGTTTCCCGGGAGCGGCAGCCGCTTCAAGGGCGCGTTCGTCTCCATGCACGGAAGCTGGAACCGCTCGACCCGGAGCGGCTACAAGATCGTGCGCGCGCTTTTCGACGCGAAGGGGAACGCGACGGGGCGCTACCAGGATTTCGTGTGGGGATTCGCCACGCCGCAGGGCCGGGTCTGGGGTCGTCCGGTGGACGTCGCGTTTGCCAAAGACGGGACGCTGCTCTTCAGCGACGACGGCTCGGGAACGATCTGGCGCGTCTCGCCCCTGTAAGATAGAAGCGAAGAGGCGAGAGGGCGGCCCTCTCGCCTCTTCGCGCCTCTGGAGAGAAGGGAACGCATTGAAGATCGACCTCAACAACGCCTGGCTCCAGGTCCAGAAGCTCGCCAACGACATCATCACCCTGCTCCCCAACCTTTTGTTGGGCGCGGTGATCCTCGTTCTGGCGTACCTGCTCGCGAAATACGCGGCGAGGCTCGTGCGAGCGATCACCACGCGGGCGGGGCAGGCCCCGAGCGTCGGCCTCCTTTTGGGCCGGGTGGCGACCTACGTCGTGATGACGTTCGGCGCGCTCGTCGCGCTCTCGACCGTCTTTCCCTCGTTTACGGCGAACAGCCTGATCCAGACGCTCGGAATCGGCGGCGTCGCGGTGGGCTTCGCGTTCAAGGACATCTTCCAGAACTTCCTGGCGGGCGTGATCATCCTGATCTCGCGCCCCTTCCGGATCGGCGACTCGATCGCGGTCAAGGGCTACGAGGGCACGGTGGAGGACATCCAGACCCGGGCGACGATGATCCGCACCGCCGACAACCAGCGGATCGTCATCCCCAACAGCACCGTCTTCACCCAGGAGGTAAAGGTGATCACCGCCTATGCGAGCCGCCGGACGGAGATCGAGTTCACGCTCGACTACGGCACGGACGTGGAGAAGGCGAAGACGACGATCCTGGGCGTCCTCGGCTCGACCGAAGGAATCGACGAAATCCCCGCGCCGGACGTTCTGACGATGAACTTCAGCGACTCGGGCCTGGTATTACGGGTGCGCTACTGGGTGACCCCCAGCAAGGCGGACGTCCTCGCGACGCGAGACCGGGCGATGACGAGCCTTCGCGCGGCCTTGCGAGAGGCCGATGTCAGCTTTCCCATTTCCACCGTCGTGGTGCGGGAACGGCAGGACGCGCCCGACGATTCGTCCAGCAACGCTTGGTCGACCGGCGACAACGATCGCGACGTATCCTAAGGGCATGGTCCCTCTCATGGCCCTTCTGCCCATCGCCGTGCAGAGCGGCGGCGTCCCCGCGCCGCTGCTCGCCAAGCTCGACCGTGGGGTGAACGTCACCCGCTGGTTCTGCTACCAGGGAGGCCCCGGCACCCCGGAGCATTTCCAGAGCTACCTGAAGCCCGGCGACCTCGCCCAGTTCCGTCGCCTCGGCGTCCACTACGTGCGCCTGTGCCTCTCGCCCGAGACGGTCTACGACGCGGGCAAACCTCGCGCCGCGGCGATGCCCTACGTCGATGCGGGCGTCGCCCGGCTCGAGAAGGCGAGGCTCGCCGTCTTTGTCGATCTCCACGACAACGGCCAGCTCAAGCTCGACTCGACAGGAGACAAGGACGGTTTCGTCCGGTTCTGGGAGGCGATGGCGCGGCGCGACAAAGGGAAGGGCTACGCCACCCGGGTGTTCGAGCTGGTGAACGAGCCCGTGTTCGAGAAGAACCCCGGAGTCTGGTGGGCGCTCCAGACGCGGACGGTCGCCGCGATCCGACGGATCGACCCGAAGCGTACGATCCTCGTGAGCGGCACGGGCTACGGTGGGATCGACGGTCTTCTCAAGCTCAAGCCGCTCGCCCAGAAGAACCTGATCTACAGCTTCCACTGCTACGACCCGTTCTGGTTCACCCATCAGGGCGCGACCTGGGCGGGCGAGGCGCCCAAGCAGATCAAAGGCTTGGAGTTTCCGGCCGACGCGGCCAACGTCGAAAAGGTGGCGAGCGCGATGACCAAGCCGTACGCGGACTGGGTGCGCGACTACGGACGCAAGGATAACGACGCGGCCTACCTGATGCGCCGCCTGAAGTCCGCCTCCGACTGGGGCAAGACGCACCGCGTCCCGGTTCTCCTCGGGGAGTTCGGCGCCTACCCTCCCGTGTCGCCGCCCGAGTCGCGGGCGCGTTGGTTCGTGGCGATGCGCAAAGCGATCGGGGCGTTAGGGCTTCCGAACTGCCTCTGGGGCTACGACGACGGCTTCGGTCTCGGTCGCTCCATCGCCTCCGACGGCACGATCCGGGTCGACGGGCTCACGACGAAGAACCTTTACGACGTCGAACCCTGATTCGACCCTCTAAAAGAAACGCCGAGGCGCTCCGAACCGAAGGTTCTTCGGTTCGGGGCGCGTTTCCTTCCGAAAGGCTTTTAATAATAATCGATAGATTAATAGACTTATAGTGTGATTCAGAACAGTCGACGGGCTTTTACCCTGATCGAGCTTCTCGTCGTGATCGCGATCATCGCCATCCTGGCGGCGATCCTCTTCCCGGTTTTCGCCCAGGCGAAGGAGGCGGCCAAGGCGACGGCGTGCCTCAGCAACGGCAAGAACATCGGGACCGCGATCCTGCTCTACGCGAACGACAACGAGGACGTGGTCCTTCCCTCTAAGCTCTTTCCGAACACTGCCCCGATCGACGATCAGGTCGCGGGCGCGTGGACGAAAACGATCCAGCCCTATCTGAAGAACGAGGACGTGCTGTTCGATCCCTCGTTCAGCGAGGCGAACAACTACCGGGCCGAGTCCGAGCGCTGCTACGGCGAGCCGACCACGGGCACGAACCTGCTTCCGCCGCCGAAAACGTACGGGGGGCGGAACGGGTTCTTCTCGCACTACGGCATCGCGAGCGGCTCCATCCCGAGCACAGCGTGCTCGACGAGGAACAGCCCTCACCAAGCCTACGCGGGAAGCGGCTGGGTTTCCGGAACCTGGGTCAATCGTTCGAGCACGGAGGTCGTCGAGCCCGCGCGCACGGCGATCGTCGGCGACGCCTACACGGCGGTCCGCAAAGATCTGAGCCGCCTCTCGGTGACGTTCGGCTGCGAAGGCACCTTCCGGCACAAAGGAAAGGGAGCGAACCTCGGCTTTCTCGACGGCCACTCGAAATACATCCCCAACGATCCCGAGTTCGGCTACATCGATCAGGATGCGCAAGGATGCTACTACAAGCGATACTTCGCCTGGGACAAGTAAGACGATGATCGCCACTCTGATCCTCGCCACCCTTCTCTCGGCGCCTTCCGCCGACCGCGCCCTCGCCGATGCGGAGGCGCGGGCCGCCCGGACGGGCAAGAACGTTCTCGTGCGCTTCACCGCCTCGTGGTGCCCCTGGTGTCGTCGCTTCGAGAAGCTGCTCGCAGACCCCGTTCTCGGACCCAAGTTCGCCGCGAGCTACGAGATCGTGCCGATCACCGTGCGCGAGCGCGGCGAGTTGAAGAAAGACGAGAATCCCGGATGGGAACGCGTGATGCTCCGCCTGCGCGGCGCCAAGGAGCAGGACGTGCCTTACCTCGCGATCCTCTCGGCCAAGGGCGAGAAGCTGGCCGACAGCTACCGAGGCCCGGAGGCGAAGATTCCGGGCAACGCAGGCTATCCGCAGACCCCGGAGGAGACCGCCGCGTTCCTCGATCTGATCCGGCGGACCGGGAAGGCGTTCGCCCCGGAGGACGTGGTCGCCCTTCGGGCGTACTTCGCGGCGAAGTAGCCTTAGGGGGTGAGGTCCGTCCTTTTCGTCTGCTTGGGCAACATCTGCCGCAGCCCGCTCGCCGAGGGCATCCTCGTCCGCGAGGCGGCGGCCCGGAACGTTCCGGTCGAGGTGGACAGCGCGGGAACCGGCGACTATCACATCGGCTCCCTTCCGGACGAGCGGGCCCGCGCGGAAGGAAGGAGGCGGGGCTGCGCGATGACCATGCGTGCCCGGCAAGTCCGGAAGGAGGACTTCGAGCGATTCGACTTCGTGATCGCTATGGACGAGTCGAACCGGCGCAACCTTCTGCGTCTCGCCGGGACGCACGCGTCCAAGGTCCACCTCATGCGCGACTTCGATCCCGTCGCCCCCAAGGGGTCCGAGGTCCCCGACCCCTACTATGACGGCGCCGAGGCGTTCCGTGAGGTGGGAGAGATGCTTGAACGGGCGGTGGACGGGTTGCTGGACGAGATCGAGGGCTAAAGCCCTTCGATCAACGAAAGGCGCTCAGAGGCCCCGTCCCACCGCACGATCGAGGGCGGCTTGGGCGCGGAGCACGTCACCGCGCGCCGTTTCCAGGGTTTGCTCGGCGGTGAAGAGCTGGGCTTGGGCGTTCGTGATGTCGAGGAACGTGCCCCCAACGCCGCCACGGTAGCGGCCCACCGCGAGCCGAACCCCTTCGGTCGCGTTGACGACCCCGACCTCCGCGACCGTCACTCGCTGGATGGCGGTCGCGAGGTTCAGGTAGGCCTGTCCCACGTCGGACACCGCCGTCTGCTGGGCTTGCCGGAGGGTGGCGAGGGCCGAGCGCTGGACGCCCTTCGCCTCTTGGACCGACCCGGCGGTGAATCCGCTGTTGAAGAACGGCCAGTCGATCCCGACGCCGATCGAGGTCGATTGGCTTTGGAACGGATCGGAGCTGCCGTTAGTGCCCACGGATGCGTTGGCGGTGATCGCCGGCTGGTTCGTCTTCCGGGCCGCCGAGAGGCCGAAACCCGAGGCCTCAAGGGTCCGCCTCGCTTGGCGGATCTCCGGGCGTTGGGCAAGGGCCGTGGTGAACAGCTCCGTGGGATCGGCGGGCGGGGCGGGGGGCGGCGTCTCCTCCACGGGATTGATGGGCGTTCGTGGGTCGATCCCGATCGCTTGGGCGAGGAGGATGCGCGCGGTCGCCTCGTTCGTCCGGGCGGTGATGAGCTGGGTGACGCCGATCGCGAGGTTCGTCTTCGCGTCGACCACGTCCTTGGGTGGATAGAGTCCCGAGGCGAGGTTCGCCTCGGCGAGCGTAAGCTGGGCCTGCCGATTGGCGACGTTCGCCTCCGAAACGGCGACGAGGCGGCGGTTCTGGAGAAGGTCGGCGAACCGCTGACGCACGTCGAGCGCGGCATCGATCTGCGCCGTACTCAGGTTCGCCGCCGCCGCGCCTTCCAGTGAGCGCTGCTGACGGATCTGATCGCGGGTTCGTCCAAAGTCGAACAAGAGTTGGGTGAAGGCGAGGGCAAGCCGTCCGTTGCTGAAGAGGCCGCGGGTTCCGGTGCCGACGCTGTTCCCAGCGTTACCCGTGTTACCTCCGGTACCTCCCCCGGTACTGCCTCCGGTTCCTCCGGTGTTGCCTCCGGTTCCCCCTGCGTTTCCGTTAAAGACGTTGCCGTTGCCCCGGATACTATCGGCTCGCGAGAGGTTTCCCGTGACGCCGAGCGTCGGGCCGAGGTTCGACGACTGTTGCCGCGTTCGTCCCGCCGCCGACTGGAGCGCGCCCCTCGCGTCTTCGATCGAAGGCTGCAGGCGAAGGGCGAGCCGCACCGCCTCGTCCACGGTCAAGGGCGCGAGAGCGGCACTGACGGCGGCGATGCCGACGGGAGGCGGAACCACCACGTCCGGCGTTCTGACCTGGACCGGGACGGTCTGGGCGGAGGCGGCGAGGGGAAGCAGGATGGCGGAAAGGAGAGGCAGGAAACCCCTCCGGACTCGCCGCCTCAAAGGACCTCCCCTTTGGCGACGGGCGGAAGGGGATCGCCCTCTTCAGGTTCGCCCCCGGTGGCCACGAGGCTAGGACCGACGCCTGCCGCCGGGTGGAGATCGCGCTCGGTCTTACGGAAGCGACGGGCGAGATCGTCGAAGAACGTGTAGACGCACGGCACGACGAACAGGGTGAGGCAGGTCGACGTCAGCAGGCCGCCGACGACCGACGTCGCCAGGGGCGCTTGCAGCTTCGAGGAGTTTCCGAGGCCTAGGGCGAGCGGAAGCATGCCGAGGATCGCGCAGAGCGAGGTCATCAGGATGGGGCGGAGCCGCGTGGGGGCGGCGGTCAGGATCGCCTCGTCGCGGGGCATGCCCCGTTCTCGAAGTTGGTTCGTGTAGTCCACCAGCAGAATGCCGTTCTTCACGACGATGCCCACGAGCATCAGCACGCCCACGTACGCGGTGAGGCCGAACGCCTGGTTCGCGAGCAGGAGCGCGACGATCACCCCCGGCGCGCACAAGGGCACCGAGCAGAGCACGATCAGCGGGTAGATGAACGACTCGAATTGCGAGGCGAGCAGCGTGTAGATGAGCGCGATGGCGAGGAACACCGCCATGCCGAGCCCCGAGAACTCGATCGCCCGCCGTTTCTGGCGGTCGCCGAAGTCCCAGCGAACGCCTTCGGGCAGCTTCATCCCGTCCATCACCTTCGCCACGTCCTCCTGCACCGCGCTCTCCGAGCGGTCCGCCGGGCGACCGCTGATCGCGATGTAGCGTTGGCGATTTAGACGCGCGATCTGGTTCGGTCCCGTCTCGATCTTGATCGAGGCCACTTGGCGCAGAAGCACGGTGGGCGAGATCGTGCCGTCCGTCTGGACCGTACCCGCCCGGATCGGAATGTTCAGGATGTCGGGGATCGAGCGACGCAGGTTCACCGGAAGCTGCACGTAGATCGGGTACTGCTGGGCGTCGTTCGGATCTTGGAAGTAGGTCGTGAGCGAGCCCGACGTGGCAGTGCTAACCGCGTTGGCGATGTCGTTGAACGAGACGCCGAGGGCGTTCGCCTTTGCGCGGTCGATGTTGAACCGCACCTCGGGAGAGGCGTCCTCCTGACCGATGTCCACGCTCTCCAGGCCCGGGATCTGCGAGAGGGCTTGCTGGACGTCCTGCGACGCTTGGCCCACGTCGCTCAGGTTCTGGCCGAACAGGTCGATCTCGATGCCTTGGTTGCTGCCGCCGAGAATGTTCGATACCAGGTCGTAGGGAGTCGCGAGCGCGCTTCCCGGGATCTGCTTCAACTTGGGGTTGAGCCGCTTGATGACGTCCTCCGTCCGGCTCTTGCGGTCCCGCTTGAGGCGGACCGTCGCGCCGCCCCGGTAGGCGAGGGCTCCGCTCGCGCCGCGGAACGAGACGTTCGCGCCCGCGCCGACGAACACCGTCTCGACGTCCGGTTCGGCCAGGAGCACCTTCTCCATGTAGCCCACCCACTTCGTCGTCTCCGCGAGCGAGGTGCCGATCGGCATGCGCAGGCTGACCTGGAAGTCGCCGCTGTCCGTCGCCGGAAGCGTTTCGAAGCCGACGATGGGCACGAGCGGAAAGGCGACGACGGAGAGCGCGACCGCGCCTCCCAACACCCACCAACGGCGCCGAACCGCTTTCTCGAGCGTCCGGTGGTACCACCGGTCCATCGCCGTCAGCCGTTCGCCGCTCCAGCGGAAGAAGCGTCCCAAGGGGGTGTAGCCGCCCTTGTGATGCTCGGGATGCTCGAGCTCGTCGATCTCGCTCTGCTTGACGAAGCGCGAGGCGAGCATCGGCACGACGGTGGTCGCATCGAGCAGGGAGACGGCGATCGAGAAGATGACGACGAGGGCGAACTGGCTGAAGGTCTGCCCCGACTGCCCCTTGATGAGGAACAGGGGAAGGAAGACGACCATGATCGTGAAGGTCGAGGCGACGACCGCGCCGAGAATCTCCTGGGCGCCCGACACCGCCGCGTCGGTCACGTTCCGCTTCCCGCCTTCCATGTGGCGGAAGATGTTCTCCAAGACGACGATCGCGTCGTCCACGATCAGGCCGGATGCGAGGGCGAGGCCCGAGAGGGAGATCGTGTTGAGGGTGAAGCCGCCGAAATAGAGGATCGCGAAGGTCGAGACGATCGAGATGGGGATCGACAGCGCGACGACGAGGGTGGAGCGCAGGTTGCGCAGGAAGAAGGTGATGACGAGAATCGCCAGCACGCCGCCGATGATCGCCGTCTCCTTCAGCTCGTCGATCGAGCCTTCGATAAAGCCGGCCTGCTCGTAGGCGGTGTGGAAAGTGATGCTTGGATACGACTGCTTGAGCTTGGCGATCGCCTCCTTGACCCTCTCCGTGGTGTCGACCGTGTTCGACGCCGCCTGCTTGGTGACCGCCACCGCGATGGCAGGCTCGCCGTTCAACCGCGTGATGATCCGGTTCTCCTGCGCGGCGTCGCGCACGGTGGCGACTTGGCCGAGGGGTACGACGCTTCCGTTGCGGGTGGTCAGCGGAATCGCGGCGATATCCTCGATCGTGCGCGTGTACGCCTCGGCGCGGATCGTGAACTCCTTGCCGCCTTGGCCCGCGATGCCCGCCGGCAGGCTGATGTTCTCCGCCGAGATGCGGCTTCGGACGTCGGTTAGGGAAACGCCGAAGGCCTGGAGCTTGGCCGGATCGACGTCGACGATGATCGCACGCGGGTCGCCGCCCGTGGCGTTGACCGCCGCCACGCCGCCCGCAGACTCGATCACGGGCGAAACCTCGTTCTCCATGATCGTGCGGAGCTTCGTGAGGTTGCCTTCCTTGCTCGTGACGCCGTACACGAGGATCGGAAGACTGGAGGGATCGAACTTCGTGACGGTCGGGTTCTGGAGCGTCGGGTCGTTCGGGAAGCTGGAGCGCGCCCGTTGGACGTACTGGAGCACGTCGACCGCCGCCTGATTGACGTCCACGCCGTAGTCGAGCTGGACGCGAACCGAGGACGAGCCCAAGGACGAGTTCGACGAGACGTTGTAGAGCCCCGGCACCGCCGCGACCGCCTCTTCGATGGGCCGCGTGATCTGCGACTCCATGACCTCCGGAGGCGTGTTGGGCCAGGTAGTGTTGACCGCGACGATAGGCACGTCGACCCGGGGGAGAAGATCGATGGGCAGGCGCAGGGCGCAGATGAAGCCCAGAAGCACGAGGGCCGCGATGCGCATGGTGACCGCAACCGGGCGGGTCACGGACCATTTGGCGAGATTCACTGGCCTCTTCCTCCGCGCTGTCCTCGTCCGCCGGCTTTCGGTTGTGCGTTCGGGTCGGTCACCTGGACCTTCTGGCCGTCCCTGAGCGGACGGAGGTGGACCGTCACCACCCGGTCGCCCACTTTAAGACCGTCGAGGATCTCAGCGCCCTGTTGGTCGCGCTGGCCTACCTTCACCGGCCGGTTCTCCACGGTGCCGCTTCTATCGAGAACCGAAACCGTCGTGGCGTCTCTAGCCTCGTTCAGGGCGTCGAGCGGAACGACGACGGCGGGCGTTCGCCGCTCGGTGATGATACCGACGTGTCCGAACATGCCGGGCCGAATCGCGATGTCCTCGTTGTCGAGCAGGATGCGGACCGTAAACTGGCGGCTCGTCGGATCGGCGGCGCGGTTGAGGTCGGAGATGCGCCCCACGAACTGGCGGTTCGGCAGGGCGTCGAAGGTCACGTCGGCCTCGGCTCCCGGCTTGATCTGGGATGCGAGTTCGACGGGGAACGAGGACTCGACGAAGATCCGCTTCAAGACCTGCACGGTCATGACCGGGGTGCCGGGCTGGGCGAGGCTGCCGGGATCGGCGGCGCGCTCCGTGACCGTGCCGTCCACCGGCGAACGGAGGTCGAGGTTCGCGAACTGGGCCTGCGAGGCGTCGAGCTGGCCCTGCGCCGCGCTCACCGCGGCCTGAAGGGCCTCGATGTTGCGCCGGTTCGCCGGGCCTTGGGCCACGTTGGCGTTCGCGGTCGCGAGCGCCGCCTGGGCCGTTCGGACCTGGGCCTCGGCGGTGAGGATCGCGCCTTGCGTCTCACGTTGGGCGACGACGACCTGAGCTTGGGCCGCCGCCTTCTGGGCGTTCGCCTGGGCGACCTGGGCTTTCGCCTGGGCCTCGGCCTGCTGAGCCACGCGCACCTGTCCCAACGACGTGGCGACGAGCGCCTTCGCGTCGTCCACGTCCTGGGCCGCGATGTACCCCCCCTGGAAGAGCTCGGTCAGTCGCTTGAGCTTAACCTGGTTCGCGGCGAGCGTTCCCCGCGCCGCCTCTTCCTGGGCCACCGCGCTCCCGTAGCTCGCTTCGGAAGCGCGGGCAGAGGCGGCTTGCTGGGTCACGACCGCCTGGGCGGCGGCGATCTGCGCCTTCTGGGTTTTTCGCGCCTGGTTGAGCGACGCCTGCGCGCTCGTCACCGCCGCGCGCTGGGACCGGATCGCGCTCGCGATGCCCACGTCCGACGAACCGAGGGTCGCTTGGGCCTGTGCGAGCCGCGACTGGGCCTCGGCGACCGCCGAACGGTACTGAAGGATCTGTCCCTGGAGCTGGGACGGATCGATCCGGACGAGAACCTCGCCCGCCTTTACCCGGTCGCCTTCACGGGCCTGGAGGTAGACGATCCGGCCTGCGGAGGGCGGGCTGAGCCGCACCGTCTGGGGCGAGGCGGCGGTGCCGACGGCCTCGACCGAACGTACCATCTCGCGCGGACCCGCGACCGCGGCTTCGACCGCCGAAGGACCTCCCCGACCGCCGCCACCCGCGCCGCGTCCACCGCCCCCGGAGCCGCCCGATCCTCCTCCCCCCGGTCCTCCGGCCGTCGGGCCACCGCCACCGGCCGCATCCTTCTTCTGCACGACGCGCCATCCGATGAGGGCGAGCAGCGCGACGAGCGGCACGATCCAAAGCAACCGTTTCAAGACCCAAAGCTCCGGGGGGCCAAGTACATCATTATCCTTTGCGCACTACGCCGCAAGAAGGTCGAAGGGTTCCCGAAACCGAAAGGACGAAGACGGACGTCTCGTTGCGGCAAGACGGGTACTACTACGAGGAAAATCGGTTAAGGACGCCTTGAAAGCCGCCAAAGGAGCGGTACCCTGCGGCCTTTCGGGACGATCTCGGCGCCGAGTGGCTTGAGCCTCCTGGGACGGGATGAAGGAAGGGAGGACGCGCCCGATCCCCTTCGGGTCTACTCTACAGCTTGACGACGCAGACGCAAGGGCTTTCGGAGAAGACACGTTGGGCGCTCGCCGTCGGTTGCGCCCTCTCGGTGGGCAACCTCTACTACCTGCAGCCCATCCTCGCCCAGGTCGCGCGCGACTTCCACGTCACCGAGGGCCGGGCGGGCCTCGCGGCGACCCTCACCCAGGTCGGCTACGCGCTCGGCATCTTCCTGATCGTTCCTTTGGGCGATATCCGGGAGAGGCGTGGCCTCGCGCTCACGACGCTCGCCGCCACCGCGGTGATGGCCTTGGCGATGGCCGCCGCTCCGAGCTTCAGTCTGCTTTGCGTCGCGTCGCTCCTCCTCGGCCTCGCGACCTGCACCCCGCAGCTTCTCGTGCCCTTCGCCGCGACCCTCGCGCGTCCGGAAGAGCGGGGGCGCACCGTGGGCTTCGTGATGTCCGGCCTGCTTCTGGGCATTCTCCTCTCGCGGACCCTGGGCGGTTTCGTTGCCTCTCACTTCGGCTGGCGGTCGGTCTACGTCATGGCGGCGGGTCTGAGCGTCGCCCTCATCTTCGTACTCCGAAGCCGCCTTCCCGAAAATCGTCCGGAGAACGAGCGCGTCCCTTACGGCGAGCTTCTGAGATCCCTCACCCACCTCGTGCGCGAAGAGCCGATCTTGCGGGAGTCCGCAGCCTACGGAGCCGCCCTTTTCGGCTCGTTCTCCGCCTTCTGGACCGCCCTCTCCTTCCACCTCGCGGGAGTTCCCTTTGATCTCGGGGCAGAGCGGGCGAGCGCTGCGACCGGGCTGTTCGGCCTCGTCGGGGCGGCGGGAGCCCTCGCCGCG
This sequence comes from uncultured Fimbriimonas sp., assembly GCA_964516175.1. Lineage (GTDB taxonomy): Bacteria > Armatimonadota > Fimbriimonadia > Fimbriimonadales > Fimbriimonadaceae > Fimbriimonas. The sequence goes on along the minus strand of CAZEWR010000005.1, from coordinate 71,862 downwards.
CCGCTTGCCGGACGAATGGCCGACCAGGGCGGCCCTCGTCGCACGATCCTCGTCGCCATCCTGGTGACCCTCGGTTCCTTCGGAGTGATGTTCCCGCCATCGATCCTCCTCCTCGTGGTCGGAGTCCTGATGATGGACGTCGGCGTTCAGGCGGCTCAGATCTCAAACCAGTCGCGTGTCTACGCCCGCCGTCCGGAGTCGCGTAACCGCATGAACACGGTCTACATGACGTGCTACTTCGTGGGCGGCTCCACGGGCTCGGCCCTCGGCGCTTGGGCCTGGGGGGCGGCGGGTTGGCCGGGGGTGTGCGCCGTCGGAGCGGGCGGCGCGTTGATCGCCCTAGTGGTGTTCGCCGCGACCCGCCGAGCTTCGATCTCCGACGAGGGTCTTTCGGTCTAGGTCTCGCGCAATTGGGATCAGAATGGCCCATGCCTTATCCCTTGTTCGTCGCGACGCCCCCCTGTTCGCCTTCTCCGAATTAGGTGCGGCGGCTCTTCTCTACTCGATAGCCCCCCGGCTTCGGGGCTTAGGCCTTCTTGGGACCGGTTTCACCCTCCTCAGGCTCGCCTCGATCGCCTCCGTTGCCTTGTTCAGGTTCGTAACGGGTCCGAGGCCGGGAATGATCGGTTTCGTCAGTACGCTCCAGGTCGGGCTTGAGTTCGTCGCTTAGGTCGCGACGCTGGGCGGCGCATACACGGTTGTGGACACTCTGAGGGTGCGTGCCGTCGCGGCGAAAGGCTAGGCCGTCCCGCGCGCCTCGTCCAAGCTTTTGAACCCGTCGCGCTCCAACAGCTCGACGATCCGGCGGTTGATCCTGGGAACGAGCGACGGTCCGCCATAGATCCATCCGGTGTAGAGCTGGACGAGGTGCGCCCCAAGGCGGATCTTCCGGTACGCGTCGTCGCCGTCCATAATCCCGCCGACGCCGACGAGGATCATCTCTTTGGGACAGGAACGGTAGAGATGAGCGAGCGAGGCGTCGGCCATCTCGCGCACCGGCCTTCCCGAAAGGCCTCCGGCTTCGCCAGGGTCCTTCGGGAGCATCGCCCGCGCGATCGTCGTGTTCGTGGCGATCAGCCCCGTCAGCCGGGCCTCGACCGCCACCGCGACCAGCTCGTCCAGCGCGTCCAAGGTCAGGTCCGGCGCGACCTTGACGAAAAGGGGGCGCGCTGCGTCCACCTCCCGCATCGCCCCAAGGATCTCGCGCAGCGCGCCCGCGTCCTGTAGGGCGCGCAGGCCCGGCGTGTTGGGTGAGGAGACGTTGACCACGAAGTAGTCGCCTTTGCGATGCAGAAGACGGAAGCTCGCCGCGTAGTCCTCGTGGGCCTTTTCCAACTCGGTGACCTTCGACTTACCGAGGTTGATCCCCAAGGGAACGCCCGCGTCGACGATCCGCTCCGCGAGGACGGCGGCGCCTTCGTTGTTGAAGCCCATCCGGTTGATAAGCCCCTGCGCCTCCGGCACCCGGAACATGCGCGGCTTCGGGTTGCCCGGTTGGGCGTGGAACGTGACCGTGCCCGCCTCGACGAATCCGAAGCCGAAATCCTTCCAACGATCGAGAGCGACCCCGTTCTTGTCGAAGCCCGCCGCCAGCCCGACCGGATTGGGGAAGCGGACCCCGAACCGCTCGCTCTCCAGCCGGGGATCGTGGAACGCCGGAGCCTTGACCCACCCCTTCCGAATTGCCCCCATCGCCGTTTCGTGGACCCTCTCGGGGTCGACCCGGAACGCGAGCGGGCGAAGGACGGATTCGTAGAGGCCCATCGGATGGAGTCTACTTCCGCCGCAACGGAAGCCCCGGATGCGCGTGGGTGATCGTGCCGTCCCAGAGGACGGGCGTTCCGTTGACCAGGACGGTCGAGAGCCCCACAGGCGGCGATTCCGGCTTCTGGGTGGTGGCGGTGTCACGGATCGTCACCGGGTCGAACACGACGAGATCGGCTTTCATGCCCTTCGTCACGAGTCCGCGATCCTTCAGCCCGAAGCGGCGGGCGGGCAGGGCGGTCATCTTGCGGATCGCCTCCGACAGGGAGATCGTCCGTTCCTCGCGGACGTAGCGCCCGAGGACTCTCGGGAACGACCCCGCGCCGCGCGGATGGCTGCCATGGAGCCCGCCGTCCGAGCAGAAGCAGACTTTCGGATTCCGGATGAAAGCCTTGAGGTCGTCGTCCGACATCGCGGTCACGACCACGCTCTCCGAGCCCTTCTCCGCCGCGCTGTAGCAGCGGGCGATGATCTCTTGGATAAGCGCGATCGGGTCCTTGTTCTGCGCCTCAGCGAGCTCCGCGATGGTCTTGCCCTGCCAGGAGGGATCGGGCGAGAAGGTCGTGAGCAGAACGTGGCCGGGACCGCCGATGTCGGCGAGTCCCTGCTCCCACTGCTTACGGTCTTCGAACCGCTCCGTCGCGATGATCACCCGGATCGTGGACTGCCAGTAGAGGTATGGATAGACGTCGGCCTCGACGTCGGTCTGCGCTATTCGGGCGAACACGTCGCCCGTGCGGCCCCAGACGCGCGCCGAACCGAGTTTGATGTGATCGATCTGGCCCGGCAGCCCACCCTCCTTCGAGACTCGGACCAACTCGTCGATCGCCTGGAACGATTGGTTGTCCTCGTTCCGCATGTGGCTGGCGTAGAGCCCCGGCTTGGCGGCCTTCGCGAGGGCGATCAGCTCGCCCGTGTCGCTGTAGCGCCCGGGCTGGTACTCCAGGCCCGACGAGAGCCCCAGGGCGCCTTCTTTCATTTCTCGCGCCACGATCGCGGCCATCGCGCTCCGCTCGGCGGGCGTCGAGCTTCGGGCTTCGTCGCCCATCACGGCGGTGCGAACCGTGCCATGCCCCACGTAGGAGGCGAAGTTGAGGGCGGCCGGCTCGCGCTCAAGGCGTCCGAACCAGTCGCGAAGGGGATAGTGCGAGCCGCCGTCGACCCCGACGATCGCGGTGGTGATGCCCTGGCGCACCTGGGTCTCGGCGTCGGGGTCCTCGAAGATCCCGCCGTCGGCATGGCTGTGGGCGTCGATGAATCCCGGCGCGACGGCGAGCCCCCTCGCCTCGACGATCGTATCGCCGGAGTGCGCTTTGACCCTCCCGATCTCCTGGATCGTGTCGCCGACGATCCGAACGTCGGCCTGACGGGGCGGCTTGCCCGTTCCGTCGTAGAGGGTTCCGCCCCGGATCACGAGTCCGGGGGCCAAGACGAGCGCGGCGAGGAGCACGAATGATTGTAGGTCATCAGGCCACAGGGGCGGCTGGATCCCCTCGCGCCCCAACGGCCTAGCGCCTCAGTACCCGCGCCAGGAACTCCCGCGTCCGCGCCTCGCGGGGGTCTTCCAGAACCTGAGAAGGCGGGCCGTCTTCAAGGATGCGGCCTTTTTCGAGGAACACCACCCGCGAGGCCACGTCCCGCGCGAAGCCCATCTCGTGGGTCGCGACGATCATCGTCATGCCCGACTTCGCCAACGCCTGCATAACCTCCAACACTTCGCCGACGAGCTCCGGATCGAGGGCCGAGGTCGGCTCGTCGAACAGCATCATCGCGGGCTTCATCGCCAGCGCGCGGGCGATGGCGACCCGTTGCTGCTGCCCGCCCGAGAGCTCGATGGGAAAGGCGTCGGCCTTCGCGTCGAGCTGGACCTGCGCCAGAAGGACCCGCCCCTCGCGCTCAACCTCCGCCTCCGGGCGCCCCAGGGCCTTGCGCGGCGCGAGCGTCACGTTACCGAGAGCGGTCAGGTGAGGGAAGAGATTGAACCGCTGGAACACCATGCCGATGTGCCGCCGAACCTCGTCGATCCCTTCCGCGCCTACGGTCCGGCCTTGGAACGCCACCGTTCCCTCGGTCGGCTCTTCGAGGCGGTTGACGCAGCGGAGCAGGGTGCTCTTGCCGCTTCCCGACGCGCCGATCAGGGCGACCACCTCGCCCTCCCCGACCTCCAGGTCGATCCCCTTGAGCACCTCGTTCGCGCCGAAGCGCTTGACGAGCCCTTGGACGGAGAGGATGCTCACGCCGCCCCCTCCTGGGCCTGGAGCGCGCGGCGAGGCCGGGCGGAGCCCCAGCGCGCCTCGAGGCGCCGGACGAGCCAGGTTAGGGGAAGGGTCATCGCGAGGTAGATCAAGGCGACGCTCAGGTAGATGGTCGTCGGCGAACCGCCGTCCGTGGCGATCTCCTTGCCCGCTCGCATCAGTTCCGCGAGAGCGACGACGGAAACGAGCGAGGAATCCTTCAGGAGCGCGACCGCTTCGTTCGTCAGCGGCGGCAGGACGCGGCGTACCGTCTGGGGCAGGATCACCCAGCGCATCGCCTTCGCATGGTCGAGGCCGAGCGAACGCGCCGCCTCCATCTGGCCGGGGTCGATGCTTTCGATGCCCGCGCGGAAGATCTCCGAGGAGTAGGCGGCGGCGTTGAGACTCAGGGCGAGAACGCCCGCCGCGAACGACGGCAGCCCGATCCCGACCGCCGGAAGCACGAAGTAGATCACGTAGATCTGCATCAGAAGCGGCGTGCCGCGGACGATCTCGACGTAGACCACTGCGAGCGGCCGTAGGGCTCGAAGCGGCGAAAGCCGAAGAAGCGCGAGGGCGAGCCCGCCCGCCACGCCGAAGACGAGGCTGAGTGCGGTCAGCTCCAGGGTGAGCACGGCGCCCTGGAAGAGTCGGGGCAGGGCCGCTCGCAGGATGTCGCCGCGGAAGGCGAACGTGCTGGAAGAACGCGGGGCGGAATCGGCGCGGGACGCGGGAGCCTCGTCCAGCGCCTTCGCTTCGCCGACAGGCGAGCCCGCGTCCTTCTGCGCTTCCAGTCCCGCGACGATGGAGGCGGTGTAGCGGTCGCCGATCCACCTTTCGTAGAACCGCGCGTACCGCCCGTCGACCATCATCTCGGCGAGGATCGCGTTCACCTGGGCGACGAGATCCTGATGGCCCTTCCAGGCGACGATGCCCAGGTTCTCCTTGACGAACGCCGGTCCGACCAGCTCCAGGTCGGGGTAGCTGCTCAGGTACGCCTTGATCGTCGGTTCGTCGCCCACGCAGGCGTCGGCCTTCCGATTCACCACGTCCAGAAGGCCCTCCTGGATGCCGTCGAAGCGGATCTGCCGCTCCTTCGGCACCCCGAGCTTCTCCACCGCGAACTGCCCGGTGGTCTCCGCCTGGACCGAGACCGTCTTGTCCCGCAGATCTTCGGGCTTACCGATCCGGCCGTCCCCCTTCCGCCGGGCGATGGCCTGGCCCGAGAGGAAGTAGGGACGCGAGTAGAGGTAGCCCTTCCTCTTCCGCTCCTCGGTGATCGTCACGCCCGCCATCACGAGGTCCGCCTTGCCGCTTTCCAGCGAACCGAGCACCCCCGACCATTCCTGGTCGATCCAGCGCACCTTGACTCCCAGGGCCCTCGCCAGCTCCGCGCCGACCTCCACGTCGAACCCTTCGATCCCTTCGCCGGACTTGGCCTTGGTCTCGAAAGGCTTGTAGGTCGCGTCGGTGGCGATGACCAGCTCGCCACGGGCGCGGATCGCGTCGACGGTCCCTTGGGCGCCCACGAGGGCGGCCGCCAGAAGGAGGAACAGGGTCAAGAGGCGTCGGGCCATGGCGCCGCCTCACTATACTTCCGCCGCTTTGGAAAGCTCCTGCGCCTCCTCCTCCCGCGAGCACACGATAAAAGTCAAGAAATAGAGAGACGTAGACGCGACGCTACCTAAACAGGCATCCCTCCCGGTAGAATAGCCTTCCCATGAAGGCCAACGCCGCCCGGACGCCCGCGTTGGCGTTTATCTTCGTCACGCTCCTGATCGACGTCCTAGGCTTCGGTCTGGTGATCCCGGTATTCCCGGATCTGTTGCGGGAACTCTCTCCGGTGCATGGCTCGACGGCCGCCCAGGCGGCCCACTCGGCTACCGTCCTAGGCTGGATGTCGACCGTGTTCGGCCTGATGCAGTTCCTCTTCGCGCCCGTCTTGGGAGGTCTCAGCGACCGCTACGGACGGCGCCCGGTCCTGCTGGTTTCGCTCGCGTGCGCCGCGCTGGACTACGTCCTGTGCGCCGTCGCTCCGAGCCTCACTCTCCTCTTCGTCGGGCGCGTGATCGCGGGCATCACCGCCGCTTCCTTCACCTGCGCCAGCGCCTACATCGCGGACGTGAGCCCGCCCGAGAAGCGCGCCCAGAACTTCGGCATGATCGGAGCCGCGTTCGGGGCGGGCTTTATCCTCGGGCCCGCGTTGGGCGGCCTCGTGGGCGGCCTCTCGACGCGCGCTCCTTTCTGGGTCGCGGCGGCCCTTTGCGGCGTGAACGTCCTGTTCGGGATGTTCGTCCTTCCTGAGTCGCTCGCCAAGGAGAACCGTCGCCCGTTCGACCCGCGCAAGGCGAACCCCTTCGGCACCTTTCAGGTCTTGTTCAAGGTTCGTTGGGTGCTCGTGCTCGTCGGCGCCCTGACGTTCCTCTACCTGGCCCAGCAGGCTCTCCAGAACACTTGGTCGATCTCGACCCAGTATCGATTCGGCTGGGGTCCAGGGCAGATCGGGGCGAGTCTCGCCGTGATCGGGGCGATGAGCATCGTGGTCCAGATGGGTCTTCTTCGGTTTCTTCTGCCTCGTCTGGGCGAGGCGCGGACCCTCCTGTTCGGCCTCGTCTTCCAGGTGATCGGTTTCCTGGGTTTCGGGCTCGCCAGCCAGTCTTGGGCGATGTACGCGATGACCGCCGTCTGGTGCGTCAGCTTCGTCGGCGGTCCCGCGACCCAGGGCCTGATCTCGAAGCGGTTCGGAGACGACGAGCAGGGGCTCGTCCAAGGCGGACTTTCGTCGCTCCAGAGCTTCACCGGGGTGATCGGTCCCGTGGTCTCCACGAGCGTCTTCGCCTACTTCACCGCCCCCGGCCATCCCCAGGTTCCCGGCGCGCCCTTCCTGCTCGGCGCCGCTTTCGGCCTGGTGACGGGAGCCCTCGCTTTCTGGGCGATGTCGCTACGCCGGTCCGATCCCGTTCCGCAGGCTCAGGCCGCCTAGGCGTCCGTGACCCGCCGCGCCGCTTCGGAGACCGCCCTCTCGAACTCCGCCGTCAGCCACGGACGGGCGCAGAGATTGGTGTTCGACGGATGCGGCGCGGCGATGTGCGGCAGGTCGAGGCCCAGCGATCGCCAGCCTTCGCGTGCCGGGGCCCCGAGCGTGAGGACGGCCCGTAGGCAGGGAAGGAGCGACAGGAGCTCTCGCAGCCATCCCTCGCCGCGACGACGCTCGCCGAGCGTCGGATTCCGTCCTCGTTGGTCGTCACCGAGGTACCACGGCACGACGTTCCACACCACCCACCGCTCGCGCCGAAGCCCCGCTGCTGCGAACGCTTCCCGCATCCGCCTCCCTGTAGGCGTGTCGTTGTCCACGGACACGAAGCCATTTTGATAGCCTCGGCGACTGGGCGACTCCATCAGCACCAGGAGCCGCGCCTCCACCCCGCCGTCGAGCGGGTCGAACCAGGGCGACTCCAGACCCGTGACCTCTCGGAGCCGACGGACGAAACCGTTCAGATCTATAACGCTTGGCGTATCCAGCAGAGCACGCCGTGCGTTCAGGTCCATCTCTAAAGGACGCGGTAATCTCGTCCCATGATCCTTCCCGTCGTCCTCGCGCTGGCCCTGGCGAAGCCTGGGCTCGCCCGGACCTGGGTTTCGGCCGTCAGCCTGAGCGACTCCATGCTGGCTCTCACGCCCGACGGCACTTTCACCGCGACCTTCCGACCGAAAGGCAAGCCGGTCGTCGTCGTTCGCGGCTCCTACGCCGTCGGTCCGATCCCCTCCGCGTCACGGCGGGGCAATCTCAAGAACGCCCAGACTATTTTGTTTATCTACGATCTCGCGTCGCTCAAGCGATTGGGGACGCCCCAGGCTCAGATCGACGATCTGAGGCGTCAGGGCAAGCCGGGCCAACTCGGCATGAAGCTCTACTACGTGCCCGAGTTTCCGCTCTTGTCCGACCTAGCCCGCTTCCACTTCGTCGACGCGAAGGACCGGACCGCCGCGTCCAAGCGGCTTCGGAAATGGAAGCCGTTCTAGAGGCTCTCTATCCGTTCTAGAACCACGTCCATCAGATCCAGTCGCGCCACGTCCGTGCGCTTGCCGACGATCCGGAAGGTCAGGCGGTTAGGCCCCTCGACCGCGTCGATCTCGCCCATCGCCAAGCCGTTCGTCGTGGTCGCTTTCTCCGCGTAGAGGTCGACCGCCGACCCGATGGGCGCCTCGCCGACTTCTGCCCGGATCGACGGAGCCTCGGGACTCTTGCGGGCGTTGATGAAGACCCGGTATCGGCCCGCGGCGGGCAGATCGAGCCGCAGGGTCACGAAGCCACCCACCCCCGAGCGCAGGGTCAAGGTGCGCGGATCGCCGCCCCGCGCCAGGGTCGCCCCGTCGAGGCTGAAGCTCTCGATGGGCGTCGCCCAGTGCGCGGCGAACGCGATCCGCTTGGGATCGACCACCCGTCGCTCTGCCAGGGTCGGGACCGTCGGCGGAGTGGGTGGCCGGTCGAGGTACAGGTAGGCCACTCCCACGTAGTCCGTTGGATGCTCGTTCCTCTCCGGTCCGTGCTCGATGGTCTGGACGAGGCTGTGGGCGAAGGGGTAGGCGTCTCCGATCAGGAATCGATACCCGCCGGTCCGCCCGAGATGCTTCTCGTACCCGAGCGAGCCGCTGAAGGGGCGCGAGAAGGCGTGGTCCCAGCGTCCGGGAAGGTCGTACCAACCGCCGTTGAAGAAGTCCTCCGAGCCCGTTCCGTGGACGACCGTCTCGCCGTCGGTCGTGGTGACGTCGTCCCCTTCGAAGAAGAACGTGTTGCCGGTCTCCAGTCCTTGGGCCTGGAGCGACAGCCCGACGAGATGGCCCCGACCTTTGAGGTCGACCCAGGTGAACGGCCTGCCCTTCGTCGTTGGGTTCTCCCGATGCCAGAGCGCGTAGAACTCGCCTTCGTCCGTGCGTCGCCCTTCGCCCGAGACGGCGATCTCGCCCCGGACGGAAAGGGGGCGGTCGCGGAGCGAGGTCAGCTCGACCTTCGCGCCTTTCGCGAAGGGCATCGGGAGTTCGCAGTAGGCCACGTCGTCGCGCGCCCCGACGTAGGCCGAGGCCATCGTGGGTTTGCCCCACGCGTAGCCGAAGAAGTCGCCCACCGGCATCAGGATCGCCGGCGCCTTGGCTCCGTCCCAGGTCACCCGCAGCAAGATGTCCCGGTCCTTGCCCGCGAACGCCGACGCGGGGCCGAGGCGCAGGCTTTCGATTCGACCCGCCGCCTTCGTCTCGTAGAGCGTCACCGTCTTTCCGGGACCCAGGGTTCTGTCGAAGGACCCGGCGGCCCGATGCGAGACCGCCGGGAGCGCAAGGGGCACCTTCGGGTTGAACGTCTCGACGGGCGTCCCAACCGGGTAGGTCGCGTAGTTGATGTCGTAGAACTGGGCCGGGCCGCGGAGAACGATCTTGCACGATTTCGCGTAGGGCATCCGGACGTACGAGTAGAACCCGCCGCCCACGCCGTCTACCAGAGGCCGCACGAACGGCGCGACCTCTCCGGAGAACAGCTTTCGGTAGGGAAGCGACACGCGCGGGGTCGCCTCGCCGTCGAAGTAGAACTCGAGGGGCGCGTCCGTCGGGGTGGGTGTGTGGAACCGCGTGACGCATCCCGGTCCTTTGAGGTCCGCCAGCACCAGCGCGTCGCCTTCCTTGCGCACGAACGAGTACTTGCCGGAGAATCCGTCGTCGTTGCCCTCCGTCCGGTCGTAGCTCGTCACCGCCCCGACCTTCCAGCCTTTGAAGCGGGGCAACTGCGCGAGATCGAGCGACGGAAGGGCGAGAAGAGCGAGGGCGACGATGCTCACTGGGCCATTCTGTCCCTTCCGAACCGTCTTTCGCCTAGGGTATAGGCGATTGATCGGCTTTAGATCGTGCCGCTGTCGATCCGCGCGCCCGAGGCGCGGACCTCCCACCAGACGAGGACGTTGGAATCCTCGCCGTAGCCCTCGACGGTAAGGGTCGCGGTCCCTTCCGAGACGTGCAGAAGCGCGCGGGCGACGACCAAGGGCGTCTCGAAGCCGAAAGGGTCGACGCTTTGGACGAGACCCTGACGGGCCCAATCGCCGATGGCGGCGACCACGTCTTCCGAGGGAGGGGGAAAGGTGGGAGGGAGGTATGCGAACGTCAGCAGGTGGGTCGCCTCGGCGAGCGTGAACGTCGCCTCGGGCGTTCCCGCGTCAGGCGGCAAGGCGAAGCGAAGCCGAACCTCGCGGGCAGAACGGTCGCTTTCCAGCGCGACGAGCCGCGCGTTCCGCAAAACGGAGCCGAGGTCGCCGGGCGTCTCGCTCGAGAAAGGCTGGGTCCAGTCTGCCGCCACACGACGATTGTAGTGGGGCGACCCCCGGGAAAATCAAAGTTTCCCGGGGGTCCATTGAAAACAGGGTCCCATAAGTAAGGTGCATCCTAATCCCACCAAGCTCGAGTTTCTCGTCTCCCACGCCCGATCGACGGGCTAGGCGACCGTCGAAGTCTCCGGCGGTCGATGGAGGCTGGGGGGCGGTATTCTTCCCCTCAGCTATGGCGACCCCGATCACGATGTCCGACGCTGGACTGAGCGTCCCGAACGACCCTATCATTCCGTTTATCATCGGCGACGGTACCGGCCCCGATATCTGGCGCTCCAGCGTGCGCGTGTTCGACGCGGCGGTGGAGAAGGCTTACGGCGGCGAGCGCAAGGTCGAGTGGAAGGAGACCCTGGCGGGCCAGAAGGCGTTCGACAGGACGGGCAACTGGCTTCCCGACGCGACGCTCGACGACTTCCGGCAGTACCTCGTCGGCATCAAGGGTCCGCTCACGACTCCGGTCGGCGGCGGCATCCGCTCGCTCAACGTCGCCCTACGACAGATTCTCGACCTCTACGTCTGCCTGCGTCCGGTGCAGTACTTCACCGGCGTTCCCTCGCCGGTGAAGCGGCCCGAGGCGGTCGACATGGTGATCTTCCGCGAGAACACCGAGGACATCTACGCGGGCATCGAGTTTGCGGGTGGGACCGAGGAGTCGGCCAAGATGCTGGAGTTCCTCCAGGCGACCTATCCGAAGATGTTCGACAAGGTCCGCTTCGGCACGGCGGAGAAGGGAAGCGAGTACGCCGCCTCGGCGGGGATCTCCGCCGAGGGCGTCGAGGTCGGCATCGGCATCAAGCCGGTCTCGAAGCTCGGTTCGCAGCGCCTGATCCGCTCGGCGATCCAGTACGCCATCGACAACGGGCGCAAGAGCGTGACGCTCGTCCACAAGGGGAACATCATGAAGTTCACCGAGGGCGCGTTCCGCGACTGGGGCTACGAGTTGGCGAAGGCCGAGTTCGGGGCTGAGGAGATCGACGGTGGCCCGTGGTGCAAGCTGCCTAACGGCATCGTGATCAAGGACGCCATCGCCGACATCACCCTCCAGCAGGTTCTCACCCGTCCGACCGACTTCGACGTGATCGCGACCCTGAACCTCAACGGCGACTACCTGAGCGACGCCCTCGCCGCGCAGGTCGGCGGCATCGGCATCGCGCCGGGCGCGAACATCAACTACATCACCGGCCACGCGATCTTCGAGGCGACCCACGGCACCGCCCCCAAGTACGCGGACAAGGACGTGGTCAACCCCTCGTCGGTGGTCCTCTCGGGCGAGATGATGTTCCGCTACATGGGCTGGACCGAGGTCGCGGACCTTATCCTCAAGGGCGTGAACGGCGCCATCGGCGCTAAGACGGTCACCTATGACTTCGCCCGCCTCATGGAAGGCGCGAACGAGGTCAAGTGCTCCGAATTCGGCGATGCGATCATCGCCCACATGGGCTGATCGAGTGCAGCTAAGGGGACGCTTTTCTTCCCCTTCCCGCCCAGGCTTGTGCGAGCCCAGAAGATGGGCGCGTCCTCCCTGCTTTCAGCCGGATCGAAGCTCGCGGACCACGCGAGCTTCGATCCTTCCGGTGGAAATCCTGGAAACGTCGCTCTGCGAACGAGAAGGGTCTTTCGAAGGTAGGGAACCGGCCCGAAGCGCCGATCTATCGATCGATGCCTCTTTTCTTGCCCTCCGGCGGGCTGGTCTACCACGCGCGAGCCCTCCGTCTCGGCAAGACCTGCTGGGAGCCCTTCCGGCAGGCGGTCCGAGAGTGGCTCGACCGGTGGCGGCCGCCCTGCGAGGGACTCCTGCTGATCGGGCCGAGCGGCGGCTACTCGCTTCCCACGGAATGGCTGGCCCGGTTTTCGGAGGTCGTGGCCATCGACTTCGATCCCCTCGCCCAGTCCGTCTTCGGGCGACAGCACCGGGCTTGCCGAACGACGAGATGGATCCGTGAAGACGTCCTGCCCGTGGGCTCCCAAGGCCTCGACCTCACGCCCCTTCGGAGGCGCCTGGCGGAGTATCCCGACCATGCGGTCCTGTTCTCCAACGTGCTGGGACAGGTGGCGCTGTCGTCCGCTTGCGAGGACGCCGTCGAGCGAGACTTGGCCGTTCTTCGGCGGGCCCTCGACGGACGTCACTGGGCGAGCTACCACGATCGGCTCTCCGCGCCTTGGCGCCCCGAGGCGCTTGCGGATCGTCGGCATCGAAGCGACCTCGAACTGGCGCGGCTCGCCTACCCGAACGGCGGCGAGATCGTCTCGCACTCCACCGCCCTTTTGGGGCACGGTCTCGAATGCGAGACCTTCGCCTGGGAATGCGAACGCGGCCACTGGAACCTCATCGAAGGCTGCGTCGGGAAGCGCCCAGGTAGAACGGAACGTGGCCTCCGCGAAGTTGCTTAGCGTCAATCTCGGACGACCCCGTCCGGACGGGGACCGCAAGGCCAAGACCGGCATCTACAAGGAGCCCGTCCGTGAACCCGTTGAAGTCGACGTGCTCGGCCTTCGGGGCGATTCGGTGCTCAACAAGCGGCATCACGGGGGAAAGGACCAGGCGGTCTACCTCTACGCGGTGGAAGACTACGCCTGGTGGTCTTCGGAACTCGGCAAGGAACTCCAGCCCGGAACGTTCGGGGAGAACCTGACGACCGAAGGCGTCGATCTCACGAACCTGTCGATCGGAGACCGGCTAGAGATCGGCGCGGTCGTCCTCGAAACGACCGCACCGCGTATCCCGTGCGCCACCTTGGCTCGTCGCATGGAGGACGCGACCTTCGTAAAACGGTTCATGGCCGCCCGACGACCGGGCGCCTACTTTCGGGTCGTTCGTACCGGAAGCGTTCGACCGGACGAATCGATCACGCTCCAGCCCTACGAAGGCGAGCGAATTGGGATGTTGGAACTGTTCGATGACTACCCTCAGGCCCGCCTCGGCGAGGACTCGGTTCGCCGCATCCTCGCCGCGCCGATCGCGGAGCGAGTTCGAGTCCAGAAGACGGCGCAGCTTACGGCTCTATTGGTAAAACGAAGCTGAACCGAAAAGCTAACCGCCACTCGTATCTAGAGTCGTTCGATTTCGTTCTTCAGCGAGCTCCATTGAGGCCGACGAAGAGGGCTTTAAGGGAGTAGAAGCCGCCATATGGCTACGAAGCTCCACGAGTATCCTGTCGTCGCGAACTGGAACGGCGGCCGCGACGGCGCCGGGGACCTGACCCCCGCCCACAGCGGCAAGACGATCCCGATCAACGTGCCGCCGGAATTCGACGGACCGGGCGGGGAGACCAACCCCGAGGAGCTGCTGACGAGCGCGGTCGCGGGCTGCTACTCGATCACCGCCGGGATCGTCCTGAAAAACCGCCGTCTGCCCGTCACGTCGATCCGGACAGAGGCGCTCGGGCAGGTCGAGCAACAGGGTGCGAGCTTCGCCTACAAGTCGATCACCCTGCGCCCTACGATCACCTTGGAGCCCGGATCGACGGACGAGCAGGTCGCGCAGGCCGAAGAGATGGCCCATAAGGCCGACGCCTACTGTATCGTCTCCAACGCGGTGCGCGGCAAGGTCGAGATCGTCATCGAGCCGACGGTCGTTAAGTCGTAACGGGTTGACGGCGCCTGAACTCGTCCTCCTCGTCGGCCTGCCTGCCTCGGGGAAGTCGACCTTCTGCCGTGAGCGGTTCGCCGCTACGCACGCGCTCGTGAGCAAGGACGCGATGTCCAAGAGCGCGAACAAGGCCCGACGCCAACGCCAGGAGATCGAGACGGCCCTCGCCAGGGGGCGCTCGGTCGTCGTGGACAACACGAACGTCAGCCGCGAGGAGCGGGCGGCGGCGATCGCCGCCGCCCAGGCCTTTGGGGCAAGGATCGTCGTCTACCGTTTCGCGGAGTCCGTCGAGGCCTGTCGAGAACGGAACGAGCGCCGCGAAGGCACGTCCCGGGTGCCTCTCGTCGCCCTCTACGCCGCCGCGAAACGGTACCAGGAACCGACTGAGGACGAAGGGATCGATGCGATCCACACGGTGCATCTAGGCGCCGATGGCTTCATCCTAGAGGCATGAACCCCAACGAGTTCGAGCGGAAGATGCGCCTGGGCGAGGCGTTCCACGCGCTTCGGCTGCCGCCCAACGCCTGGACGGTGGTTCGGGTCGACGGCCGGTCTTTCTCCCGCTTCACCGAGACGCGGTTCGACAAGCCTTTCGATCCGCGCTTTCGCGACCTCATGCTCGCCGCCGCGCGGGCGCTGATGGCGGAACTGAACGCCCTCTACGCCTACACGGAGAGCGACGAGATCTCTCTCCTGCTTCCCCGATCCTGGGCGACGTTCGACCGGGAGGTCGAGAAGACGGTCTCCGTAGCCGCCGGGATCGCGAGCGCCGCGTTTAGCGTGGCAGCGGGCGAGCCGGCCCACTTCGATGGCCGCGTCTGGATCGGTGCGACCGACGGGGACGTCGTCGACTATTTTCGCTGGCGGCAGTCGGACGCCACCCGCTGCTGCCTCAACGGGTGGGTCTATTGGACGCTTCGCAACGAAGGCGCGAGCGTCACGGAGGCGACCCGCGCGATGGAGCGGCAGAGCGTGGCGGCGAAGAACGAGATCCTGTTCCAGCGAGGCGTCAACTTCAACGAACTCCCGCTTTGGCAGCGACGCGGCGTCGGCCTGCGCTGGGAGGCTTTTGAGATCTCCGGCGAGAACCCGCTGACGGGCGAGTCGACCCTCGCTCGTCGCCGACGGCTCGTCGAGGATACGGACCTGCCCATGCGAGAAGCATATGGAGCCTATATCGCCGACCTGATGGAAAGCTCTTCGTAGACGAGACCGGGCCTATTCTTCTTCGATCTCTCGTCGCGCTCGGGCGGCGATCTCTTCGATCAGCAGCTCGTAGGGCACTTCCATGCCGTTGCGGGTCCAGCCCACAGGAACCTTGACACGGCCCGCGACGAGGTGGGCGAAGGGTTTAATGGTGAGCTGTCCCTTCTCTAGGACCAGCCGTGCTCGATCGCCCTCCATGCGGACGCCCTTGATGCTCTCCCAGGAGACCGACTCGATCTTCGGCCCCTTGACCAGATCGAGCCGGTCATCGAGCAGAACGTACTCCATCGCCTCTGCCTGACGGTGAAGGAGCTCCGCGTAGGCTCCGCGTCCGAAATCGACGAGCGCACCGGCGGCGGTCTTCAAGTTCTCGATCGGTCGCTTCTGGTCTGTGCCGGTCTGGCGGAACACGCTTTTGCCTCGCTCGCCCGCCGCTTTGCGGACGTTGTCGGCTCCGGTCTGGAGCCAGCGGAGAGCCTCTCCGGGACGGTAGCGAACGGTTTCCACTGCATCTAGGACGCCGGACGGGCGCATTTGGGTGCAACGGAGAGCCTTGCGGAGTACTCTTTCCTTATGAAGCGCCTCGCGATTCTTCTCGCTTTCGCCGCCGTCGCTCCCCTCGCGCTCGCCGGACCGGAGAAGTCCGTAGGCAAGCCTCTGCCGAAGTTCTCGCTCACCACGACGAAGGGCCAGAAGATCACGAACGCCAACCTGAAGGGCAAGGTCGTGCTTCTCGACTTCTGGGCGACGTGGTGCGTCCCTTGCCGCCAAGCGGCGCCGAAGATCCAGGAGCTTCACGAGAAGTACGGCTCAAAGGGGCTTTACGTACTGGGCGCCGACACGGGCGAGTTCGGTAAGGGCACCGCCGCGCCCTACGCAAAAAAGCACGGCTACACCTATAGCTTCGCCGAGCAGTCCGACAAGCTGGCCGCTGGCCTGGGTATCCAGCCGATCCCGGTGTTCGTGCTTGTGGACAAGAAGGGCATCGTGCGCAAGGTCTGGACCGGGATCGGCGGCGGCGTCGACAAGCTCTACACCGAGATCGAGGCCGCCGCACAGCCGCTCCTCAAGGGCTGACCGTTCGGCAAAAGGGTAGGGCTCCGTCTAAAGCCCTACCTCCTTCGCGCGGTTGCCGTAACATAGGAGCGTGAGTCTCGTTCCCGTCTCGAAGAAGATTCCCGCCGGGATCTGCGGCATCCTCCTTGGAGGCCTCGGCGTCCACAAGTTCCTCATGGGTTTCCCGCGCGCGGGCATGACGATGCTTGGCGTCACCGTCGTCTCCTGGGTCCTTGGCCACATCCCCTTCCTCCATATCTTCGGCTTGGTCGGCTGGGCGGTAGGGGTGATCGGCTTCGTCGAAGGCATCATCTACCTCGTGAAGAACGACACGGACTTCTACCGCGACTACGTGATCAAGCGTCAGGAATGGTTCTAGGCGCCTTCCGCTGATCGGGCGTCGCTGTATCGGGAGAGGACCGGAAGACGGAGAGTCGCTCAGGCGCGGAGCTTCGCCAAAGTCTCCGCCTCCCGTTCGCGCGTGAATCCAGAGGGGTGCGTCTCGTCGGCGTGCGTCGTCCGCACCCAGGCGGCGGTGTCCACCGTGGTGGCCGAGAGCGGTCGCCGTTCCAAGCCTGCGGCGATGGTTGCCGCAGGCTGGATCCGCATCAAGGAGCCCGCGTCGGCGTAGGCGAGGGGAAGATCCGAGCCAGTCTTCACGTCGAGACCTTCGAGCGTCGCGACGTCGACGTAGACGGGCTGCGCGCCGAGATTGAGCGCTTGGCAGGCGGCGATGGTGTCGCCGAAGGTGGAGTCCTCTCCGACCGCGTCGTAGACGCCCGCGAGGTCCTTCTCCAGCAGGAGAACCATGAACGTGCCGAGATCCCGCGCGTCGATCTGCTGGAGCGGCGCGTCGAGGATGTCCGGCGTCAGGACCTCGCCCCCCTCTAGGAACCGTCGTACCCAATAAGGGAAGCGGTTCGTCGGGTCGTGCGGGCCGTACACGAGTCCGGGGCGGACGATCGTCGCCCGATCGTCCCAAGCCGCGACAACGGCGCGCTCGCACTCCACCTTCAAGGCCCCGTACGTCTCGCCGGTGATCTCTTCCGTTCCGACCGGTGTCTCGACCGCCTTCTCTTTCAACCCGCCCATCTCGTCGTCCTCGTAGACGGAGATCGTCGAGACGAACAGGTACCGCCCCGCCACCTCGCGCAACACGCGGGCGGAGTCTCCCACGATGCGCGGCACGTAGCCGCAGGCGTCGACCACCGCGTCCCATCGTCGCCCCGCGAGGGCGTCAAGACCGCCGTCGCGGTCGCCTAGGATATCGTCGGCGCCTGGGATAAGTCCGGCGCCCTTGCTTCCTCGGTGGAAGAGGGTCACGCGGTGGCCTCGCGCCAGGGCCGCCTCCGCCACGCCGCGTCCGACGAAGACCGTACCGCCGAGGATCAGGATGTCCACGCCCTATTGTGACGAACCGCAGGTGATCACGACTTACGAAAGGCCGCTCAGGCTCTTCTCGTTGATCCTTAGAGCGTTTCGCGAAAGCGATCGTCCTTGTGATCGAACAAGTCTTCTTGAACAGGCACCAACCGCAGAACGGCGGCTTTTGAAAAGCCGCCGTTCGATACGTCTTGTGAACGGCGAACTAGCGTCCGGGTGCGCCGGGCAGAAGAGCTTCGGTTCCGGGAAGGTCGCCTTCGCCGTGGGCTCCATTCAGCACTTCCTGTCCGGCCTCGACGATCAGGTCGCCCTTCGGATACCAGCGGACGTCGAGCTGCTTCACCGCGAGGGTTTCATCGAGTCGACCGACGATCTGCGAAGACGGCGCGTTCTTGAGCAGCTCGGGCTCCTCGACCGCCTCTCGGCAGATCTCGATCATGGCGTCGCAGAACTCGTCCAAGGTCTCCTTGGCCTCCGTCTCCGTGGGCTCGATCATAAGGCACTCGGGAACGATGAGGGGGAAGTAGTTGGTCGGCGGGTGGAAGCCGTAGTCGATCAGCCGCTTAGAGATGTCCAGCGCGCGGATGCCGTTCCCCTTCTTGTACTTCTCCGCCGTGAGGATGCACTCGTGCATGCATGGGCGGTCGTGCGCGGGCGGGAGAACGTCCTTTAGACGCGCGCGCACGTAGTTCGCGTTCAAGACCGAATGGCGTGAGATGTCGGCCATGTGCTCCTTGCCGAAGGCGCGCAGGTAGGTGTATGCGCGCACCTCCATCAAGAACTGGCCGTAGAAGCCGCTCACCCGACCGATCGTCTTCGGGCGGTCGTAATCAGCGACGACCTTGGCGTCGGCGCGGCGGATCACCGGCATGGGCAGGAAAGGCTCCAGGTGCGACTTCAAGCCGATGGCGCCGCAGCCGGGGCCACCGCCGCCATGGGGCGTGCTGAACGTTTTATGAAGGTTCAGGTGCATGCAGTCGAAGCCGTGGTCGCCAGGACGCGTGGTACCGACCATCGCGTTCATGTTCGCGCCGTCGCAGAACACCTGGCCGCCCGCCTCGTGCACCATCCGGCAGATCTCCTCGATCGCGGGTTCGAAAAGGCCGAGGGTCGAGGGGTTGGTGAGCATGAGCGCCGCGACGCGCGGACCGTCCTTCTCAAGGGCTTTGGAGAGGGCGCCAAGATCGGTGTTGCCCTCCGCGTTCGTGGGGATCGAGACGACGTCGTAGCCGCACCGGGCGGCGGAGGCTGGGTTCGTGCCGTGCGCGGAATCGGGTACGAGGACGACCTTGCGGCGCCCCTCGCCGAGGGACTCGTGGTAAGCCTTGACGAGCATGAGGCAGGTCATCTCGCCGTGGGCGCCCGCGACAGGCTGGAGAGTGATCTCATCGAAGCCTGTGATCGTGCAGAGCATCTCCTGAACGCCCATCAGAAGCTCTAGCGCGCCGGGGATCGTCTCCACCGGCTGCATCGGGTGGAGTTGGGAGAAGCCGGTCATGCGGGCGGTGGCCTCGTTGACCTTGGGGTTGTACTTCATCGTACAGGAGCCCAGGGGATAGAAGCCGGTTTCGATCCCATAGTTGATGTGGCTCAGATTGGTGAAGTGGCGGACGAGATCCAACTCGCCGATCTCGGGCAGGTTCAGCTCGCCGCGCGTCTCGAAATCGGGCGCGACCTCGGGTGTGTCGCCCACCGGGAGGTTGCATCCCACACGCCCGGGGCGGGATCGTTCGAAGATGGACTGGGGCTCGGGAACGCGCTTGGTCGGCATCGGACGCCCCAAAGGGTACCTTCCGCCGAGCCTGTCTCTCTTTTAGGGATGCTCCCTCGATCGAGTGCGGCGCGGCGATGATCCTCGAAGTGGGGACTAAATACCCCTGCCATTTCCAAGCCGACCCTAAGAAACCCGAGGATTTGCCGATAGTTAAGGTGGGACGCCGAATATGGACCTACGACGCTTCACCCTACCCCTCCGCCGTTCGCACGCGGCGCGGGCGGGCGCCTTGGCTTTCAGCCTCGCCCTCACGTTGGGCGTGAGTCTGGGCCTCGTGCTCGGTACGGCGGCGCCCCGCCAGGTCGTGGCCAAGGCGGAGGAAGACGTCGTCAAGGCGCTACTCGTCGCGAACGAGGCGGGCCAAGCGCTGAAGGAGCGGAGCGCCGCCCTTCGTCTGCTGGCGCGGATGCCTGCGGTAGAGGAGCACCGGGGAAAAGAGGGTCTGGCGTTCGAGGCGCTGCGCGAGATCTACCCGCAGTTCGAGTCGATCCGGTTCGAGGCGACGTTGCCGAAGCCTCCTACGGAACCCCTCGTTCGGCCCGAGCCGCGTCAGCTTCGGCTCACCTACCCTCTTCGTTCGGGTGGCTATCTGGTGGGCGTTCTTCGAAAGGAATGGGCGGAGGAGGCCGCAACGGCGACGCGGCCGTTCGGCGAGAACGGCCGCGTCGCGACGGCGCTGGTGAGCCGTCGGGGCTCGCGCACGGCCGGAGTTCCCGAGCCACCCCGATGGGAGATTCTGTCACGTCTCCAGGGAACTGATACAGACTTCGCCTCCCTGATATGGGGCGACGGCCAGAGCTACCTGACGTCGATCCGGCGCCTTCCGGAGACGGGAGAGACGAAAGTCGGCCTGATGGTGGTCTCTGGATTCCCGGCCGCGCGAATCGAAGGGAAGGTGAGGCAGGTCCGCGAGATGGCGCTTCTCTTCGGCGGCGCGCTAGGGTTGGTCGCGGGTCTGGTCGCCTGGGTGGGAATAGCCCGCTCGACGCGAAAGCTGCGCGCCCAGAATTCGGCTCTGGAAGGTCGCGTCGCGGCCCGAACAGTCGAATTGGAGGCTGCGGAGCGTTCGTTTCGAAGCCTTTTCGAGAACGCCCCCTTCGGCCTCTACCAGTGCGACCTGGAAGGGCGCCTCATTCGCGTGAACCCGACGCTCGCCCATCTCATGGGCTTCTCAAGTCCCGAAAGGATGGTCGAGAGTCTAGGATCGCTCCAGACGATCGGCGACCTTCCCGCGCGCATCCGTTTCCTTGAACGACTTCGTGCGAGCGGCGAAGCGCGGTGCGTGACCTTTGCGGTGGGCGACCATGGGCGTCCGATGTGGCTGGAGGAGACGGCGCGGGTGGTACAGAGTGCGGACGGCACGGCTCCCTTTATCGAAGGAGCCCTCCACGATGTGACCGAGCAGCGTGAGATGGAAGATCGCCTCCGCCAGATCGGCGCGACAGATCCTCTGACCGGCCTGCTTAATCGACGGGGCCTCGAAGAGGCCATGGAGAACGTCGAAGCCCCGGTCTCGTTCGTGACGGTGGATCTCGACGCCTTCAAGCGCTACAACGATACGTTCGGTCATCCGGCGGGCGACCTCGCCCTCCGAACGGTCGCTGACGCGATCCGACGCGCCGTGCGGACGGACGACGTGGTCGCGCGGGCGGGTGGCGAGGAGTTCGTCGTCGTCCTCTCGCGGACTCCGACCGAGGGAGCGCGTCGCGTCGCGGAAACCCTGCGCGAGACGGTCGCGGCTTGCGTCGGCCTCGAAAGGCCGATCACGGTGAGCGGCGGCGTGGCGACGGCGAACGCCCTTGAGGAGTTGGACGCGGCCTACATGGCCGCCGATCGGGCGCTCTACCGAGCCAAGGAGGCGGGCCGCAACCGCATCGTGGTCAATGCGGCGAAGCTCGCGTAGGAGCGAACGCGACGACGGTCACGATACCGATGGACGCGTAATCTACCGCGCAAAGGGTCCCTCCCTGACGCCTTGACGAGCTTCGACGAAGAAGCGATCCTCGAAAGAGAATCAGGGCTCTAGGAAATCCTAGAGCCCCGTAAATGCTTGGTGCCGTCGCTCGGACTCGAACCGAGATGCCTTGTGGGCGCCGCCACCTGAAGACGGTGCGTCTACCAATTTCGCCACGACGGCAAGCGATATGGAATATACCCCAACGATCTTCGAAAGGGAAGCCTAAAGCCCACGCCGTTGGGGACCGATAAACGGATCATGGCGACGGCGGCGGTTTCCGATAGCGTCTCGAGTGAGCAGGTAGTAGTGTTTCGGCTGGAGGCCGAGCGATATGGTGTGGACATCTTCCGGGTGAACGAGATCATCCGACTCCGGGAGATCACTCCCATCCCCCACACGCCGCCCCACGTCCGAGGTCTCGTAAACCTCCGGGGCAAGACGATCCCGGTGGTCGACCTGCGGATCCGCTTCTCTCTTGCGGAGGAGACCACGGACAAGGCCCGCATCATCGTCGTCGAGTCCGCCAACGGCCAGATCGGCCTGGTTGTAGACGAGGTGTGCGAGGTTTGCACCCTGGACGGCGCAGGCGTCGAGCC
Source organism: uncultured Fimbriimonas sp. (assembly GCA_964516175.1). Lineage (GTDB taxonomy): Bacteria > Armatimonadota > Fimbriimonadia > Fimbriimonadales > Fimbriimonadaceae > Fimbriimonas. The sequence continues at coordinate 49,935 of CAZEWR010000005.1, read as the reverse complement.
GCCCCCCAGTGGCGTCGGCGGCGACTGCGTTCGTGGCGTCGCCCGTCGGGAGGATCGCCTGATCGCCCTTCTCGACCTCGACCAGACCCTGGAGGGCTAAAGATGGCAACCGATCTCGACATGAGCCAGTACCTCGACCTCTTTGTGCAAGAGGGCGAGGAACAGTTGGAAACCCTGGAGCGCGAGCTTCTCCTGCTGGAGAAGGCGCCGACCGCCGAGCGCATCGACCTCGTATTCCGCGCCGCGCATACCCTTAAAGGCGCGGCCCGCGCGATGGACTTCAGCAATCTCGCGTCGGTGACGCACGAGATGGAGAACGTCCTCGATGCGGTGCGTGGCGGCAAGATGATCGTCTCCACCCCGATCGCCGACGCTCTTCTCGCCTGCCTCGACGTGCTGCGCACGATGCTGGATGCGATCCAGGGCGGCCGGGGCGACGCGTGGCAGGACGACGGCCTCATCGGCAAGCTCCAGGGCTTCCTGAACGGCGGGGCTCCTGAGGCGGTCGCGACCGCCGGGCCTTCCGGACTGCCGCAGGAGATCTCCGACGCGTTGAGCGTCGCTTCCGCCGAGCGCCCGGTTTTCAGAGCGACCGTGGTCCTCCGCGAGGACTGCGTGATGAAGTTCGTGCGCGCCTTCATGGCGATCCAGGCGGTGGGCGAGAACGGAGAGCTTCTCGCTTCCATCCCGGACGCGGCGGCGCTTGAGGACGAGGCGTTCGAACGTGAGTTCACCCTCTTCTTCCATTCCGACGACGAGCCCGAAACCGTCGCAAAGCGTCTGGACAAGCTGGGTGAGATCGAGAGCATTCAGGTGGCGCCCCACACGGCTCCGAAGCCGCTGAACGAATCCCCGAACGTCCCGGCTCCGGTGAGCCCGAAGGCCGCTACAGCCGAGGAGGAGCCCGCCGCGGAGAAGGGCGCGCCGAAGGGCGGCTCCGCAACGGTCCGCGTCGACGTGGCTCGGCTGGACGAACTGATGAACCTCGTGGGCGAGCTGGTTATCGACCGGGCTCGTATCTCGGGCATCGGCGCCGCCCTGGCCGCCAAGTACGCCCTCGACGAGCACCTGGAGGCTCTCGCGGAAACCAGCGGCCATCTCGCCCGCATCACCAGCGACCTTCAGGACGGCCTGATGAAGACGCGCATGATGCCGATCGAGACCGTCTTCAACCGCTTCCCGCGCATGGTCCGCGATCTTGCGAATAAGCTGGGCAAGGAGGTCGAGCTGGAGATCGTCGGCGGCGAGACCGAACTCGACCGCTCCGTCCTGGAGACGATCGGTGATCCCCTCATCCACATCCTGCGTAACTCGATCGACCACGGCCTAGAGCCGCCGTACGCGCGAGGTGGCAAATCCCGGCAAGGCCGCGTGGTGCTGAGCGCGCGCCACCAGGAAAACCACATCGTGATCGAGATCACGGACGACGGGCGCGGCATCGACGCCGAGCGCCTGAAGACCAAGGCCCTTTCTCAAGGACTGATCACGCAGGAGGTCGCGGAGCGCATGAGCGAGCGCGACGCCCTGAATCTCATCTTCCACAGCGGCTTTTCGACCGCCGCCCAGGTTTCCGAGGTTTCGGGCCGGGGCGTCGGGATGGACATCGTCCGCTCGAACATCCAGAAGCTTGGAGGCCTCATCGACGTTGAGACGGTCCTCGGCCAGGGCACGAAGTTCACCCTTCGGCTGCCCCTTACCCTCGCCATCATCCGCGGCCTGCTCGTTCGGGTCGCGGGCGTCGTCTACGTTCTGCCGCTGGGTTCCGTCGTGGAGACCCTGCGCGTGGAGAACGAGCAGATCCAGTCCGTCCGGGGCCGCGAGGTGGTGGTCATCCGAGGCGAGACGGTTCCGCTCGTCCGCCTTCGGCGCACCTTCGGCCGCTCTCTGGACGAAGGAGTGCCCGCCGACGTCGCCTACATGGTGGTCGTCGGTCTCGCCGACCGCCGCCTCGGGCTGGTGGTCGACCGTTTGGTCGGAGAACAGGAAGTCGTGATCAAGTCTCTCAATCGTTTCTGCGGCGACGTCCGGGGTATCTCGGGCGCCACCATCCTCGGCGACGGCAACGTCGCGCTCATCGTGGATGTGAACGGCATCGTTTCGGAGGCGGTTTGACCGCCGCCTCCCCCGATGTCCTGGCGGGTATCCCCGCCCTTCCCGTGGCCGTCGCTAAGGTCTTGGAGGAGACCGGACGCGACGAGCCGGACCCCCGCGTCATCGCCCGCGCCCTCGAAACGGACGCGGGCCTCGCCGCGAAGATGCTGTCCCTCGTGAACTCTCCCTACTACGGTCTGTCCGGAACGGTGACGAGCCTCAGTCAGGCGGTGATGATCGTCGGTATGCGCCAGGTTCGCAACGTGGCGCTGGCCGTCGGCGCGCTCCGGGCGATTCCCGGCATCCCGCCCGCCGTCGTCGACGCGTTTCTCGACCGAGCGATGGTCACCGCCAAGACCGCCCGCGCGATCGCGGCGAAGGGCGGTCTGCCGTCTGCCGACGCCGATACCGCCCATTTGGGTGGCCTGTTGCGTGGCGTCGGCTCGCTCGTCGCTCTACGGTTGGGCAACGCGAAGCCCACCGATGCCGAGATCGTCGACCTTGCTCGACGGGTTCTCGATCACTGGAAACTCCCGTCTCCCCTCGTCGCTGCCGTCGGCGACAGCGCCGGACCGTTCGAAGAGCCGACTCCCGCATGCGCCGTCCATGTCGCTGCCATGGTCATTGGTGGGCGCGCCGCCGAAAGCGATCCGGTAGCCCTCGACCTGCTGAACACTCAGATCGAAGATCTGGAATTCTACGATCCGCTGGTCAAGTAGAGTCCCGAAGAGGCTTCCCCGAACCCCGGACGCGCCTAAAGCACGTCCGGGGTTCGGGCGTCGGTCGGAGGAGAGAGAGGCTGACGCAACGCTTGAAAGATCGTGTGGGCCTCGCTGAGGAACTCTCGAACGGAGACGACGGCCAAGGGGCCTTTCGGTCCTGTAAACCGCTCGGCTTGGAGAACGGCGCGGAAGTTCGAACCGTCTCGACGGCGGGCAAAGTAAGGTTCGTGGATGCCGACGGTCTCGCGCTCGGGACCGTCCGGCTCAAAAAGCGGACGGCAGGGTTCCCGGAGCGTCTCGGGGGTCGCGGAGGTGGTCAGTTCTCGCATGGGCACCCCTTCCAACTCTCCCGGACGCGCCCCATAGATTCGCCAGGCCTGCTGGTTGGCGAACACCACGTTCGAGGGTGCGGCCGTTACGAGGATCGCCTCCGGTGCGTGGTAGAGGGCCATAAGGTGCGGCGCCTCTTGCTGGTGCGCGGCTTGGATCACGCACAGTTTCTCGTACTGTAGCTTCGTCTCCTCCAACTCGTCTCGGAGCCGCTGGTTCTCGGCCGTGAGAGCGGCTTGCTTCAGACGGGCCTGATGCCGGATCAGATCCGCGACGATCTCGACCCGCGCATGGGGGCCGAGCTTGCCTCGGATACGAACCCAGTAGCTGTTGATCGTTGAGACGCTGAGGTCCAGACACTGGGCGATCTGCTCGTCGGTCCGCCCTTCGACCGCGAGATCGACCACTGCTCGCTCACGAACCGACAGACCTGAGAGCCGCTCGCCGTAATCGTTGCCTAGAAGGGGGACCGGTCGGATTCGAGGTCGCGAGGACTTTGCGGAGGATGGCGGTTCCATGACGACGCGTGAGAGGCGAAAGAAGGGAGATCCGTTCTTCGCTGAAGAAAGGGCTGACTGCCCTCGACAAGATGATTTTACGCACGTAAAAAGGTGGACGTCTGTATCACTTTTGCCCATCGGTCCGGAAGGATCGGGCGGTAAGATGTCTGCGCCATGCCGAACACCGATCCAACGGTCCGCGAGCGCGAGGTGCTGTTGCTCGCCGCCGAAGGACGATCGGACAAGGAGATCGCAGAAAGGCTGGGGATCGCGCGTGGCACCGTAGTGACCTACTGGACGAGGCTCCGCGAGCGGACAGGGGCGGTCAACCGAACCCAAGCGGTGGCTCTCGAGATGCTCCGCGTCTTTCGGGAAACGGAGGACGAGCGGATTCGGACGGCAGGGCTCTACCAGGCGATGATCGACAGCACGGTCGACTTTGCGGTGTTCCTGCTGGACGAGGACCGGACGGTTCTCTCGTGGAACCCTGGCGTCGGCACGATCCTGGGCTACGAAGAGGCAGAGTGGATCGGACAGACCGCCGACGTGATCTTCACGCCGGAAGAGCTTGCGGAGAACATGCCTGAAATCGAGCAGGCGACCGCACTTCGGGAAGGACGGGCGCTGGACGACCGCTGGCACGTTCGTAAGGATGGAAGCCGCTTCTGGGCTTCCGGGGTGATGGTGGCGGTGAGAAATCCAAGCGGCAAGGTGCTGTGCTACTCCAAGATCCTGCGCGATCTCACGCGGCTCAAGCGCCTGGAGGCGCAGGCCGTGGCGTTGGGCGGCGATCCCGATGGGATCTGAGACCTATGGCCGCACGACGGTAAGACTCTGCTTGCCCGCGAGCCGCCCCTCGGCATCATAGACCGCGAGGACGATCGACGACCGGCCTTTCGGGAGTTCCACCGAGATGCGATGCGATCCAGCGACCGCTTCGTCAAGCACGATCCGGCCCCCGATCTTGAGGATCGTCCGAGGACGGGGAACGTAGGAACGGACGTAAGCGGAGAAGACGACCGGTCCCGAGAGAGTCTCGCCGTTGCGCAAGGGACGTGGAACCGACGGGGCCTTCTGCCCGGTTTCGCCTAGGTAAAACGGCTCGGCCGTCGCGGCGGCGTAGGCTCGTGCTACGACCGGCTCGGACAACAGGGTGAAATCGTTGAGTCGGCGCGCTCCCTGAGCGTACTTCGCGGTGTCGAGGCTGAGCCAGTGGATGGCTTTCACGCGGGGGTACCGACGGGGCACGGCAGCGTACATTTGGCCGATCTTGTCGATGGCGAAATCCGTGCGAAGAACGCCGTCCACCACGCTCCGGTGAGTGGCGGCCCACTCGCCGACCATCATCGGATGTTTCGCCGCGTACCGCTTGTAGACGAAGTCGAGGGAATCTTCGGGATGGCGCCAAGCGGCGACGCGGCCTCGGTCGCCATCGTTGTAGAGGACGCTGTAGAAATTGACGCCGACCCAGTCCACCGCGTCGTCGCCGGGAAAGTAGGCGTCAAGCCCCTTCTCGGGCGAATCGGCGGGGCACCAGACCATCGCGACGTTTGGAGCGATGGAATGAGCGATGGCGGCCACCCGGCGAAACGTTTCCCGGTAAGCGGCGGGATCCGCATGATAAGGAGTCCAGGCTCCGTTCATCTCGCTGGCGAAACGCAGGAAGATGGAGATACCGCTCCGTCTGGCGTCGTCCATGAAGCGTCTCAGGTAGCGGACGTCGCTCGCGTCGTGCAGATCATGAGGTTCCCAGGCGATCTGAAGACCTGCGCCAAGCGAGGCCAGATGGCGGGCGTAATCCATGGGGAAGGGCTGACCGAAGGAACGGTAGGTGAAGAAGAGGGCGTGGTCGCGCCCGACGTTCCGGTCGAACACGGCAGGGTTGCGCCCTGCTCCGTCTTCGCGTTCGACGTTCGCCCCGAGAAAGCATCCGGCGATCGGCTCGTTGCGCGCGAGATCGGTTCGAACCGCGGGAACGTCGTCTACGTAGAGAACGGCGTCCGTCCGGTAACGGCGGCCATAGTCCCGCAGGATCTGAGCGGCGTTGGGATCGCCAAGCGCGCCATAGCGGCGGGAAGCCTCCAGAAACGCCTCCGACGCCTCGGGGAAGCGTCTCTGGGCGACGAGACGGTCGGCTCGCGCCCGAACCTCGGCAGCGGAGCTTCCCTGGGCCCAGACGAGAAGAGGCGCGAGGAGCACGCCCCTTCTACGGCTCGTCCGACCGGTGGGATGCGTCTAACGCACTCTCGCCCGAAGTCCCAGGCGTCGTCGCTCGATCAGCGAGCGGGCCTGATGCATCGTCTCCAAAAGCTCGATGTCGCGATCGGAGACGCCGAGGCTCTTCAGGATCTCCTTCTGGCGGTCGCTCGGCGGCTTCTCGCGCCAACGGGCGTCAGCCTTGACGATGCGCCCCGCGTCGGCCCAGGTCATGCGGATCAGACGATCGGCCTCGTCGAACGCCGGTTGGAGGTCGTCTCCGAGCGGAACGTGCATCGGCGGCATCGAGGAGCTTCGAAGCTCGACCGTCATCCGTCCCAGCTCGTCGGTGTGGATCGTCGCGGCGCGATTCTTCTCGAAGGTGCTGTCGCCGCAGGGAAGCCAGTACTCGCCGTCGCCGATCTTCATCCAGGCGAGTCCGCTCACCCCGACGATCTCCTCGGGGATGCTCAGCTCCTTGATAAGGTCGACCTCGCTGAGGACGGTCGAGAGGTCGTCCCAGTTGGTCTGGCGCCGGAACAGGGCTCCGCGTTTGGCGGGCTCCAGCTCTTCGACGCGCTCGGCGGCGGCGAAGAGGCTGTTGCCTTGGAGGTCGAACTCGGGAGGTAGGCCGACGAGCCCCGCCAAGGAGGCGGGAGCGGGCTTCTCCTTAGGCTTCGGCGCCTCTTCGTCCTTGTCCGGAGGCGCGGAGAGTCCGAATTCCTTGCTCGCGTCGACCACGTCGATCACGATGCAGTCGCCTTTAGGAGCGTTCGCGATGGCTTGCCGACGCGCTTGGGCGGTGTCGTAGCCGTCTACCGTGCCGCCGAGGGTGCGAAGACCTCTTCCAACCATCTGGCAGTAGAGGGCCCAACTCTGGGTCGGCCTAAGGAGAAGGACGCAGTCGGTCGCGGGCGCGTCGAAGCCCTCGGTCGCGATATCGACGTTCACCAGAACCTGCGTCTTGCCTCGGCTATAACGGCCGAGGATGCCCTCGCGTTGTTCCATCTTCATCGTGCCATCAACGTGCTCGGCCCCGACATGGTGAGATCGGAACATCTCGGCCACGTCCTTGGCGTGCTGCACATCGACGCAGAAGATAATCGTGCGGCGCTCGCCGGCGACCTCGCGCCAGTGGCGATAGGCGGTGTAGTTTCGCTCTTCGGTGTTGACGGCGCGGGCGAGTTGGCCCTGGTTGTAGTCGCCGCCGACGGACTTGATGGATGAGAGGTCGACGTCGGTCGCGACGCGGAAGCCTTTGAGGTCGACCAGCCAGCCTTCGCGCACCGCGTCCCGTAGGCCGAAGCGGAACACAACATCCTCGAAGATCGCCCCCGCCGCTCCGTGCAGGGGCTTGTTGTCCATGCGGTGGTCGGTCGCGGTAACGCCGAGCGTAAAGCAGGAGCCGTCGTACGACCCGAATCGCCGCATCGCGATCTGGTAGGTGTCGGCGGGGGTGTGGTGCCCCTCGTCGATGATCATGAGACCGGGGTGGAACCAGTCAAGCCGCTTGGTGTCGGGGCGCCCCACGCTTTGGACGCCCGCGACCACGACCTGGCATTCGGTGGGAGCGCTCTGGCCGCCGCCCTCGATCCCAACCTGGAGCCGGGGGGAGAAGGAGGCGACGCGGGCGGCAGCCTGGGTGAGAAGCTCCTGCCGATGCGCCAGAACCAGGCTCGGCGCCGCGTACGAGCGCTCGAACTGGTCGATAAGCGAGGCGAAGACGGTGGTCTTGCCGCAGCCCGTCGCCATCACGACCATGACCCGGTTGAGTCCTCGATCCTTTGCCGCCAGGACGGCGGCAAGGGCCTTCTGCTGGTAGTCGCGCAGAACGATGGAAGGGACGTGACCCGCACGGACGAGGTCGTCTTCGCCGAAGAGGCCGTAGTTGCTCACCGCTGGAAGGACCTCGGAGGCACGGTCGGGGGACGCGCGAACCTCAAGGGACGATCCTATTGTGACACGGCACAATAGGCCGTGGTCCTGGAAATCGTCGCGCAGTCGTTGGACGACGCCCTCATCGCCGCCCGATCGGGGGCCGACAGGCTGGAACTCGTGTCCGCCTTGAGCCTGGGTGGCCTCACGCCCTCTCTCGGAGCCCTCGAATCGACGCTAGCGTCGTGCGATCTTCCGGTGGTGGCGATGCTTCGTCCTCGGTCGGGTGGCTTCGCCTACTCGGAAGGCGACGTGGGAACGATGGAGCGGGACGCGGAGCGGTTTCTCGCCGCCGGGGCGCGGGGACTCGTGTTCGGCGTCCTACGGGACGGAGGGATCGACGCCAAGGCGAACGCGCGTCTCGTGGCGAAGGGCGGGGAAGCGGTCTTCCACCGGGCGTTCGACGCCCTGCCCGATCCTCTCGACGCTCTTGAGCGCTTGGTCGATCTCGGCTTCCATCGCATTCTCACGAGCGGCGGAAAGGGAGGCGCCCTGGACGGAGCGGATGCGATCCGGCGGCTGATCGAGCGGGCGGAAGGAAGGATCGAGATCCTTCCCGGCGGCGGCGTCCGCCCTGAGAACGCGGCGGAGATCCTCCTGCGCACGGGGGCAGACCAGCTTCATCTGGCGGGCCAGGAGTGGATCGAGGATCTTTCCGCCGCCGGAATGGCGTTCAACGGCGCGCCCCATCCCGAGGATCGCTATGGCCGGGTGGACGCCCGGATCGTCGCGGCGATGAGGCGGATCGGCTGAGCCTTCCGTCTAGGCGAGCGTGAACCAGAACGTCGAGCCCTTTCCAGGCCCTTCGCTCTCCGCCCAGACGCGCCCCTCGTGCCGCTCGACGATTCGCGCGACGTTCGCGAGGCCGATTCCCGTGCCGGGGTACTCCGTGTCACGGTGGAGTCGTTCGAACGGCTGGAAGATCTTGTCGACGTAGCGCATGTCGATCCCGATCCCGTTGTCCTGGAGGTAGTACGCGCCGTCGCGCGCTCCGAAGCGTAGACGCAGAGGACCGGAGCGATACTTCGCGGCGTTCTGAACGAGGTTGTGCAAGGCCAAACGGATCTGCTCGCGATCGGCCTCGATTTCCAGGCTGGTCTCGGTAAGGAGTTCGATGGGACGAGGGTCTTCCTCCGCTACCATGGCGACGACCTGACCTACCAGGTCGGACAGGTCGAACCGCTCGCGCCGAACCTCGCGTCGGCCTAGGCGGGCGTAACCCAGGAGATCCTCAACGAGCGACCCCAGTTTGGCGGCCGCCCGTTCGATCCGTCTGAGGCTGTCGGCGGCTTCCTCGGGAAGCGCGTCGCCGAAGTCCTCATGGAGAAGCTTGGCGTTGCCGACCATCGCCCGCACGGGCGCGCGGAGATCGTGGGCGACGGAATAGGTAAAGCCCTCGAGTTCTCGGACCGCCGCCTGGAGACGTTCCGTCCGTTCCGCCACGCGCGACTCCAAGACCACGTTGAGCTCCCGAAGTTCGCGCTCCGAACGAGCCCGCTCGATCGCCGACCACGAGCGTTCGACCACCAGTCGGACAAGGCCGATCTCTTCCGATGACCAGTCGCGGGGACGGTTCTGGTGAACGGCCATCAACGCGACGAGCCGACCGTCCTTCACCAGAGAGCAACAGACGATGGCACGGATGTCGATCGCCAGGAACATCGTCTCGCCCCCTTCCGCCGCCAGTTCGCGCTCAACGTCGCGGACCACGAGTGGCCGCCCCTCGTGCATGAGCGACGCGGCGCGCGGGCCGAAGAGGCTGAGCGCGTAGTCTCCGACTGAAGAGGGCACACCGTCTACGTAGTCGTGCTGGATCCGAAAGCTCTCTCCGTCCCAAACGTCGGCGTAAGCGCATCGTGACACCCCAAGCTGCCGGCCTAGCCGCTCGGTAATGGTCGCCATGATGCGCTCGGGATCGCGCTCGTCGCGGGTCGCGCGCTCGATCTCCACCAAAAGTTTGAGCGTGTCCGCGACCTCGCGCGCCTCATGGATCTCCGTGCACGTTCCGACCCACCGGCCATCCTCCTGTCGAACGCCCCGGGTTCGGAACCAGCGGTACTCGCCGTCGTGATGGCGAATCCGGTAGTCGAGGTCGTATTCCCGCTCGCCCGCGACCGCCGCGCGCCAAGCCTCAGCCGTCCGATCCCGGTCGTTCGGATAGAGCAGGTCGAGCCAGCCGTCGTTCGTGAGCGACTCCGCCGAACGACCGGAGTAGCCTTCCCACTGGGGACTGAAGTAGTCGGCGCGTCCCGTCGTGTCGGTCGACCACGCGAGCTGCGGCATCGACTCGACCAGCGCCCGGTAGCGGGCTTCTTCGGGGATGGGCGCCATCCGGATGAGGATGGCACAACCGACGAGAGACGTTTTCACTATAACTTCCGTAGTGAAAGGTATGGAACCTCGATCCGACCGCGCCGCCGTCGATCTCGCCCTTCTTATCGTCCGTGTCGTGCTAGGGGTGATCTTTCTGTTCCACGGCTCTCAGCTCCTGTTTGGCCTCTTCGGAGGGCCGGGCGTGGCGAAGTTCGTTGAGGGACAGGGGCCGAAGGGCTATCTGGTCGCGATCGGCCAGTTCTTCGGTGGTCTTGGGATTCTTCTAGGCGTCCTCACCCGGTTTTCCGCCGCCGCTTTGATCGTGATTATGCTGGGCGCGATCTTCCTCGTGCACAGACATAACGGCTTCTCCAATCAGAACGAAGGCTATGAATTCAACCTCGCCTTGATCGGCCTCGCGGCGGCGATTCTCATCGCCGGTCCGGGCCGGTACACGGCTCTGCGCGCGCTTCCGTTCCCCACGCCCGCCGGACAGCCCCCGCACCCGGCGATCGAGTAGATCCTGCGGGATCGCCGAGGAGCGCTTCCTTTGTTGGTTCGTCTGTGACGACGCTTGCCTCCATCTACCCTCGACGACCGATCCGGGCGCGCTCTCCTGCCCTCTCTCCGACCCTTGAGAAAAACGCGTTTATCTCGCCGCTTTTCTCGTTGGAGCCAGGATATTTGCCGCTCGGAAGCCCCCTCCCTTTCAGCGGGGAGATCTCAGGATGAGACGCTTTGGGCGTGTTCCGACGCGAGACGAGTTCCCGCAGGGTGCGCAGGGTCGGTCAACCACCAAATTCGGTACGGCTTTCTTCGTCCGCCACCTTGGGCGTGGGCCACTTTGGGAGAGAGCGCGGTTCGTCGGACCGGAGGCCGCTCGTGAGATCGTCGAGCCCGGCCCGCTCCAAGCGTTGGTTTCCGTTATCGTCGGAGCCCTGGCCGCTCTTTCCGCCTTTAGAGAGTGACTCCGGGAATCTCGCTCAAAGGCGCGAAGGAGACCGCGCGGCGAGAAGATGGTGGGCCCAGGTGAACTCGAATCACCGACCTCTCCCTTATCAGGGGAGTGCTCTAACCAACTGAGCTATGAGCCCGAAGCGATAAAGACTATACCCGCCCTGTGCGAGATTCGCAAGCCTGCGTGACGTTCTGGGTCCTTCGTTCGTCCTGATACCGTACGTGTCGCCCACGAGTGGGCGTCTGGAAATGTAAAATGGCCTAAGCGCTCCGATGGCGGGCGCCGCCGGAGACCGAACACCGAACATGCGAACCTTGCGCCTCCTCACACTCGCGCCCGTCGCGCTTGCGCTCGCGGCGGGCGCATCCGCCCAGTTCGACGGGCCTGCCCCCCTTGCCTGGCGCTGGGTGCAACCCACGAACGCCGCTCCTAGCGGAAGCCCCTTGGTCGTCGGCGACTCGATCTTCACCGCCGTCGGTAGCCGCGTCTACGCCCTCGACCTCGCTACCGGTAACAAGCGGTGGCAGTATCCTTCGGTCGAGCCGATCGACGGCACCTTCCGCACCGCCCCGGTCGCTGTTGGAGGCGTTCTCGTTGCGGCGGCGGATAACAAGATCGTGTATGCCGTCGATCCGAACACCGGTGCGGCCAAGTGGACCTACACGTCGCCCTCTCCGGTGCTCGGCTCTCCGGTTTCGGTGGGCGATGGGAAGTACGTGGCGTTCGCGACTTCGGACAACACGCTTATCGCTCTCGATGCGGCGACGGGCAAAGCGGTCTGGGCTCCCTACAACATCTTCGAGCGCATCCAGGGACAGATCTCTTCTTACGGTACGGGCATCGTGTTCTTCAACGGCCTGAACGAGATGCGCAGCTTGGACGTGGTGTCGCGAAAGGCGAACTACACGCGCCCGGCGAAGTTCGTCTCCTTGCCGCCTGGTGCGGCTCCCGTCCTCTACGGCGATACGTTCTACGTGGTCTCCGACCGCTATCTTGTGGCCGTGAACGCCGCTTCTGGGAACGTGAAGTGGTCCCAGAACACCAACCTGCAACTGGCCTTCGCCCCTGCCCCCAGCGCGGACGGCGTGTTCGTCGTCTCTCAGGATGGCGACGCCTTGGTGCTCGACCCGACGAACGGGCGTCCCACCTCTGCGACGAAGAAAGGACCGGTTAAGCTGGGTTCCTTTCCTGCGGTCCGTCCCTCGCTGGTAGGCAACAAGTTCCTCGTGCCGACCACCAACGGCGCGATCAACCTTTTCGATCCTACGACCGGCGCGCTCCTCTGGAGCTATGTCATCCGACCGATCGGCGATGTTTACGAGTCGTCCGGTTCCTCGAACACTGCTCCCGGTGGCGGCGGACGGAACGGCGGCGGGGGCGGCGGACGTCCTGGTGGCGGCGGTTCTCCGGGCGGTAATCCCTCCGGTCAGTCGACCGGACGCTTGGTCACGACGCTTCAGGCGAGCGGTCCGGCTGTCCTCTCGGGGCAGACCCTTCTCGTCCCGGCACGCGACGGGTCGATTCTCGCCTTCGACAAGACGCTCGGTGTCGACCTCACCCCGCCCACCTCGAAGCAGCTTTGGCCGAACCCGGGCGACGTCGTCTCCGGCCAGCCTCCGCTTGAACTGATCTTCCGCCTTCAGGACGAGGCGGCGGGCATCAAGGAGGATACGATCAAGGTTGAGATCGATGGCGAGTCCGCCGGCTTTACCTACACCCGTGACGGCTACGTTCGCGTTGCGTTCACGACCCTTGCCGCTACGACGCGTCCTCCGAATGCGAAGGACGGCGCGTTCTTGCCGGGTGACGTTCCCAAGCCGAACCCCACGCTCCAAGACGGTCGCCACGCCGTCGTGGTAACCGCAACCGACTGGATGGGTAACGTCTCGAAGACGACCTACTCCGTCGTGATCGACAACGCGTTGCGGCCTCTGCCGCTTCCCGGCTCCGACCAGACCGGCCAGAACGGCGGCCCTGGTGGCCCCGGCGGCGGCGGCGGGCGTGGCGGCGACGGCGGCTAGTGAACGACGCTTTCTGGCAGCTTCTCCTCGCGGGGGAGCTGTCGCCCCGTAAGGCGCGTCTCATCGCCGAAGAGCTTTCGGGAGAGAACCAGGCGATCGAGCGTCTCTTGGCGCACCCCGCGCTCGTTGAAGGCGAACGGAGGCGGATCGCCTCTGCCTCCCGGGAAGTTGCCTCCGGCGCTCGCCTCCTTTTGGAAGACGAGTTCTCCGAGCTTTTGGCCGAGGCCGAAGGCCCGCCCGCGCTGTTCGTTACGGGCGACTCCTCAGCAATCCAAGCTCCCTGCGTCGGTATCGTCGGTACCCGCAACGCGTCGCCCTACGGTCGGGCCTGCGCCCAGAAGTTCGCCGAAGGACTCGCGCGCGCAGGCGTTACGGTCGTAAGCGGCGGCGCGCTCGGTATCGACGCCGCCGCGCACCAAGGCGCCCTCTCGGTTGGCGGACGCACCGTCGCCGTGTTAGCCGGAGGCGTGGACCGCGTCTATCCGGCGGTTCACGCGGGGTTGTTCTCCCGCATCCGAGAATCCGGTTGCCTCCTTAGTCAGTTCGCCTGCGGGGCTGCGCTGAGCGACTACAAATTTCTCCTCCGCAACGATCTCATCGCCGCCTTGTGCTCTGCCGTCCTCGTCATCGAGGCTCCGACGAAGTCCGGGGCCTTGCGGACCGCGAGCGCCGCCGCCGATTTGGGACGTGAGGTGTTCGCGGTGCCCGCGAACATCGATAATCGCGCCTACTGGGGTTCGCTCAACCTTCTGCGCGATGGGGCGACCCTCGTCTACCACCCAGACCAGATCCTAGAGAGTTTAGGCATCGAACCCGTCGCGTGGAACGCACCTCCGCCGTCCCAGGGCGACGCCGAGCGCGTTCTCTCCACCCTCACCGTCGATCCGCTCGCCCCCGAGCGGATCGTTGAGCGCACCGGACTGGATGCGAGCACCGTGCTCTCGGAGCTGACGATGCTTGAGATCGACGGTCAGGTGATCCGCCACGCGGGCGGCTACGCGATCCGGGTTTAGGGTTCAGAATAGGACCGTGCCCATCCTGACCGCCCTCGGCCCCATGGGCTTCCAGAAGTACGACGTCGACCTGAAGACGATGGCGATGGAGCCGAGCGACCGGCCCGCCGAAGGGCTGTTGGTGCCCGGATTCGTGGATATCCATATCCACGGCGCGTTCGGCTACGACTTCATGACAGGCTCTGCCGAGGATCTTCTCGCGATGGCGGCGGGACTGGAGAAGGTCGGCTACGAGGCGTTCTTGCCGACGACTGTCACCGGCTCTCTCCCTGACATCCAGAAGGCTCTTGCGAACCTGCCCGTAGCCGATCGGCGGATGCCCGGTTTCCATCTTGAAGGGCCGTTTATCAGCCCGAAACATCCTGGCGCCCAGCCGCAGGGGGCCATCGCCGAACCCTCTTCGGCCTGGAATGCCGTGGTCGATGACCCACGTCTGCGGATTGTGACGCTGGCGCCTGAGATTCCGGGGGGGCTTGAACTCGTTCAGCGTCTCTCGATGCGTGGCACATGGAAATTCGACCCATCGTCCGTGATCGTCAGCTTGGGCCACACCGATGCCACTTACGCGCAGGTGAGGGAAGCGATCGCAGCGGGTGCGAGCCACACCACCCATACTTACAACGCCATGCGCCCGCTCCACCATCGAGAGCCGGGGACTGTGGGAGCGGCCTTCATCTCGCCGGAACTCACCTGCGAGCTGATCTACGACCGCATCCACGTCGCGCAGCCTGCCGCTGAGGTCTTGCTGAAGTGCAAAGGATCGGACGGTATCATCGCGGTGAGCGACGCGACGATGGCGGCGGGGATGGAACCCGGAACAGAGATCACGATGTGGGGACTCGACTGCATCGTCGGGGACAAACAGGTGAAGCTGAAAGACGGCACCCTCGCCGGAAGCGGGATTACCCTCTATGACGCGTTCCGAAACCTTGCGCACGATTTCGGTCCCGAAACCGCCATCCGGCTCTGCTGTCTGAACCCGCGCCGGGCGCTCCATATGGGTGAGCCGAGAGTCTGGTCGATCATGGACCCCGAACTTCGGATTATGGAGCTTCGGTCGTAGCCCGCTGAAGGCGATCCCACACCGCTTCCCAGTCTTCATCTTGGGGGGGAGCTTGCACGACGATCTCATCGACATCCAGGGCGTCGAGACGATGGAGCGCGGCGTACATCGAGATGCCGTATGCCGTCGGAACGCGCGGAAGCCGGATTTGGCGCTCGCTCGTCGGTGGGTCGAGGGTTAGGCCAGCCTCAGAAGGGTCGAGCGAAGGTGCGAGCCGCACTGGCGTTCGCGGCGCGTAGTGGCGTGGATAGTCGCCCGGCGCCCGCCGGACCGCCTCCTTCCCTTCAAGCGAGCGTCCGAGAGCCGCCTCGATCTGAGCGCGGGGAGTCCCCCCAGGGCGGAGAAGACGCGGTATCGTTCCGCTCAGGTCGACGATCGTCGATTCGATCCCGACCGCGCAGGGGCCGCCGTCGAGCACCATCGCAAGGCCGGGCACGACGACGTGCTCCGCCCGCGTCGGGGAGAGCCCCATGAAGAGATTCGCGCTGGGTGCGGTCAGAGGCGATCCAGCAGCATCGATCAGGCGCAGGGCGACCGGGTGGGCGGGCACTCGCACCGCGACCGTGTCGAGACCGCCCGTCGCCTCTAGGGGCACCTCCGGCCGCTTCGGCAGGACCATCGTCAGCGGTCCGGGCCAGAATCGTTCGGCCAACCGCCGCACATCGTCTGTCCACTTTGCGACGACCTCATCGAGTTGCTCCAGGTGGGCGACGTGGACGATCAGCGGATTGTCCGCCGGTCGGCCCTTGGCGGCGAAGGTCGCGCGGATCGCCTCGGGACTCCAGAGACGGGCGGCGAGGCCGTAGACCGTCTCAGTCGGCATCCCGATCAACTCGCCCCGCCGCAGGGCGGCGCCCGCCGCCGCGACGTTTTCCGGGGTGGGCGCGACGATCAACCTAACCCTGCTCTTTCGTGCCCGTCGGCTTCTCGGGACCTTTTTCCAAGGCTTTCGCCATGACGGCGCGCGGCGCCGACTCGCCAGTCCACCATTCTAAGGCGAGCGCGCCCTGCTCGACGAGCATCGGAAGGCCATTCATCGTTCTCAAGCCGTGTTCCGCCGCTACCTTGAGGAAAGGGGAATCGCCGTAGGCGAGATCGTAGGCGATCGCGTCTTTCACTGTCCGCTCCCAGAGGACGGGAAGATCGTCGCCTTGGAGGGAAGCCGAGGTTGTGTTAAGGATAAGCGCGGCCCCGGTAGGGTCGGCTTCGTCGGTCACCGCCGCTCCTGCGAGTCGAGCCAGATCGACCGCCTTTTCGTGGGTCCGGTTCCAAATGCGAACCGTCCAGCCATCGCGTACGAGGGCGCGGGCGATCGACTTCGCCGAGCCCCCCGCGCCCATCAGAAGAACCGAACTCGGAGTCATGTCCCCCAAGGTGGCGAGGAAGCCGTTCGCGTCGGTGTTGACTCCCGCGCGTCGTCGAACGTCGATCGTGTTGACCGCCTGCACCTGCTCGCAGAAGCCGTCGACGTGCTTGCACCAGGAAAGCGCCTCCTCTTTGTGAGGGACGGTGACGTTGGTGCCCCGGTATTCCAACTCGCGCAGATGGTCGAGGGCCTGGGACACCTCGCCGGGCGGCACTTGGATCGCGACGTACTCGAACGGAAGCCCCAGGGCCGCGTAGGCGGCATTGTGCATCTGGGGGGAGAGCGAGTGGTCGACGGGATCGCCGATCACCGCGAACTGGGCCTTAGGGGCCTCGCGCCAAGAGTAGACGTGGTTCATGGTTTTGCCGCCCGGAAGGCGAAGGTTCGTTGACCGACGAAGTTCCAGATCGCGACGATCCCCGCGGCGGCGATCTTCGCAAGAAGAAGGGTGTGACCGAGATGCGTCGAGAGGCCGTTGTACACCGCGCTGAACACCAAAGCGTTCAATATCGCGCCTAGGATCGCTACCGCATAGAAGCGAGCCGCCTGTTCTGCTTTATGAGCCTTGCCCCGTGCTTCAAAGGTCCATAGACGATTGAAGAAGAACGAGTTGAACATCGCGAAGAACGAGGCGAGTCCGCCGAGGACCGGAGCCGCCGCCTTAGCGGGGCCCGTCGCAAAGGCGAACACTCCAGGGAACGTTCCCAGAAGCCATCGTCCAACAACGTTACCCATCGGCTCACCTCCGACATGGATCCAGCGCATGAGCAGGTAGGTAAGCAAGGTGTCGATCATAAACGACACGCCTCCGACCATCACGAAACGTAGAATCTGTTTGCCGAGAGGTGTTTCGATAACGGGCGTTCCCTCGGGAACGGGCGTTTCCGGCAACACGAGGGCGCGGTAGACCAAGCTGGAGAGGAAGCGCTCAATCTGGCGATTGATCTTCGTCCCCCCGAATTCCTTGCCCTCCATCTTGCGCACCCAGATCGCGTCGATGCCCGAACGGTTCGCGCCGAGGACGTCGGTCATCATCTGGTCGCCGACCATCACCGCCTCTTCGGGTTTGCGCTTGAACTTGATGAGGGCCAACCGGAACATCGCCGTGCTCGGTTTGAAGCGTCCCCGCACCGTCTCGACGCCGAGCTTGGTTTTGAGGCGCTCGAGCCGATCCAAGCGATGGGTGTTGCTGATGATGCAGAGCCCAAAGCCCATCGCCTTCGCCCGCTCGACCCAGGCGACGACCTCGGGAGAGAACTCCTCCGTCTTCCACTGGACGAGGGTGTTATCCACGTCGAGCAGGATGAGCCGTTTACCCCCGTCGTAGAGTCGCTGCAGGTCGATAGCGGGCAGGCTCTCTGCCGCGTGGGCGGGCGCGAAACGACGTACCGAACCGCGAAGTCGCTGCCGGTCGAAGTCTCCGCTCTTCCAACTCATCCCTTAAGGGCCTCCAGACGTTTTTCGATGTTCCTCTTGTGCTCCTCGAACGTGGCGGCGAAAAGGCTATGCCCGTCCGGCATCGCCACGTAATAGAGATAATTGTGACGCGCCGGAGCCATCGCCGCCCGGATACTGGCGATCGAGGGCGAACAGATGGGCGTTGGGGGCAGTCCGCCGTGGCGGTACAGGTTGTAGGGAGAGTCCACCTCTCGGTAGTCCTTGAAGGTGAGGCGACGCCATTTACCGAGCCCGTAGAGGATGCTGGCGTCGATCTGGAGGCGCATCTTCTTTTTCAGACGGTTCTCGATCACGCCCGCGATCATGGCCGCGTCGCCCCGCCCCGCTTCGAGCTGCACAAGCGAGGCGACGGTCAGAATGCGCTGGAGATCCTTAGGGTGGCCCAGGGGCTCCCAGACCTTCGTCCGGAAAGCGTCGAGCTGGCGCCCGACGACCGCCTTCGCCCCCAGGAGCGGCGGAAGGTCGTAGGTGTCGGGATAGAGGTAGCCCTCGAGGGTGGTGGGCGGCAGCGGGAAATCCTCCTTCCAATCGGCGGGTTGGTTGACCAGCGCGAGGTAGTCGTCGGCCTTGCAGACCTCAGCCCGCTGGAGTAGGTTGGCGCTCCGCTTGGCCCAGTTCGTCTCCGGGAGACGAACCATCTGCACGATCGGGTGGGCCAGCGCGCGCAGGTTCTGCAGCGCCTCCAAGTCCCCGGAGAGCCGGTAGGTCCCCGTACCGACCGTATCCCGGCGTCGGCTGAGAAGGGCGAGAAACCGAGTCGCTCGCGCGCTTCGCAAGGTTCCCTTCGACTCAAGTTCGTCGAGTACGTCGCCTAAGGGTTTGCGGCCCTCGACTCGGTAGTAGAACGGCTGGCCTCCGACGGGAGAGATCGCACGAGCGAAGGTCCAGCCGCCGACCCCAAGAACGGCGGCCGTTGCGACAAGGACGTAGGTGGTCGTTCGCTTCAACGGGCGAGGTACCTCTCCAGAATCCGGCAGGCCGCCTCGCCGTCGCGGGCCTTGCGCCGCTGGCTGGCCTTCATGTCGGTCTCTCGTAGGCTCGCCTCGGCCTCTACGCTCGTGAGCGTCTCATCCACGTAGTCCACAACCAATCCGGCGCTCTCAAGGTGCCCGCCGAGTTGGCGCATGATGCGGGCCATCTTGCCTTCCGCCCCGTCTTCGAGCGGCAGGCCGAGGACGACCTTCGGGGTTTCCTGACGTTTCGCGAGAAGGGCGATGGCTTGCGCGTCGACCTTGAGCTTGCCGCTAGCGTCCAGGGCGGGCAGCGCGCTGGGCAGACCCACCGCGTCGTCCGTCACCGCCGCTCCGATCCGCGCGAAGCCGAAATCGATCCCAAGGAGACGCATCGCTTTATCCGAACTGGGCGAGGATCTCGTCGTGCAGAAGGCCGTTCGAGGCCACGCACGGGAGCTTACGGTCACCGCCGGTGAAGACGTCCGCCCCGTCGAAGTCGGTGAACCGGCCGCCCGCCTCGGGGATGATGACGTGGAACGCGCTTACGTCCCAGCGGCTCACCCCCGGATCGAGCATGCAGTCCACACGGCCCGAGGCGACAAGGGCGTAGCCGAACGCGTCGCCCCAGGTGCGGGTCGCCATCGCCCGGTCGATGAGCTTCGTGATGCCGTCCCACCGGCCCGAGTCTATGAAGCCCCGGTGAGACCCGTAGCAGACGACCGAACCGTCCAGCGAGTCGCGCTGGGAAACGTGGATCGGACGACCGTTGAGGAACGCGCCGCTTCCGCGCTCGGCCCACAGAAGCTCGTCCAGGCCGGGCAGGTAGCAGACGCCGAGGATCGGGACGCGGTCCACCTCGTAGCTCAGGAGCGTGCCATAGAGCGGAACGCCCGCGACGAACGACTTGGTGCCATCGATGGGGTCGATCACCCAGCGGTCGGCCACCGTCATGTCGCCGCCCTCCTCCTCGCCCAGGACGTTGTCGCCGGGGAAGGTCCGCTCGATCGCCTCTCGGATCTGTCGCTCCGCGCCCTTGTCCGCGACGGTGACGGGGGTGGCGTCCGCCTTGATCTCGACCGCCGTGCCCGTCTGGAAATGGGCGAGCGTCCCGCGCCCCGCGCGGTAGGCGGCGTCGATGGCGAAGGCGAGACGGGGAGACATCGGGAAGAGTCTACCGGGGCTAAACTCGTGGCTTGACCTCCGATGCGTTCCGCGACGCCCTCGCCAAAGGCCAGGGCCGCACCGCCCTTGTTCTCCAGCACAGCGATCCTGCCCCTTTCTTCAACGCGATCCTCGGGGCGTGCGTGGAGAATCTCCAGATCGATCCTTACTGCGAAGCGGGGCGAGGTCCCTATGTGATGCGGCTCATCAATCTCGCGAACCTTCGGAATGGGGCTCTCGACGCGATCTTGGAGGCCCTTCCCAAGAGCGAAGAAAGTCGGGATCGCGACTGGATGGTCGACCTTCTGGAGGAGTTCGCGCGGGGCGGGGAAGAGAGGGCCTGGGAGGCTTTGCGCGACCTCGCCGTCAGCGGCGACAAGCGGGCGCAGGACGACCTCGCCACTGTCGACGAAGCGGGATTGGAATGGGTCGAGGCGAACGTCCTTCCCACGCTGACCGAAGACGACCAGTGGCGCGTCGGGATGTGGCTTCCCGATGAAGAGACGGACGACGTTACGCCCGTTCAACATCGGCTTCGGGCCCTTCAGAAGGAGAACGAGGCGCGTTGGGAAACACCGCCCGCAAGGGGCGGTCGACCAAGAACCCCGCTTGAGGCACGGAGCTTTCTCCAAGACCTCGCCGCCGGAAAGTCGCCAGGGATGCGTCCCTACGAGTTCGCCCGGCTGGCGAACCGGAAGGAATGGCGAGAACTGGCGGAGCGACTTCTGAAGATCGACGACCGCCTGCTCGCTTGGCGAATCGCGTCTGCCTTCCGGGGGCAGCGCTTTCCCCTTCCGGCTCGTCGCCTCGTCTCTCATGCGACTCGTAAGGAGCGCGGCGCGGCCGTCTGTCGCATCCTGAGCGCTATCGAGTCTCCCCGGGTTCGTCATCTTGCGCTCAAGCTCCTTCGGGTACGCCCTCTTCCTGAAGACGCGATCCGGGTCTTGGAGTCGAACTTCCATCGAGGCGACGAGAGACTCGTCGCCTCTTTGCTGACCGATGTCGAGGTGTACGACCCCGACGATCTCCACGATGTGGTTCTCGATCTGATCAGCCTCTTCTTCAAGCGCCCAGAGGGGCGATGGCAACCTCACGCGGAGTGGGTCTACGAGCACAGCCCCTGCTCGATGTGCCGAGGCTCTGCAGTGGACTGGCTGGTCGAGCATGGCGTTCTGCCGGAGACGATCCGCGAAGAGGGCGCCTACGATGCAGAGCCGGACGTTCGCGAGCGCGTCGCCGAGCAGAGAGAGGAAGCCTTGGACCAAACCGGAAGCTAAACTCGTGGCTTGACTTCCGACGCGTTCCGCGACGCTCTCGCCAAAGGCCAGGGCCGCACCGTCCTTGTTCTCCAGCACAGCGATCCCGCCCCTTTCGTCGACCCGATCCTCGCCGCCTGCGTCAAGAACCTGCAATGGGACCGTCAATGCGAGGAGAACCGCGCCCTCTACATGATGCGCCTGATCGATCTCGCCGGTCTTCAGGAGCGCGCCCTCGACGCGATCCTGGAGGCTCTTCCTAGGAGCGAGGCGGGCTGGGACCGCGACTGGATGGTCGATCTTTTGGAAGAGTTTGCCCGCCGAGGAGACGCGAAAGCCTGGGAGACGCTCAGGAGTCTTGCGGAGAGTGGCTACAAGCGCGCTCAGAACAATCTTGCGACTGCGAACGAGGCGGGGCTCGAGTGGGTCGTGGCGAACATCCTGCCGAATATGTCCGAAGACGAACGCTGCCGGATCGGCTACTGGCTTCCCGATGAGGAAGAGGATGACAGGACTGCTCTTCAACGCCAAATGCGCCTCCTCGACCGAGACAACGACGCCCGTCGTGACGCCGTACGACGGGCGGCTCCGAAGCCGGAGCCGAAGGCATCGGACTTCTTCCGCAGCCTCGACGATCCGAAGGCGCCTTACGCGAGTCCAGTCGATTTTGAGCGTCTCGCCGATGTTCGCCAGTGGCGCAAGGCCGCCCGGCGGCTGATGCGAGAGACGGAAGGTCGCCCGCTTCGACAGCTCGAAGGAGCGTTTCGTCGAGGAGGATTTCCTCTGCCAGCCAAAACGCTCTTTCGGCAGGCGACTCATCCGAAACGAGGTTGGGCAGTGATGAGCATCCTCGGGACACTTGATACAGCTTCGGTCCGCCGCTTCGCTCTCGGACTCCTGCGCCGTCGTCCGCTTCCCTGGAGCGCGCTTGAGTCGATCGCTGCCAGCCTGCGTTGGGGTGACGAAGTCGTCGTGCTCGCCGCCTTGACGAGTACCGAAGGCAAAACCAACAAGACGCGTCACAACCCTATTCTCGATGTCGTGGGCTTTATGAGAGAGCATCCCAAAGGCCGCTGGCAGCCTCACGCGGAGTGGATCTACGAGCATAGCCCCTGCTCGAGGTGCCGCGCTTCCGCCGTGCGCTGGATGGGTGAGCACGGCGTTCTGCCGGAAGCGATCCGCGAGGAAGGCGCCTACGACGCGGAACCGGACGTCCGCGAGCACGTCGCGACGAAAGCGTGAATCTCCGGAAGAGATCACCAGGATCCCTTCCGTCCCTTCTCGAATCTCTTTCGCGTTTTCCGTGATCCATGGGAACGCGCTTCGCGACGGAAGGCTTTTCGGGTCCTTTGTTCTCGGCTCCTCTCGGCAAGAGGAGCGAGCTGAGGCGAGCGTCATCAATACCGGCTCCAACGAGATAAACGGCGAGCTAAACGCGTTTTTTGTAAAAGCGGGAGCCGGGGCGAGCGGCGGCGCGGAACCGGGGCGAGGGCGGGCGCTGAGCCGGACATAGGAACAGACGATCTAACAGCGGGTAGGCCTTTCGTTGATCCCACGGGAGAGGTGGCCTTCGGCCCGTCTCCATCGAGACGGGCCGTAGCGCCGGATGGGCCTCCGCAAAGGCCCGTTTTCAGCCTATCCCCGCGCGAAGTCGGCCATGACCGCCGGGGCGGCCGCGTCGAGGCCGACCACGTCCAGCATGCCCGCGTCGTTCGGGTCCGCGATGGTGAAGGCCGTCGAGGTGAGGCCGACCACGATCAGCTTCGCCGCGATCCCCATCGTCTCCCGGTACTCCCGCAGAGCCTGCGACGGGTGGATGTCGCCGAACCACGTCTCGTTGTCCGTGTACACGGTGAAGACATCGATCGGCAGGCGCTTTTTCGTCGCGTGCAGCATCGGCAGGGCGCAGTCCGTCCGGCCAAAGTTCTGGTTTCGGGTGTGCGTCAGCGCGTCGTCGAGCCGCATCCGGCGCGAGAGGGGAAGCGGCCGGAACGAGTCCGCGAACGCCATGGGGGTCACGCTCTCCTCCGTCGCCACCGTCACCATCGCCATCGCGGTCGCCGCCTCGCACGCGGTCAGCGGCGATCCCGTCACCGTCCACGACATCGAGCCGGAGACGTCGACGCCCAGTAGGTGCCGCTTGCCCGTCGGCTCCACGTTCGCGAACGCGAGGTAGAACGCCGCGTCGAGCGCGTCCACGACCGCCGGGACCGGCGTCCACTCGCCCTTGCCCCGCAGACCGCGCCCAGAGGCGTAGGTCCGCTGGGCCAGCAGCAGGGCCATCGGGTGGAGGCGGGCCTTGCGGATGCGATCCGCGTTCGCCAGCTCCGCGACCACGCGCCGCGCCGCCGCCGAGCCGGGCGTGAGCAGACCCACGCGCGTCATCGTCGCCAGGTTGCGCACCATCGCGGCGAGCGGCATCGACTCGAGCAGCGCGTCCCACACCACGGCGTGGTTCAGCAGCTCCGTCGGCACCGCCTCGCGCGGCAGGCCGGTGTCGAGGATCGTCACCGCCGCCCTCGTGGGGTCGGTCTCACCCTTGAGCATCTCCGCCGCCACGAGCCGCCGCGCCGCGAGCGGCACCGACTTGCCCGTGGCCCAGTTCAGAAGCGCGCCGTGCGCCTCCGTCCGGGGCTTGGGGTGCGCGAGGCGCAGGAGGTCACGGTTGGTCCACCCGTTCCGACCTTGGTACTTGAGCAACTGGTACTCAAGCTCCTCCGGCTCTTTGGCGCTGTACCAATCCCCGACCGCCCGGCGCAGGCCCCGGCCCCAGCCGCGCAGGCCGTCCACCGCCGCCGCGAAGCCGAAGAGGTGCGTTCCGATCCGGCAGACCTGCGGGAGCGCGGCCAGGGCCGCCGCCCGAGTCGCGTCGTCGCCGAACGAGGCGGCGAGGGCCAGGGCGAACACGGCGGGGTCGTTCTTCGGCGCCCGTCCCGCCAGGGAGACGGTCACGATCCGGCGCACGACGGCGGGTCCGTCCTCCTTCAGAAGGGCGATCACGTGCGTCGCGTTCTCCCGGGTCAGTCCCGGCGGGGAAGCGTAGTAGGTCCCGGACTCGGTACCCAGCACGAGGAAACGGTCTAGCCGCGCCCACGGATCGAGGGCGTAGACGAATCCTCCCGCACCGTTCGGGACTTGAGCCTCCCCGGGAACGGGTGCGGACTGCGGCGTCTGGCGCCGGTTGAAAAGGGTTGCGTACTTCATGGGTCTTTCCTGCTGCGAAGCGATCGGAGGAGCAGGAAGAAGAACCCAAGAAGGATGTCGTCGCCCGCTCCGTAAGCTCGGAGGGGCGAGGTCGCGCTGGTGTCTAGCGCACGTTCGCCCCGTCGAGGGGATCATAGGAGCCGTTCGAGCCTCGCCCAAGGAGGCATCGTCGGACCATGCCTGAGCGCGTCGCGCTGAGGCTTATCGTTTCGATCCTTGGCTGGTGGTGCGAAAGCACAGGTCTCCTGGTCCGGCGTGGAAGCCGGTCCGGCGCGGGCCGGGAGGAAAGGTGTACCAGCCTTGCGAAGCACGCGTCGAAGCCGTAGGCCGAAAGACCCGATCGATCCGTACGCTGACGATCATCGCCGAAGGGGGCGGAAGGTGACGCTTTCGCGCGAGCCTTCCATCGGAGCACAGGCAAGAATTCGGTCGGGAGAATGTCCGGCGCTCTCACCCACTGAGCTAGCGAGGCGTGAACCTCGGGCAGGCTTCGAACCTGCGACCTCCGGATCCCGATAACCCCGACCGACGGCCCATGCGGGCTCTGTCTTCGTGCGGGCAAGGAGATGGACCTGGGAACAGCTGCTCTGCCCCTGAGCTACCGACCCGAAGGTCAGGCAGGATTCGAACCTGCGACCGGCTCCTTATAAAGGTAACCCAGGCCCTTCGGCCCGCACGACGAGATTTGGATCGACGTGCGGGCAAGGAGACGACTTCGGCGATGCTCTATCCGCTGAGCTACCGGCTTGCGCCGGGCGGGATTTGAACCCGCGACCCTCGTGTTTGGACGATAACCGATGCCTTTCGGCCCGCACGATATTCAACTTTGGACGCGCGGGCGAGGATCGGCCAGGGCAAACGGCGCTCTATTCTCGAGCTACCCGCGCGTTCTGGCGCGAGGGGTGGGACATGAACCCCACAACCTCCGGCGTGACAGGCGATAACCCGGACCTACAGCCCGCGCGACGACAATCGGGAACCGAAACCGTGCGGACGAGGGAAACGCGGCGATGGGAACTATTCGTTTAAGCGATAACCCATCGGGCAAGCGGCCCGCACGATACGAGAGGATGGCACGGACAAAAAGCCGGCTTTGGGCGCTTTCGTTTGACAGTCGATAACCCAAAACCTTCGGCCCGTACCGGAAAGCTGTTGCGTTCGGACGAGGGGCGGCTTGGGTTCACCCTTGCGGGCGGCGGATGTCGAAACCCGCGTTACCAGATAACCCAGGCCAACGGCCCGAACGCATCCCCATTCGAGGACGAGAAGAGTATGCGTCATCACTAAGAGCCTTTTAGGTCGAAGGTCCCGAGAGGAACCTGGGCTCGGGTCGCACGGTCCTTGCAACACCATGCCCGAAACCCTCTACGCCGCCTTCGGAGACGCCGCGCACGCCGAGAGCGCGGCGGGCGCGCTTCTCGACCACGGCGTTCCCGCTAAGGATATCAGTCTGGTCTTAAACGAGGAGGCGAAGAAGCGGGTGCGAGGCTACGCCGACTCTCCCGCCATGGGAAGCCAGCCGACGATCGTCGCCGCCGGAAGCAGCGGTCTCGGCACCTTCGATCCGCTTGGTAACGATCTGCGCCTGTCGGGCGCGACGCCGCCCGTTCCCGGCGGAAACCAATTCCCCATCGGAGAGACCGCCGAAGTGGACCACGATCTCAACCCGGCGCAGAACGACTACCCGCGCACTGGTTCCGACTCTCCGACAGAGCTCTCCTCAAGGCCGCCGAACAGCAAGTACGACTGGAATCCCGACCTCGACAAGAAGTCGTACAACGACGATTACGAGCGGTCCAGTTCCGAGAAGATGGACGACGAGATCCGTCAGGAGGGCGACCGGGACCGCGCGCGCGTCGACCCAGCATCGGTGAACAAGGAGAACGACGAGGGCACGATCGCTGACCAAGGGGCGATTCCGAACGCCGCATCCGGTGCGACCCCTACGTCGGTAACCGGCCCAACGGGGACCTCTGGGCCGGGGCACGTTGCAGCAGGCGCCGTTCCGGGTGGCAAAGAGCCAGGGCACGTCGCCGACGTTCGCGAGTACGACGCGGAGCGCGCCGCTAAGGCGGGCGTAACCACGACGACCGTGCAGGATGCCGCCTCCGGGGCGGCGAAGGGGGTCGCCGCCGGTCTTGGACTGGGCGCGCTGGCGGCGGTCGCCGCGATCACGATTCCCGGCTTCGGCCTCGTGCTCGGCGGCGGGGCGCTTGCGGCGGCGGTCGCGGGTCTCGCCGCGACCGCCGGAGCGGGGGCGGTCGCGGGCGGCGTTGTGGGCTACCTGAAGGATCAAGGAATCCCTGCCGATCAGATCCACGGCTACCAGAAAGCCTACGAGGACGGCGGCGCGATCTTGAGCGTGGTCGTCGAAGGAAACGACCGCTCGAAGATCGAAGACGTTCTTCAGAAATACGGCGCTTCTAACGTCCGTCCTTTCGGCTACGCGGCTTAGCCTAGAGCAACTTCGTCCCTGATCGTCTTTATGCGATCAGGGACGCTCGCGTCTATGGGGACCGGTAGTCGCTGTGAGTCTTTACCTTTGGGTGAGAACCGCTCTTAAGGCTTCCATGTCGGATTCTTCCGGAGCCACGTCTCTAGCAGCTTTCCGACCTTTCCGAGAGACTCCGGCGAGCACTTGTCCGGCGTATCCGTGACCTTATGCCACGGCTCGTAGTCGAAATCGATGAGATCGACCGTGGGAAGCCCCGCCTTGATCAGAGGCAGGTGATCGTCCTCGATCGCCCACTGTCCTTCGACGGAAGGGAAGGTCGCGTCGAGGCCGACCGACTTGGCATGGGCGTAGATCGCTTTCGTCAGCTCGGGCACGAGCGCGAGGCTGTTCGGTTCGATCGGAACCCTCAGGTCTTTGTTGCCGATCATGTCGAGAAGGATGCCGTAATCACCCCGAGGGGCCGCGCTCTTGGCGTACAGGATCGATCCCAGGTACATCTCATCCGAGCCTGGACCAAGGTCCTCGCCATCGATCATTACGAAGCGGACTCCTAGTCTTTTGTCGAGCGGGTGGGCTTTAAACTGCCGGGCGAGTTCAAGCAGGACGGCGACGCCGCTTGCCGCATCGTTCGCGCCCAGGATCGGTTTCTTCTGGTTCGCGACATCGTCTTGGTCGGCGAAGGGCCGGGTATCCCAGTGGGCGAACAGGGCGACCCGAACCTCGGCGTCCTTCCAGTTGATCTCACCGACGACGTTGTCCATCGGGAGCGTCTTGCCACTTACGCTCCACTTGTGGGTGAAGTGTTGGTAGAAAACGTTGTCGCACGACTTCGCGAGTTCGGCCTTGATCCAGTCACGGCAGTCGTCGTGCGGCTGGGTGGCGGGGATGCGGAAGCCGAAAGCGCACTGTTTCTCCAGGTCGGCGAAAGCCCGCTTGGCATCGAAGCCGTTTTTCCCGACCTGAATCGGGAGCGAAGCCTCCTGACGCCTAACGGGGCGAGGGTGTGAAGGGCTGGCGCAGGCGAAGGCTAGCCCTGCGGCGACCAGCGCGCCACGAACGAGCCGACGCGCCTTCCCTTGACGACCACGCCGAGGGTCGTCTTGTCGAAGCGGCGCACGATCTTGGAGTCTTCCCATAGGTTCGCGTATCCCAGTTGGCCCTGTTGCAGCGAGAGCGGCATGGCGACGGCATAGGTCTTGCCGTCTTCCAGTTTGACACCGCCGACGGAGACCGACGTCAGCCGAGCGTTAGCCGGGGCCGTCTTCTTGAAACCCGCCTCAAGGCCAGCGACCTGAAGGAAGCCGACGCTGGACTGGGGAAAGGCGGAGACCGAGCGCTCCAAAGCCTCCCGGAGCTTAGCTCCGGTAAGGTTGACCACCACGATGCCGTCGCTCTCGAAAGCGAGGGCGGCGGACGCGTCCTCCCGTTTCTCCTTGTCCGGTTCCCGCAACAGGCCGGCAGGCACCAACGCTATGTCGCTCGACGTGAACTCCCTAAGAGCGTCGGCGACGGCTTGACCCGCCGCCGTCGGTCCCATCGCCGGATCGTCGGCATGGGCGAAGGTGGCGAGAAGGAAGAGGGCGGCGGGAAGGACGCGTCGGAACATGGCGCGGGGCTGCATAGGTAAGACTCCTCACGGAGCGCGGGCGTTTCGCCCTTTCGTACGTCGCCCATCCTAGGCGTCTACGGACCACAATCCAATCCGACGAGGTTCCACATCGCGCCTCGTCGGTCGTCCGTATCTCTGACGAGATGGTGGGACGGAACAACGGTCAAGCCAAGGCGTAAATCTTTTCTTGCGCCCGAATGCGCAACGAGCGAGGCCAATCGTATGGGCCTCGCCCGATCTCTTCCGCAGAAGGCGCAGAGGAGGCGATCAGCCTTCGACGCGGACGCCCATCGAACGGGCCGATCCCGCGACGATGCGCATCGCCATCTCTTCGTCGTCGGTGTTGAGGTCGGCCATCTTAAGCTTGGCGACCTTACGGAGCTGTTCGCTGGTGAGGGTACCGACCTTGGTGGTCTTGGGATTCGCGGCTCCCGTCTGGATACCCGCCTCGCGCTTGATGAGGTCGGTGACGAGGGGCTGCTTGATCGCGAAAGTGTAGGAGCGATCCTCGAAGACGGTGATCTCGACGGGCATCACGAAGCCGATCTGAGGCGCGGTCTGCTCGTTGAACTTCTTCAAGAACTCCATCATGTTGATACCGGCCTGACCGAGGGCGGGACCAACGGGCGGGGCGGGGGTGCCCTTGCCGGCGGGGATGTTGAGCTTGATGTTGTGAGTGATACGCTTGGCCATCTTGTTTACTCCTTGGGTTGCCGCAGGGAGGGGGAAGCGTCACCCGGGCGAAGGGTTAGTTTACCTCGCTGGCCTAGGAAGGCGATTTAGGCCCCGAACGTTCCCCGGGCCACAAGGTTCGCGTCCCGTAACGCGGCTCCGAGAATGTAGGCGTCAACGGCCGAACCGGCGGCGGACTCCATACGGCGGACGCGTTCGCTGAGCGCGAAACGCTGATCGGTGAGTTGGCGAAGGCGCGTCCGGCGGAACTCACGGATTCCGGGGGCGCTCGCTTCAGCGGTCGCTTCGAGCTGCGTGATCTGCGCTCCTAGGGTTTGCTCCTGCTCGCGAAGCTGTCTGATCGTAGTGGCGTTCGTCTCCATCGTCAACGTCTCTCTTTCCAGATTAGCGGAACTTTTCCCCCTCCGGTGGTCTTTTTGCGAAAATCTCGGTTCTTGGCGAAAACGAGACCGTCTCTCACGAGGTTCGTGCGAAAAGCGTGCCAGCCCGAACTTCTTCCAGGTTTTCGTCGGCCTGGAATACCGCGAAACGTCCGAACGTCGGGGCGCGTTCCCGCAGAAGGACCTTCGGTTCGAGTTCCGACCTTATCCTAACGAACGAGAACGCTTCCGGCAAGCGAGTAGCTTAGGACCATGAGCCAGCGATTTGAGACCCTCGCCCTCCACGGCGGCCAGGACGTCGACCCGACTTCGAAGTCGCGGGCCGTTCCGATCTACCAGACGACGAGCTTCGTCTTCGACGACACCGCCCACGCGGCGCGGCTGTTCGCCCTGCAGGAGTTCGGGAACATCTACACCCGGATCATGAATCCGACCACCGACGTCTTCGAGCAGCGTGTCGCCCTGCTCGAAGGTGGAACCCACGCGGTGGCGACGGCGAGCGGCCAGGCGGCGGAGACGCTGGCGATCACGACGATCGCCCAAGCCGGGGACGAGATCGTCTCCAGCAGCAGTCTCTACGGCGGGACCTACAATCTGTTCCACTACACCCTGCCGAAGTGGGGCATCAAAGTAAGGTTCGTCGATCCGAGCGATCCGGAAAACTTCCGCCGTGCCATCACCGACCGCACGAAGCTTATCTACGGCGAGAGCATCGGCAATCCACGTTGGGACGTGTTTCCCTTCGATGAGGTCGCGCCCATCGCTCGCGAACACGGACTTCCCTTGGTGATCGATAACACCTCGACCTCTCCCTATCTGCTCAGGCCCCTCGACCACGGCGCGAACGTCGTCGTGCACTCCGCCACGAAGTTTATCGGCGGCCACGGCACGGCGATCGGCGGCGTCGTGGTCGACGGTGGCAACTTCGACTGGGGATCGGGTCGCTTCGCGGGCTTTACCGAGCCCGACCCCTCCTACCACGGGCTCAAGTTCTGGGAGACGTTCCGCGACTTTCCCGGCCTTGGCAACGTCGCGTTCGGCTTGAAGGCGCGCGTTTCGGGCCTCCGCGATACCGGAGCCGCCCTTTCGCCCTTCAACGCGTTCTTGCTCCTGCAGGGACTGGAAACGCTCCACCTACGCATGGAGCGACACAGCGCGAACGGTCTGCGTGTGGCCAAATTCCTCGAGGCTCACCCGAAGGTAACGTGGGTGAACTATCCCGGACTTCCGTCGTTCGGGGATCACGCGAACGCGAAGAAGTACTTCCACCGGGGGGAGTTCGGAGCCCTTGTCGGATTCGGCATCGGAGGCGGCCAAGACGCGGCGGTCGCCTTTATCGATCGCTTGAAGATCTTCTCCTTGCTCGCGAATATCGGCGACGCCAAGTCGCTCGTGATCCACCCGGCTTCGACGACGCACCAGCAACTCGCCTCCGAGGAGCAGTTCGCGGCGGGCGTCACTCCAGAGTTCGTGCGGCTGTCCGTCGGGCTGGAGAACATCGACGACCTTCTGGAGGATCTGGCCCAAGCGCTCGATTAGGGAACCTGCGCGCGTTCCATCCTGTCCCATCGCCGTGGCGGAAAGGGTCTTGTTGGTGGCGAACGACAAAGCTGGATCGTTCGACGAAGGCTTCAAAGCCGTCTGTCGCAAGATCGCTCCCGAAGCGACGGTCGGCTCGGCGGAAGACGTGGGCAAGGGTTCATGGGATCTGGTCGTCGCCTGCGGTGGAGACGGAACCGTTCGGGTCGTGGTCAACGCGATGATCCAGGCCGAGAGTCAGGCCTCCCTCGGGATCGTTCCTCTCGGCACCGCGAACGTCGTCTCCCGCGTCTTCGACCTTCCGAAAGAACCCGAGGAAGCGCTCAAGGTCGCCCTCGGTCCGGACGTGCGTCGTATCGACGTGGGTCTCTGCAACGGCGAGGCGTTCCTGCTCGGGTGCGGTCTCGGTCTCGCGGAGCGATTCGTGACGACGGTGGGACACGAAGAGAAGCGGCGGCTCGGGCCGCTGGCGTACGCCCGGAAGTTCCTTGCGGAGCGTAACACGCCGCCGGTAAAGTTTCGCATCGAGGGAGTGCCAGGGACGACCGAGCTTGAAGGCGTAGGGCTGGTCGTGGCCAACGTGGCTCAACTCGGCGAGAGCGTCCGACCCTTCGGGGACGTACGACCGGACGACGGGCGCCTGACCCTGATCGTGCTCCACCGGACCCATGTCGTCGATCTGTTGCGGCTCGGGTGGAAGGGCCTGTTCGGAAAAGCGGCGGAGGACAAGGCGGTCGATCTGCTCCGGACGTCGAAGTGCCGTATCGCTTCCGAGCCGAAGGTTCCCATCCAGATCGACGGCGACGAGGTCGAGCAGACGGCTCCCTTCGAGTTCGAAGTTCTTCCGGAGAGGCTCTCCATCAAGGTCCGCGCCGATAACTGAGAGCGTTCTAACGCCACGAGGGCGGCCCTACGGGCCACAATAGCGCCCATGCATCCTACGGGTCGCGGGGGACCTCCCGGCAAGCTGGACCGCGCCATCGTTCGTCGGGTCGCGGCGCAGTTCGCCCCCTACCGGAGACAGGTGAGCGTCATCGTCGCCTTGGTCATGGTGTCGGCCCTGGTGGGATTGGCGAACCCGTTTCTGCTGCGACGACTTGTGAACGACGGCCTGCTCGCCCGGAACATGGACGTCGTCACCCGGGACACCCTCCTGACGCTTCTCGCGACGGTCGTTTCCACCGCCGCGGGCGTGGGGTACGCGTACGTCAGCGTCCTTGTCGGCCAGAGCGTGATGCGGGATCTTCGCGACGGGCTGTTCCGGCACCTGCAAGCGATGCCGTTGCGATGGTTCACGAACGTTCGGACGGGCGAGATGCAGAGCCGGGTCACGAACGACGTGACGAGCGTCCAGGGCGCGGTCAGCGACACCCTGGCGAACGTTCTGAACAACGTCACGACCGCCTTGACGACGATCGTCGCCATGCTGTTTCTGGACTGGCGGCTGACCGCGCTCAGCGTCGGCGTCCTGCCGCTTTTCGCGTTCGTCGCCGCCTGGGTGGGCAAGATGGCGGACGGCGTCCGGAAGGAGTCGCGGTGAGCATCTGGCGTCGCTCACCGCGACCACCAACGAGGCCCTGAACGTGAGCGGCGCCCTGCTCACCAAGGTGTCCGGCCGCTACGATCTGATCAACGGCCGTTTCGCGCGCGACAACGTGGGCGTGACCGCGACCCAGATTCGGCTCCAGACGATCATGCGGGGCTTCTTCAGCCTGTTCGGCCTTACGTTCTCCATCACGCCGGTTCTCGTCTACTGGCTCGCAGGGTGGCTGATCATCGGCCACAACGATCCTCGTCTGACGCTCGGCACGATCGTCGCCTTCACGTCCATGCAGGGCCGGCTGTTCTTCCCGATCACCCAGCTCTTGAACGTCCAGGTCGAGCTCGGTTCGTCCGTGTCCCTGTTCGGGCGGATCTTCGAGTACATCGACCTCGTCCCGGAGATCCAGGACGCCGCGAACGCGGTGGAGCTGCGTCCCGAGACGACGCGGGGCGAGGTCGCGTTCGAGGGGGTGGGCTTCCGCTACGAAGCCTCGCAGCCCGAGCCGACGCTCGCGGACATCGATCTGCGCGCCGAGCCCGGAACGCTCGTGGCTCTCGTCGGGTCGAGCGGGGCGGGGAAGACCTCTCTCACCTACCTCGTTCCGCGCCTCTACGACGTGACGGAAGGGCGGGTGACGATCGATGACCACGACGTTCGCGACGTCAGTCTCGCCTCTTTGGCGAAGGTCGTCGGCGTGGTCACCCAGGAGACGTACCTCGTCCACGACACGATCCGGGAGAACCTCCGTTACGGCAATCCCGACGCGACGGACGCCCAACTCGAAGCGGCGGCGCGGGCGGCGGCGATCCATGACCATATCGCGGGGCTTCCGGAGGGTTACGACACGATCGTGGGCGAGCGAGGCTACAAGCTTTCCGGAGGCGAGAAGCAGCGGCTTTCCATCGCCCGGGCGATTCTCAAGGACCCCCGCGTCCTCGTTCTCGACGAGGCGACGAGCGCGCTCGACACCCAGTCCGAGCGGCTTGTCCAGGCGGCGCTCGAGCGGCTGATGCCGGGACGCACCAC
Source organism: uncultured Fimbriimonas sp. (assembly GCA_964516175.1). GTDB lineage: Bacteria > Armatimonadota > Fimbriimonadia > Fimbriimonadales > Fimbriimonadaceae > Fimbriimonas. The sequence continues at coordinate 16,150 of CAZEWR010000005.1, read as the reverse complement.
CTTCGCGATCGCCCACCGACTTTCGACGGTGCGCGCCGCCGACCTGATCGTCGTGATGCGCCACGGGCGGATCGTCGAGCGCGGGACGCACGAGGAGCTTCTCGCGCTCGACGGCGAGTACCGGCGGCTCTACGCCCTTCAGTTCGAGGAGTCGACGTAGGCTATCGATAGCGGCGCAATATTCTTCTCTGACACTCCCTCTATGCTCTGGGTGGCGTACGGAGATTCGTGCCGCTCCTGCCGCTTTTCGCGGCCTGCGCCCTCGCGCAAGCCGACCCTCTTCCCGAGATCAGCTTCGACCTTGCCCGTGCCCAGGCGCAGAACCGGGAAGCGAGCATCGCGCCGGAGAACGACCCGGCGCGACAGGCCAGGGTCCGCAAGGCTCTCGCCCACGCCTTCGCCCGCTACCCCGCCGGGTTCCTGGCCCAGAACGTCCGGACCGTCTACGTCGTGCGGGCCATGGCGGACGACGGGGCGGGTTACGGCGGGTTGACCGGAGAGGACGGCACATCCGTCCTCATCACCGACGGCGACGACGATGGAGTGGACGGCGACTGGATCGAGACGGTGTTCCACCACGAGACGGCCCACGTCCTCATGGAGGATTTCCACCGTGAGTTCTCCCGACGCGCCTGGCGCGACGCGACCGATCCGGGCTTTCGGTACGCCCATCCGAAGGGCGACGGCGGCATGGCCGCGATCCTTCAAGGCGAGGACGACGCTACGTTCACGCCTACTTTGAACGCGCAGGGACCGCTGAATCCGTACGGCGCGTCGTGCTTCGACGAAGACTGGGCGACCTACGCGCAGAACGTGGTCGACCCGTCGCCCGAGTTTCGCGACCTTGTGCGCCGTTACGACTACGTCGCCCGCCGTGCGGCCTTGGTCGAAGACTTCTACGAGCGGATCGTGCCGGGTTGGGAGCCTTCGCCTTTCCGGTCTACACTTTAAGCTTGGTAGTCCTCTTTGAGGACGGCTCCTCCTAGGCGGTCTTCTGCCAACGTCGCACGCCAACATAGATGATCGGGCCGCTGACAAGGATCGCGCCGGTAAGTTCCTGCTTGGCCCACCCATCCTCTTTGACCGACAAAGACACGAGCAGTCCCAGCACGAGCATCGGCATCAGAAATACCAACGCCAGCACGGGCCAACCGCCTCGGATTCGAAAAGGGCGAGGAAGGTCAGGTTCCTTGACGCGAAGGACAAGGAGGGAGGCCAGTTCTAGAGCCAAGGCGGCAGCGTACAAGACGACGTTGACCGTAACAAGATCGGTGAAGCTTCCAAAGGCCAAGACGCCGAAAACGATCCCGCACAGAATCAAAGCACGGTATGGAGTTCCGAAGCGAGGATGGAGCGCTACGAGGGGTTGAGGGAGAAAGCGCTCCGCTGCGAGCACAAAAGGGATTCGGGAAGAGCCGAGAAGCGAGGAGGTGAAGAGGCCGATCACCGACGCGATGCCTGCGATGGCGATGGGAACGCGGATCCAACGGCCTGCCACCGCTTCCGCGATGTCCGGCCACGCGCCTTCGATCCACTTCGATACGTCCGGGTAGAAGGCTAAGCCGGTCAGAACGGGCAGGAGGTAGACCAGCGTCACGATCCCGATGCCGCCGATCATCGCGCGCGGATAGGCCCGTGCCGGATCTTCGACCTCTTCCGCGACGGTCGAGAGGGCGTCCCAGCCGAGGTAGTTCCACATGGCGAGCGAAAGGCCCGCCGAAAGAGCGCCCCGATCGAAAGCGAAACTGGGAACGATCGGAACCGGATGGACCGCCAGTCGCCCGAGTCCGATAAGAGAGAACAACAGAAAAGGGCCGATGATCAAGGCTGCGAAGACCACGCTCGCGCGACCGACCTCTCGTGTTCCTCGAACGTTCAAGGTCGTGAAGACGAGGATCATGAAGAGCGACAGACCCCAGTGGGCGAACTTCTCGTCGAAAACATGGATGCCGAGCGTCGACCCGAGAAGCTTCGAAACGTAGGTGGCGAACAGGACGGGATAGATCGCGGCGTCGACGAGAGTGTAGAGCCAACTCCACCAGCCGTTGACGAAGCTCCAAAACGGCCCCATCGCGCGACGGACCCAGATGACGTAGCCGCCCTCCTCTGGGATCGCCGCCGCCAATTCGGCGGTACAGAGAACGTCGGGCAAGGCCCAGACGATCGGGATCAGGAGGATCAGGAGCAAACCCATGCCCGCACCCGTCTCTTTCAACATTTCCTCCATGCCGTGAGGCCCGCCGCTGACGCAGCAGAACACGGTCATGGCGAGGGTAAAGGCCCCGAGGGAGCGCCGGGGGCGGATCACGCGGGAGAGTCTACCGACGACGGAAAGCCCAGGCGAAGTAGCCCGTCAAGGCCACGATTCCCGCGACGACCCAGCGAGGATCGTAGCTCTGCAGCAGCATGTACAGGTCGGCGATGAGAATCGCGGCGGAAACGAGAATCCCAACGACCTTCATCCAAACCGGGCTGGCGAACTCCCCCATGCGGCGGCGATCGGACGTGAACAACACCAAGGGGATCACCGCGAAGGGCAGCTGCATCGAGAGAAGGACCTGAGATAGCACCAAGGGCCGGTTGACCTCGCCGCCGTACGCCATGACGACCATCATCGCGGGAACGATCGCGAGCAGGCGCGTGACCAAACGGCGCAGCCAGGGTTTGACCCGTAGGTTGGTGAAGCCCTCCATAACGATCTGGCCCGCGAGGGTTCCGGTGAGGGTGGACGATTGGCCGCTGGCGAGCAGGGCGACCGCGAACAAGGTCGCCGCCCCACCGCCAAGGGCCGGGCCGAGAAGGCGATGCGCGTCCTCAAGCTGCTCGACGACCTGGCCCTTCGCGCCGAACACCGCCGCCGCCAGCACGAGGATCGCCGCATTGACGAAGAAGGCTCCGCCAAGTGCGGCTACGGTGTCCCAAGTGGCCCAACGCACGGATTCCTCAGTGTCGCCGGTCTGTCGACTCTGCACGATCGACGAGTGAAGGTACAGGTTGTGGGGCATCACCGTCGCCCCTAAGATCCCGACCGCGATGATGAGGGCGTCGCGGTCGGGAAGCGAGGGACGGAAGAGTCCCCCGGCCGCCGCGGCGAGATCGGGCTTGGCCCAGAAGAGGTTCAAGGCGAAGGAAAGAAAGATCGTGGCGACGAGGACGATCACCACCGCCTCGATCTTTCGAACGCCGAAACGCCCGAGCGCGAGAAGGAACAGAACGTCGAATCCGGTCAGGAGAACGCCGATCCGCAGATCTAGGCCGAACAGGAGCCTCAAGGCGACGGCAGAACCGATCACCTCCGCGACGTCGCAGGCGACGATCGCCACTTCCGCGAGAATCCAGAGGGCGTGCGCCGCGCGGGCGGGAAAGAACTCACGGCAAGCCTGTGCAAGGTCCTTGCCCGTGACGAGACCCAACCGGGCGCACAACGTCTGCAGGAACACCGCCATGAGGCTGCTCACGCCAACGACCCACAGAAGCGCGTAACCGTAGCGCGAGCCTCCCAACAGGTCGGTCGCCCAGTTGCCGGGGTCCATGTAGCCCACCGACACGAGGTAGGCCGGGCCGAAGAGCGCAAGGAGACGCCGTAGGCTTCCCTTGCCGCGTAGAGGAGGAGTATCGGAATGAACCATAGGTTACAAATTCATTCTTAGTCTACACCTATTCTGGCCTTACCTCGTATTCCACGTAGGCTTTTGGGTCCCTTCGCGTGGAACCTCCCATTGGGAATCGAAACCGAATGGTAGAACGAGAGCTTAAGATCGTGCGCCTCATGAACCCCGAGATGTGTCTCGGATGCGCCTTCGCGAAGATCGCGGACGTCGAAGACGAGATGGGTTTCAAATCGCGGATGATCCAGTGCCAGAGGCTGGACTGCGACAACTGGGACACCTCGGAAGCGGCTCCGGTTCGCTCGGTCCGGTCGCTTGAAGGATCTCTGTAGCCTCATACTAGAGGGGTGCTCCCCGCCGAACTCGCCGCCATCGAGCTTTTAGGCGACGACCGCCTCGAATGGCTTCAAGGCCAAGCGACGAACGATGTCGGCTCCTTGAAACCGGGAGAGCGCGTCGCCTTTTGCTTCTGCGAACCGACCGGCCAGATTCTCGCCGTCATCGATGCCTGGGCCTTCGACGATCGGATCGTGCTGGTCACGGAGCGCGAACGCGCATCGGCGGTTTTGGAGCGGGTCGAGCGGATGACGATCCTTGAGGACGTCGTGGCCCGAGAAGCCGAGAATATTCCCGCGAACGTTCGCGAGTTCCTCGCCCGGTTCCCAAAAGACCATCCCGAAGCGAGCGAGGCGTCGAGGATCGCGGCGGGAGTTCCTCGCTGGGGATTCGACATGGGACCTCGCACCCTTCCGCCAGAGTTGGGGCCGACTTTCGAAGCGGACCACGTCAGCTACCGAAAAGGCTGCTACACGGGCCAAGAGGTGCTCATGCGAATGCATAGCCGGGGTCATACGAACAGAACCTGGGTCGGTCTCGTCGCGGATCGTCCGATGACGGTCGGCGCCGAGGCAACGCTCGAAGGGCAGGAAGTAGGGCGGGTGACTTCCGCGTCCTCGGCGACGCTCCACTCGGAAAACCCCGCGTCTCCCGATGCAGAGGGTGCGACCCTCTACGTCGCCGCCGCGACGCTTCGGAACGAGGCGACGTCGGCAGGGACGACGGTTCTCGTCGGCGATGTCGAGGCGACGGTAAGAACGATGCCGATCCGTGCCTTCCCTGAGGCCGAAGCCGTTTGAGTCCACGCGCCCGGCAGTTCCTGATCCTCGCGGGCCTCAACGTTCTCTGGACTCCCGTCAACCTTGCGGTGACGACCGCGACGGGCCACGGTATGACACCAGCCGCCGTGGCTCTCGCACGCTGGGCTTCAGTGGCGATCGTCCTCAATCTCCTGCTTCGAATCCCGGCTTTCGCCCAAGCGACGCGCTACCGGCCTCTCGACCGCGCGGATCGACTTCGCGCGCTCGCGATCGGCGCGCTCCTGTTCGCGCCAGCCCACACGCTCTACTATCTCGGTCTCACGCGCGGCGCCTCGACGGTGGGTGGGACGGTGCTGAACGCGACGGCGCCGATCTGGATCGCAGCCCTCTCGTTCTTCGTGCTGCGAGAGAGAGCGACGCCCCGGCGTCTGGTGGCGATCGCTCTCGGCTTCGCGGGGGCTTGGGTCGTTCTGTTCGGAACCCACCTGCCGAGCTTTGGCGGAGAGGCGCAAGGAAACGTGTTGTACGTCGCCGGAGTGGTGTGCGAGTCGCTAGCCTCGGTGATCGGCGCGACGATCGTCCGGCGTTCGAGCGGAATCGGCTATCTGGGCTGGGAAGTGTTGGGGATGATCCCCACGTTGCTCCTCGTGCCTATCCTTACCCGCGGGGCGATGCCGGTCGGGTTCGGGGCTTTCGACGTCTCGGCCCTGCTCGCGGTGTCCTATCTCGTGTTCCTGCCCGGCCTCGTGTGCTTCGGCGTGTGGAACGCGACGGTCGAGCGAGCGCCGCTCTCGGCGATGGTCGTGACGATCATGCTCCAGCCCCCGCTCGCGGCCTTCTTGGCCTGGTGGTCGCGGGGTGAAGCGATCGGTCCGGCGGCGATCGTTGGTTCTGGACTGATCCTAGCGGCTCTCGGAGTGGTGGCCGGTGAGAAGGTTCCTCAAGAGGCGGAGAGATCGGCAAAGACCGATCTCTCCCGATGAGGCCCCTTAGTTCCGCTTCTTCGGCTTGTTCTTGGCGTTCGCTCCAGAGCCGCCGTCCGGCTTGCCATTGGAGCTGCCGTTGCTGGGCTTCTTCGGCTCGTTCCCCTTGCCGTCCGCGGGTCGGGCGGGCGAGACCTTGCCGTTACCGAGCTTCGGCTCGTCGGAAGGACGGGTTTTCGGCTTGCCGTTGGAGATACCGCCCGTCGCTGGTCGAGCCCCGCCGTTCCGCTGCTGTTCCTCGGCCGCCTTCTGCATGTCCTCCATGATCTGGGCCCACTTTCCTTTGGGCTTGCCAGGGAAGACGCCCCCACCCGGAGCGTTGACCTCGACGAGTTCGGGCATCGGCATCCGATAGGCGCGTAGGGACTGGGCCATCGAGAACAGGTTCGTGAAGGTCCAGTAGAGTACGAAGCCCGACACGACGGGGAAGAAGCCGAAGCACATCATGATCGGGAAGGCGACCGCCGCTACGAGGCCGATCATACGCTGCTGCTTGGCCTGGGTGGGGTCGGTCACCGGCGTCAGGAGGGTCGAGATGACCATGGTGACGCTGTAGATCGCGATGAGGGGATAGTCAAGCTGACCAAGGTTGCGGGCGAGCAGTCCGTGCGTTGCCTCGCTCGTCTTCGGGTTGATCCAGAGGAAGGTGCCTTTGGTGAACTCGAACTGATAGTGGACCATGCACTGGTACACCGTCAAGAACAGGGGCATTTGGACGACCGCCGGAAGACACCCGGAGAAGGGGTTGATCCCGTAGCGAGCGTAGAGCTCCATCGATCGCCGGTTCATCTCCGTCGGATCGTCCTTGAAGTTCTCCTTGATCTCTTTCAGTCGCGGCATCAGCTGCGACATCTGTCGCGAGGTCATAAGCTGCTTTTGGGACAGAGGGAAGACCACCGCGCGGACGAGGAACGCTAGGAGGAGGGTGGCGAAGGCGTAGCTAAACGCGGGATTCTTGCCCGTGAGCGAAACGAGCGCGTCGATAAACTGGTAGCCGCCGGGAATGAATCCCCAGATGTAGTCCGTTTTGTTCCGCGCGCTTAGAGTGTCGGTAAGATTCTCGAAGAGAGCGTGTCCGGTGACATCGACCGTCTGGCCCTTCTCCAAAACCTGAATGGGCTCGGTGGACCAGACTGGGTCGGTCGATTGGCGACGCTCGTACTTCTCCAGAGAGTTGTAGGCGAACCGGATCCGGTTCGTGTCGTTCGCCGCGACGCCGTTCTTGAGCTGAATGTGTCCGGTTAGGATCGTGGCTTTGAGAGCGAGGTCTTCCGCCTCCTTCTTCGTGCGCTTCTTCTGCTCGACCTCCTCACTGATAAAGTGGGAGTAGGCCGGGAGGAGGACGTCGTTGGCGTCCGCCAGATTCGCGTTCGCGTCCCGGACCGACTTCGGCTCGCTCCCGTCGATAACGCGCAGCAGCCGGAGAGCCTCGTCCGCGCTCGTCACCTCATGGGTCGTGCCGTGAAGGGTGTACTTGCCCTTCTGCGGGTTCATCCACATGTTGAACAGGAGGAACGCCGCGACAGCGAACATGATGGTCGACAGGAAGTTCGGCTTTCCGGGCGGAGCAGCGTTTTTAGCCATTGGATTTGCGGTGTTAGGTTTTAGGCCGAAGTCCAGGACCTAAAACCGAGGAGAGAAGACTCAGGGGACGGGATCGTGACCGCCGGGGCGAAAAGGGTGGCAGCGGCAGATTCGCTTGAGACCGAGCCAGGAACCCTTCATCAGGCCGTAGCGCTCGACCGCCTGGAGCGTGTAGTTGCTGCAGGAAGGCGTGTAACGGCAGGACGGAGGCACCCATCGGGTGCCTCTTTGATAAAGGCGGATCATGAAGATTCCGAATCGTCGGCCCATCGTTCGTTGGCTCGGACGATCAGGTCGCGCGCCTCTTCCGTTATACGTCCGTAAGGGGACTCCGCGCACGAAGGTCCTAGGATCACGACGTAGTCGAGCGTGGAAAGGAGCAGTTCGCGGCATTCGTGGAGCGCGGCCCGGAACCGCCTTCGTTGGCGATTGCGTTGCGGCTTGCCCCCGAGCTTGCGGCTCGTAGCAAAGCCGACGAGTCCCGTTCCGGGAAGACAGGCGACACGAGCCGACGGGCCGCTGACACGCCGCCCGTCGGCGAAGATCTTCTCGAAGCGCGATTTGGACGGGCCTTGGGACGAGAGACCTTTAGACGGCGATCTTATGGCGTCCCTTGGCGCGGCGGCGCTTGAGGACGTTCTGGCCGTCGGTGCTCTTCATCCGGACGCGGAAGCCGTGCGTGGTGTGCTTGTGGCGGTTATTGGGCTGGTAGGTACGCTTCATGGCAGGGCCTCCCGTAAGGGGGTATGAGGAGGGATTATACCCGAGGCAAAGGATTCAGTCCACCCAGGCGTCGAGTCTAGGGCGACCCGACGCCCTTTCGAACGAACGTCGGGCACCTAGAGGGCGGTCGCGAGCTTTCCACCGAGGTTGCCTGCCTCGCGCTTGATCTGCTCGAGTCGACTTCGGAGGAGCTTATGGGTCCGGTGGAGCCGTGAACGAATGGTGCCAACGGGCTTGTCGAGCATATCGGCGATGTCTTTGTAGGGAACGCCTTCGATATCGGCCAGGGTGACCAAGAGTCGCTGACTAGGCGAAAGGCTGTTCAAGGCCTTCTGGAGATCCTCACTGAAGGAGCCCTCTAGCATCGACTGCTCAGGATTGGGCGCGTCGTCGGGCATGTCGAAGAACAGGTTCTCGTCGCCGCCGTGGGGCAGAGGAGAGTCGTACGACACGGCTCGAATGCGACGGCGTCGGTTTCGAAGCAGGTCCAAGAAAAGGCGGGTGACGATCCGGAAGATCCAGTTTTCGAAGGGACGGTCGCCCTCAAAGTCGCCAAAGGAACGGTAGGCGCGGTAGAACGCGTCCTGGGTGAGATCTTCCGCATCGCTCCGATTACCCGCAAGGCGATAGGCCATGTTGTAGACCTTTTTATAGGTCTGACCCATCAGCTCGTTGAAGCGGGCTTCGTCGTGCGGATTCAGTTGGAAGGGAGTATCGGCCATCTTAGCGCGTCCTCCGGACGCAGGGATCGAGAACGTGCCACGTCGCACGCCTCTATAAGAAGACAAACGTGCGCCCCGTCTCGTTCCCGACAGACGTGCCGACCCAGTACTTCGGTTCTATCAAATCTCGTTAAGGGTCCCTACGTTGGGACGGGGAAGGGGCGTTGCCCTCCCTTTTAGGGGAGGGCATAGGTCTTTAGTCCCCGAGACCGCGGATGACGAGGGCGGCTTGCCTTTCCATCATCTCGGCGAACGACTCGACCAAGCCGAGGCGCCGCTCACGGCGGGGGGTGACGACGCGCTCGTTTCCAGCCTTGCGTCCGAAAACGCGGGGCAGAGCGAGAAGGGTCCTCTTGGGGAGCCCGATGATCATAGGTGAGACCTCCTAGGTTTCGTTTCGAGCCGCGCGCACCCCGCGCGGCGGGCGGACGGTTTCGGCGTCCGAAGAAAGGTCGTCTGTGATCCACGCGGCCCCTGTCGGTGGACCACGCTATAGATATTGTACCTACTAAGCCGATCGCGAGAGGGCTTAAGTCCTTTTTTGCGGGATAAACCTTTAAAATGAGGCTGCGAGGCTCTTCGGAACAAACGCGCTACGATCTCTCCTTCGCCTGAAAATAGAGAGTCTTCATCGTCCGATAAAGAAGATTTAACCGTGTTCTAACCCACCGGCCTTACGATGGGAGGATCATGCGCAGGGCGTTTACCCTTATCGAGTTGCTGGTGGTGATCGCCATCGTCGCCATCCTCGCCGCCATCCTGTTCCCGGTCTTCGCCCAGGCGAAAGAGGCCGCGAAGAAGACCCAGTGCGTCTCCAACCAGAAGCAGCTCGGCCTCGCTTTTATCCAGTATGCGACGGACTTCGATGACGTGTTCCCCAATCCAGGCGGGGGTACGAGGCTCGCAAGCAACAACGCGAGTCCTCAGACCGGCTGGATCCAGACCACGCCCGACGGCTCCGGCGCGGGGATCTGGCCCTACGTCAAGAGCCGCAGCCTGAAGGGCGCCAGCGGCAATATGTATTCCTGCCCTATGGCCCAGGACTACACCGGTGTAATCCCCGCCGGGGCCCCGCCCTACGACGACCGGCAGCGCTCGTTCGTCATGAACGACTATCTTCGCGCCTACCATCCGGGCGCCTACGCGACGAACGTCACCGTCGTGTCCGGCGTGCCCGATTCCTTCGCCAGCGGCATCAGCCAGACCCAGGTTCCCGATCCCGCCGACCTGATCCTTCTCTACGAAGGAGCCCAGAAGATGCAACCGAGCGCCGATCCGGGCGGGACCAACCGCAATGGCTCGCCCTATCACCGTCGCACCGCCGGTCCCTCCACCCAAGTAGGCGCTACGATCGGTTTTCCCGCTGCCGTGCACTCGGGCAAGCGCATGGCGGACTTCCTGTTCCTCGACGGCCACGTTAAGACTCTCACTCCCGGAGCGACCTGGACCGCCGGTACCAATCCACAGCTCCAGACGATCAATCCCGACACGTGGAACGGTCTCTGCACGGCACGCACCAACGGTTACACGTGCGGGTCGGGCAAGACCGACTTCTGGAATCCCCAGCAGGGCGGAGTCGTCTACCCGTGATTTTGGCCTTCTTCCCTCTGATCGCCCGGTTTCCCGCCGCCGAGGCGATCCAGGGGGTGGCGGTCGACAAGAGCGCGTTCTACGCGATCAACAACCTCGCGATCGGTAAGTACGACAAGCGCACGGGCAAGAAGCTCATTGAGTGGAAAGGCGAGCGTGGAGGCCCGGTGGTCCACCTCGACAGCGGCCTCGTCATCGGCCACAAGCTCTACTGCGCCCACTCCAACTTTCCCGCAACCCCAATGCAGAGCAGCATCGAGGTGTGGGACACGCGGACCCTGAGCCACGTCGAGAGCCACCCGCTGGGTTTGGAGCCGGGCTCCGCGACCTGGATCGACTGGCACGACGGTTGCTGGTGGATCGCCTTCGCCAACTACAACGGCGAGGGCGGGGCGCCGGGGCGGGGTAACGAGTCGAGCTACCTAGCGCGCTACGACCGGGACTTCCGCAAGCTCGGCGCCTACACCTATCCCAAGGAATGGTCCGCGCGCTGGGACGGCATGAGCAACTCCGGTGGCGTCTGGCTGCGGGACAGGACGCTCCTTCTTTCGCCCCACCACGCTCCCGAACTGTACGTCGCTCGGCTTCCGAAGTTCGGGACCGTGTTGGAGCCCGTCCGAACGGCATCGGTCGAGACCGAGGGGCAGGGCATCGCCCTCGACCCGGACGGCCGCACGGTCTGGGCGATCCAGCGCCGGACGCGGGAGGTGCTCGCCTTCCCGCTGCCCTAGACGGGCTATCATGATGCCCGTGCGTCGGTACCTTCTCGTCGTTCCTCTTCTCGTCGGCTGCGGCAAGGGCAATTTCAACGACCGGAAGCCCTCCGCCGAGGCGGTTATGACCTATCCTTTGGAGTCGAAGGTCACGACGCTCGATCCGGGCAAGGTACAGGACGTGGGAATGGCCGACGTCCTGGGCAACGTGTTCGAGGGGCTCGTCATGTACGACGGGGCGAACGACATCGCGCCGCGGCTCGCGGAACGGTGGGAGACCAAGGATGAGGGGCGAACCTTCGTGTTCCACTTGCGGACCGCGAAATTTCAGGACGGTTCGCCCTTTACGGCGGACGACGTGCGTCGAAGCTGGGAGCGCAGCCTGGGTAAGACTCTCGCTTCATCGGTGGCGGCGGACTACCTGGGGGCGATCGTGGGCGTGGCCGAGTTCGCCTCCGGTAAGGCGACGTCCGTGTCGGGCCTTAAGGTTATCGACGACCATACGCTTAGCGTCACCCTCGACAAGCCCCGCCCCTATTTTCTGGGCAACCTTACCTACCCGTGCGCCTACGTCGTTGGAAAGGCGGTGAAACCAGACGAGATCAAGATGTCCGCCGAGGCGGTGGGCACCGGGCCGTTCCGGTTTGGCCGGGTGGAAGGCGACACGCAGGTGGAACTCAAAGCGTTCGAAGGCTATTGGGGAGGAAAGCCCAAGCTGGCTCGCGTCGTCCGTCCCGTGGTGACCGACCCGGCGACGCGTGTGAACGGCTACCGAAACGGAGACTACGATCTGATCAACCTCTCGATCGGTGACCTGTCGACCGTACGAGCCGATCCGAAGCTCAAATCTCAACTGCGCTTGGAGCCGCGCCCTTCGATCTACTACTTCCTTCTAAACCAGAAGGCCTACGCGCCGTTCCGAGATGTGCGGGTGCGGAGGGCGTTCGCCCTCGCTCTCGATCGGGAGAAGCTGGTCAATGAACTCCTGCCCGGCGAGACCGTCGCAAACGGTCTCGTCGCCCCCGGCGTTCCCGGCTATCAGAAGGATTACAAAGGGTTGGAGCCCGACATGAAAGCGGCGCGCGACCTGCTCGCCCAAGCGGGCTACCCCGGTGGCAAAGGGTTGCCTTCGATCGAACTCGCCTATCGGGCGGGCCGCCCGGACGCGCGTCTAGCCTGTGAAGCGGCGGCGACCGCTTGGCGAAAGGAGCTGAACGCGCCCGTGGCGCCGAAAGCCCTTGAGTGGGGAGCCATGCTTGCGCGGCGCAATCAGGATCGGCTTCAGATGGGATACATGAGTTGGGTCGCTGACTACCTCGACCCGCAAAACTTTCTTAGCCTTCTCATGACTACCAAGAGCAAACTCAACCACGATGGCTTCTCGAGCGCGGAGTTCGACCGTCTGTGCGCTCAGGCCGACGTCGATAGCGATCGACAGCGTCGGCTGGGGCTCTACCAGAAGGCCGAACGGATCGCGGTCGAGTCCGCCGCTCGCCTGCCCTTGTTCTTCGAGAACGCTCCGTTGCTCGTCTCCCCTCGCCTAAAAAGCGTTCGGACGAATCTGTTCGGCCTGATGCCCCAGACCGCCACCGAGATCGCCGGTTGATGAACCTTCCCCTCACGCTCGCGATGTTGGGGGGACGTGCCGGACCGATGCTCCTGATGGGGGTTCTTCTGCCATCGATCCTGATCCTTTCGCCGAGCCTTCGGCGATCCGGCTTGCTTTCCGTCTGGTGTCTGGCCGCCGTTCCGTCGATCTTCGGTCTCGGGATGATCTCGAGCGTAACGAACGTCGCTTTGGCTCCCCCCCTATTCGCTATCGCTGCCCTTGGGGCGGGATTCTACGTTCACCGAGGACGTTCGGTGACTGGCTTAGCCCTCCCGCTGGGCACGCTGGCCGTCGGCGCCGCGCTCGTCGCGTACTTCAGCAGCGGTCACGGAGGACCGGAGCCGATGGAACATTGGTACGAGCGCTACGGACTCTCCAAGGCGACCGCCGATGCCTTGACTCACATCTTCCGGAAGACCGTCCACTTCACGTTCTACGGGACGGTCGGTCTGTCCACCGTGACCGCGGTGCGGAGGGCGGGAGCGAGCCAGGGGGAGGCGCTTCGGGCCGCGTTCCTCGTCACTCTCGCCGTCGCCTCCTGCGACGAGCTTCGCCAGTCGGGCTACGCGAACCGGAGTGGCTCGCCGTGGGACGTGCTTTTGGACCTTTCGGGAGCCGTGACCTTCGTAGGTCTTTCGGAATGGCGGCGGGTCAAAGCACGATAGAATGGCGCTATGCCCTTCTATCAGGACGCGTCGACGACGCTGACGCTGACGCTCACGCGCGTCGCCCCGGCCCCCGTCCTCGTCGCCGAGATCGCCAAGGCGACCGGACGGCGGCTTGAGGTCGCGCCCTCTCTTTCGACGGAGATTCTTATGGTCAGCGTCGAGAACGCCCGTTCCGCCGACGTCCTGGCGAAGCTCGCCATCGCCGCCACCGCGCGCTGGGAGCCGACGGAAGGCGGCTATCGCCTCGTCGCGGACGGGGCCGCACGCTCCGTCGAGGCGGGCGCCGAGCGGGCGAGGCGGCTCCAATCGTTCAGGGACGCGATCCGAAAGCGGCAGGAAGCGGCGAAGACGACGGGCGGAGAGGAAGGGGACAGCCCGGATATGGGCGCGATGTTCGGAGGAGGGGATGGAACGGACGGGTTCTTGCCCCTACTCGACCTAAGCGCGCTAGCCGCGATGGAACCGGGCGATCGCCTCGTCTTCGCGACCGGGGCGAACGGCGTCCAGCGACCCTTACGCGGCAACCCGGTCCCCTTGGTGGCCGACCTGATCGCCAGGCACAACAAGATGGCGAAGGGCATGGCCGGCAACGTGGACGCGATGCCCGAGCAGCTGACCGGCTTCATGCAGGGGCCTTTGGGGGAACGGATCAAGAAGATGTCGCGGCCTATCGTGGGAACGCCCACGAAGGTTCTGGTCGTTGCCAGTCGTGGGGCGAATCCCATTTTCGGCGGGGGGGATGACGTGCGCTTGGAAGTGCGCGCGTACGACGCGAAGGGGGTCGTGCTGATCGAGGAGACGGGATCCGTTGGGACGAACATGATGGAGAGATTCGTCGCGATGGCCACGAAAAAGCCCGTCGCTCCTGGAACGACGAAGACCACACCGATCGACTACACGGACGACGCGAAGGCGCTCCTCGCCACACGCGGCGGCAACACGATGATGGGACCCGGCATGGGAGGACCTAAGCTGACGACCTCCCTGCGAAAGCGGCTCTTCGCGCCGCAGGAATTCGAGCCCCTCGCGCTTATTCCTGGCGAGGGACTCGCCGCGCTCGCCAAGGCCCGGCGCAAGCCGCTTGTCGCCTGCGTTCCAGACGCGGCGTACCCCGGCCTTCTCGCGTTCGATGTGCCCCAAACGCTGGAGGATCTCGAAGGAAGCATGAAAACGGGGCCGATGCGGCTCGTTCCCGACGCGGAGTTCCTCGTCGTGAAACCGGCAGAGCCGGACACCGCGCGCCGAGGACGGCTCGACCGGAACGCGCTCGCCACCTTCATGCGCGCGGTCGCCGACCACGAGTCGCCGACTTTAGGCGAGCTGTCCGATTTCGCCTCCCGGACTCCTGCCCCTTCGCGGAACGCCGTCTCGATGTCGTTCCTCTCAACCTTCGCCCCGAACGTGATGGGCTCGATGTCGGGAATGGTCTCCTGGGACGCCCTCCGCCTGTACGCGGCGCTAACAGCGACGCAGCGTGAGAGCCTAGCCGGGGGTGCGCGGATTCCTTTCGACAACCTGGGTCCGGCGGCACAGACCTCGTTGCGGGTTCTTCTCTATGGCGCGGGCGACAACCTGACCGTCGAACGGGGAGCTGCTTCGGACCTGCCCGACGTGATCAGCATGGGCATGAAGATGATGATGGGCGGGAGTGGGATCGATGCCCGCGACGAACCGACCGAGGTCGCTCCCCGCGGACTGCCCGCCGGAGGCTATCTCCAAGCCACGGTGACCGAAGAGACGATTCTTCGCCCAACGACCGAGGGTGGTCCTGCCTTCTACTCGCTCGGTACGGACGAGTTGGCGATGATCCGCATGGTCTCCTCAAGCGGCATCGGAGCGAGCATGGGCGACGCGATGAAGCTTCCTGAGACGGCCCGGCTAGGTTCGCGCACCTTGTGGAACCTGCGGGGCTACGTGGGGAGCGACGCGTACGTTGGGAGCGTTCTGCAGGACGACCGTACTCCGAAGAACGGGCAGCAGGTCAGCCTGAGCGCGCTTCCCGCCGATCTTCAGGCAAAGGTGGCGGCAAAGGCGGAGCGCTGGAAGAAGTCGCCCCTCGGCGCGATCATGTCGATGGGTGAGGCCTTCGGCAAGCCCCAAGCGAGACCTTGAGGCGTTCTTCTTTTTCCTTGCTCTGCTTCGAGCAAGGGAGTTCAGGAAAGAACTGGGGCTGGAGTCTGCGGGGACGTTCTCTTATTCGAGCGGCGTGCCCCAGGCCCTTTCGAGCTGGTCGTAGTTGAGGCTCTTCGCATGGAAATCGCCGTAGAGGCAGTTGTAGCGATATGTTCGTAGGAGCTGCCCGACGACGTTGTCGTCGCCATCCGCCAGGGCACGCCCATCCCCGTGCCAATGCCCCGCTCCGTCGAAGAGCACGTTGACGTCGGCGGGGAGCTTGAATTTCGTCTGGGTGAAGTACTTGAAGGCGATCTCAGTGCGGAAGAGATAGCTGTTCCCGTACTTCTTGAACATGCTGCTGTCGGCTTCGATCTTCTGCGGCCAGTTGTTGTCCAGGTACTTGGCGCCGATATCGGCGGGACAGTGGAAGATCTCGGCGCTCTTCACGTAGGGCTGAAGCACCTCTTGGATCATCGGCATCGACTGGATGCGGGCTTTGAACTCCGGCATCGACTCCCAGATCTCGGGGTTGTGCTTGTCCGAGGCGTCGAGGGCGTTGGGAAACAGATCGTCGTAGTCGCCCATGTAGAGAGCGGTTCCGCTGCCGATCTGCTTGAGGTTGCTGATGCAGACGGTCTTCTTGGCGGCGCGCTTGGCCTGGGCGAAGACGGGAAAGAGGATGCCGGCGAGGATCGCGATGATGGCGATGACGACGAGGAGCTCGATGAGGGTGAAGGC
>CAZEWR010000004.1:0-190617 GCA_964516175.1 uncultured Fimbriimonas sp. | reverse complement strand
GCGGAGGGCGGAGGGCGGAGGGCGGAGGGCGGAGGGCGGAGGGCGGAGGGCGGAGAAAGATGAGCCTCCCCCCATCCATGTTCCCTCTCGCCTGTTTCCCGCGCCCTGTTCCCTGCTATCCTTTCCCTATGCGCCGCGCCGCCGCGATCGCCATCCCGCTCTTCGCCCTCGCCGCCGTGGTCTTCGCCCGGCCGCAGACGAAGGCGGTCGACCACGACCTGATCTACATGAAGCAGGCCGGGGCGGCCTTCACGATGGACGCCTTCCGACCGGCCAAGCCCAACGGCGAGGCGGTGATCTCTATCGTGAGCGGGGGCTGGTACTCCGACCATAGCGGGATCAACCCCGATCTCGCCAACGCCTTCACCGATCGCGGGATCACCGTCTTCGAGGTCGTCCACGGCGCGCAGCCTCGCTACAAGATCCCCGAGATCGAGGCGCAGATCGCGCGGGCGGTGCGCTACGTCCGGGCCAGCGCGGCGAAGTACGGGGTCGATCCGAAGAAGATCGGCATCTACGGATCGAGCGCAGGCGGGCATCTCTCGCTGATGTCGGCGGTCGTGGGCGACGACGGCAAGCCCGACGCGCCCGATCCCATCGACCGCGTTTCCAGCAAGCCCGACGCGATCGTCGCGTGGTTCCCTCCCACGGACATGGTCAATTTCGGAACGCCGGGCCGGATGCCGTTCAACGAGCCCAACTACCTGATCTTCCGGGGGGCCTTTCCGCTCAAGCCAGACGCGACGATGGACGAGGCCAAGGCGGTCGCCAAGTCGCTCTCGCCGATCTACGGAGTGACGAAGAACTTCCCGCCGACGCTCTTGATCCACGGCGACAAGGATCCGCTCGTGCCTCTCCAGCAATCCCAGGCGATGGACGCGGCCTTCGCGGCGGCGGGCGTGGATCACAAGCTGATCGTCGTGCCGGGCGGCGTCCACGGCGGCGCGCCGTTTATCCCGAAGCTCGCGGACACGGTGGCGTGGTTCGAAGCGAAGCTCAAGTAGGTCGGTCCTTACCATCCGTTACGAGAGCGTGTCGCGAGGCCTTTGCGCATCGACGGAGACTTTAGCGACGGAGGGTTCAGCGACGGCTCTCCAACCTCCATCTCCGCACCCCTTCGCCTGAGATCGTTCGGTCAGCGCGAGTTCAGAGTCGTTCGTCTCGGCGCGGATGGGGAAGGGAGCCCTGCGACGTCGCTTAGGGTCGGACACCCTACGACTTTCCGCTCCTTTTTGGGACCGATTCAGGCTTCCAACGAGATAAATGACGAGATCAACCGTTTTCGTCCGAGTCGGGATCGCGTACCGGGTACGACCGAAGGACGTAGAAAAGAGACCGACCGTCCAACTCCTCGTCGTTGGGGATCGGTCGGTAACCGGCCCATCGGGCACCGCATCTCGGCATCCGGGCGAAGTCGGAGGAGGCGCATACCCTACGAACAGCTCGCCTTTCGGTCCGCGTTCCCCCGGAGCGCCGTCGGCGCTCCGGGGCACGAACGCGACGAAAGCCCCCTGGCTCTCGAGCCTCAGGGAGAGGTCTGCCCCCCCCGGTTCTCACGCACCCGCGCTCCTACAGACGCATCACGAACGTCGAGCCTTCGCCCAGCTCGCTTTCGGCCCACACAGCGCCGCCATGGCGGGTGAGGACGCGTCGGACGTTCGCGAGGCCGATGCCGGTTCCCTTGAACGCCTCATCGCGATGAAGCCGCTGAAACGGCTCGAAGATCCGTTCCAGGTACTGCGGCTCCATGCCGATCCCCTCATCGGAGATCGCGAAGTCGCCGTTCGGGCGACGGAACATCCGCACCGTCCCGCCCCCCGGGCTGTACTTCACCGCGTTCTCGAACAGGTTGACGAGCGCGAGGCGCAGGAGACGCGGGTCGGCTTGGACGATGAGACCGTCCGTCACCTCGATTCGTACCCGGGTCTGGGGATGCTCGGAAAGCGCCTCTTCGGCGGCGTCGCGCGCGAGGGTGGTCAGGTCGACCGTCGACTTTTCCAGCTCGGCTTGGGAAAGGCGGGAGAGTTGGAGCAGATCGTCGATCAGTTCGCCCAGCTTACGCGCTGCCTCGGCCTGACGGCTCAGGAGGGTACGCGCCTCTGCCGGTAACCCATCGCCATAGTCCATCTGGATCATTCGACTCGTTGAGACGATCGCCCGCAGAGGTGTCCGAAGGTCGTGGCTGATGTGGTACCCGAAGCCTTGGAGCGCGTCGTTCGCGTCCTGAAGCTCCTTGGTGCGTTCCGACACCTTCCGTTCCAGGCCCTCGTTCGCCTCTCGAAGCCGTTCCTCGCTCCCCCGCAGTTCACGGCGCCCTCGCACCCGTTCGATGTTGGCCCAGGAACGGCCTGCCACCTGCTCGACCAAGTCGACCTCTTCGGGAGTCCAGCGGCGAGGACGGCTCTGGTGGGCGGCCATCGTCGCGACGAGGCGCCCGCCTCGGACGATGGGGGCGCACACGACGGCGGCGATGCCCGCCGCCGCGTAGGCGGCGCGGACTTCGGGTGGAATCTCAAGTCCGTCGAGATCGTCGGCGACGAACGTCTTTCCCGCCCGCAGACGCGCCGCGTACCCGTCCCCGTAGGCGTCCAAGGCGTGGTAGCCCGCTCGCGAAGGCCCGATCCGGGCATAGTCGCCAAGGATGGTGAATCCGTCGCCGACGACCTCGGCGTAGACGCAACGGTCGGCGCCCACCGCCCCCACGAGCATGAACGCCATCTCGCGGATGGCGTGGGCCGGCTCTTCCAGGTTCGCGGTGGCGTCATCGAGGTCGACCAGGAACCGGAGAACCCGTTCGCGGCTTTTGGCCTCGTGAACGTCGGTGAGGGTTCCGATCCAGCGGACGACGCCTCCCGCCTCGTCGCGCATCGGTTCGGTGCGGCAAAGATGCCAGCGGTACGCGCGATCCGCGCGTACGAAGGGCCGTTCGACCTCGAAGGGTTCGCCCCGAGCGATCGATTGGGCAAGGGTTCCCAGGGCTTCCGCCGCCTTGCCTTCCCCGAAGTAGGCCTCGCCCCGCGAGTTGACGTACTCGACGCTTCCGTCGGGACGAAGGCTGAACACGATCGCCGGGATCGTCTCGGCGAGAAGACGCCAGCGCCGCTCGCCTTCCGCGACCGCCTGCTCGGCGCGCCGCAGATCGGTGAGGTCGAGCATGAAGGCGGTGACGCGCCGAACCTCGGCATCAAGGGGCGTGAACCCGACGAGCACGGGGACGCGCGTTCCGTCGGGCCGGGCGTAGGTCTTCTCGTAAAAGCCGGTCGATCCCGTACGTCGAGCCTCGTCGATCCGCGATTGGGAGAGGGCACGGCCATCGTCCGAGGAGATCGCGTAGAAGTCGATCCCTCTCGCCTCCAATTCGCCCCGAGTTCGGCCGATGAGCCTCAGACACGCCTCGTTAGCCTCTAAGGCGACACCGGTTTCGACGTCCACCACCGCGATCCCTACCGGGTTCGCTTCGACCAAGGCGCGGAGTCTGCCCTCCCGCTCTCCAGCCGCCCTTTGCGCTCGAGCCCGTTCGATCTCGGTCCAGCAACGGTCGGCGACGAGGCGGACGGCCTCGATCTCGTCCTCCGTCCAGGCACGCGGCGCGCCGACGTGCACCGCCAGGGCGGCGACGAAACGCCCCTGCTTCACGAGGGGCACGCTCACGAACGCCCGAGAGCCGCGCGCCTCGTAGCGGCCGGCGACCCTTTCGCCGTAGGCCGTCCGTACGTCGTCGATCGCCGTGGTGCGGCCCACTCGTCCGTCTTGGAGGAGAGAGTCCCCGAGGGAGGCGAGGCGTCCGGAGGGGGCTTCGACGCTCAGGGGCCATTGCTGGAGACGGACGAACGACTCGCCGTCCTCCGAGATCTCCGCGTACGTCGCCCACGACAGGTCGAGGGCTTCGGTGAGCGCGCGCAAGGCGATCGTCAGGACCTCGGAGGGCTCGTGGACGATCCGCGTCCGCTCCGTCACGTCCAAAAGGAGCCGCAGGGTCCGCTCGCGCGTCCGTTCGTCGTGAACGTCGGTCGTGGTTCCGATCCAGCTCAGGGGCTCGTTCGGCGCGCTCCGATAGGGCGCCACCCGGACTCGATGCCAGCGGTAGACCCCGCGCGCGTCCCGCACGCGCAGGTCGTACTCATAGGCCTTCCCGAGGGATCGTCCTTCGAGGGCTCGCTCCGTGAGAGACAGATCGTCCGGATGGACGTGGGCGCGGAAAGTCTCGACGCCCGTTCCCTCGGAACCGGAGTAGGCGCGCCAACGATCGTTGACGACGACGCGCCCGTCCGGGTCGGTGTGCCAAGCGATGTGGGGCAGGGCGTCGACCATCGCCTGGAGCGGGCCTTCGCGCCCTCCCACAGACTTGGGATCGACCGCGTCACGGGCCGAGACGAGCAGGTGGTCGCCGCTTCGGTGGGCGCTGAACTCGACCTTTCGGTCCGAGTCGGGGCGAGGACGGAGGAGGCGCGCGGGAAGGCCGGTCGCGAAGGCGCGGTCGAAGGCCTCGTGCGTCTGGGGGTCTTCAAGCTCGGGCCACGCCGCCCACGCATCCTCGCCGACGAGGCTCCTTTCAGGGTTGGATTCGGCGAGCGCGCGGTTGACGAAGGCGATCCGCCCGTTGCGATCGAGGGCGGCGAGCGGCTCGACCATGCCGTCGAGCGCCTGACGGACCTCCGGGTCCTGCCAGATCACGCCCGTTTCCGCATCCTTGGATCTTTCCGCCATCACTTCCTTCGAGGCCGCTTGAGTCCCGCTTCGTGCCCGATACTCCTTTCAGGGTTGGAAAGCGAAGCCTCACACCTTTCCTTAGGAGATTAGCGCTTCCGCTGAGTTCCCTTCGTGCGCATCCGCTATCCTAAGCCTATGCAAGACGGTCTGCAATCGGCGGCGGCGACCCTGTTCCGCGAGGCGTTCGAGGGGAAGCCGGAGGGGAAAGTCTCCACTTGGTTCGTCCAGGATCGGGAGGCGCTATTGCCGACTCTCGACGCGGTCGACGCGATGACCGCGTCGCACGATCCTGGCTACGGCCTGCCGACCCTCGCGGCCCACGCCTACCATCTGCGGTACATCCTCCACTGGCTCAACACGCCCGAAGGCGACGCGAATCCCGAGGGTGATTGGGAATCGACCTGGGCGAAGGATGTCGTGAGCGACGAGGAGTGGAACGCCTTGCGCGCGGAGATCAAGGATCGCTACGCCCGTGCCGTCGCCTGGCTGGCGGGCAACGGCGACTGGAGCGTGGAGAACGGCCCCTTGATGTTTCTCGCTCCCCTGCCCCACGTCGCCTACCACCTTGGCGCGATGCGGGCGATCCTGAGAGTGGTCGGAGCGTAGGGGCGTCGGGGAGGGCCGCCCGACGCTCCTACGACCTACTTAAGCCCGGTCATGGCGATGCCTTCGGTGATGTTCTTCTGGAACACCAGGAAGGCGACGAGCATCGGGACGGTCGCCAGCACGGCCGCCGCCATCAGCATCGAGTATTGGGTGACGTACTGCCCTTGGAAGATCGCGAGGCCGACGGGGAGGGTTCGCATCTGGAGGTCGTTGGTCACGATAAGGGGCCAGGCGAAGTCGTTCCAGAAGCCGATAAAGGTGAAGATCGCGAGGGTACCCAGGGCGGGCTTGCACAAGGGGACCATGACCTGCGCGAACACCCGCAGGTGCGAGGCGCCGTCGAGGAACGCCGCCTCCTCAAGCTCCATGGGGATGCCGAGGAAGAACTGGCGCAGGAGGAACACCCCGAACGCGCTCGCCCCGCCCGGAAGGATCAGGGCGGGATAGCGGTCGAAGAGTCCCAGGCGCGTGATGATCACGAACACCGGGATGAGGGTCACGGGCGCGGGGATCATCAGGGTCGCGAGCACGAGCCGGAACAGCCCTTCCCGGCCCCGGAACCGCAGACGGGAGAGGGCGTAGGCCGCCATGCTCGTCACGGTCAGCACGAGCAGGGTGCCCGTGAGGGAAATGAACATCGAGTTGAGGAACCACCGTCCGACCGGGAAGTCGTTTACCGATCCGAACAGGGCCCGGTAGCTCTCGGTGGTGGGATGCTCGGGAATCCAGTGGATCGTCTTCGAAACCGTCTCGCCCTCCGGCTTGAGGGAGGTCGAGACCATCCACAGCACCGGCGCGACCATCAGGACGGCGAACAGCAGGAGGACGACGTGCCAGAAGCCACGCACGAGTCGCCGACGGGCGACGGAAGAGGACGGAGGGCGGGCGTTCGTCATCGAGCCTCTCCGAACGATACCTTCGATTCCCCTTTTGGAATACAGTAGAGGGGATGAGAAGCCGCGCGACGCCGCTCGCCTTCGTCCTGGTCCTCCCGGTTCTGCTCGGAGGCTGCCGAGACGCCAGCAAGGTGGACGCGAACACGCCCCTACGCTTCTGGAACGGCTTTTCCGGCCCGGACGGCACGACGATGAAGGGGATCGTCGAAGGCTACAACAAGGCGCATCCCGACGCGAAGTTCGAGATGCAGATCATTCCCTGGAACACCTACTACGACAAGGTGACCCTGGGAATGGCCTTCGGCGGGGCCCCGGACGTGTTCGTCATGCAGGTCAGCCGCCTGCCGCAGTACGCGGACGCCGGAGCCCTGGAGCCCATCGGCGACCTCGTCAAAGCGAGCGGACTCGGCCCTAAGGATTTCGTGAAGACGCCCTACGAGTCGGGCTTCTGGAAGGGGACGCAGTACGCCCTGCCCCTCGACTGCTGGCCGCTCACCCTCTACTACAACAAGCGGCTTTTCCGCGAGGCGGGAATCGACCATCCGCCGACGAACCTGCAGGAGTTTCTCGAAGACGCGCGCAAGCTGACGGACGCGAAGAAAGGCCAGTACGGGTTCGAGTTCGCGGAGATCCACAACAACCTGACCGCGATCATGGACCAGCACGGGGGCGCCGTGATCGACGCGAAGGGGGAGCGGTCCACGCTCGACTCTCCGGAGTCGCTGGCCGCCGTCGAGCAGGCGCGATCGTTCTACGCGACCTACAAGATCGCGCCCCCGCCCGCCGGGGTCAACGCCTGGGACGATTTCAAGACCGGTCGCGCGGCGATGGTCATGCAGGGCATCTACATGGTCCACGACCTCCAGACGAGTCCGAGCGCGAAGGATTTCGGGGCGGCGCCGGTTCCGCAGTTCGGTCCCAAGCAGGCGACGTGGGGCGGCTCCCACATGCTCTGCATCCCCGTCGGCCTTCCCGAAGCCCGGAAGAAGCGGGCCTGGGCCTTGATCAAGCACCTTTCCGACCACTCACTCGAATGGGCGGCGGCGGGCCAGTGTCCGGTCCGCCTGAAAGACCTGAACAGCCCCGAGTTCCGGAAGATGGAAGAGCAGTACCAAGCCTCTCGTCAGCTCGGTTACGTCCAGTACGAGCCCCAGAGCCCGGTGATCGGCCAAGTGGGCAGCTTCGCCGATGCCTCTTGGGAAGCGATCCTGATGAACGACGAGCCCGCGCGAGCGACGTTCGAGACCGCCTCGCGGCGCATCGACGCCGTGCTGAGGCGCCGATGAGGCGGCGCGACGGGCTGGCCGCTTTCGGCTTCCTCCTGCCCTACGGCCTCCTTTTCACCACGTTCCTCCTCGTCCCGCTTCTCTACGGCTTTTGGATCTCCCTCCACAAGTGGCAGCTTCTGAGCCACCAGACGCCTTTCGTAGGGGCGGGCAACTACGGCGACATCCTCAAGGACGAGCTTTTCCGCATCTCTTTCGTCCGCACCGCGCTCTTCGTCCTGATGACGGTGCCGTTCGGCAACGCCCTCTCGCTCGCTCTGGCGACGGGACTGAACCAGAACTACCGCACCACGAGCCTGCTGAAGGTCGTCTTCTACCTGCCGGTCGTCCTGAGCGTCACCGTGGTCGCGCTCCTGTGGCGCTGGATCTACGATCCGGGGAGCGGCCTTCTCAACCGTTCGATCGACCCGATCCTCTCGCACTGGGGCGTCACGTCGATCCCATGGCTGGGAAGCACGAAGCTCGCCCTTCCCAGCTTCGCGCTGATGTCGGTCTGGTGGGGCGCGGGCGGCAACATGCTCGTCTACCTCGCCGCCCTGAAGGGCGTTCCCAAGGAGCTGAACGAGGCGGCCTCGCTCGACGGATCGGAGGGGTTCCACCGTTTCCGGCAGATCACCCTGCCGGTGATCCGTCCCGCGCTGGCGTTCGGCATCGTCATGTCGGTGATCGGGGCGTCGCAGGTGTTCGGCCAGATCTACATCATCACGAACGGCGGCGGCGGTCCGGCGTACTCGACCCTTTCGGTGATCCTCTACATGTATCAGCAGGGGTTCAGCAACTACCAGCTCGGTTACGCCTCGGCGGTCGCCTACACCCTTTTCGCGATGGTGCTCGTGATCACGTTCGGGCTCCTGCGGGCGCTGCGGGCGGACGAGTCGTCGGTCTAGCCTCGGTTCTAAGGGGCGAGACGCCGGAAGCCGTGCGCCAGCACGATCAGGAGGAAGAGGAGGTTGCGCGGCGCGTGGACGATCCACGGGCCGCCCGGACGCGTTCCGTGCGCGAGGGCGCGCACGTACGCCGGTCCTCGCAGAGGCTCCCAGAGGGCGTCCACCCATTCGGGAGGGGGCGGATCGGCGATCCCCACGATGCCGCCGACGATCGCGGCGACCGTGTCCGCGTCGCCCCCCCTCTCGATCGCCTCCGTCACGGCGGCACGGTAGTCCCTCGGGTGGCGCAGCCACGTGCCGAGAGCGGCGGGCACGGTCTGGAGCACGTAGCCCGAGGGGCCTTTCTCCGACGCGAAGTCCAGGGGCCAGTCGGGCGCGACGGCCTTTGCGAGTTCGGGGAACCGAGCCTCTTCGCCCCGGGCCGCGCAGGCTGCGGCGAGGGCGACGAGCCGCGCGCCCAGGACGGCACGCTCGTCCGTGTGGGTGATGCGCGCGACGCGGGCGATCGCGGCCTCCATTCCTTCGGGATCGTCCGCGTGATAGGCCCCGACGGCGGCCGCCCGCATCGCCGCCCCGTTGCCCGCCGAGGGCACTCCGCTTCGGTCGGGCGAGACGCCCGCCAGCAGACGCAGGCACGCCTTCGCGGTGGCCAGACCCATGCCCGCCGGGAGCAGGAGGAACCATCGTTTGAGGCGGCTCGCCAGTTCGCGGTCGAGGCTGCGGTTCGCGAGCAGCGCCTCCATCGTCATGAGCGCGTGCTCGCCGTCGTCGCTGATCATCATGCGTCCGAACGCGAGCCGGGGCCGCACCGGGCCTTTGAGGAGACGGCGCGCCCGCTTGGGCGCCAATCCTTCGTAGGGAAGGCCGAGTGCGTCGCCGACCATCGCGCCGAGTACCGACCGGCCTAAACGCTCGCTGGCTTCCACTCCTTTTCGGACGGGCGGGAGTTCCGATCCGGTTCGGCGAGAAACACCCCGGCGAACGGCTCCCCTACAGCTTTTTCGTCAGGGCCAGGGCCCGCCGTTGCGGAGTCGGGATCGGGAGGGCGGCGAGTTCGTCCTCCGCGAACCACTCAAGATCGGGCGAGCGCTCTTCGCACCGCACGAGCGAGACCCGGTTCTCGATGCGGTGGTGGGTCACGCCGTGCCGGACTACGCCCGCTTCCTGGCGCCAGCCCTCGCCGACGGTCTCCAGAAGCGACGCCTCGGCGTCCAGCGGCGCGCGGGGGAACTCCCACATGCCTTCCCACCACTCGCCGGAAGGGATCTGCCGCATCCCGTACGCGCCCTCGAACGTCGGTACCCATACCGCGAAGCGGAGCTCGACGGTCGCCTTCCGTTTCGCGGGCGCGGGGCGGACCGTCTGCGTCTCCCGCGCGAACGCCAGGCACCGCTCCTGCAAGGGGCACGCGCCGCACAGGGGCTGGCGCGGGACGCAGACCGTCGCGCCCAGTTCCATGAGGGCTTGGTTCCAGTCGCCCGGCCTCGGCTCGTACAGGTTCTCCGTGGCCCATCGCCAAGCGTTGCGGTGGAGGGCGGCGTCGGCGGCGGGATCGTCGGTCAGCCGGGCATAGACCCGTTCCACGTTGCCGTCGACGAGGGGGGACGGATCGTCGAAGGCGATGCTGGCGATCGCCCCGGCGGTGTAGGCGCCCACTCCGGGAACCTTCTTCCAATCCGTCGCCGTTTTGGGCATGCCGTGGACGGCGACCCACCGCGCGCCGGCGAGGAAGAACCGCGCCCGTCGGTAGTAGCCCAGTCCCTGCCACTGGGCCAGGACGTCCGCCTCGTCGGCCGCGGCCAGCGCCTCGACGGTCGGGAACCGCGCCAGCCAGCGCTCCCAGTAGGGGATCACGGTGGCGACCTGGGTCTGCTGGGCCATGATCTCGCTCGCCCAGATCGCGTAGGGATCGCGGGTCCGCCGCCAGGGGAGATCCCTCCGGTGGGCGTCGTACCAGGCGAGGAGGGGGGCGGCGAGGGGTTTGGGGTCGGTCACGGACGGAGGTTTCTACGAGCGGGCGGGCGATTCCGTGCGGAGGGGCGCGCGGCGAATCTTTACGGAATCTTTAGGCCGGGCGGGCCATTCTCCACGACATCCTTAAGCTCTGGGCGTTTCGAAGCCCAGACCTATGAGCCAGATTCCCGCGTCCAAGCGACGCAAGAGCCTCCGCCGGAGCCTTCTCGGCCGTCCCATCCCGACCTCCGAGGCGCACCACGAGCGGCTTTCGCCCCTTCTCGGGCTGCCCGTCTTCTCCTCCGACGCGCTTTCGTCCGTCGCCTACGCGACAGAGGCGATCCTCTTGGTGCTCGCCTACCTGGGGCAGGCGACCTTGCACTTTCAGATCTGGATCTCCTTCGCGATCGTGGCCCTGATCGTGTTCGTGAGCGTCTCCTACCGACAGACGATCAACGCCTATCCGAGCGGGGGCGGCTCCTACATCGTCGCCTCGGAGAACCTCGGCGCGGGTCCGGGCCTCGTCGCGGCGGCGGCCTTGCTCATCGACTACATCCTGACCGTCTCGGTCTCGGTGGCGGCGGGCATCGCGGCGATCCTTTCCGCCTTCCCGCACATCCGTCAGCACGTTCCCGACGCGACGGTCACCCTGTCGATCCTGTGCATCGCGGTGATCGCCTTCGCGAACCTGCGTGGCCTGCGCGAGTCGGGCTCGCTGTTCGCGATCCCGACCTACGGCTTCGTGCTCGCGATGGCGGCGGTGATCGTCGCGGGGATCTGGAGCATCGCCCACACGCCGGTGATCCCTTTCCACGTCGAGAGCGACGTCGTGGGCAAAGAGGCGAACGTTCTGCCGTGGTTTATCGTTCTGCGGGCCTTCGCCGCCGGGTGCACCGCCCTTACGGGGATCGAGGCGGTGAGCAACGGCGTCCAGGCGTTCAAGGCTCCCGAGAGCAAGAACGCGGGCAAGACGCTGGTGATGATGTCCAGCCTGCTCACGTTCCTTTTCCTCGGGCTGGGGTACGTCGCCCTGCATCTGCCCGAGCACTACGCCCACTTCCGCGTCTACGAGGGAAACAGCCCTCACTACCTGACGCTCACCGCACAGGTGGCCGCCTTCGCCTTCGGCAAGAACAGCGTCGGCTTCTACGGCCTCCAGATCTTCGTCGCCCTGATCCTCGTTCTCGCCGCGAACACCGCCTTCGCCGACTTTCCGCGTCTGGCGAGCCTGATCTCGCGCGACGGCTACCTTCCCCGCTATCTCGCGCGCCTCGGCGACAAGCTGGTGTTCCACAACGGCATCGTCGTCCTCGCCGTCGCGGCGGCGGCCCTGATCGTCGCCTTCAACGGCCAGCTCGACGCGCTGCTTCCCCTGTACGCGGTCGGGGTGTTCACCGCGTTCACCCTCTCGCAGGTCGGGATGGTACGTCACTGGCAGAAGGAGCGCGCGGTGGGATGGCAGAAGAGCGCGACGATCAACGGTATCGGAGCCGCTCTGTGCGCGATCGTTACGGTGATCATCGGGGTCACCAAGTTCAAGGAGGGGGCGTGGATCGTGATCGTCCTGATCCCCGTCATCGTCGCGGCGTTCCTCGCGATCCATCGTCGCTACGCGGTCGTCTCGCGGCAGCTCGACCTCGCCAATGGCGAGCCGGTGCGCGCCTACGCGGGTCAGATCTCCGTCCTGTTGGTGCCGCGGGTCCACCGGGGCATCCTGGTCGGGCTCGAGTACGCCCGCCAGATGAAGGGGGAGTGTCAGGCGGTCCACATCACCCTCAACGACCGCGCGCTTTTCGAGACCCAGCGAGCGTGGCGGGAGCACGCTCCCGACGTTCCGCTCTACGTCCTTCCCTCGCCGTACCGCTCGCTGATCGATCCCATGCGCGACTACGTCGACGGGCTTCGCGCCCGTCATCCCGACCACCTGATCACGGTGATCGTCGCGGAGGCGGTCAGCAAGAACTGGGTCCACCGCCTCCTCGTCGAGAACGTCGCCTCCCAGATGAAGGACGCGATGGCCTCCCGCCCCGGGGTGGTCGTCGCCAACCCACGCTACTTCCTGAGCTAGAGGGCGCTTGGGATGGGACAACGGTCGGCGAGCGGTTCTGAAAGCCCTCTCTTTTTCCGGGCCTTTGCCGATAACCCTACCAGGAGCCCTCTCCATGCTCGACCAACTCTTCTCTCCGCATCTGAACGACCTCCAGCGTGGCCTAAACCGGGCCTCGCTGCGGCAGGGCGTGTTGATGGACAACCTCGCGAACGCGAACGTCCCCGGCTACAAGCGGCGCGACGTGGACTTCAACGTCGCGCTCTCCGACGAGATGGGCAAGGCCGGTCTCGGAAGCGCGCGGGGCGGGGTCGAGTCGGGCGTGACGGAATCCGAGGGGTCGGTTCGGGTCGACGGCTCGTCGGTCGACCCGGAGCAGGAGGCCCTGGGCATCGCCCAGACGGAGCTTCGGTTCCAGACGATCTCCGACCTGACGGCGGGCTACTTCTCCAACCTCAAGAGCGCGATCCGGGAGGGCAAGTGAGCCTTTTCCGCTCTATGGGCCTCTCGGCCAGCGGCATGACCGTCGAACGTTTCCGCATGGACACGACGGCGAACAACATGGCCAACACCAACACCGTGACGAACCAGCCGGGGGGGACACCGTTCTACCGGAAGATGGTCGAGGTCCAGGGAGGTCCGGACGGCGTCCGTATCGTGGGCCTCGTGGACGACGTGAACAGCGTCGAGACCCAGGTCCTTCCCGAGCAGCCCGGCGTCGACGGGCGCGGCACCGTCTTCAAGACCCAGATCAATCCGGTGAACGAGATGGTGGACATGATGAGCGCGACGCGCGCCTACGAGGCGAACGTCAAGGCGTTCAACGCGGCCAAGGGCATGGCGAAGAGCGCGCTCGAGATCGGCAAGGTCTGATGTTGAATCCCGCCCTGCAGCGACTCGCGGCCTCCGGGGGCATCGCCGACTTTCCGTCCGCCAAACCTAAGGCGCAGGAGAGCGGCGGCGAGGACTTCGGCAAGATGCTCGTGAACGCGCTGGAAGAGGTCAACGGGGCCCAGAACGACTCGAAGTCGATCCAGCAGGACTTTCTCTCCGGCCGCAAGGACGTCGATATCCAGGACGTGATGATCGCGCAGGAGAAGGCGAGTACCTCGTTCCAGCTCACCATGGCTATCCGCAACAAGGCGCTGGAAGCGTTCCAAGAGATCAACCGCCTTCCGGTCTAGGCTAGCGGAGCGGCGAATCCGGAGCGCGCCGCACTCGCTCGTAGACCTCGGCCAAGGAAACCGCGAGGCTCGGAGTCTCGGTCGCGTACGAAACGGAAGCCGCTCAGGCGTCTCCGAACACCCGCTGGACGAAGGCGGCGTGGGCGGCGCGATCCGGGGCTTCCGCGTGGATCGAGTCGGCGTAGCCGCTGGCGATCGACTCGACGGAAACCCGGCGTCCCTCAAGGGTGTAGTAGAGCCGCCACGGTCCGCAGGCGAGCCGGAGCAGCCGGTCGTCGACGCGCAGGATACGCCGAGTGCGGTGAGGCGTCGGATCTAGACCCAGGATGCCGAAAGCGCGCTCGGTGAAGTCGACGTCCCAAGCGTCTCGGAGGTAGGCGAGCTGCCGCGCGGCGAGCGGTTGGACTTCGATCTCGTACCGCTCACGCCCGGCGAGTTCGGCGTCGATCTCGTCGATCCAGCCCGCCTTGGAGCCGGGAAAGGCGTCGACCTGCGGCAGGTACGGCTTAACGTCGAGGATCGGCGTCCCGTCCACGAGATCCAGCGGGCCGACGGTCAGGACCCGCCCTTGCACCCCGAGGAGCCGCACACAGGTCAGCCCCAGAGGATTCGGCCGGTGGGGGGAACGCGTCGCGAACACGCCCCGCCGCTTGGCGGGACCGCGCGGCGGCAGGACCCGGGGTCGCCACGACGCGTTGCGGTGGAACCACCAGACGAGCCAGATCCGCTCGAAACCCGCCAGATCATCGAGCGCGCGTTCGAACTCCGAGCCCGATAGAAGCTCGATGCGGTTCGTCTCTTCCGCATCCGCGTCCGGCTGGTGCGGCGCGTCGAATTTGAGCCGCTTGGCGGTTCGGACGTGCCCGATGGGACGCAGGATCAGGCTTTCTCCACCGGGCTCCACGGGAAGAGTAGACCCGGAGCGAGCCTCTTTCGGTCCGTGAGCGGTTGCCGCAAGAGCGACCGACGGCTTCCTACCGAGCGCGCTCGCCTTCTCGATAGACCCGTGTATCGTCGCCTTCCGACGCGCCGTACCGCGCCCGCACGATCCGCTTCAGGCGGATGACGGAGTGTCCTTCGATCCGCTTCGCGTCGAACACGGTGGTGACGGCGACGGTTTCGTCGTCGATGGCGAGCACGAGCACGTCGCTCGACTCCTCCGCCGAGGTCCAGATCCGCACGACGTTCTCCTTTCGTGCCGCCTCTTCCAGAAGGCGGCGAATCTCGGCGGCCTTGCGGGCCTCGTGAGTCTCGACGGGTTCCGCCGGTCCAATCTCGTAGAGCGTCCTTAGACGATGTAAGTAGGGGGTTCCCCGGTCGAGGGTATGGATCAGCCGAAGCGGCACGGCGTCGGTCTTGGCTTCGAGCGTCCCACGCGAATCCACGCTCTGGAACGTCGCCTTCGTTGGGGTCAAGTCTTGGACCACGCCCACGAGGAAGATGCTCGGATCGTCGCCCCACTTGTGGTAGGCGACGAACTCGCCGCTCGCAAGACACTCATCCAGTTCCCGACCGATCGCTTCGTGTGGCATGGATCCAAGATTACTCCTGTATCGGACTGGGGTTCGCCACTCCAGAGGGTCCTTCGAAACGCAGACGCGCGTAAAGGCGGCCGAGATCGAGTTCGGCGACGGCGATGGGAACAACGACGTCGCCAACGTCGGCGGTGTAACGCCAGATTCCGCCCTCCTGCCGCTCGTACCGTTCACCGAGCTGTCGCTCCAAGTGGGAGAACACGATCTCCCGCACGCGGGGCACGGTCTGGTAGTCGAGGAACTTCTCGTCCTTGTCGTACCGTCCGGTTCCGGGCGAAAGCACCTCGAACACGGCGACGGGGTTCTTGACGATCCCGGCGGTTTCGGACTCGACCTCGACTTCGCCGCACACGACCATCGCGTCGGGATAGTCGTAGGCGTCGGCCACTTCGACGCGGAGTTTGATCTTGGAGCCAAACGAGCGGCAGGGCGTCCCTTCGGTTCCGTCGATCAGAGCGCCGTGGAGCGCGTGAACGAGCGTTCCGTGGTTCAGGCTTCCGCCCGACATTCCGTACATCACGCCGTCGCGATACTCGCTCCGCTCGTGGGCGGTCGCCTCTTGGCGCAGGTACGCCTCGGCAGAGAGGCGAAGGGCGGCGGGCCGGGCCATACGATCAGTCTACAAAGCGCTTCCATCGCGGAAGGCTTCGAGCCACTCGCGGTTCCAGCCCTTACCGTAGAGGTCGATCCAGCGCTGGACGACGGCAGGGCGGTCGGGATGCCGAAGGTGGTTGAGGCCGTGAAGGGCGGCGCCTTGGCATCGCCCGTCAGGGAGGGCGAGGATCTCTTTCAAGCAGTCGAGCGCGACATCGGCCATGTCGCCCGGCGAGCGGCGCTTGAGGATCAGGTGCCAAAGCATGAACCAGCCGTGAGGCATTTCCAATAGAGAGAGGCCCGGCGGTCTTCGACCGCCGGGCCTCTCTCGCCGAGCGCTACTCGGCGGTCCCAAGGGAGCTTACTTGTCCGAGACGCCTTTGCCGAGGGCGGCCTGGGCGGCCGCGAGGCGGGCGATCGGGACGCGGAAGGGGGAGCAGGACACGTAGTTCAGGCCGATCTCGTGGCAGAACTGGACGGACGAGGGGTCGCCGCCGTGCTCGCCGCAGATGCCGAGCTTGATGTTCGGGCGGACGGTCTTCGCCTTGTCGATCGCGATCTGCATGAGCTGGCCCACACCCTTGCGGTCGATCGACTCGAACGGGTCACCGGGCAGGATCTTGCGCTCGACGTACGGCTTGAGGAACTTGTCCGAGTCGTCGCGCGAGAAGCCGAAGGTCATCTGCGTGAGGTCGTTCGTGCCGAAGGAGAAGAACTCGGCCTCCTTGGCGATCTCGTCGGCGGTGAGGGCGCCGCGCGGGACTTCGATCATGGTGCCGAACGAGTAGGGGATCGAGACGCCCTGCTCGGACTCGACCGCCTTCGCGGTCTTCTCCAGGTCGGCCTTGATCGTGGTCAGCTCGTTGATGTGGCCCACGAGCGGGATCATGATCTCGGGGACGGCCTTGCCGCCCGCCTTGATCACCGCCGCCGCGCCTTCGAGGATCGCGCGGACCTGCATCTCGACGATCTCCGGGTAGACGATGGAGAGGCGGACGCCGCGCAGACCGAGCATCGGGTTGATCTCGTGCATGGACTCGGCGGCGCGGAGCATGGTCTCCTTGTCCGCGTCGGCCTTGCCCTCGGCCTTGTCGACCGCCACCTCGGCGGTCAGCTCGGTGAGGTTCGGGAGGAACTCGTGGAGCGGCGGGTCGATGAGGCGGATCGTGGCGGGCTTGCCTTCCAGCGCCTCGAAGATGCCCTTGAAGTCCTCGCGCTGAAAGTCGAGAAGCTCGCCCAGCTTCGACTTGCGGGTCGCGGCGTTGTCGATGTCCAGGATCATCGAGACGACGACCGGGCGGCGGTCGCCTTCGAAGAACATGTGCTCGGTGCGGGTGAGGCCCACGCCCTCGGCGCCCAGCTCGATCGCCTTCTTGACGTCGGAGGGCGAGTCCGCGTTGGCGCGGACGCCCATGGTGCGGTACTCGTCGGCCCAGCCCATGAAGGTGCCGAAGTCGCCCGTCATCTTCGCGTCCTCGACGGGGACCTGGCCGTGGATGACCTCGCCCTGGCCGCCGTTGAGGGAGATGAAGTCGCCCTCCTTGATCGTGACGTCGCCGATCGTGAACTGCCGCTTCTCCGCGTCGACGCGGATGGAGGAGCAGCCGGCGACGGTCGGGATGCCGAAGCCGCGGGCCACGAGGGCCGCGTGGCTCGTCATGCCGCCGCGCTCGGTGAGGACGCCCTGGGCCGCGAGCATGCCCGCGAGGTCGTCCGGCGAGGTGTCGGCGCGGACCAGGATGACCTTCTGGCCCTGGCCGCCCTTGCCCATCTCCGCCGCGCGGTTCGCGTCGAAGACGGCGATGCCGGTGGCGGCGCCGGGGCCGGCGGGCAGTCCCTTCGCGATCACGTCGTACTTGGTGCCGGGGGCGATGACGGGGAGCAGGACCTGGTTGAGCAAGTCGGGATTGACGCTCGCGACGGCTTCCTCCTTGGAGATGAGGCCTTCGTTCACGCGGTCCACCGCGATCTTCACGGCGGCGGTGCCGGTGCGCTTGCCGGAGCGGCACTGCAGGATGAACAGCTTGTTGCGCTCGATCGTGAACTCGATGTCCTGCATGTCCTTGTAGTGGCCTTCAAGGGTCTTGCAGACCTCGACGAACTCGTTGAAGATCGCGGGGTTCTGGACGTTCAGCTCTTCGAGGGGAAGGGGGGTGCGCACGCCAGCGACCACGTCCTCTCCCTGGGCGTTCATGAGGTACTCGCCGAACACGACGTTCTCGCCGGTGGAGGCGTTGCGGGTGAAGGCCACGCCGGTGCCGCAGTCGTCGCCCATGTTGCCGAAGACCATCGCCTGCACGTTGACGGCGGTGCCGATCGCGTCGTCGATCTTCTCCTTGCGGCGGTAGATGATGGCGCGGTCGTTGTTCCAGGAGCGAAACACGGCCTCGACGGCCTCCTTCATCTGCTCGCGGGCGTCCTGCGGGAAGGTCACGCCCTTGCTCTGGACGTACGCCTTGTAGCGCTCGCAAAGCTCCTTGAGCTTCTCGGCCGGGACCTCCAGGTCCTCCTTCACGCCGAGCTCGGCCTTCATGTCGTAGAACATGTGCTCCAGGGAGTGCTTGGAGATGCCCTCGTAGCGGTCGCCGAACGCGACGTCCGACAGCATCATGATGAGGCGGCGGTAGGAGTCGTAGACGAACCGCGCGTCGGCGCCCTTCGCGATCATGCCTTCCGCGACCTCGTCGTTCAGGCCGAGGTTGAGGACGGTGTCCATCATGCCGGGCATGGAGAACTTCGCGCCCGAGCGGACGGAGAGGAGGAGGGGGTTCTGGGGATCGCCCAGCGTCTTGCCCTGATCCTTCTCGACGTCCTTGAGGGCCGTCTCGATCTCGTCCATCAGCCCGTCCGGCAGCTTCTTGCCGTCGGCGTAGTACTCCGTGCAGACCTCGGTGGTGATGGTGAATCCGGGAGGAACGGGGAGACCGATGTTGGTCATCTCGGCGAGGTTCGCTCCCTTGCCGCCAAGGAGGTCGCGTTGGGACTTGTCGCCCTCGCGGAAAAGATAGACGCGCTTCATGCTCATGTTTGGAAGGTCCGGGGGTCTAGCCTGCGAAGAATCGTAGGCCGTTTCCCCCTGAGTCTACCTATTGGTCCTCGCCGCGCTTCTGCGTTCCAGCCGTCCCTCAACCCACAAAGGTGGAACGCGCGAGGAGAGCGGAACCTCCGTTCGCCGGCGCGCCGGTCCCGACGGGTCTGAAGCGAGTAAGTCGACGGAAGCGCGAGGCCTCTCGTGCGACGAAAATCAAAGCGGTTATCTCTCGGCTTCGTAGTCGAGGAACGTTCGTCCATCTTCACAGCCTTCTCGCTCCGTTCTTAGGCGTACCCGCTCGCACATCCGTAAGGTCCGAGGGTAGGCGAGCGCCTTCTCCAAACGCGGTCGTTCGCGAGCGACGCACCTTAGCGGCAGAATGTCGTCGGCGTCGCGGAAGCCTACGGCGAGATCGACGACCGCGTCCTCGAAGAAGGATCCCAAGTCGTTCAGGTGGCCCAGTAATCAAGGCGTATAGCCGGGGGACGTGGCCGGAAAAGCCTTGGCGACGTCGATCGAGCACTCGAACGCGAGAGCCACGGGCGTCCCGACGTTTCCCATCGCACGGATAAACCGAATCCTCGGAACTCTCTGGCGCGACTCGAGCGCGACGGTGTGGAGACGAGCTTCGGTGACGTCCAGCAGAACCCGGGTATCCGCATCGTCGACGGACTCGTCGGCCTGCGGCATGCCCAGGGTTGTGTCGAGACCGCCGACCGAGAGGCAGATCCCCTCCATGAGGCTCAAGTTCGCTTCACACGGAGCGTTCTCGTACAAGTCCTCAAGAGCAACGGGCTCGCGAGGGTCTACAAGGCGCACCCGCTTGCCTCGCCGGATCTCATCGTCAGCGTCCAGATAACCGGCGCGGAACCCGGAGTAGCCTTTTGGCAAACCTGAATCCAGTGCGACCAACAGCCGTTTCAGCACGTTTTCGTTGCTTTCCTCCCACTCCTGGCGCGGCGCTCGCCCTTCTCGACGCTAAGTCGGAGGCCGCTCGAAGTTCCGCGGGGCGGAGCTTGAGAAAAAAGGCCCGGCGATCTCCATCGCGCGGGCCGAGTCCTCGAATGGTCGAAGGATCGTGCCCCTCTTCGCTCCCGCTTAGATGCGGAATGCGTCCTCAATATACACGAACTAGGCGTGTTGTAAAATGTAAAAGCACCTAGAAGAAAATAAGTGTTCTTCTTGCCCTGTAGCCGGGCTAAGACGATCTTTGATCTTCGGTCGCAAACGAATGACGATTGAACGGTTTAAACCTGCATCGATCCTTTCTCCTCGTTCACGCAAGATCGCACGACTCCGGGATTAGGTCCGTTTTTCGAAATTTTCCTCTTCGTTTTTTAGTTTTGAGCTATTTAGCCATAGCGTGAGACCGTTCGCAAGACGACGGTTAGGACTATGAGCATCGAGACTGGATTCCTCAGGCTCCGTCCGAACGTTTCCATCAGGACCTTCTTGCGACCCACACTTCAGAGACGCGTGAGAACAGGCGGCGTGCGGAGCGGATAAAGTGAAGGGGCGCGCGACGAAGCGGGCTTCGATCGACCATGACCACCGCCCTTCTCGCCCTGATCGTCCTCCAGACCCCTAAGACCTCCAACAACCCCGTGTTCGGCGGCTGGTACGCCGACCCCGAGGCGCACGTCTACGAGGGACGGTACTACGTCTACCCCACCTACTCGGCGGCCTACGAGAAGCAGACCTTCTTCGAGGCGTTCTCGTCGAGCGACCTCGTGAGCTGGCATCGCGAAGGACGCATCCTCGACTTCAAGGACGTGCCCTGGAGCACCAACCGCGCGGCCTGGGCCCCGTCGGTCGTGTTCCGCGACGGGACGTACTACTTCTACTTCGGCGCGGGCGACGGGGCGGGCATCGGGGTGGCGACGAGCAAGAGCCCGGCGGGGCCGTTCAAGGACGCGCTCGGCAAACCGCTGATCAAGGATGTGATCAACGGCGCGGAGCCGATCGACCAGATGGCGTTCCTGGACGACGACGGACAGGCCTACCTCTACTACGGCGGTTGGGGCCACGCGAACGTGGTGCGGCTCGCCAAGGACATGATCCACACGGAAGGCGAGTTCAAGGAGGTTACGCCGGAGCACTACGTCGAGGGCTCGTTCATGCTCAAGCGCAAGGGCATCTACTACTTTATGTGGTCCGAGGGCGGATGGGGCAACGACACCTACGGGGTGGCGTACGCCAAGGCGACGTCGCCGCTCGGACCGTTCGTGCGGGCGGGCAAGATTCTGGGGACCGACCCCGCCGTGGGCAAGAGCGCGGGACACCACTCGGTGTTCAAGCTGCCCGGCACCAAGGACGATTACGTGATCTGCTACCACCGACGCCCGCTGGACGAGAACGGCCGGGACCAGCGCGCGGTCTGCATGGACCGGCTCGTGTTCGACAAGAACGGCGACATCCTGCCGGTCAAGCAGACCTTCGAAGGCGTGGCCGCCCACCCGATTCGAGGACGCCGCTAGAGGCAGGGTCAGCCTAAGGTGAAGCGGCGCGTTCGCCGCTCCCGTCCGAACTCGGCGGCGGACATCTCCACCGTGCCGCCGACGCTCCGAGCGGCGGGGAGCGGCGGGCGCATCAGCACGGGCGTCTCCTCGACATCCTCCACGACCCGGACCGTCTTCCCAACGGGCACGAACCCCATAAAATTGAAGCTCGCACCCTTTCGTTCGTAGCCCATGGTTCAAGACTACGGTCGGAGGGCCGTTCCGGTGCCCATCCCTTAAGGACGGGACTGAACCAGCTCGGAGGGGCTACCCTCCGAGCTGGGCGAGCGCCCGGGTTACGTCGCCCCGGACGAAGTGGAGACCATGGTCCTGGCGGGCCTTGAGAAGCGGGATCGCGGCCTTGTCGCCATACTCGCCGAGGGCGGCTATCGCGGCGCGCAGGGGCGAATTGGATCGCTCGGTCATGATCGCGGCAAGGGCATCGTAGGCGCGCCGCTCGCCCGGCTTGTCCTTCACCCGCCCAAGGACCGCAATCGCGGTGAGGCGTACGGGCTCGGTCGCGCCGCCCTTAAGGGCGGCGAGGGCCACATCGCGCGCCCGATCGGGATCGGCTTCCGCGAGCCGCCCCAAGGCCCAGGTTCGGTAGCCGTCGTCGTAGCGGTCGGTCATAGAGGCCGCGTTGAGGACGGCGGCGTCCTTGGTCAAGGCGTAGAGCGACTGGACCGCCGTGAGGCGCAGGTCGGGGTTGGCGGTCGTGTCGTCCCAGACTTCCTGAAGCCGGGAGAGGGCGGCGCCGGTTTTGGGTAGAGCGCGCAGGCGCTCCAAGGCGGCCTGGGCGAGCCGTCCGTCCGTTCCCTTGGTCATCGTCAGCAGATCGTCGAGCGAGGTCGAGTAGCGGATCAGGCGCGCCTGAAGGTGCGGGCTGGCGGCTTTGACCAGCCCGTTCATCTCCTCGGGCGTAAGGACGCCCATGAGCGAGCCGACCATCCGCATCTTCGCCGCCGCGTTCGGGGCGTGATCCCAGAGACGCATCCGCTCCTCCTTCGTCAGACCTTCGTAAGAGGCCTCGAGGGGAAAATAGCCCTCGGCGTCCACGAGGACGGGACCGTCGGGCAGTCCTTCGACCACGGTGGTCGCGCCGCGCACCGGGACGCGTTTTTTCGTCCAGACGTCGTCCTTACCGAGAGCCCACACGTCAAGGTAGAGCGCGAAGGGGTGCGCCTGGGTCTGTTTCAGCGTGACCTTGCCGCTCGCGCGCGAAACCTCGATCTTAGGGGGAGCGCTCGGGGTGCGGAACCAGTCCTTCTCGAAGGTTGAGAGATCGGCCCCAAGGCTCTTGCCGAACGAGCGGAAGAACCCGGTGGTGTCCACGTTCTTGCCGCCGTACTCCGCGAGGTAGTCCTGGGTCGCCTTCCAAAACCGCGCCTCGCCGACGCCGTGCATCAGGGCGAACATCCGCGCCGCGCCGCCTGGGTAGGCGTAGCCGTCGAAGGCGTCCATCGGCACCTTCCAGCCGTTCCAGACCATGGAGCGATCAGGATTCTCGCGCATGGCTCCCATGGCCGCCTCCAGGGTGTCGTAGCGCTCCAGGTCGTACGCCTCCTCGCCGTCCTTCTCGCGGGTGTAGAAGTGGGGCATAAAGGTGGCCCAGCCCTCGTTGATCCAGACGTCGTTCCAACCGGTCGTGGTGACGTCGTCCCCAAACCATTGGTGCGCCAACTCGTGGGCGGAGAGTCCGGTTCCGTCCTGAGTTCCTTTGACCTCGTCGGGGAACAGGGCGTCGAGGGTCTGGGTGGTGGCGGACACGTTCTCCATGCCGCCGAACATAAAGTCGGCCACGGCCGACTGGGCGTACTTGGCCCACGGGTAGGGGGCGCCGGTCAGCTTGGCGTAGCACCGGACGATCGCGTCCGTGCCGCCGAAGGCGTTCTTGCCCCACTTCTCCAGCCCCTTCGGGGCCCAGATCGAGACGGGCACAGGGTCGGTCCCGTCGGGCACCTCCGTGTAGGGCCCGGCGACGAACGAGATGAGATAGGTCGAGCAGGGCTTGTCCTGGACCCAGCGCACGGTCTTGGCCTTGCCGTTCGCCTGAGTCGGCAAAGGCTTGCCGTTGCTAAGGACGCTCCAGTCGCTCGGCACGGTAACGGCGCCCCGGAAGGTCGCCTTGTCGTCAGGCTCGTCGTAGGTGGGAAGCCAGTAGCGGGTGTCTTCCATCTCGCCCTGGGTGTAGACCATGGGCGTGGTCGCAGGAAAGGCGCGATCGGCGGACACGAAGTACATCCCGGCCTCGGGCTTGCCCGAGTAGTCGATCTTGACCTTCACAGTGTCGCCCTTCTTCGCGGTCGAGGCGACGGCCAGCACCCGCCCATCGGCCTTGAACTCGGCGGACTGGCCGTCGACGGTGACCCGCGCGACGGTCAGCTTCGCGCAGTCGAACACGAGGAGCGGGGCGTCCTTTCCGGCGACGACGGTGTTGACGACCGATCCCGCGAAGGACTGTCCTTCCGGGTCGAGGCGGACGTACCAGTCCACGTCGACGAGGTCGTACTCGTGCCGCTTGGAGGCCTGCGAAGGCAGGGCTTGCGCGGGCGAGACCTGGGCGGGCACAAGAGAGGCGAGGCTGGCCAGGGCGAGAAAGGCGAGCGTGGGGCGGCGCATCGGTCCAGGGAGTATTTCCTATTTCTCCCAACGGTATTCGGGCGGACTGGACCCTTGCCGGAAAATCAGGCGACGACGGGCTTTTTCAGAGGCTTTGGTCCCTCTCCCCGGGGTCGAACCGGAAGGCTCTCGCTTCTAAGGCGAGTGGCTTTACCCGTTTGCCCAGAGAGGGGAAGGCGGAGGGGTCGCTTCGCGAACGCGAAAGGAGCCCGACCGAGTCCTCCCGGTCGGGCTCCTTTCGCACGGGTCTGAAGTTTCAGACGGCGACGGACGCCCGGACCGGAAGGCCGGTAGGCCGCAGGCGGAGGCTCTTGCGCTTGGCGTTCATCGCAAGCAGAAGGTACCGCGCCTCCCAACCCTCCTCTGGGGCGAAGGTCCCGCGCGCCTTAACCCTTCCCTAACCTTTCCGATGGAACCTTGTACACGATGCTGAATCGACGCGAGTTCCTCGCGGGCGTGGGCGGGGCGGCGGGCCTCGCCTTTCTCCGCCCCTACGAGCGGCTCCTTCTCGCGACCCCGCGCTTCGGCGCCGATCCGTTCACGCTGGGCGTCGCCTCGGGCGATCCGACGCCGACCGGCGTCGTGCTGTGGACACGGTTGGCCCCTGATCCTCTGAATGGGGGCGGCATGGACCCCCATGCGGTCGAGGTCCGCTGGACGATCTTCGCCGACGAGGCGGGCAAGCGCGTTGTGCGTCAGGGCACGGCCCAGGCAACGCCCGAAATGGGCCATTCCGTCCACGTCGAGGCGGAGGGGTTGGAGTCGGCGCACACCTACTGGTACCGGTTCGAGTGCGGCGGCGTTCAGAGCCCGCTCGGTCGGACCCGCACCGCGCCCGCCGCGAACGCCCATCCCGAAAGCCTCAAGTTTGCCTTCGCCTCGTGCCAGAACTGGCCGAACGGCTACTACACGGCCTATCGCCACATGGCCGAGCGGGATCTCGACGTCGTGTTCCACCTGGGCGACTACATCTACGAGGGCAACATTCCGAAGGTGAACGCGCGCACCCAGGAACTGTCCGACGCCGTTCGCCTGGAGCCGAAGGATCTGGAGCGCTACCGCCTCCGCTACGCGCTCTACAAGATGGACCCGGACCTGCGGGCCGCCCACCTGACCGCGCCCTTCGTCGTCACGTGGGACGACCACGAGGTGGACAACAACTACGCGGACGCCCACGACGAGAAGGGCATGACGCCGGAGGAGTTCCTCAAGCGGCGCGCCGCCGCGTACCAGGCGTACTACGAACACCAGCCCCTGCGCCGCGCCCAGATGGTCCACGGCCCGGACCTCCAACTCTACCGCCGTCTTCGCTACGGCGATCTCGCCGAGTTCAGCGTGCTCGACACGCGCCAGTACCGGAGCCCGCAGGCCCACGGCGACAAGGCCGGGCCGCACGACGCCGAGACGAACGATCCGGCGCGCGTCCTTATGGGGGCGAAGCAGGAAGCGTGGCTCAAGGAAGGACTCAAGGGCTCCTCCGCACGCTGGAACGTGATCCCCAACCAGGTCTGGATGATGCAGTGCGCCAACCAGAACGCCAAGGGCGAAGAGGTCTTCTCGATGGATACCTGGGACGGCTACACCGCCGAGCGCGGCCGCCTGATGCGGTTCCTCGAAGAGGCGAAGGTCCCCAACGTGGTCGTCCTGACCGGCGACTCGCACAAGAACCTCGTAGGCGATCTCAAGGCCGACTTCGACCGTCCGGGCTCGGCGACGGTGGGCGTAGAGCTCGCGGGAACGGCGATCTCCAGCGGCGGCGGCACTCCGGCGGCCAACGCGAAGTTCGAGAAGCGGATGGAGGGTCAACCTCACCTCAAGTGGTTCGAGGGCATCCAGCGTGGCTACGTGACGTGCGAGGTGGGCCGAGGCGACCTACACTCCGACTTCTGGGGCGTCGAAGACGTCAAGGATCCGAAGTCGGCGGTGGCGAAGAGCGCGTCGTTCGTCGTAGAGAACCGGGTTCCGGGCGTCAAGAGGGCGTGAGGGGGAAGGCAGGGGCGGAGCGAGTTTCGCCCCTGCCTCCAGGCCCGAGAAGATGTAAACCTTTTATTAAGGTCTTCGACATCTTCTTCTCGCTTAACAACGAGCGGGCAAGCTCTGATCCGTAGGTCACTTCACCCCACGGAGAGATCTTTGAGGCGCGTTCTTACTTTCGGTCTTACCCTGGCCGGAGCGGTCGGCTTTCTTCGCCGTCGTAGGAAGCAAGCGTTCCATTCCATCGAAGGAGATTCCCGGAGCCTCGCCGTTCGGACCACGCGGACCGTTCGACAGGCTTCGGCTTGCTTTAAGGTTCGGTTAAGCCTAATCTTTGATTAAAGTTTTCTTAACTTTCGGCAGGTTCCCTTTTGGGCAGAGGCATAGCCTCCGAGACACTATGCGCAAGGCCTTCACCCTCATCGAGCTCCTGGTCGTTATCGCCATCATCGCGATCCTCGCGGCGATCCTGTTCCCCGTGTTCGCACGAGCCAAGGCCGCCGCGAAGAAGACAGCGTGCTTGAGCAACCTGAAGCAGATCGGTACCTCGGTGATGATGTACTGCAACGACTACGACGGCTTCTACCACAAGTCGATCAGCACCACCACCGCCTACGTGAACGCCGTTCCCGCTACGAACGGCTTCGGGGCGAACAAGAACCTTCGGGCCTACACGAACTGGCCTTGGTTCTACGGCCCCTACGTGAAGAACGTGAACGTCTTCGACTGCCCGGTCAGCCCGGACGGTCCTGAGCAGCTCACGAAGACGAACTGGACCAACGACGGCAACTACGGCTTCAACTACGACGGCCTCGTGCGCCCGGTCAACGAGCCGAACTCGATGAACGAAACGGCCTTGCCCGATTCCTCTTCCGTGTACATGGTGTTCGACAGCGGCGATCCCGATCCCATCAGCGGCACGAACAACTGGGTCGGGCTCCTCGAAGCGCTCGATCTCGATTGGGCCACCCTCACTTTGGAATCGGCGGTGCGCCATATTGGAACGACCAACATGGCTTTCGCCGACGGCCACGCGAAGAACATCCGCTACACGCAACTGCTAAACCGCGTTGGAGACAACCAAGCGCCGTGGATGATCGACTGGTCGGACTGCAAACAGACTTGCGCCCAGCCACGATACGGTCGTGGCTTGGACTTCGATCCGGCCGTCTTGCCCGATCTGTAAACGACAGGGGGGCGAGGTCGAAAGAGGGCCGATGCCGGTCCCCTAACTCCCTCGTCCCTCGTTAGGCCGTCTTTAGACCCGGATATCGAGCCGGGTCCCCTTCCCCGACGTCTGCCGGGCGACC
The DNA here is from genome assembly GCA_964516175.1 of uncultured Fimbriimonas sp. GTDB lineage: Bacteria > Armatimonadota > Fimbriimonadia > Fimbriimonadales > Fimbriimonadaceae > Fimbriimonas. The sequence goes on along the minus strand of CAZEWR010000004.1, from coordinate 163,487 downwards.
TCCGCGACGCCGTCGCGCTGGACCTGAAGGGTCTTCTGGAGGAGCATGGCCTGGAGCTGCGCCCGCTTCACGTCCGACGTAGAGCCCACCGAAGCGGGGCTCGTAGCCGAAGGCGGGGCTGAAGAAACGGGACGCAGTTCCATGGCCATCCGTCTTATCGGCCTAGAGCATAGAGTTCTTTAGGGCGGGCAGGGCGTAAACTGCCGAACGCTATGTCCGTCATCGAAGACTCCCTCGACGAGGCCGTTCCCGACGCCGCCAAGATCGACGAAACGGAGGGCCACGCGGCCCACACAAAGGCCGACTCGCGTCCGGGCCTGCCGGGCGAGATGCCGCGCCGGCTCAACGTCACGATGATGGGCGCGGGCTCGTTCTTCACGACCTCGGTCCTCAAGGACGTGGTCCTGATCCCTGGCTCTCAGGGCGGCGAACTGCGGCTTTGCGACATCGACGCGGAGCGGCTCGCCCTTAGCGCCGAACTCATGCGCAAGGTCGTGGACGCGGCGGGCGAAGGCGACAAGTGGACGATCCGCTCGAGTGCCGACCGGCGCGAACTGCTCGCGGGCACGGACTACGTGGTCAACTCGATCGAGGTCTCCGGCGTCGCATGCGTGCGGTTCGACAACGACATTCCCTTGGAGTTCGGCGTGTCGCAGAACATCGGCGACACGATCGGGCCGGGCGGGCTAATGAAGGGGCTGCGCACGATCCCGGTGTGGCTGGACATCCTGCGCGACGTGCGCGAGTTGGCTCCGAACGCGGTCGTGCTGAACTACACGAACCCGATGAACATGATGTGCCTCGCCGCCCAGCGCGCGGTGCCCGAGGTTTCGGTGGTCGGCCTGTGCCACTCCGTGCAAGGCACCTCGCGAATGCTGGCGGAGGTCGCTGGAACGCCCTACGATCAGGTGCGCTGGAAGTGCGCGGGGATCAACCACCTCGCCTGGTTCACCCAATTCGACGGGCCTGAAGGATCGCTCTATCCGAACCTCATGGCGCAGGCGGCGGACCGGGAGTCGAAGTTCGCCAAGGACGAGCCCGTACGCTCGGACATGATGCTTCACTTCGGAGCGTTCATCACGGAGTCGAGCGGCCACCTCAGCGAGTACCTTCCCTACTACCGCAAGCGCAGGGACCTGCTCGATACGTACACCGACACCGGCTACCGGGGACAGGAGAGCTTCTACGCGGACAACTGGCCCGACTGGCGGAAGAAGCAGGACGAGAGCCGCCGCAAGCAGATCGCGGGTGAGGACCCCATCAAGCTGGAACGCTCCTATGAGTACGGCGCTTGGATCATCGAGGCGATCGAGAAGGACTCGCCCGTCGTGATCCACGGCAACGTGCCCAATGCGGGCGGCGCGATCTCGAACCTGCCCGAGGACGCCTGCGTGGAGGTCGCGTGCCTCGTCGACCGCAACGGGGTGCAGCCGACGCGCGTCGGCGCCCTGCCGAAGGTGATGGCGGCGCTGTGCGAGTCGAACGTGCGGATGTTCGACCTCGCCGCCGATGCGGCGATCCACCGGTCGAAGAAGCTCGCCAAGGACGCCCTGTGCCTCGACCCGCTCACCAGCGCGGTCTGCTCCCCGAAGGAGATCCACGCGATGGTGGACCGGCTGTTCGAGGCCGAGGCGGAATTCCTGCCGGGCTTCGAGTAAACGACGGAAGGAGGCTAGGCGACGACTCGATCGTCGCCTAGCCTCCTTCCCGCCCTTTCGCTCGCCGTCGCCGCCGCTGGGCGGCGGCTCTTTTGCACAAGCGTCGGAAGCAAGGTCCAAGCCTAGTGAGAAGGGCCTTTCTTAGCAAGAAGGGCTTTTCTCGTTCCCAAGCGTCTAGCGTCCGCTTGGGATGCTGCTCTTGAAGTCCGAGGACGGCTTGTTCGCGTCCGGTGGCGGTGGCGTGATCGCCGACTTGTCGCCCTTCTTGAAGGCGGCGTCCTGCGCGGCGGTCGTGTTGCTGTCCGCCCCGCAGCCCATGAGGGCGAGCGAGGCGGCGAGGAGGCTAGTAAGGGTCTTCATGCTTGCGAACGTCAATCCTCTCACGGTCGCTGGGCGTTCCACATGTTGTCCACGTCGAGCGCGTTGTCGTCGCGCTCGTTGGGATTGGTGCGGAGCGGGTTCATGGTCTTCGCGTGTCCGTCGGCGAAGGCGAAGATGCCTTGGTCGCCGTAGACCGCCACCGAGCCGAACCGCGCGTCCTTGTTCACGGTCACGGTAGCGCCGTTCGACGTCACGACGTACGGAGTGGCGCCGGTACCGCGCTCCGCGGTTCCGTTGTGAAGAGCCTGCGGGTGGGCGGTCGGGGCGGAGAAGTCCCACCCCGGGTAAGAGCCCGCGATGAGGGCGCCGGTGCCCCAAAGGTTCTGTCCGTAGTAGTGGGAAGAGAACAGGATGGTGTCGGCGACGCGGTTCACCTGGGTCTGGCTGACCACGCCCGGGCCGTCGTACCACCCGCCCGGGGTGACGTCCTTCGACTGCAGCATGTTGACGAGGCCCACGACCTGCTGCCCCGTGGACGTCGCGCTCTTCTTGATAAGCGAGTTCGCGGCGTAGGAGATCGGCAGGGTGGTGGTCGGGTTCATCCAGCTCGGCCAGAACGACTTGCTCTTGGGGTCGGACGGGTCCACGAGCATGGGGTAGCTCTTGATGTAGGGCTGGGTGCCCCAGACCCAGCTGCCGTTCGGGTACCACCAGTCGTTGCCCGAGGCGAAGGGGAACATATCGTCCGAGTCGCCCGAGTAGATCAGGACGCCGAGGGCGGTCTGCTTGACGTTGGACAGCGAGGCGGTCTTCTTCGCGGCGGCCTTTGCCTGGGCGAACACGGGGAAGAGGATGGCGGCGAGGATCGCGATGATCGCGATGACGACCAGGAGTTCGATGAGGGTGAAGGCTTTCTTCATTGAAGCGGTTCTCTTTCTTAGAGGCGAAGTGTCAGGGCCGACGCTGGCAGCGCCAGCCCGACGTGAACGAATAGGAGGACCTGGAAACGGGCAGCTCGCCCCGGAATCCCGTCACCGTCTGCGGTTCGGGGGTCCATTCGGAGGCGAGTGCGCCGCAAAGGCCACGGACGACGAGCCGGTGCGGCACGAGCCGCACCTGGGGGGAACGATGAAGATCGTCGAGTCGCTCGGCGAGGAGGCCAAAGGCCTCGATCGCGAGGGCTTCCCAATCGAAGGCGACGGCGGTCATGCCCACGCCGTCGACCGTCACCTCGACGTCGTCGCCGACGGTCGCGAGACGGAGATCGTAGGGGACCGAAAGCCCGGCGCGCAGGGCGCACTCGACCGTTTGGGACATGTAGAGATCCTGCATCACGAACATCGCGTCCGGGCGGCCCGTGGCGCGCAGGCGCGTTTCAAGCAGGTCCGTGCAAACGAGGTTGCTCGTGGCGCAGAAGGCGAAGTCGCACGGGTCGGGCTGGAGTCCGTTGGCGAACATCGCGTGCAGGTAGCCGCGAAAGCGCGCGTGGGTGATATCGAGCATATCGAGCATCCCCGTGACGCCCACGCGCTTCGCCCCTTGACGAATCAGATGTTCGGTCGCCGCGTAGGCCGCGCCTTCGTGGTCGAAGGAAACCAGATCGGTGTCCGCGCCCCCGAGGCGATGATCCAGGGCGACGACGGGGATCTGACGCGCCAGCCGCGCGATCAGGTCGGGATCAGGAAAGCCGTCGAAGCACCAGACGAGAGCGCCGGCGAACTCTTCGTCGAGAACGCGCTGAAGGGCGTAGTCGAGCGGGTAGCCGTGTCTTCCGCCGATGGGCACGAGCTCCCTTCCCTGCTCGGCCAGCATGGCGCCGAGGCGGGACGCGAGGACCTTCTGGACGAAGGTACCGTTCTCGACGAGGGCGATCCGCCCGTTCGCGACGGGCCGTAGGCCCCGCCCGGCGACGACGCCCTTGTTCGGAACGTTCTGGGCCCAGCCAAGCTCGACGAGTTCGGCCAGCGCCTTGCGGATCGTCGAGCGCCCGGCCCCGAACTCCTGCTGGAGCTCACGCTCGGTGGGCAGGAACGCGCCCGCCTCGAACTGCGAGCCCTCGATACGGGCCTGCAGAACCGAGACGATCTCGCGGTATCCGTTGCGCACGATGCGCGCTCCTTTGCGCTCCATGATCTACAGGATACGCTTTGTTTGTCCCATTGTTCGATTTACGAAATGGATAATCGTTCATCTACGCCCGTTCTCGCAATAAAACCAGACCACCGGACGCACATTAAAGTGATTAATGCCTTAATCATAAGCTTATGAACACAACGTGTCTGTTCATCGCGCAGTCATCTTAGCTCGGCTCGGCTCGTCTTCGCGTCCCATCTCAAAAACATCCTATGTCGGAAATGGAAGATCCTCGAACCGTCGAGACCGCTCGTGCGACAAGCACGTCTGGGCTATCCGAGCGTGGAGCGTGCGGAACTCCAACGAGTCAAGCCTCGCGAGGACGGAAACCCCTCGCCCTTGTCAATTTACCGGCACACCCGATTTGCCCTAGATGCGCCGCTTGAGCGTACGGCGACTGGACTTCATCGACAAGTTCAGCAGCATGGGGCCGAAGTCCGCCCCGACCGAGGTTCTCAAGGTCAGCCTACGGGCCTCCAACGGAAGTCAACGCGCCCTGAATCCTACTTTTCCGCCTCGACTTCGCCCGCGAGAAAACCTCGGTCGAAGTCGAGGAACGTGCAGAGGAGCCGATTCTTGGGGAGCGCGACCATGCCCGCGAGGTCGTTGTGGCTCGTCCCTCGGTAGACGGTCGCCCCCTCGCGATCCCAAGTCGGTCTATCGTCGTGGCTCACCACCGACTTCACGTCCAGTTTGAGTCGATGCGCGGGCGTTCCGGAAACGCCGAGCTCGGAACGATCCTCGTCGGTGACGAACGTGCAGACGAGATCCCGCCCCATACGGGCCAGCCAGGGGCAGAAGACGAGGAAGCGACGGCCCCTCGGTTCGTAGAGAACCGATCGTTCTTTCCGAGCTCAGCTCCACGAGCGGCCACCGTCGTCGCTCGTGACGACGGTGCGCGCCACCCTTGCGTGCGGCGGATCGGTCTGGACGCTCTCGAACGCGCAGAAGAGATGGCCGGGCGAGGTTTCGACGACGGACGCCATGCCGTCGCGGGAGAGAAGCTTCGGATCGTAGGCGCGGGCGACGGTAAAGCCCGCGCCCCATCGGCGTCCGTCCCACTCGCGCATCGTCACCCATTGGTGGCCCGAAAAGTCCCGCGCCCAAGGCGTGCGCTCGTCGTCGTAATAGCACTGAAGCCATCCTCGCTTCGTCACGAACAGGAACGGCGCCCAGAGACCTCGGCTCGGACCGAGCCCGTCTCCAACGCCGTTTCGACGGTCGAGTGGTCCGTCCAGGTCTTGCCGCCGTCGGCGCTGCGCGCTACTCGCACCGCATAGGCGGGTCTCTGGTTGAAGCGATAGGCGCAAAGGAGATCGCGCCCCGTTGCACAAGGTTGCCGTCGCCCATGTCCATTCCCTTTCGGAGATCGACGGCAATGGTCGCCACGTCCTTCCAGATCCTCCCTTCGTCTCGACTCTCCGAGAGGAAGAGGGCCGTCCCGACGTCCTTCGGCCCGGAGCGCGTCACGAGCACGCGCCCGCCATCGATGAGCGCGCCTTTGCCACCTCCCGCCGGTCGGACGTCCGAAGGCCAGAGGACTCTAAGGAGGAGCATGCCGACCATAGGACCTGCAGAACGTATACGTCCTATAGGTCCTATGCCGTCCTTCCCTCCGTCCGACTACCCTCGCCCCCGCATCGTCCGCGACCGATGGCAGAGCCTGAACGGCGAGTGGGAGTTCGCCTTCGACCCCGACGATCGGGGAGTGGCCGAGGGGTGGAAGGACGGGAGCTTCGACGCCCGCATCACCGTTCCCTTCGCCCACCAGTGGAGGATGTCCGGGGTCGACGACCAGCGGATGTGCGACGTGGTCTGGTATGCCCGCGACTTCGACCTGACGGAGGAGTGGGACCCGCATTCCGTCCTGCTCCACTTCTCCGCCGTCGACTACGAGGCGACGGTCTGGATGAACGGCGAGGAGGTGGGCTTCCACCGGGGCGGCCATACGCCCTTCACGATGAACCCCGCCGTGCGCGCGGGACGCAACCGCGTCGTCGTGCGGGTTCTCGACCGCCAGGACAAAGGGCAGCCGCGCGGCAAGCAGGCCAGTACGGGCAAGCCCCACGGCATCGACTACTGGTGCACCACCGGCATCTGGGGCTCGGTCTGGCTGGAGCCCGTCCACCCGACCCACGTCGGCGACCTCCTGATCCGTCCTGACCTGGAAGGGGAGGCCCTGTTCGTCGAGACCGTCGTCTACGGAGCGCGGGGCGACGTTGAGGCGCGCATCGGAGTGTACGACGACGAGCGGCTTCTCTCCCAGGCGGTCCAGACCACGTTCGACGAGCCGGTCCGGATCGCCCTGCCCGCGCCGCGGCCTTGGACGCCCGACGACCCCTTCCTCTACACCGTGGTGGTCTCCCTCTGGAAGGGGCAGGAACGGCTTGACGAGGTGCGTTCCTACGCGGGCATCCGGTCGATTCGGCTCGAGAGCGGACGCTTCGTTCTGAACGGCGAGCCGATCACCCTCCGTCTAGTGCTGGACCAAGGCTACTGGCCCGAGAGCGGCCTGACACCTCCGAGCGACGACGCCCTGCGCGCGGACGTCGAGTGGACGAAGCGGCTCGGTTTCAACGGGGTCCGCAAGCACCAGAAGATCGAGGACGCGCGCTGGCTCGCCTGGTGCGATCGGCTCGGTCTGCTCGTCTGGGACGAGATGCCGAGCGCCCGCGCCTGGAGCCACGAGACGCAGCAGCGTCTCGAAGAGGAGTGGATGGAGGCGGTGATGCGCGACCGGAGCCACCCCTGCGTGATCGCCTGGGTTCCCCTCAATGAGAGCATGGGCTACGACGGCCTCGACGCGGGCCACCCCGCCCAGCGGCACGGCGTGAATCGCCTCGTCCATCTCACCCGACGCCTCGACCCCACCCGTCCGGTGATCGACAACGACGGTTGGGAGCAGGGCGCCGCCTCCGACGTGGTCGCGGTCCACGACTACAGCCACTCGGGCAAGGAACTCGCCGCGCGCTACGCGGACGGCAAGCTTCCTGCGCGGATCTGGTCTGGTTCGCGCGCCTCCTTCCTGCCCGGGGTGGACGTCGCGGGACGTCCGATCCTGCTCACCGAGGTGGGGGGCTTCCTCACCCGGCCCGAAGGCCCGCCCGAGACCTGGGACTCGATGTACCGCATCTACGACTCGATCGACTCGGGCAAGGCGCAGGAGGATAAGGTCGTGGATCTGATGGCGGGCATCGCCGCCGTGCCGTTCCTCGCGGGCTTCTGCTACACCCAGCTCACCGACGTGGAGCAGGAGCTGAACGGGCTCCTGACCTACGACCGCCGCCCGAAAGTGGACGTGGAGCGAGTCGCAGCGGCGGTGCGGGCGGTGGGTCTCTAGCCCACGACCACGATATCGAGCTTTCGCGGGCCGTGAACGCCCTCGACCCGCGAGAGTTCGATGTCGCTCGTCGCGCTCGGGCCGGAGATCCAGGTCAACGGCCGCCCTTCGCGCACCGCGTCGGAGAGCCGCGCGACCGCCTCGGGCACGGAATCGACGACCCGCTCCTCGGGCACGATCACCACGTGGTGATCGGGAACCAGCGTCATGGCCCGCCGCCCCTGCCCCAGGCCCGCGTCCAGCACGACCGTTCCCGTCTCCGCGATGGCGACCGCGCACAGGGTCAGCACGGCGTCGGTCCGATCGAGTTCGGGGATCGAGAGGGCTTCGTCACGGACGAACGTCGCGGGGGAGGAGGCGCCGAGGTCGAGCCAGTCCAACGGGAGGTCGCGCGAGACGAGGACGCGTCCTTTGAGAAGGCCCGCGACCGTCTCCGCCACCTGCTCCGGTCCGACGTGAAGGACGTTCGCCTTGTAGTCGGCGGCGTGGTCGATGAATTGGGCCACGACGGTCTTGCGATCCCGGGTCGAGGATACGATGGGGCGCCTCGGCGCGAACGTCGGCTTGACGCCTGCGGCAGTGACGCGGGCAAGGATCTCTTCCCGAGCGGTCACGCGCCCTTCACCTCGTCCCGTTCTCTCCAAAGCTCACGGAACGATCGCTTCGGAAGAGATGGGGCGTCGCGTACCGCGGTCCAGCCGCCGAGCATGCCGGGCAGCCAGCGGATGACGCCGTCGTGGACGAGGGGACCTTGGCCGAGCCTCGCCAGTCGGATCGCCAGCTTGAATCGACCCGGATCGCCCATGGCCCAGGCGACCGCCTTCATGGCGGTCTTCTCAGGGAGCGCGTGCGCGGTCTTGCCGCGCAGGTAGATCAGGACCTCGGGGATGTCGATCCGCACCGGACAGACGTCGTAGCACGCGCCACAAAGGCTGCTCGCATAAGGAAGGGTGTTCGCGTTGCCGTCGTGCATCCCAAGGAGCTGGGGGGTAAGGATCGCTCCGATGGGTCCGGGATAGACGCTGCCGTAGGCGTGCCCGCCCGCGCGTTCGTAGACGGGGCAGACGTTGAGGCAGGCGGAGCAGCGGATACAACGAAGCGTCTGCCGCCCGACCTCGTCCTTGAGCACGTCGGTCCGACCCGCGTCGAGCAGGACGAGGTGGAACTCTCCGGGGCCGTCGCCCTGCCGGACGCCCGTCCACATCGAGGTGTAGGGATTCATGCGCTCGGCGGTGCTGCTGCGCGGGAGGAGGCGCAGGAAGGTCGCCGCGTCCTCCCAACGTGGGAGGAGTTTCTCGATCCCCATCACGGTGATCAGGACCTTGGGGAGGGTGAGGCACATCCGGCCGTTGCCTTCGCTCTCCACGACGCAGACGGTTCCGGTCTCCGCGACCGCGAAGTTGGCTCCGCTGACCGCGACCTTGGTGGTGAGGAACTTTTCCCTCAGGTAGGTCCGCGCCGCCCCGGCGAGGGCGGCGGGCTCGTCGGTCGGGAGGTCGGCTCCGAGCTTCGCGCGAAAGAGGTCGCGCACCTCCGCGCGGTTCCGGTGGATCGCAGGCACCAGAATATGGCTCGGGCGATCCTCGCCGAGTTGGCAGATCAGTTCCGCGAGATCGGTCTCGACCGCGTGGATGCCCTTCGCCTCCAAGGCGTGGTTCAGGTCGATCTCGTCGGTGGCGATGCTCTTGACCTTGACGATCTCCCGGGCTCCGTGCGACGCCGCGATCTCGGCCACGATGCCGCACGCCTCTTCCGCGTCCCGCGCCCAATGGACCTTGCCACCCGCCTTGGTCACCGCTTCTTCGAGCTGGGGAAGGAGCTCGCCCAGGCGGGAGAGGGCCTCGTCCTTGATCGCCGCTCCGGCGAGGCGCAGGGCCTCCCAGTCGGGAAGCTCCGCGACCGCGCGCTGGCGCTTCTCGCGGATTGTGGTCGTCGCGTGGCGCAGGTTGCGCCGCATCTGGGCGTCGGCCAGGGTGTCCTTGGCCGCCTCGCGAAAGGGTTGGGCGGGGTGGATGCCGCCGCCGCTCACGCGCTCGCCTCCGTGCCAGCCAGGATTTCGGCAAGATGCACCGCCCGCGCGCCGCTCCGCAGGCGAGAGAGGCCGCCGCCGATGTGCATGAGGCACGAGTTATCGCCCGCCGTACAGACCTCGGCGCGGGTGTCCATCACCGCGCGCACCTTGTCCGCCAACATGGCGGCGCTCGTCTCCGGGTTCTTCACGCTGAAGGTTCCGCCGAAGCCGCAGCACCCCTCCGCCTGCGGAAGCTCGACGAGGGTCATCCCGCGCACCTTGCGGAGCAGGCGGAGGGGGGCGTCGCCGACCTTGAGGAGCCGCATCGCGTGGCAGGTGGGATGGTAGGTGACGTGGTGCGGATAGTACGCCCCGACGTCCTCCAGGCCGAGGACGCCGGTGAGAAACTCGCTCAGCTCGTACACTTTGAGGCCCCGCGCCCGCTCGGCCAGTTCGTGGTCGCCCGCCCACTCCGCTGCGCGCGGGTACAGCTCCCGGACCATCGCGACACACGATCCGCTGGGGGCGACGACCGCCTCCGCGCCTTCGAATATCTCGACGAACCGGCGCACCAGGCCAATGGCCTCTTTGGGATAGCCCGAGTTCAGGTGCATCTGACCGCAGCAGGTCTGCCGCTCGTCGAAGCGCACGGTATGGCCCAGACGCTCCAGGAGCCGAGCCGTCGCCATCCCCGTCTCGGGGAAGAGCGCGTCGTTGACGCAGGTGACGAAAAGATCGATCGTCATGGCTCGTACGTCTGGAGTACGGTCCCCGCGCGCACGACGTCGCGGATCGAGCCCTTCGGGATGCTCCCCATCGCCTCGGCTTGGAGGAGCAGGTTGCCGATCAGGGTCGCTTCGACCGGCCCCGCGACCACCTGCCTTCCGGTCCGTTGGGCGATCAGGCGGTTGAGGAACGCCACCTGCGAGCCGCCCCCGACGACGTGGACGGTGCGGATCGTGCGTCCGGTCACGCTTTCCAAGGCGCTCAGAACGTCGTTCGTCTTGGCGGCGAGGCTGTCGAAGATCGCCCGGGTGATCGCGGCGCGCCCTTCGACGGCGCACAGGCTTCGCACCCTCTCCGGCATGTCCGTCCCGGGGGCGAGGAAGCGGGGGTCGTCGGGGTCGAAGGTCGGCCCTTCGGGCATCGCCTCGGCTTCGGCGTAGAGTTCGGCGAACGGGACGTCGCCCCAGGCGCGGCGGCATTCCTGGAGAATCCAGAGCCCCATGACGTTCTTGAGCAGCCGCGTCGTGCCGTTCACGCCCGCCTCGTTCGTCAGGTTCGCCGCCAGGGCATCCTTCGTGATGACGGGCACGGGCGTCTCGATCCCGACGAGGCTCCACGTTCCGCTCGAGACGTAGGCCCAGTCGTCGCCTTGGGCGGGAACGGCGGCGACCGCCGAGGCGGTGTCGTGGGAGGCGGGCTGGACGACCTTCGCGCCGTCCAGCCCTTCCGCTTCACCGAGGATGGTTCCTGGATCGGAGATCGTCCCGAACAGGCCGCGCGGAAGGCGGAAGGCGTCGATCAAGTCCCACGCCCAGTCGCCTTGGCGCGGGTCGTAGAGCTGGGTCGTGCTGGCGATGGTTCGCTCGTTCGCCTTTACGCCCGACAGCCAATAGTGGAACAGGTCGGGCACGTTGAGCATGCGGTCGGCGATCCCCATCAGTTCGGGCGCGCTCCGGGCGTGGGCGACCAGTTGATAGGCGGTGTTGATGCCCATGAACTGGATGCCCGTCGCTTCGTAGACGCGCCCTTGGCCGATCCGCTGAAGCTCCGGCTCCATAACGCCGTCGGTACGCCCGCCACGGTAATGGTGGACGCCGTCGAGCAGGGCGCCCTGCGGATCGAGCAAGCCGTAGTCGACGCCCCAGGAGTTGACGCCGACGCTCTCGATCTTTCCGGCCAGCGTGAGACCGTGCTGGACTTCCCGCCAGATCGCGAGCACGTTCCAGAAGAGCGCGCCACGAACGGAGACGCCCGCGTGGGGCCAGCGGTGGAGGATCTCCACCGATAACCGGCCGTCCTGGATCGTTCCAAGGGCGACGCGGCCGCCCGAGGCGCCGAGGTCGACGGCGACGTGGCGCCTAACGGACATACGCGATCGGCACCCCGCCGTCGACGGTGAGGACGCCGCCGGTGGTCTTGCTCGCCGCCGGGCTCACGAAGAAGTAGGCGGCCTCCGCGATGTCGTCGGGAAAGACGTTGACCTTGAGGGTCGTGCGGTTGCGGTAGTGCTCCTCCAGCCCTTCGGGTGGGATGCCGTAGGTGGCGGCGCGCTCGGCGCGCCAAGCGCCGTCCCAGATGCTGGAGCCCGCGAGGACGCCGTCGGGCAGGACGCTGTTGACGCGGATGCCCGTTGCGCCACCCTCTTCGGCGAGGCACCGCGCAAGGTGAAGCTCGGCCGCCTTGGCGCTGGAGTAGGCGGCCGCGTTCTTGCCCGCGGCCACGCTGTTCTTGGAGCAGACGAACACGAGGTTGCCGCCCGTGCCCTGTCGCTTCAGGAGCCGGAACGCCTCGCGCGCCACGAGGAAGTAGCCCGTGTTCAGGATCGAGTGGTTCTTGTTCCACTCGGCGAGGGTCGTCTCCTCGATGGGCGAGGAGGTGGCGATACCCGCGTTGTTGACGGCGACGTCCACGCCGCCGTAGGCGAGGATCGCCGCCTCGAAGGCCTTCTGCACCGCCTCCTCCTGAGTGACGTTCATCCCCACCGACGTCGCGCGCCGGAAGCCCTTGATCTCCTGGGCCGCCGCCTGCCCGCCCCCTTCGTTCAGGTCGGCGATCACGATGTGCGCGCCCTCCGCCGCCATCCGCTTGGCGATCGCCTTGCCGATGCCGCTGGCGGCGCCGGTCACGAGGGCGACGTGGCCTTCAAGGCTCCGCGGGGCGGGCTTGAGGCCCAGCTTGTAGAGTTCCAGGGGCCAGTACTCGATGGCGTACGACTCCGCCGCGTCGAGCGACACGAAGCCGCTGAGGGAGGTCGCGGACTTCATCACCTGGATCGCCCGCAGGTAGAGCTGGCGCGAGACCTCCGCGCCCATCGCGTCCGGTCCGCTCGTCACCATGCCGACGCCGGGCACTAGCACGATGCGCGGTGAGGGAGTGAACATCACGTCGCCCTCCGCCTTGTTCGCGTCGAAGTACGCCGCGTAGTCCTTCTTGAACGCGTCGACCCCGGCACGGGCCTTCTCAACGAGGGCTTCCGCGCCTTCCGACGGCTTCCAGTCGAGGAACAGGGGGACCCGCTTCGTGTGGACGAGGTGGTCGGGGCAGGCGGCGCCGACGCCGCACAGCTCGCCCGCCGCCTTCGAGTTGACGAACTCCAGAACCTCAGGCGAGGCGTCGACGGAGAGGATCGCCTTTCGCGCTCCGGCCATCGCGCCGCGCAGCACGGGCAGCAGGGCCAGCAGGAGGGCCCGGCGGTCGTTCTCGGAGGCCGTCTCGACCGCCGGGCCGCCGAACGGCTCGGTCTGCGCGTGGGCGTCGAGGTAGGCCTGCGCCTCCCCGATGATCCGAAGGGTGGTCTCGTAGCAGGTCTTGGAGTCGGGCCCCCAGGTCACGAGGCCGTGCTTGCCCATCACGACGCACTCGATGCCAGGGTTCTCGCGCACCGCCGCTCCGATCTGCTGGCTCAGGGTGAAGCCGGGCCGGATGTAGTCGACCCAGGCCGCGCGGTCGCCGTAGATCTCGCGCATCACGTCCGGACCATTGGGCGTGCAGGCGATGGCGATGATCGCGTCGGGGTGGGTGTGGTCGACGTGCTTGGCGGGCACGAAAGCGTGGAGCAGCGTCTCGATGCTCTGTCGAGGCCGCCCCGTCTCGAACGCGGTGCGGTCGAGATAGGCGATCATCGCCTCGTCCGACATCGAAGGCCGGTCGAAGAGGGGCAGGACCTCGTCGAGTTTCAGGCCCGCGAAGCCCTTCTCGGTGATGTCCGCGATGTCGGAGCCCGAGCCCTTCACCCACAGCACGGTGGTCTCACGCCCGACGTGGTCGATCTCGGGCGACTTGACGCTGGTGTTGCCGCCATAGATGTTGACGAGCGTCCGGTCGGCCCCTAGGAGGCGGGAGCGGTAGGCGAGGGAGGCCAGGCCGTCGCCCGAGGGCGCGTCGGCGTCGTTCCAGAGGTTCTTAATAGGCATGAGGTGGTCGGGCTTTGGATCGTTAGGTCGGATAGCCGCCACCGGCGGCGGCGGTGCCGCGCTCGGCGGCGACGCGCTCCGCGTAGCCGCTCGTGCGGAACGCCTTGATCGGGTCGAGGGGCAGGCCGTTTTTGGCGCGGAACTCCTCGAGCAGGGGGCGCACGTCGGTGCGGAACGCATCGGTCAGGGTGCGGTGGGCCTCCAGCACGTCGCCCTTGGCCTGGGCGTCGGCGAGGCGGGCACGATCCACAAGGAGAGCCTTGGCGTACGCCTCCTGGCAGTTCAGGACGCTCTGGAGCATCGCCTCGACCTTCGGCTCGATGTTGTGGCTCTGGTCGATCATGTAGGCGACGTCGGGCGCGTCGACGGTCTCGCACAGGATAGCGAAGAGTTCGAAGGGGTTGGTGGTTCCGACGATCAGGTCGTCGTCGGCGTAGCGGCGGGCGTTGAAGTGGAAGCCGCCGAGGCGGTCCTCGTCGAGCAGGAAGGCGACGATGGCCTCGATGTTCGTACCTTGAGCGTGGTGGCCGAGGTCCACGAGGACCTTCGCCTTGGGACCGGCGGCGAGGCACTGCACGAGGGCGGCGCCCCAATCGAACAGGTCGGTGAAGTAGAACGCGGGCTCGAAGAACTTGTATTCCACGAGCATCCGGGCGCCCTCGGGCAGGGCGTCGTGAAGGGTCTTCAGGGCGTCGCGCACCCGCCGCTTCCGGGCGCGGAAGTCGTCCTGCCCGGCGTAGTTCGTGCCGTCCGCGAACCACAGGCTCAGGTCGCGCGAACCGGTCGCCTTCATGATGTCGACGCACTCCAGCAGATGGGCCAGAGCCTTTTCGCGAACGCGCGCCTCAGGGTGGGCGATGGAGCCGAGCCGGTAGTCGGGATCCTGGAAGAGGTTCGGGTTGATCGCCCCGATGGCGACGCCCTTCCCTTCCGCGTAGCCCCGGAGGGCCTTCCAGTCGTCGGTCCGGTCCCAGGGGATGTGGAGGGCGACGGACGGCGCGACGCCCGTCAGGCGGTGGATCTCGGCGGCGTCGTCGATCTTCTCGTGGACGTCTCGGGCGGCGCCGGGCCACGGGAAGGTCTTGAAGCGGGTGCCGCTGTCGCCATAGCCCCAACTCGGGGTCTCGATGCGCAGTTCGTTGAGCCTTTCGAGCATGGACGGCCCTATTCTAACACGACTCTCACATGAAGATGCGCGTACAATGTTCGGTATGACCGCCGAGGCGCGCCAGCAGGAGATCCTTCGCCGCGCCCTCGCGCGCCGCGTGGTCCGCGTGCGCGAGCTGGCGGCGGAGTACGGCGTCCACGAGATGACCATCCGCCGCGACCTCGACGTGCTCACCGAAGGCGGACGGCTCCAGCGGGTCCACGGCGGAGCCCGGCTGGCGGAGGCGGGCGCGGAGGAGACGGGCCACGCCCTGCGCCTCGTCCAGAGCGGGGAGGCGAAGGAGGCGATCGCCCGAGCCGCGCTCGCCTTGATCGAGGAGGGCGACACGCTCGCCCTCGACGCCAGCACCACCGCCCTCGCCCTCGCCCGCCTGCTCGCGGGGCGCCGCGTCCAGGCGGTCGTCACCGGCCTCGACGCCGCCGAGGCCCTCGCCGCAGGCGGCGTCCCCTTTATCCTGGCGGGTGGAGCCTTCCACGCTCCGGCGCGCTCGTTCGTCGGCGCCCTCGCGACGGGAGCCCTCGAACGGCTCAACGTCGACAAGGCGTTCTTCTCCGCCAAGGGTTACGCGCCGGAGACGGGCTTCGCCGACCCGCACCTGCCGGAGGTGGAGGCGAAGGTCGCGCTCCTGCGGGGGGCCGGGACGGTCGTCGCCCTCATGGACGCCTCGAAGTTCGGTCGCTCCGCCCTCGCCCGTATCGCCCGCACGGACGAGGTGGACGCGGTGGTCACCGATCAGGCGCCCGAAGCGATCTACCGCGAATCGTTCATGAACTCCGACGTGCGTCTGATCGTCGCCGACGAGAGCCGGCCCCTAAACGAGCCCTAAGCATGAGCCCGACCGTCCCTTACGGCGCGGATCCCGCCCAGGTTATCGACCTCCACCCCGTCGCGGGCGAGGGGCCGCTGGTCGCGTTCGTCCACGGCGGCGCGTGGCAGAGCGGGAGCCGCCACGAGTTCGACGGCGTGTGCGCGCTCCTTCAACGCGCGGGGCTCGCTACGGCGACGATCGACTACCGGCTTTCGCCCGCCGTGCGACATCCCGTCCACGCCGAGGACGTCGCCCACGCACTCGCGTGGCTCGCGGCGCACGAGGGGCGGCCGCTCGTCGTCGTCGGCCACTCGGCAGGCGCCCACATCGCGATGACGATCGCATCGACCCCGAACCTTCTCGCCCTCGCGCGTCCCGTCGGCTTCGTCGGCCTGGAAGGGATCTACGACGTGATCCAACTCGCCGAGCGTTGGCCGGGCTATCCCAGCTGGTTTCTGGAAAAGGCGTTCGGGGACGACGCGTCCCGCTGGCCCGAGTCGGGGACGCCCCTCACGGAAGCTCCCTGGCTGCTCGTCCACTCGGAGGACGACGAGCTGGTGGACGCGGGGCAGCGGGACCTTTTCGCCGATCGCCTGCGGGCGACGGGCGTCGCGATCCAGACGCTCACGCCGAAGGGCAAGAGCCACGACGGCGTCGTCCGGGATCTCGCTTCTTTGGACGACGCCGTGACAAGGGCCGTCATCGAGTTCGCCAATAGAGTTTCACCTCCAAGGTGAACATCAAACAACCTGCGGTCGGAGGCGCTACATTACTCGGTCGGTAAGCGGCTCGCCCGCCTCGAAGCGTCGAAGGTTCGCCACGAAGTGACGGACGAGGCGAGCCTCTTCGCCCTGGTGTCCGCCGGCGGTGTGAGGCGTGACGAACACGTTGGGGGCGGTCCAGAGGGGATGTTCCTTGGGCAAAGGCTCGGGATCGGTCACGTCGAGGTACGCCCCAGAGAGACGTCCGAGCGCGCCGACCAGCGCGTCTTGGTCGACCGTCGTGCCGCGCCCGATGTTGAAGAACAGGGCGCCGGGCTTCATGCGTGCGAACCTTCCGGCGTCGAACAGGCCGTCCGTCGAGGCGTTCGCGGGCAGGATGTTGGCGACGTAGTCCGCCTCGGCGAGCAGCGCGTCGAGGCGTTCGATAGGATAGGTCGGAACCGCCTCGTCGCCCGTCGGCTTGCGACGCACCGCCACGACGTCCATTCCGAACGGCGCGAGAAGCTCCACCAGACGCCGAGCGATCGCGCCGTAGCCGACGATCAGGAGCCGACCTTCCTGCAGCAGTCGGGAATCCATCCGCCGCCGGGCGACCGACCATTCCCGCTCTCCGAGCTGTTCGACCATCGCCTGCGGCAGTTGCCGCGCGAAGGCCAGGAGAAAGGCGAGCAGGTGCTGGGCGCAGGGCTCGTCGAACACGGACGAGCTGTTCGTCAGGACCGCCCCCTTCGCCTTCAGACGCTCCCGGAAGTCGTCCGTGTCGTACCGGGTGTAGCCCGCGCTGGTGACCTGGATCCACTTGAGCTCCGGCAGGGCGAGGGCCTTTTCCGGATCGGGCTGGCCGAAGAGGATCTCGCCGCGCGGCTCGCCTCCGACGACCAGCCCTTCGCCCACGCCCGCCCGGAGTTCCGTCATCGCCCCGTCCGGCAGGCCCGCCCCGCTCCAATCGCCGCCGCTCCAGACCGTCATAGGGGAAGGATACTTGGGGTCGGGGCCCTTCGACGTGAAGCAAAGGGCCTGCGGCGGCCGCGCGCCGTCGAACGCCCTCGGGGCCGGAGCCTAGCCCGTGGCGACTAGCTTGAGAAGCAGGGCGTACGCCTTGCCCGACTTGTCGAGCCCGACGGCCGCCACGTACCCGGAATCGGTGATTCCGTTCGCCCCGGTCACCGTCCAGCCGCGGTAGTCTTCCGGCAGGCCTGCGCCGAGATCGGACAGAATCCCCGCTTGGAACAGGAACGCGCGCGGTTTGCCGCTCGCGTCGAGCGTGTTGCCGACCACCGTGCCGTCCCGATCGACCCCGGTCGCCCACATCGGCGTCGCCTGGGTTCTGCCCTTATCCTTGTCCTTACCTTTGTCGTCGCCCTTGGCTCGGTGCGATCCGCCGTCCTCCGGCTTCTTCCCCACCGTGTAGAGGCTCCCGAGCCTGGTGAAAACCCCGTCTCGAAGGACGAACGAGGCGACCTCCTTCCCGGCGGTCCCCCAACCGGCGACGACGCCGTTCGAGCTGATCGCGGTCGCCGAGGCCTCCGAGAAACCCGCCGGCAGACCAAGGTCGGTGAGGGTTCCGTCCGCGTAGGCGAACGGATGGAGGACGTTTCCCTTCGCGAGGGCCGAGCCGCCCACGACCGTTCCCGCGTCGTTGATCGCGGTGGCCGCGCTGGCGGCTCCCCCGAGGGTTCCGAGGTCGCTCAGGGCCGTCCCGGTGAGGAGAAAGGCGTGAACCTTTCCCTTCGCGGTCGTAGAGCTGCCGACGACGGCTCCGCTCGCGTTGATACCGCTCGCGGAGCTCCAGGCGAGGGGACCGCCGAGCGCGCCCAGGTCGTTCAGCTTCCCGTTCGCCCACACGGCGGCGTGCGTCGTGTAGAAGGGTTTCGCGCCGGTCCCGAGGGCCATAGTGGCGTCGCCCGCCGCCTGGCCGAGCGCGTTGATCGCGGCGAACTGGCCGGTGAAGGCGCGGCCCTTTCCCGGACCGAACGTGGCGACGCCCTTGCCGGAGAACGGAGACACGATCGTGGGCGCGTCGCCGTCGGCTAGGGTGAGGAAGCCGGTCCATCCTTCGTAGGTCTTGGGCTTCTTGTCGGCGGTCTGGCCGGTGTACGCGCACAGGCCGGCGAGTTGGCCGAGATCGTTGACGGCGAGGCCGGCGGTGCGCGCGTCGTTCAGCCGGACGGCGGCGACGACGGAGAACGCGGGAGCGGCACGGGCGACGGACGTGGCGAGGAGGGCGAAGGCGAGGGCTTGGGTCTTCATCGGATCGGCGGGGAGACGACCTTCGTCGCCCCTAGGAAGAGGCTTCGGCGAACGGAGGATGGCGCCTTAGGTCCGAATCGACAAAGCTGGTGATCGTCGGGGCAGAATAGGGCCATGCTCCCCGAGCGCCGCTACGCCGAGTGGCGGTCCGTGGCCGTTCGGCGAATTCCGGCTCAGTGGATCGGACTCGCCGCTGGAGTCGGGCTCTCGCTCGCCCTCAGTCTGCTGATCCACCGGATCGACTACGGGATCGTCATGGGCGGACTGGCGATCGCCGGATTCGTGTCGAACCGGCTCGTGGCGCGGCAGATGGCGGGTCTGCGCGACGAAGGGGACGACCAACAGTTCGGGGCGACGCTGGTCTTGAGCCGCGAAGCGGCCTATGGCTTCGACGAGGGGCTCGTCTCTTTCGAGGAGGGCTGGGTGGTCTTTACCGGTCGCCGCTGCACCTTCTCCGTGGGTGCGGGCGACGTGCGGGTGATCAAGCGCGGCAAGTCCGAGCTCCAGTTCGGATTCGAGGGACCGGGCGGCGACCATAAGGCCCGCTTCGCGCTTACGTCGAGCGAGACTTTCGCTCAAGCTTCGCTGGAATGGATCCACGCTGCGAGGAGGTCGGAGGGCGCGGTGTTCCCACCCACACGGCCGGCGCCCTCCGCCCCGAGCGCAGGCGCAGCCCTCGTCGGCGGGGCAACCATCGTTGGACTCGTCGTCCTGACGGCAGCCTTTCTCCAGGGCGACCCTTTCGATCGTCTCTCCGCCTTCGGAGGCGCCTTCGTCGTTTTTGGGTTCGCCCTCGCTTACGCCTACGACCTGCGGAAAGTTCTGGGAAGGATCGAGCGGGGCGAACCGGCAGGCCTCCCCTTCGGTTCTCGCCCCTTAGGACGGAAGCGGCCACCTCTGCTCCCGCCTCCGGACGTGCCTCGATAAGGGATCTACAATAGTCCCGATGGCTCCCAAACGCCGCTATGCCGAGTGGAGGTCGGTCGCCACACGGCGTATTTCCGCGCTGTGGGTCGGCATGGCGCTAGGCGGTCTGATCACCGTCTCCGCCGCATTCCTCACTCGCCTAGGTGGTCGTTTGTGGTTCACGTTCGCTGGCTTTATCGCGCATCGAACATCCACGTTTCTCACCGAGCGCCGCTTGCGCCACCTGCGCGACGACCCCGAAGGTGGGCAATTCGCCGTCACTCTGCGCCTCAGAGGTGACGTGACGTGACGTGACGTGGCCTACGGCTTCGACGAGGGCTTGCTCGCCTTCGAGGGCGGCTGGCTCGTCTATTCTGGTCGGCAATGCTCGTTCTCAGTCCGCCGTGAGGACGTGTTCGGACTCGATAGCGAGGCAAAGCGACACGGCTTCGTGTTCGCCGGGCCGATCGGGCGGCACGCGGCCTTTTTCGAGGCCGCCAACCAACGACGCCTGGGCGCCGCCTTTAGAGCGTGGTGGCGAGCGGACTATGTCGCGGGCGTCGCCGTCTTTCCACCCGCCGCGCCCAATCGGGAGGCTTGGACGCTCCATCGCTCGTGGGAGATGATTGGGCTCTTGCCCTTCGCTCTGCTTCTCGCCGACTCGCTGACGCAACCTAAGTTCCACGATCGAGTTTTCGTCGGGGCATACGCCTTCGCCGTCCTCCCGATCGCCTCTTCTACGGTTTGCAGACTCGCCTCGCCCTCGAGCGAATCGCGACGGGACTGCCCTATCGTCGAAACCGGTTCGCCCGGCTCCTAGGCATCCGCCCCCCCATCGCCCCGACACCCACCTTCGATCTTTTGGGATCGAATCAGGCGCCGACTCGACGTCTAATTGGCGCCTAGCACCGGCACAAGCCACGAATAGCGATCGTCCGTTCGCCCAGGCGATGCTCGACACCCTTCGAAAAGGAGCTTTGCCAACGA
Source organism: uncultured Fimbriimonas sp. (assembly GCA_964516175.1). Classification (GTDB taxonomy): domain Bacteria; phylum Armatimonadota; class Fimbriimonadia; order Fimbriimonadales; family Fimbriimonadaceae; genus Fimbriimonas. The sequence continues at coordinate 143,044 of CAZEWR010000004.1, read as the reverse complement.
AGGACAAGACCCCGAACGTCGAACACCAAGACGCGCAAACCCCGCAATAAGACGGGGCGGCTCCCTCTTTAGAAGGCGGCATCTCCTCTCCATGCGCCGTCTCCTCCTTCCGTTCGTGGCCCTCCTCGCCGTGGTCGCCCATGCGGACGACTCCTCGCCCGTGCGGTTCCGTCTGCACGTGCCGGACGAGGCGGTCCGCGTGGCCCGACTTTCGGGCAAGCCCGCCCCATCGGGGCGCCTCGTGCTTCTCGCGGGTGGAGCCTTCACCCTGGAGACGGACGGCGCGACCCGAAAAGGCACGTTCAAGAATCTAGACGGACGTCTGACGCTCACCGCCGAGGACGGCACGGAGCTTCGGGGCGAACTGAAGGACGGCAAGGCCACCCTCGAAGGGCTCGCCTTCGACAAGGAGGTCCCGCTGGACATGGCGGGCATGTGGACCACCCGCCGCAACGGTTACGAGGAGAAGGGCCTGCGGATGGAGCTGAAGAAGGACGGTACCTTCCGCTTCACGATGGCGGGGGCGACGAGCGAGGGCTCTTGGAGCGCCGAGGGCGGCAAGCTCAATCTGGTGTGGACGAAGATCGACGGCGAGGCGGTGGAAGCCGGGACCGTGCGAAAAGAGTTCCCGATCGGGGAAGACGGTGTCTTCTTCCGGATCGACACCTATCGCTACGAGCGTGCGACGTCGGGATAGGCGTCGATATAGGGATCGTTCCGGAAGGGGAACCCGTACGTTCGTACCCTCCGTAGAAAAGGGCAGGTTTCCGAACCGACGGGGCTTGACAAAGACCGAATCCAACGCCTGACGAAAATACTTGGTAACGCATCAAAAACTCCGCAAGAAATCGTTGTAACGCAGAGCCGTTCCGACGCATCATTCCCCTATGCGTCCTGTCTTTTTTTCCGTGCTCGCCCTTTTCGCGGTCGCCCTCGCCCACGCCGACGGAAGCGTGACGGGCAAGTACCGTAACCGGTCGGTCGCCGGTCGTGCAAACGACGTCTCCGAACTGAGCCTTCGCGTCAACGGCCGCTTCCTCCTGGAGCGCGACGGGAAGGTTTTCCACGGCGACTACCGGGTCGAGGACGGGGAGCTCACGCTCCGCACGGAGGATGGCGATCGCATCCGCGGTGAGATCCGGGACGGACGCGTCACCCTGGAGGGTCAGAGCTTCGATCGCGTCTCCGGAGGCGGTTTCGGCTCCAACGCCCGCCGCTTCCCCACCGACGCCTCCAGCGGTCGTCTCCGACGCGGGGAGTCGCGCTCGACGACCGACGATCGGGATGAGCGGCCCGACACCCAATCCGGCGGCTTCGGGGCGCCGTTCTCTAAGGCGCCCCTTCCGCCGACTCCGGCACCCGACCTCGTTCCGGTTCCGGCGGTCGTCGCCCCCGCTCCCAAGGTCGTCGCCTTGGCGCCCGCCCCTCGGGTCGAGCCCGCCCGGCCCCGACTCCGGGAAGACGATCTTGCGGGTCTCTGGACCGTGCGTCGCGACGGCTTCGAGGAGAAGGGATGGCGGCTCGAGCTGCGGAAGAACGGCGACTTCCGTTTCGCGATGAAGGGCGCCACGAGCGAAGGCACCTGGACGGTGGTGGACAACGAGATCGTCCTCGTCTACAAGACGGTCGATGGCGAGCCGCTGGAAGAAGGCGCCTCGGGCGTCAAGCGCATCCCCTGCTCGTTCGACGGCACCGCGTTCCAGATCGACACCTTCCGCTACGAGCGCGCCTCCGACAAGTAGTCTCGTTCTCGCCCACCCCTCTTGGAAGGAGGGGTGGCGAGTAATCTATCGCCGTGCGCCGGACCCACGCGATCGTCGCCTTCGTTCTCGCCTCGATCGCCCTCGTCCTCTACAGCCGCCGTCCCGGCGCGCCTTTCGACTGGACCGAGGCGCTGGGCTTTACGACGGGCGTCCTCTGCGTCTGGATGACCGCCGTCGAAGACGTATGGAACTTTCCCATCGGGATCGTCAACAGCGCCTTCTACATCGTCGTGTACTACCGGGCCGCCCTCTATGCGGATTTCGGCCTTTTCGTCCTCTACGTCTTTCTCGGCTTTCACGGCTGGTATCTCTGGCTTTACGGCGCTCGCCGCCGGACGACCGGGCCGAACCCCGAAGAGCCCGTCGTCTATCCTCGGCCCGAAGAGGAAGCGACATCGACCACGGAGCTGCACGTCGCCCGCGCCGATCGCACGGACCTCCTGAACTCCGTCGCCGTCGTGGCGGCGGGACTTCCGCTTTGGGCGCTCTTGCGGCACGTCAACGGCTTCGCGCCCTTTATGGACGCGCTCCTGACGGTGATGAGCATCGTGGCTCAACTGATGCTCAACCGAAAGCGGCTGGAGAACTGGATCGTCTGGATCGTCGCCGACGTGCTGTACGTCGGCCTCTACGCCTACAAGGGGCTCTACCTGACTTCGATCCTCTATGTGATCTACTGCGGACTCGCGATCGGGGGCTATCTCCAGTGGCGGCGGGCTTTGCCGGTCCGGGGAGTCGTCGCTGCCTAGACAGGAGGGGCGTCGGTGGGCTCACGGCCTTGTGATCGGCAAGTTCCTGCCGCCGCATCGGGGTCACCACCACCTGATCGATGCCGCCCTGAGCCGGTGCGAACGGGTCAGCGTGATCGTCTGCGATAAACCCGAGATGCGACCGGAAGGCACGTTGCGCGCCGCATGGCTTCGGGAAGTGCACCCGGAGGCTGAGGTGATCCTGATCGACGACCACCTTCCTGCCGACGACTCGCGGCTCTGGGCGGAGAACACGCGACTGATCCTCGGCAAGAGCCCGGACGTGGTGTTCACCTCGGAGGACTACGGCGAGCCCTACGCTCGCTTCCTCGGCTGCGACCACGTCCTCGTCGACCGGGAACGGGTCGCCGTTCCCTGTTCCGGGACCCTCGTCCGCTCTGCGCCCTTGGACAACCTGGACTTCCTGGCGCCCTGCGTCCGCGCCCACTACGTCCGGCGAGTGGCGATCATGGGGGCCGAGTCGACGGGGACGACCACGCTCGCCCGCTCGCTCGCCGTCCTTTACGACACCGTCTGGGTCGAGGAATACGGCCGCGAGTACTGGATCGAGAAGGTTCGGCGCGGAAAGGAGGACGTCTGGACGGAAGACGAGTTCGTTCACATCGCCCAGGAGCAGGCACGCCGCGAGGATCTTGCCGCCCGTACCGCGAACCGCGTCCTTTTCTGCGATACCGATGCCTTCGCGACCTCGCTCTGGTTCGAGCGCTACCTGGGACGTCGCTCGGCGAAAGTCGAAGCGGTTTCGGCAGGACGAGGCTACGACCTTACTTTTCTGACGGGGGCCGAGATCCCTTTCGTCCAAGACGGCTGGCGCGACGGCGAGCACATCCGGACGGACATGCACCGGCGTTTTGTGGAACGCCTCGAAGAGGAAGGTCGGCCTTATGTGCTCCTTGAGGGGTCGCTCGAGCGACGGCTTGCCGAAGCGAAGGAGGCGATCGACGCTTCTCTAAGGCAGGAACCGAACGTCGATCCCCATGCGGGCACGAGTGCGCACTGAAGCCGTAAGCGACAAGAAAGGGCGGCTCTAGCATCGTGCCGGAGCCGCCCTTAACTTATCGACATTCCTTCGAAAGCTTACTTGTCCCGCAGGGGAAGACCGAAGGTCTTAAGGAAGAAGCGCGCCTCTTCGTCCGTCTTGGCGGTGGTGCAGATGATGATGTCCATGCCGCGAATCCGGTCGAACGTGTCGTAGGGAATCTCAGGGAAGACCAACTGCTCCTTCAGTCCGAGAGCATAGTTGCCGCGACCGTCGAACGACTTGGGCGAGAGGCCCTGGAAGTCACGGATACGGGGGAGAACGACGCTCGTGAGCTTGTCGAAGAAGTGGTACATCCGGTCGCCGCGCAGGGTGACCTTACAGCCGATCTTCATGCCCTCACGGATCTTGAAGTTCGAAACCGCCTTCTTGGCCACCGTGGTGACGGGCTTCTGACCTGAGATGAGAGCCATGTCCCGGATGGAGTTCTCCAGGTGCTTAGGGTCCTTGTCGCTTGGACCGGTACCCATGTTGATCACGATCTTCTCCAGCTTGGGCAGCTGCATCGCGGACTTGTACTTGAACTGCTCCTGGAGCTTGGGAGCGACCTCGTCCTTGTACTTCTGGCGAAGCCTAGGCTTGGGGAGGTTCGTCGATTCGCCGGTCTCGAACGCGGCTTCGTTGGTCTTGCGTGCCATGGGGTTAAGGGGTTTCCTCTGCCTGATTTCCGACCAGGCGGACGTGGAGGTTCGAGGACACAGGGAAAGAGAAAACGGGACGCCCGTCCCGTTTTCCGCATCCTATGCCTCGTTTCTCAGAGCTTGTAGTCGGGCTCGGGAATCGTGTTCCCGCTCTTCTTGCCGTAGCGGACGAGCTTGCCGTCCTCGACGCGGCGGCCCACGCGGGTCGCTTCGTTCGTCGAAGGGTCGATAAGCTTGACGTTGCTGATATGGAGAGGCTTCGGAATGCGAAGCCGAACACCGCGCTCGCCCTGCTGGCGGGCCTTACGGTGCTTGACCGCCACGTTGAGCGGCAGGGGCTGCTCCGGGTTCTCCGCGTTGTCGGCGAGAACGATGACCTTCATCTCCTTGGGGGAAACGGCATAGATCGTACCGACCTGGCCCTTGTCCTTACCCGCGATGATGAGGACCTTGTCTCCCTTGCGGACCTTGAGCTTGACGTGCTTGGCGCGCTGCTTGATCTCGGCTTTCGTCATGGTTAAAGGACCTCCGGAGCGAGCGAGACGATCTTCATGAAGTTTCGGTCGCGCAGTTCGCGGGCCACCGGTCCGAAGATGCGCGTGCCGCGCGGCTCCAGGTTGGCGGGATTGATGACCACGCACGCGTTGTCGTCGAACTTCAGGGTCGAGCCGTCCGTCCGCCGCGTCGCGCGCCGGGTCCGAACGATGACCGCCTTGATGACGTCGCCCTTCTTGACGGGCATGTTGGGCGTCGCCTGCTTGACCGACGCGACGATCACATCGCCGACGCGGCCGTAGCGGGGCTGCGAGCCCTTCAGGACGCGAATGCACATGACGTCGCGCGCCCCCGAGTTATCGGCCACTTTGAGCCGGGTGAATTGCTGAACCATTGTGTTTAAAAACCTTCCTTGCCAGCGGCCATTCCGGCGAAGCCGGAGGAGGCGTAGCGAAGCCGCTCGATCGTCAGTTTTTCAAGGGGATGCCTCCCCATCCTCACGATCGAACGACCTACCGTCTTACTTGACCTTCTCGATGATCTGCGTGACCCGCCAGCGCTTGTCGCGGCTGATGGGGCGCGTCTCCATGATCTCGACGCGGTCACCCGCGTCGCAGCCCACGATGTCGTGGGCCTTGAGCTTCTTCGTGCGGAGAACGACTTTGCCGTATAGCGGGTGCTGGACACGTCGCTCGATCTTCACGACGACCGTCTGCTCCATCTTGCTGGAGACGACGATGCCCTGGCGGACCTTGCGGCGACCGCGCACGAGGGTTGCGGGAGCGTCAGACATTGGCGCTCTCCTCGCCCTTGAGCTGGCCGATCACGGTCATGATCCGTGCGATGTTATGGCGGCGAACCTTCAGGCTCGCCGTGTCGGTGATCCGGCGGAACACGAGGTCGCGCCGCGCGTGGAAAAGGTCCTGTCGCTCTTTGGTGAGCAGCTCCTCCAACTCGGGCACGCTCTTGTCGCGCAGGTCCTTGGCCTTGAGATCCTTCATTATTCGGTGGCCGTCTCCACGGCCTCGGAGGCTGCGACCACATCCGGCGCAGCGGTCGCGATGTCGAGGGTCTCGAAATCGCGCTTGGTGACGAACTTGCACTTGATCGGCATCTTGTAGATAGCGAGGCGCATAGCCGCCTTGGCCAGCTCTTCGGGAGGACCGGCCATCTCATAGAGCACGCGGCCCGGCTTGACGACCGCGACCCAGCCCTCGACGCTCGCCTTACCCTTACCCATACGGGTCTCGAGCGGCTTCTTGGTGTACGACTTGTGCGGGAAGACGCGGATCCAGACCTTACCACCACGCTTGATGTGGCGGGTCATGGCGATACGACCGGCCTCGATCTGCCGCGCGGTGATCCACGCGGGCTCGAGGGCGACGATCGCGAACTCGCCGAAGGAGATCTTGTCCCCCTGGGTCGCGCGACCGGTCATCCGGCCGCGGTGCATCTTACGACGCCCGTCTTTGACACGCTTGGGCATCAACATAGTTAGCTCTGTCCTCCTTCGGTTCGGGTCGCGCCGAAAGCGCGGTCGCCGTCGCGACGCGGGCCACGGTCGCCACCGCGGTCGCGGCGAGGACCGCGGTCTTCGCGGCGCGGCTGGGCGGGCGGCTCGGCGGGCTGCATGCGGCGCTCGGGGAGCACCTCGCCCTTGTAGATCCAAACCTTGCAGCCCACCGATCCGTAGATCGTGTGCGCCGTGGCCTGTCCGTAGTCGATGTCGGCGCGTAGAGTATGAAGCGGAATCTTGCCCGTCTTGTCGCCCTCTCGCCGGGCGATCTCCGAACCACCGAGGCGGCCCGAGACTTGGATCTTGATGCCGCGTCCGTTCATGCGGACCACGCGGGTCATCGCCTGGCGCATGGCGCGGCGATGACTGATGCGCTTCTCGAGCTGCACGCACACGTTCTCCGCGACAAGCTGGGCGTCCAGCTCGGGCTGGCGGACCTCCGTCACGTTGACCTGCACCTGCGCCGTCGGATCTTCCTTCCGAATCTGGAAGTTGAGGATCTGGGTCAGCTCATCGATACCCTTGCCACCGCGACCGATGATCGCGCCAGGGCGGGCGGTGTAGATGTTGACCTTGATGCGATTCGCCGCACGCTCGATCTCGACGCGCGAGATCGTACCGAGGCCGACACGGCCCTTGACGAACTTACGGATGCGGGCGTCCTGCAACACGGCGGGCGCGTAGCCCTTCTTAGTGTAGTACCAGTGGCTGTCGTGCCCCCGGATCACTCCGACCCGGAAGCCGACGGGATGGATCTTCTGTCCCATTAGGCGTTGTTCTCCTCGTCGGCCGCTTCGGCCTTCGGCGTGGTAGTAGCGGTCGGGTTCTCGGCGCCATCCTGCTCAGGGGCGTCGCTCGCCTCGACGGGCGTCGCCTCGACGGGCGTCGCCTCGACGGGCTCGCTCGCCGCACCATCCTGCTCAGCGGCGGCGGCATCGGCGGCAGTGGCGTCGATCGCGCCGGGCACGGTCTCGGACTCTTGGACCGGAGCCGTCTCAGGCTGGGTCGTCGAAGGCTCCTCCACAGGCGCCGGAACCGTCTCGGTCGACGCACCGCCGGAGGTCGGTCGGGCGCCGCCCTTCACGGGCTTGGTCGCGAACGTCGGGCGGGCCTTGGCCTTGGCGCCGTGCGGGCGGACGGCCTCGGTCGGCTCCACATCCTCGACGACCACGGTGATGTGGCTCGTCTTCTTGAGGATGCGGGCGCCGCGGCCCATGGCCTTGGCGGTCATGCGCTTGAGGACGGGACCCTGGTTGACCTGGATCGCGGCGATCTTGAGCGTCTCGGGAGCGAGGCCGTGGTTCTCGGCGGCGTTGGCCATCGCGGAGATCAGGACCTTGCGAAGCATCTTAGCGCCCTTGCTGGTGTGGTGGTGCAGCAGGACGGCGGCGTGGCCGCAGTTCTTGCCACGGATCTCGTCGGCGATGATGCGCACCTTACGGGGCTGAACCCGGATGTACTTGGCGGTTGCGGAAACTTCCATTGGTGTTGCCTGCCCCCTTATCGGAGCTTCGCCCCCCGTTCGGGCAGGCCGCCCGCGTGGCCGCGGTAGGTGCGGGTCGGCGCGAACTCGCCGAGCTTGTGGCCGATCATGTTCTCGGTGACGAACACCGGGACGTGCTTGCGCCCGTCGTGCACCGCGAACGTGTGGCCGATAAAATCGGGGATGATGGTGGAGCGTCGGCTCCACGTCTTGATGAGCTTCTTCTCATCGGTCACGTTAAGGGCGTCCACCTTCTCGACGAGGTGGTCGTCCACGAAATATCCTTTCTTGAGACTTCTTGCCATATTCCTCCCTTGTTAATCCCGCCTTGGCCGGGACAAGTTAAGCGGAACGCTGACGCTCCGAGGCGTCAGGCACAAGAAAGGATGATACCCGCGCGATAGCGCGGAAGGCTACGTCTTACTCGGTGATCTGAAGGCTCGATACATGAAGATCCCTTGTTCTGACGCTTGACTACGGAGCCTGCTCGCCGCTCCCGATCTCCTCTTCAGAAAGAAGAGAGTGCCTTTTACCGTGAGTCGGGAATCCATTCCGCAGGCGCTCCCGTCACCCTCTTCTTCCTAGGCGGATCGGAGACGAACCCTCGTAGGTCTTTCGTCCTACCACTGAACTCCCCCCTCGGACGGGCGTTCCCACCCCCATGAGCGAGGCCGCCTCAGACGACCTCACCCAAAGGAAAAAGGAAAACAAGATGATCCGAAACTCCCTCACCCTCGCTCTCGCGACCGCTCTGGTCCTCGTGCCCGTCGTCTCCCAGGCGAGCGACAACTTCGTCTCGCGCATGTTCACCGAGCCCGACGGGCACGGGCGGTGGGTCGATCGCCGCCTCACCCTCCGCCACCACGACCAGGACGCCCCCTCGAAGCTCCGGGCCGCCCGCCACGAGGACGGCTTCCTGGGCCGCGCCTTCACCGAGCCCGACGCTCGGGGCCGCTGGATTAATCGCCGTCTGACCTTCCGGCACGAAGGCCAGGACGCGCCCAGGGTCGCCTGCCGCCACTAACCACTCAGGAAAAGCAAACAGACCATGCTCCGCGACAAGCTTTGCCTCGCCGTTCTCGCCGCCCTGATGGTGGCGCCCGTCGCCTCTCAGGGCAGCGTCCTGAGCCGCCGCCTCACGATCCGCTACCCAGGTCAAGATGCCCGGCACCACCATCACCACCGATGGGGACACAACGATCATCGCTGGGACGACCGGCACGATCACCGCTGGGTACATCGCCGAGACCGTTGAGGGCGTTCATCGCAACCGAACGCCCTCTTCGTCCAAGCGTGCCCGGTGTGCCTCTACCCCACCGGGGAGGCGGGGTTCGGGCTTGCCGTCGCGGGTGACGCGCCACCACGGCGCGTCGTCCTCCGCCGCCACCGCGAACCAGGCGACCGTCGTCGCGCGGGGGCAAGCGATCTCGGCCCCGGCAGCCTGGGCCAGTTCGCTCCTCAGGACCAGGACCGTCCGCGTCTCGCCCGAAGGGATCGCCTGGATCGCGGCCCGGACCTCGTCGACGGTCGGGACCGTCATCGTACGACCGCCGAGCCTTTTCGCCTTCGCGTCGTCAAGGACGTAGATCATCGTTCGAAGGCCTCCCAGAACGCATCGAGGATCTTCGGTGGTTCGGGCGAGAACCACGCCGCCTGCGTGAGCAGGACCCCGACGCCTTTTTGGAGGGGATCGACGGCAAACGAAGTCCCGAAACCACCGTCCCAGCCGTAGCGTCCGTTCGCTTTGATCGCCATGCCGAGGCCCCAGCCGCGATCCTGAACGAAAATCGGATCTCCACCACGCGGGTCCGGCGTGGTCATCATGGCGAGGGTTTCCGTCTTCAGGATCGGCGTGCCGCCTTCCAAAAGCGCCTGGCCGAAGGAGAGAAGGTTATCGACCGTCGAGACGAGTCCGCCGGAGGCGAGGGTGAACGCGGGCGAGCGGCTCCACTCACCGCCCGTCGCTGGGTCGTAGACCTCGCCGTTCGCGTACTGGGTCGCCAGCCGGTCGACTTTCTCCGGAGGAACCCAGAAGTCGGTATCCCACATCTCGAGCGGCGCGAAGATCCGTTCCCGGAGAAAGACGTCGAGCGGTTTGCCGGAGGAGCGGGCGATCAGGACGCCGAGCACATCGAAGGCCACGTCGTACTGCCAGCGCTCACCAGGCGCGAACATCAACGGCAGCTCGCCCAAGCGGCGCATCCACTCGTCCGGTGCGGGCAGGCCCTGGGGATGGGGCGGCCCTAGAAGCAGGCCTCGCTCATTCGCCGCTTTCAGGATCGGGGCGTCCCACGGCCCATCCATGAGGTAGCCCAGACCCATCCGCATCGTGAGCAGATCGCGCAGGGTAACCGCTCTCGGGGCGGGCACGGTAGCGTCGAGCCGCCCCGAGAGCCGCCGTAGAACGCGGCGATCGGCCAGTTCGGGAAGCCAGACGTCGACCGGTTCGTCGAGCGCGAGGCGCCCCGCCTCCACGAGGCCCATCGCCGCGACGGCGACGATGGGCTTAGTGATCGAAGCGATGCGGAAGATCGTGTCGCGCCGCATCGGCGGGCCTCCGCAGGCCATCGCCCCCACCACCTCGACCTGCGTCTCGACGCCGCGGCGGAACCCACCCACGGCCCCCGGTCCCTCGCCTCGCGCGACGAACCCTTTCAGAGCCTCGGCGAGCGGGCTAACCGGCCGCCCCCACGATCGCCGCCTGAAGCTCGTCCGGAATCGGAACGAACTTGGGAGTCGAGATGGACCACTTGTGGCCGTAAGGGTCCGTGACGATCCCGTACCGGTCGCCCCAGAACATATCGTCCAGAGGCATGGCGACGGTACAGCCCGCTTCGACGGCACGGGCGAACACCGCGTCGCAGTCGGCGACCGTGAGATGGATCGTCACCGGCGTGCCGCCGAGGGCCTGGGGGCTCGTGCCACCCCACTCGGGAAACTCCTCCACGACGTAGACGGGCGCGTCGTTGATCGTGATCGCGGCGTGCATCACCCGTCCGTCGGGCAGGTTCTGGACGGTTGGGACCTCGGCTCCGAACGCCTGCCGGTAGAACTCCAGGGCTACCGTGGCGTTGCGGCAGGTAAGGTGCGGGATGATCGCGGTGGCGATGGGCCTCATGACACCCTAAGGTCGAACGGGTGCTCCCCCAAGCGACACTCTACGAGGATTATTCTTCGAAATCCGGCACGCCGTAGACGGGCCGGACCTCGACGCTGCCGATCGCCGCGAGGGGGTGCTCGGCGGCGATGGCGAGGGCCTCGTCGAGGGTTTCGGCGCGGACCATGAGGAAGCCCGCGAGTTGCTCGCGGGTCTCTGCGAACGGACCGTCGGTCACCAGCCGCTGGCCGTCTCGCAGTCGAAGGGTCGTCGCCGTGTGGGTCGGCTGAAGGACGCCGGCGGACACGTACCGCCCGCTCGCCTCCAACCGCTCGACGAGACCGCCGCAAAGCTCCACCACCTCGCCCTCTCGAACTCCGCCGGAAGCGCGCTCGTCGTCGTAGATCAGGAGCATATAGTCCATCGTCAGGTGATTCTAGCCGCCGAGCAAGGATCGGCGGGTTTCGGTCTGGTTCAGGATCGGGCCAAGGCGACTCTCTCCCGTGGGTGGACGGGCATGACGGGGCGAATCTCGACGGTGCCCTCACGGGCCGCCGGGTGATCAAAGGCGGTGGCGATGGCCTCGTCGAGGTTGGCGGCCTCGATCTGGAGGTAGCCCGCGAGAACCTCGCGGGTCTCGGCGAAGGGACCGTCGGTGACGAGCATCTGGCCGTCGCGCAGACGGACGCTCGTCGCGGTAAGGGCGGGGCGGAGCACCCCGGCGGCCACGAACTGGCCCTTTTCGACCGCGCGGTCGACGACCGGCTGGGCGCAGCTTAGAACCGTCTCGTCCGTCGCGTCGGGAGCGTCGGCGGGAAGGGTCGGCAGATACATCAGGAGCAGATAATTCATCTTGTGTCTGCCCTTTGGACGAATGGGCTGGGGCAAAATCGACAACCCCATGACGATCTCCCCCGAAAAAGCCGAAGCCGTCGTCGACGCCGTCTACCGGGCCGATTGGGGTCGGATCGTCGCTACCCTGATCCGGGTCACGAACGACTTCGAGCTGGCGGAGGACGCCGCCCAGGAGGCGTTCGCCGCCGCCCTGGAGCGCTGGCGGGTCGACGGCCCGCCCGAGGCGCCCGCCGCCTGGATCGTCCGCACCGCGCGCAACAAGGCGATCGACGCGATCCGCCGACGCGTCCGCCTAAAAGAGATCCTCCAGGAGAACCTTTTCGAGCCGACGGAGCCCGAGATCGCCGAAGGGAGCGACATCCCCGACGACCGGCTCCGGCTCGTCTGCACCTGCTGCCACCCCGCGCTCGCGATGGAGTCCCAGGTCGCGCTCACCCTTCGCACCCTCGGGGGCCTCACCACGGATGAGATCGCCCGCGCGTTCCTCGTGCCGGAGCCGACCATGGCCCAGCGGCTGGTGCGGGCCAAGCGCAAGATCCGCGACGCGGGCATCCCCTACGTCGTCCCCGACCAAGCCGACATGCCGGAGCGGCTGGAGGCGATCCTCGCCGTGATCTACCTCGTCTTCAACGAGGGCTACGCGGCGACCCTCGGCGGCGTCCGCGCCGACCTTTGCGCGGAGGCGATCCGCCTTGCCCGCCTCGTCCGCGACCTCACCCACGCGCCTCAGGCGACCGGCCTCCTCGCCCTGATGCTGCTCCACGACTCGCGCCGCGAGACCCGCTTCGACGCCGACGGCGAGCTCGTCGTCCTCGACGAGCAGGAGCGCGCCCGGTGGGACCGTTCCAAGATCGACGAGGCGCTGCCCCTCGTCGAAGAGGCCCTGCGGGGCGGGCCGTCGCCGTACGCGCTCCAGAGCGCCATCGCCGCCCTCCACGCCCGCGCCGAGAGCCCCAAAGCGACCGACTGGCCACAGATCCTGAACCTCTACACGGTGCTCCAAAGCGTCGATCCGTCGCCCATCGTGGCCCTCAACCGCGCGGTCGCCGTCGCGATGGTCGCCGGCCCGCGCGCCGCCCTGTCGCTGCTCGACGAACTGGAGCCGGATCTGAAGCGGTACCACCTGCTCTACGCCGCCCGAGCCGACTTTCACCGCCGCCTGGGCGATCGGAACGAGGCGGCGCTCGCCTACGACCGAGCGCTCGCCCTCGTGGGCAACGAGAGCGAGCGGCGGTTCCTCGAACGGCGGCGGCGCGAGTTGGCCGTCTAGCCGCCCAAACTTCTCAGGAACGCGATCACGTCCTGTCGCCGCGCGGCATCCCGCACGTAGTAGGGGTGCGGCGCCTTCGGCCCCCGAGCGGGGCTCAGGAGAGCGGGCAGGCCCTTCACCGAGTCGTCCTTGAGGAACACGGGTTTGCGAGCGAGGTCGAGAAGAAGCGGCAGGGCGTTGCCCCGCTTGCCCCCGCCGGGGCTCGCGTCCACCACGACCATCTTGTCGTCGAACGTCCCGGGCGAGTTGCGGATCGGGTCGAGCGGCGGCTTTCGGTTGGCGATCGTCACGGGCCGGTAGCCCGGCCAAAGCTTCGATAGGGGGATCAGCCTCGCGTCCACCGGCTTCAGGGGGTCCACGTTGTGGCAGCTCGTGCATTGGGCGCGGAACGTCTCCCGGCCCCTCGCCACCGACGCCGGGTCTTCGACGTGGCCTTTCGGCGCGGGAAGGGCCGCCACGTAGGCGTTGAGGGCGAAGAGCCGCTCGTTGTTCACGCGCTTGCCCGTCGGCGCGGGCGGGGAGCCTGGCTTGAAGCCGCCGTTCGCGTTCACATACGGATAGCCTTTCACGCCGGTCACCTTAAGGACGTAGGCGTAGTCGGCGGTGATCCGATCGCCGCCCAGCCCGCCGAGCGCGTGCATAAACTTCCTGCCGCCGGGTGAGAGTAGGTTCGTCTGGTCGAACAGCGCGGTGTAGACCGTGTTGTCGAAGTCGTCCAGGACGTCGTTCTGTCCCGATGAGCCGAAGGGCGCGGCGAGGTCTTGGCGGAAGAACGGGGCGATATGGACGGAGTTCCCGCTGCCGTCAGGCGAGTCGTCGAACGTCCCCACCGGGTACGCCTTTGGGTCGTTGAGGTAGGCGTCCACCTGCGCTTCCGTGGAGTACTTCGTGAGGTGGTACTTCGAGACGCGCCCGACGACCTTACCGCTCTGGTCCAGTTGGAGCGTCGGATAGAGCGCCCGCGAGTTCGCCGCCAAGGCGAGCAGTTTGCCCACCTCCAGCCCATGCGGCGTGGGTCCGTCGATCCGCTTGCCGATAGAGCCTTTGGCGCCGAAGGCGAACACGGACTTGTCGGTGATCGCGTGGCATAGCGCGCAGGTCACGCCCGTTTTCCCATTTCGCTCGACCATGCCGATGACCGCGTTCGCCTTGATGAGCTTCGGCAGCATCATCGGGTCGTTCATCGTCGGCGCGTTCGCGGGCGAAAGGTCGGTCTTCGTCTCCGCCTCGATCTTTTCCTTCAGTCCGGCGGGCAGCGCGTCCGCGTCGAAGCTCACGCCGTTCTTCAGCGCGGCCAGCATCGTGACCTTCTTCTGGGCCATTCCCTGGGGCATTCTCACCGCGTCGGTCCAGAACCCTTCCGTGCCGAAGGTCTCGAATCGAAACACCTCGCGTCCCTTATCGAAGTCGCCCTTTCTGATAGGTTTCGGCGGCTTGCGGTTCGGTGGCCCGTCTTGCTCACCCTGCGGTAGAGACGCCCCCACCGCCGAGGCGAGAGCGAGCGCCGTCAGGGCAGGCAAGGCGAACGGTGAGCGGAGGAACGTTTTTGGCATTGAGGTTTTCCCAGGGAAAGCTGGACTTCTCTGCGGGACGATTCTTTTGTGAGTCACGTTCCCTCAAAAACTGATGATCGCCAAGGGATAGAAGGTAGTCTCCAGGCGACCCATTCTCGGGCCACCCGAAACGGAGGTTCACGATCATGCTCAACCACAAAGACCACGAACTCGACCTCGACTCCCTTCACTGCTTTCGGCGCTGAGCCGCTGAGCAAGCGGCGGCGCGGCTTCCCGTCCGAGACGAACGTCGGGCGCGGCATCCGAATCGTCCACGGCGATAAAACGCTCGCGGAACGCCTAGGGCGCGAAGATCCGTGCCCGTGCGGATCGCGGAGGCGTTTTCAACCGTTGCTGCATGAAGACGGGCCGCTTCGACGGCAGTCTGCGCAGCGACTACTTTCAACGAGGGTGGGTAGCCTTCGGACGGCTACCCACCGATCGCCCGACGCGCCACGTCGGGCGCGTCGTCGAACAGGCCGTCGATCCCTGTCGCCACGAACCGACGAATCTCCTCTTCGGGCTTGCTCTCCAGGTCGCTCGGGAGGAAGGCGTCTTCCGGTCTGAAAGTCCAGACGTGAACCTTCAGACCAGCCGCGTGCGCGTCCGCGACGATCGAGGTGGGCTCTCCGAGCTTTCCACCCTGCCCTCTTGGGATCACGAGGTCTTTCGTCAGGCCAACCGCATCGGCGTAGGCCTTGACGTCCCCAAGCCCATCGGGAGGGACGAGTTTGCGACCAGCGTCGTCGTTGTCGACGAGGAGCACGATCGGAAAGGTGGTCCGTTTTCGGAGCTCCTGACATCCGACAGGCTCGAAGCATTGAAGGAACACCCGTTCCGGGTGCTTCTCCTAGCCATGCCGCCTCAGGGCTTGGAGCAGCCGCGCCTCCAGCGGGAGGCCAACCGACCGGAAATACGTCGGGTGCTTCGTCTCTGGATAGACGCCGACCGGGCGGGCGCGATCCTTATCCACCCGGTCGAGCATCGTCAGGATCTCTTCCAGGGTCGGAACCTCGAACCGGCCGTCGTAGACGACGTTGCCGGGCCTGACCTTAGGAAGCCGCTCTTTGGCGCACAGGGTCTTCAGCTCCCTCAGGGTGAAGTCCTCGACGAACCAGCCCGTTACCGTCCTGCCATCGATCGTCTTCGTGGCCTTGCGCCCGGCGAGCTCCGGACGGCTCGCAACGTCGGTCGTACCCGAGATCTCGTTCTCGTGGCGTGCGACAGGTTCCTATCCTTGGTACACACGACATCCGGCTCCACGAAGTCCGCACCCTGTTCGATCGCCAGTTCGTACGACGCGAGCGTGTGCTCGGGCCGGTAGGCGCTCGCGCCCCGATGGCCGACGACGAGCGGGGCGACGAGCAGGAGCGGAGCCAGCATGGGGCGAGTCTACAAGGCCCATCGTCATCCTAACGGCGCCTTAACGCAGGTCCGTCCTTTCTTCGGCGAAGGCGCCCTCTACACCGTGCTCGCGTCGAGCGCCGGTTCCGTCTCTCCCACTTTCTTCGCGGCGGGCAAGGCGTCCGTCCGTTCGCCTAGCCAGTCTTTGCCTTTGTGGGTCAGCGTGTAGCCCTTGCCGTAGTCGCCGCCCGCGTCTTCGCTCGTGACCTTGGGCGGCCCCGGACGGAGGTGACCTTTCTGGACGAGCGACCACGCCGCCTCCATGTAGAGCTCACTCGTCTCCAGCTTCGTGTGGGTGGGCTCCAAGTGGGTACCGGAATTGGTGATCTCCTCCCACAGCCACGGCAGGAACAGGTCGTACTCGCGGCTATGCTTGCGCATCCGCCCCGAGGCGTCGTTACGCAGTTCGAGGATAAAGTCGCGGATAAAGCCTTCCGCGTCTTCGACGCTCACCGCGTCCGCCCCTTTCTTCATGTCCATAGGGGGTTCTACGCGGCCCCTGAAGAACCCTCTCCCCTTGAAGAATCAGCCTCGAAGGCGGACGTGGAAACCCACCACCGCCGCCGCAACATGAACGTTAAGGGACCGTCCTTTCCCCAGCATCGGGATGTAGACCGCTCCGTCGCGGTGCCGCATCACGTTCCCGTACACCCCGTTCGCCTCATTGCCCAGCACGAGGCAGGTCTTGGGCGGATACTCGTATTCGAGGAAGCTCTGCGCCCCCTCCGCGATCTCCACCGCGACGAGCGACCAGCCCTCGGCCTTGAGCTTTAAAGCCGCATCCTCGTGCTTCTCGATGTGCCGGAACGGAATGCGTCGATGGTGGCCGAGCGACGTCACGCCGATCATCGGGTTCGGTGGCACCGGCGTCCGCCCCGTCATCACGAGTTCCCGGGCTCCGCATCCGTCCGCTACGCGGAACATGCCGCCCACGTTGTACGCGTCCTCCCAGTCTTGTAGGAGAAACGCCAGCTCGATCCCCGAGGCGTGTTCGGCGCGAAACTCCTTCATCATCTCGCGCACGCCCGTCTTCGAGCGGATGGTGTTCACGCCTTTAGTGTGGCGCGCGGGCCTCTCCGCGCGACTAAACTCGCAAGACCAGCGTCTTCGGCGTCGTCATCTCGTCCATCGCCTCTCGAATCCCTTCGCGTCCAAAGCCGCTTCGCCGAACGCCACCATAGGGCATGACGTCGAACCGCAGGCTCGGCGACTCGTTCACGACCACCCCGCCCACATCGAGAAGCCGGAACGCCTGCTCCGCCACCGCGTGGTCGCGCGTGAACACGCCCGCGTGGATGCCGAATCGGGAGCGGTTGACCCGCGCCGCCGCCTCCTCAAGGGTGTCGAAGGGCGCAAGCGTCAGGACAGGCGCGAACGCCTCTTCCGTCGCGAGCGCGCACCCCTCGGGAACGCCTTCCAGGAGCGTCGGCCGCATCAGCGCGCCCTCGCCGCCCCCGCCCGCGATCACGGTCGCACCCGACTCATCGACCAGACGCCGCGCCTTCGACGCCGCCTCCAGGGTGATCAGAGGCCCGCAGACCGTCGCCTCGTCTTCCGGGTCGCCGGTGGGACAGTTTTGCGTCTCCTGCGCCAACCGATCCCGGAACTCCGCGTACACCGACGCGTGAACCAGAACGTGCTGGACCGAGATGCAGACCTGCCCCGCGTATCCATATCCCCCGAGCGCGATGAGCCTTGCCGCCCGCGCGAGGTCAGCGTCGGGCATGACGATCGCCCGCGCGTCGCCCCCAAGCTCAAGGATCACCGGACGATCCCAAAACCGTCTCTTCAGGGCCCAGCCGACCTTCTCCGAGCCGGTAAAGGAAAGCATAGAGATCCGAGGGTCGTCCAAGATCCGATCCGCGTCCTCCGTCGAGCCGTTCCATACGTTAAGGACGCCGGGCGGACAGCCTGCCTCATGAACGATCCGCCCGAGTTCCATCGCGCACAACGGCGCGAGGGGCGAGGCCTTCAGGACGACGGTATTGCCGGTCGCCAAAGCCGGGGCGAGCTTATGCGCGGCCAGGTTGAAGGGCCAATTATAGGGCACGATGCCGAACACAACCCCACGTGGGACGCGCTCCGCCAGGATTCGCGTGTTCTCGCCGCGCGCATCAAGATCGGCGGGACGCGCCTCCAGACCCCAAGTGGCAAGAAGATCGGCGGCTACGTCGAAGGTGACCGCGAGTCGCGCCACCTCTCCTCGGGCCAAGACGATCGGCTTGCCAACTTCGCGACACAGAAGAAGGGCAAGCTCCTCCGCACGTTCCCGAACCAAGGTTGCGGTACGACGAAGAATACGCTGCCGATCGTGGCGAGGCGCAAACCGCCAAGTCTCGAAAGCAGAATGGGCGGCGTCCACACAACCCTTTAATTCGGCGAACCCGCCCTCAGCAGCCACCCCCACGACCGCGCCGCCCCATGGCGCTCGAACGACGTCTTTTGGAGTGGCCTGATCGCACGGACCTCCGATGAAGTGACCGTCGATCAGAAGTTCGCCATGGTGGACCATACGTTAAAAGGTGGCACGCCTTGGGCGTGCCACCGATCGAGGACGCCTTAGCGGCCCGTCATCGGCCAAGGCTGACTGGCCCAATCGGCAGGCAGGCCAGCGTAGGGGGCACGAGGAGCGAGCGACGTGTACTTCAGTCGGGAAGGCTGGGTCCACGCGGCGGTCGCCTGCAGGTAAGCGACGATCGCATCGAGCTGTCGCTCGTTCATCACGGTGGGGATCAGAGACTGGGTGAACGAGCGTTCGCGGAAGACGGTCGCGATCAGACCCTGATCCGTCTGGTCCTGTCCCGCCTGGAGGATGCTGATCGCCTGCGGATAGCTAAGCTCACCCATCGGTCGCATCGAAAGCTTCTCGAAGGCGGTCTCGCCCGACATCGAGTTGTTGGACGTCATGCCCGACGCGCTGCCCATCGAAGGTCCCATGGCGTTCGCGTCCATCTGGTACCGATCCTTGAGATCGTAAGACGCCTCAGTGGCCTGAACGAGGCCGCGAGCGATGGCGGTCTGAAGGTTGCCGGGAAGGCTGTTGAGGAACGAAGTCAGGACGTAGGCATGGGGAGCGGAGACCTTGCGGTAGGCGTCCTTCTCCAAGAAGCTCAGCAGCTCGGCGCGCTTCATCCCCTTGGCATCCGGCTTCATCGTCATCATGCCGTCCTGCGAGAACGCGGGGACGGCGGCCAAAGCCAAGGCGGCGATAATCGTGATCTTGATCATTTTGATTCTCTTTTAAGGTGACGACCGAAATCGTCTTGTGTAAGTGCGACCGTCAGAGTCGCGATTCGGTTTCCGGGTTCGGAAACCTTTTCGATGTTTCGAGCCGAAAAAGGCCAGGGAACGAAGATTCCCCGGCCTCCTGAGCGGTAAACCCCTCTTACCAGCTCTTGGGAGAGAGCGACGTGTACTTGAGGCGATAAGGCTCCGTCCACATGGCGTTCGCCTGGATCTGATGGGTGATCGCATCGAGCAGACGCTCGTTCTTCACCGTCGGAACGAGCGTCTCGGTGAAGGAGCGCGGCTCGAACATGCTCCACACGAGACCCTTGTCGAGCTGATCGTTCCCCGCATTAAGGATGTCGATCGCCTGCGTATAGCTCAGGTCGCCCTTCGGCTTGACCGAAAGCATCCGCATCGAGCGGGAGCTGTCGTCCGAGTTGGAACCGGACCAAGAGGTTTCCGTCCACATGGCGGAAGGCTCCATCATGTTGGCGGCCATCTGCTTCTCGTCCTTGATCCTCATCGCTTGCCAGGCGTTGCGGGCGAGTCCGTTAACGATCGCGCTCGCCTTGTTGCTCGGCAGTCCCTCGATAGCAGACGAGATGACGTAGGCGTCGGGCGCGTTGAGGGTCATGTACGCGTGCTTGACGACGTACGCCTTCTTCTCGCCTATCGTTGCGGTCTCGAAGTTGAAGTCGTCGCCAGCGAAGGCGGCCACGGCGGTCAGCGAAAAGGCGGCGATCATGGTTTGCTTCAGCATCTTGTTTCCCTTATGGTTTTCGGGCTTCCTGGTCAAGGCCGGACGCCATCTACCAAGATGCGACTGCGAACGCCCCGTTTCGGGTTTCTGAAACGGGGCCGGTTTTTTCGTCGGTATCCGGTTAGGCGGTCACGCGATTCCCACCGCATCGAGGGTGTGGGGCGCGTGGCGCAGATGATGATCGAGGCTGAAAAGCTCCTCGACCTCCTCGGGCGTGAGCCGCGATCGCACGTCCTCGTCCTCCGCGACGGAGGTCTTGAAGTCGGCCCCTTCCCAGGACTTGGCCGCGTTGCGCTGGGCTACCTTGTAGGCGCCCTCACGCGACATTCCCTTGTGGATGAGAGCGATCATCACGTGCTCGCTGAACACGAGGTCGCCCATCATTCGCAGGTTCTGGGTCATCCGGTCCGGGAAGACGTGCAACCCCTTGAGGATCGTCGTAAGGCGTCCCAGCATAAAATCCGCGAGCTGACAGGAGTCGGGAAACACGATCCGCTCGAGAGAGGAGTTCGTCAGGTCGCGTTCGTGCCAGGTCGAGACGCTCTCCAGCATCGCGTGGGCGTTCGCTCGCAGGAGACGAGCGAGGCCTACAACGGTCTCGCTGTTCCAGGGGTTGCGCTTGTGCGGCATCGCGCTCGATCCGGTCTGGCCCGCCGCGAACGCCTCCTGGACCTCCAGGATCTCCGTGCGCTGGAGGTTCCGAAGCTCGGTGGCGATCCGCTCTAGCCCGGCTCCGAGCAAGGCCAGTTCGTTGAGGAACGCCGCATGGCGGTCGCGGTTGATGATCTGGGTGCTCGAAGGGTCGACGCCCAGGCCCAACTTGGCGCACACGATCCCTTCCATCTCAGGCGAGGTGATCGCGTGGATGCCGACTGCCCCGCTCACCTTGCCCACCGCCACGTCCGTCCGGCAGGCCCGGAGCCGCTCCAGGTTGCGTTGCAGTTCCGCATACCAGTTCGCGCACTTCACGCCGAAGGTGATGGGCTCCGCGTGGATGCCGTGGGTGCGTCCGATCTGCGGCGTGCCGACGTGCTCGCGCGCCAGCCGCGCGATCTCCGTCGCTAGGGCCTCGCCGCTTTCGAGGAGAACGTCCGCCGAGTCGCGGAGCATGATCCCGAGGGCGGTGTCGATCACGTCGTAGCTCGTAACGCCCAGATGGATGTAGCGCCCGGCCTCGCCCGTCGTCTCCGAGAGGTTTCGCACGAACGCCATCAGATCGTGCCGCGTCTCCCTCTCGATCTCGTCCGAGCGTTCCAGGGTGAAGGTCGAGGACTTTACCTTCTCGACGGCGTCGGCGGGAACCGCCCCTAGTTCCGCGTGCGCCTCCACGATCGCCACTTCGACGTCCCGCCACACTTCGTACTTGGCTTGGCGGCTCCAGATAGCGGTCATCGCGGGGGTGGTGTAGCGCTCGATCATCGGTCCCTAGAGGTTACCGTTCCGGGCGCCCCCCGCAAGGTATAACCCAATCCCGACCGATCGAGGCGCCGGGACTCCGCTATGGGCCATCCCTTTACGGTCATCGCCCGATCGGGCCACGCGGGCGTCGAGACGATCCTCGTTCGCCCCGCGAGGTCTCAGGACTTCGTCACCACCTGTTGGCTCCGGGTGGCCAAGCGGGCGATCCTGCGCGCCCTCGTACAAAGGAGCCGCCCCTCTTGATCGCCTTGCGAGGTCTCATGCGTCTGTTGCGCGTGAAGCACTGGGTGAAGAACGGCCTGGTTTTCGCCGCTTGGCTTTTCACCGGATCCCGCTTCGAGGGCGGCATCCTGTCCCGCGTTCTGGTCGCCTTCGCCGCGATGTGCCTCGCCAGCTCGGCGACCTATATTTTTAACGATGCGGTGGACGTCGAGCGCGACCGCGCCCATCCCAAGAAGCGGCTTCGCCCCATTGCGGCGGGACTCGTGCCCCTTAGGCTCGCCGTCGGCGTCGGTGTCGCGTTCGTCGCCCTCGCCTTGATCCTCGCGGGCGGGCTCAACCCCACGAGCCTCCTCTTGGTCGTCTTCTACCTGCTGCTTCAGGTCGCCTACAACGTCGCCCTCAAGCGCACGACCCTCGCCGACGTGTTCACGATCGCCCTCGGCTTCGTGCTGCGCGCCGTCCTCGGGGCGGTTGCGATCAACGTGGGCATCTCCTCGTGGTTGCTGTTCTGTACCGCCACCCTCGCCCTGATGCTCGGCTTCGCCAAGCGGCGCGGCGAGTTCGTGAATCAGGGCGAGGCCCGTGCCACCTCCCGTGAGAGTCTCGCCACCTACTCCCTGAAGGGGCTCGACATGCTCGTCGGCGCGTTCTCCACCGCCGCGATGCTCTCCTACGCCCTTTACTGCATCGACAGCCCGACCGCGAAGACCTATCCCGGCCTCCCTCTCACCGCCCTCCCCGTATTCTATGGCGTCTCGCGCTACCTACTGATCGTGTTCAGCGAGAACGGCGCCGAGGACCCGACGGAGGTCGTCGTCCGCGACCCCCATATTCTCGCCGCCCTGGCGGCCTATCTGATCGCCGCCTTCGCCGCCGTCGCGGGCGTCCGGCTCCCCTTCTTGCTCTGAGGCGCTTTCTACATCCGGTCCCGAAGGTGGTTCACAATAGCCCGGAGGTCCGACGCAGGGTCTTCCTGCCGCCGACCGAAGAAGGCACGTCGAGACGCGGCCCGAGCCTTAAGTACGCATGAAGACTCTCGTGACCGGCGCGGCCGGGTTCATCGGCGCCGCCGTGGCGCGGCTCCTCCTCGATGGGGGGGACGAGGTCGTAGGCGTCGACAGCCTGAACGACTACTACAGCCCGGACCTTAAGCGCGCCCGTCTCGCCCTCCTCGAAGGGCGGGAGGGCTTCGCCTTTCGCCATCTCGATCTCGCGGAGCCCTCCGATCTGTTCGACGCGGGCTTCGACCGCGTCGTCCACCTCGCCGCGCAGGCGGGCGTGCGCTACTCCCTCGACAACCCGGCGGTCTATCTTCAAGCCAACGCCGTCGCCTTCGGGAACGTCCTGGAGGGTTGCCGTCGGGCGGCGGTAAGGCACCTCGTCTACGCCTCGTCCTCCTCGGTCTATGGGATGAACGCCAGGATGCCGTTCTCCACCGCCGACCGCGCGGACCACCCCGTCAGCCTCTACGCCGCGACGAAACGCGCGAACGAGCTGATGGCCCACAGCTACAGCCACCTCTTCCGTCTTCCCACCACCGGCCTGCGCTTCTTCACCGTCTACGGCCCCTGGGGCCGCCCCGACATGGCGGCGATGCTCTTCGCCTCCGCCATCGCCGAAGGCCGCCCTATCCGTATCTTCAACCATGGACGTTTGAAACGCGACTTCACTTACGTCGACGATATCGCCCGGGGTGTCGTAATGGCCCTCGACCGCCCGCCGCAGGGCGACCCGGCATGGACCGTCGAGACGGGCGACCCCGCCCGGAGCACGGCGCCCTGGCGGCTCTACAACATCGGGAACAGCGATCCCGTCGAATTGGGTCGCTTCGTCGAGCTGGTGGAAAAGGCCATGGGCCGTCCGGCGATCAAGGAGTACCTGGACATGCAGCCCGGCGATGTCCTCGCGACCTACGCCGAAGTCTCGGACTTGGAGCGCGAGGTCGGCTTCCGCCCCTCGACCCCCATCGAAGAGGGCATCGAGCGCTTCGCCGCCTGGTTCAAGGCCTATTACGGGATCGCTTAGCCCTTCGAAGGGGCTCCCGCGAGCCGCTTGCGAATCCACGATCGAGCCGGCGCTTCGACCCATCGGCCGATCCCTAAGCTCACGGCGGTCGCGCCGACGGCGAACAAGGCGAACCCGATCCATGCGAAAGCGGGTTGATGCGACAGTCTAAGCCACAGGGGGCCCCAAAGGAGGAGAAGGCCGTAGTGGACGATGTACAGGGCGTAGCTCGCCTCTCCCAGCGCGGTGCCCCAGACGAGCGCAGACGACAGGGCGGTAGGCGCGCGCCCTAGGCTCAGCGCCATCACGATCGTCACGAAGAATGGAACGGCCAGCTGGTTCTCGCGGCGACTCGCGAACGCGATCCCTAAGAGCAGGACGAGGACCACGCCCAAGAGCGCGGGGCTCGACTTTCCGCGAAGCCGGGGCGGCATCGAGCGCACGGCGGCGAGGGCGAGGATCCCCGCCAGAAAGCAAGGAAGGAGGGTGAGCCCGTTACGGTTGGCGAAATCGCCCCATTCGGGGCGAGAACGCACGACCAGGGCGACGAGACGGGGAGAGACCAGCGAGGCGAAGAACACCGAGACGCCGAGACCGATCCAGGCCGCACGGCCTCTCAACCGCGCCAGCGGGGGACCGATCCACGGAAAGAGCAGGTAGAAGAACGCCTCGACCGAAAGCGACCAAGCCGGAACGTTCCATACGGACGACCAACCCCGGAACGCGGTCTGGGTCAGCGTTAGGACGGCCAAGGGCTGAGCGACCGAGGCCCAGGCGCCATTGCGGTTGAGATGAAGCCAGGCGGGAACGTAATAGGGGAGCGTCAGAAGCAACCCGACGAGGTAGGCGGGATAGATCCGAGCGAAGCGCGCGACCGCGAACCTGCGGACGTCGATTCGGGCCGAGGCGTCCGGACAGTAGACGTGGGCGAGGATAAAGCCCGAGAGCACGAAGAAGAACAGGACGGCGAGATTACCGCTCTGAACCCCCGGAGCGTCGAGGCCGGGATAGACCACGGTAAACCAGTGCAGGTACAGCACCGCCAGCGCCGCGGCGTACCTAGAGGGTGTGAGGAGCGCGAGATAGGACGATCGCCCCTTCGGGGCTACCGTGGAGGAACCCTGTTCGAAGGCCGCGTCCATCGGAGTGAAGTATAGATTCGTCCGCCCGCCGAGGCGCGCCGCACATCGGCGTTCCGACGGCTCTCTATCGCCCGGTCACGACCTTGGGCACGTCGCTGAGATCCACCGACCGACCCGCGACGGTGGCCTGCGCCGCCTGGGCGATCGGCAGACGGCCGGGGAGTCGAGCGACGGCGGCTCCGTCGGCGGGATCTCGCGCGGCGGTCCAGACGACGTAGCGGCGATCCGTCCCCTTGACGAACGACAGGACGAGGTCGTCGCTCGCCGGTTTCGACACCCGGCGCTCGAAGGCGAAGCCTTCGAGCGCGTCCATAAGCTTTCGCAGGAGAGTTCCCGATGGAAGCGGCTTGAGGCTCTCGTCGTAGAGCCCGAAGCCATGTTGGGCTCCCCCCGATTCCTTCTCGTTCTTCTCCTTCCATTGGTAGAGGTAGACCCGGTCGACGCCCGCCGCGACCGAGACGAAGAAGGCGCGCGCGATGTAGGCTGCCCGCCGCTCCTCGTCCTGCCCGGGATAGGTCATGGGATAGCCCATCTCCGTGAACTCGATACCGATCGGTTTTGGAGGATGGGCGCCGGCGATCATCGAACGAAGACGCAGGACGTCGGCTCGGAGCGATTCCGGGCGCTGAGGTCGGTAAGGGTGGATCGACACCGCGTCGACGACGTCGAGCAGACCCAGGGCGAAGCACTCTTTGAGGAAGGGGAAGATCGGCTCCGTCGCGGCAGGGCCGAGAATCCGCGCCTTCGGGTTTGCCACGCGGATCGCGGCGGACGTCGCCTTGGCGAGGGCGACGTAATCCTCCGCGTTCGGCTCCGGCTTCCAGAACCCTCTATGGTTGGGCTCGTTCCAGATCTCGAAGTCCGCTCCGGCGTCCGCGTAGCGCCGGGCGGCGGCTCCCGCGAAGGCGGCGAACGCCGCTCGCGCCTCATCGGTGCGGGGCGGGCCGTCGCCGTAAAAGGGATTGCCGTAATCGAGGATCAGCAGAGGATGAAGCCCAGCGGCGCGGATCGCGGCGACCGCCCGGTCGTACTTCGTCCAGTCGTAGACACCCTTCTTCGACTCGATCCCGCTCCAGTCCAGGTCCGTTCGGACGGCGGCGAAGCCCGCCGCGCGCATCTTGGCGTACTCCGGCGTGGCGGTCTCGTTCAGGTGGAAGCAGACGCCGAGGTGATCGGCGACGGGGACCGAGTCAGGCGGGGAACACAGAACGAAAAGCGGAAGGAAGAGGAGCATGGTCGGACGCCGGGATTCTTTTTCCGATGCCGCGTGGGACGCGATTGTTGCGTCCCTTCGCGATTTCCTATGAGCCCCCTAGCCGCCGATCGTGGAGTACTCGAAGCCCACGCGCTCGGCGGCCTCTCGCTTGTAGAGTCGTCGTCCGTCGAACATCACCTTCTGCTTCATGCAGGCGCCGAGACGGGCGAGGTCGAGCTGCCGGAACTCGTTCCACTCCGTGACGACCACCAAGGCGTCGGCATCCTGAGCGACCTCGTACACGCCTTCCGCGTACTCGATGTCGGGGTAGATCCGCCGCACGTTCGCCTCCGCGATGGGATCGTAGGCGCAGACCGTGCCGCCCGCCGACGTAATGGCGTGGATGATCTCCAGGGACTTCGCGTCGCGGATGTCGTCCGTGTTGGGCTTGAAGGCGAGACCCATCAGGGCGATCCGCTTGCCCTCGAAGCCTCCGAGACGCGTCTCAAGCCGCCGGACGAAGTGGGCGGTCTGATCCTGGTTGATCTCGATCACCTCTTGGAGGAGGCGGAAGTCGTAGCCGTAGCGCTGCGAGGTCGCGATCATGCCCTGCACGTCCTTGGGGAAGCACGAGCCTCCGTAGCCGAGTCCGGCGCTGAGGAACTGCGACCCGATGCGGCTGTCTAGGCCGATGCCCTTCGCGACGTCCTGGACGTTCGCCCCGCACAGCTCGGCGACGCGGGAGATCGCGTTGATAAACGAGATCTTCATCGCGAGGAACGAATTGCCCGCGTACTTGATCAGCTCCGCCGATTCCAGGTCGGTGATGATCATCGGCCGCTCGAGGGCGGCGTACAGCTCGACGAGGCGCAGGGCCGCGTCGCGCCGCTTGGCGCCGATCACGATCCGGTCGGGCTCCAGGGTGTCGCGGATGGCGGAGCCCTCGCGCAGGAACTCGGGGTTGCTCACCACGTCGAACAGGTGCGGCTCGATCCCATGGGAAAGGATGATCTCCTCGACCATGTCGCCGGTGCCGACCGGGACGGTCGACTTGTTCACGATCACCGTGTAGCGCTTGATGCTGGGCGCGATCTCGTTCGCCACCGCGCGCACGGCGGTGAGGTCGGGCGTTCCGTCCTCGCCGGGCGGCGTTCCGACCGCGATGAACACGATCTCGCTGCGCCCCGTGGCCTCGGCGACCGAATCGCTGATCTGGAGGAATCCGTCTTCGAGCCCTCGCTTCAGCATCTCCTCGATGCCGGGCTCATAGATCGGGGGAATTCCCTGGCGGAGCTTCTCGACCTTCGCCGCGTCCTTGTCGACGCACACCACGTCGTTGCCCAGTTGCGCCAGCACGACGCCCGTCACCAGCCCTACGTAACCCGTTCCGACGACCGCGACCTTCATAGTAAGAAGCCCCGAGGGGCGACTTCATTCTACTGCCGAGCTGCGGCGCGACGAACGTATACCGAGCCGGAAGACGAAATCGGAGGGCGGAAACCGGTCTTTTGAAGGGGAAGGCCACAGGTAGACTCGCCCCCATGCGAGCGGTGGTGACGGGCGGAGCGGGATTCTTAGGCTCCCATCTGACGGATCGGATTCTCGCCGAGGGCGGTTCGGTCGTGATCGTGGACAACCTGATCACGGGCTCCACCGACAACATCGCCCATCTCGCGGGGGACGAGCGCGTGCGCTTCATCAAGCAGGACGCGAGCGAGTACCTCTACATCGACGGTCCGGTCGACTTCGTCTTCCACTTCGCCTCGCCCGCGTCGCCCGTCGACTTCGAGCGCTTTCCGATCCCGGTCATGAAGGTCGGCGCCCTGGGGACCCACAAGGCTCTGGGACTCGCGAAGGCGAAGGGCGCGAGGTTCATGCTGGCCTCGACGAGCGAGGTTTACGGCGACCCGGCGATCAGTCCCCAACCCGAGACGTACTGGGGCAACGTCAACCCCATCGGCCCGCGCGGCGTCTACGACGAGGCCAAGCGCTACGCCGAGGCGATGACGATGGCCTACCATAACTTCCACGGCCTCGACACCCGCATCGTCCGCTTCTTCAACACCTACGGCCCGCGCATGCGCCTCGACGATGGCCGGGTGGTCCCCAACTTTATCGCCCAAGCCCTGCGCGGCGAGCCGATCACGATCTACGGCGACGGCAAGCAGACCCGCTCCTTCGGCTACTGCTGGGACACGATCGACGGCGTCTGGAAGCTATCCCAGTCGGACTACCACGAGCCGGTCAACATCGGCTCGCTCCACGAGCGCACCATGCTGGAGTTCGCCGAGATCGTTCGCGACGCCGTGGGCTCGAAAAGCGAGATCGTCCACCGTCCCGCCGCCGTCGACGATCCTCGCCAGAGACGCCCCGATCTGACCCGTGCCCAGACGATCCTCGGATGGAATCCGACCACCTCTCTGGAGGATGGTCTCGCGAAGACGATCGAGTACTTCAAAGCCCGGATCTAGGCGATGCTTCCCCTCCTCGCCTGCCTCGCCTCGCCACCCCTTCTGGGGTCGTACGCGGTGACCTACGGCACGGAGCGGCGCTCCCTTGAGATCGGAGCGGACCGATCCTTCAAGTATCGGTCCCGGGGCTGCTTCCACAACGATCTGACGACGGGGCGATACCGCATCGATGGCGACACGCTGTTCCTGAGTCCGCGCCCGAACGACGAGCGCGACGAGTTCGCCACCGACCGCTACCGGATCGTCGCCTGGAATGGGGCGTCATTCCTCGTGGATGAGGTCGATCTTCTCGGCTTTGCGGAAGACGTCCGCACCGGTTGGCGTGGGGACGAGGAATCCTCGAACGTCCTCCGTTTTGGCCCCAAAGAAGCTCGGGAAGGACGTCCCACCCTTCCCTTGCCATGGCGAAAGACCCTCGATCGGCCACTTGCCCTTCACGCGATCCGCATTCAAGGCGGCAACGTGAGCGTCGACGCGGGCGTTGCGGAGGGGCTCCGCGTCGGTACCGCCCTGCAGGCGAACGTCGATGGGACGATCCTCCTCGTCGTCCGGTCCGTTCGGGCGCACGATGCGCTCGCGGCGTGGGGAACGCTCGATGCCGAAAAGCCTCTCCACTTCACGGCGGGATGCCCGCTTTCGGTCGCGACGAAGCTCGCGCCCGTGATCCGGATGTTCCGAAACAACCTTCTTCGCGGCGGCCTCGTTCCTAAGCCGAAGGACCCACCCTAGGGACGGGGAGCGTATCATAAGGCGGTGAGGCTCGACCCGAAGCTCGTCCACCCCTCGATCTTCAAGGCCACCGACGGCGCCTTGTGGTCGGGGCGCTACGCGGCGCCGGCCGCCGGGCGGGACGCGAAGATGGTCGCGGAACACCAGCGCGTCTGGTTCAAGGAATACGGCAAGGGATGCTTCCTCTACGCCGCCTTGTCCTGCGTGGCCTTCTTCGGCGCGATTCCCATCGCGGTCGGAATGGCAAAACCCTGGAAGGCTCTGTTTCTTCTGGGCGTGATGGCGGCGATCGCCCTCGCGGGAGTCTTCGCCTACCTGCGCAACCTTCGGCAACTCACCGCCCCCGAGCTCGCCGCCCTCCTGCCCATGCTCGACCTGACCGAAGGGCAGCGCGCCTACGCGGAGACGCTCGTCGCCCTGGAACGTTCGGGCCGCCCGAGGGCGGAGATCGAGGAGACGATGGCCGCCCTCAACGCGCTTCTCGACGAAGAGGCGCGGCTGATCGGCGCCCGCGACCTCGTCCGGGGGTCGCAGCAAGGGCGCGAACCGCTCGTCCAAGAGCGCGAACGACTCGCCCTTCGCGCCGCCGAGGCCCACGACGCGGAGGCGCGCCTCGCCTACGAGACCTCGCTGGCCCTGCTCGGCGAGCGGCTCGCCGCCTTTGACGCGCAGGGCTCGCAGATCGAGCGGATCGACGCCCATCTCGAACTGCTCCGTCAGGCCGTCCTCGCCACGCGCGACGCCGCCCACCATCGTAGCGCCGCCCCGGCCGGGCCCGATCTCGGAACCGATGCGCTCCGCTCCGCCGTCGCCCTCGCCCGCGCCCAGAGCCAAGCGACCGAGCGAGCCCTGGCGGAACTCAATGCGACCTAGGGAACCCGATGCGACCTAGAAGAACGATGCCGATCGAGCCCGCTCTTGTCCATCCCTCGCTCGCGGGGGTCGCCGCCGCCCTCGTGCGTCACGGCAGCGTGGACGGTCTCGACCTTCCGGAGCCCCAGCGGCTCGTCGCGGAGTCGACGATCGCGCTGCTCGGTTCCGCGCGGATGCCGGACGAGATGCGGGAGTCCGTGGGGGCGATGAACGTCGCCCTCGACGCCGAGGCGCGCTTGCGGGCTACGTCCGGCTCCGAGGAGCGCCTCGCCGCCCTGGTGGAGATTCTCCGCCGCATGCAGCGCGCGACGCGAAGCCTTGAGTCCGCACGCTCCGGGATGGCGGGAGACATCGCCCTGGACGCGATCGACTCCGCTCGGGACGACGCCTTGGCCTTTGCGGCCACCGTCTAGACGCCGATGTCCCGCCGGTAGAACGCGCCTTCGAACCGCACCGCCGCGGCCGCCGCGTAGGCGCGGCTTCGCGCCTCCTCGGGCGTCGCGCCCGCCGCCGACGCCCCGATCACGCGCCCGCCGTTCGTGACGAGCCGTCTGTCGCGAACGGCCGTTCCCGCGTGGAACAGCTTCGTCCCTTCGGGCAAGTCGTCGATCTCGATCGGCAGGCCTTTCGTGTAGGCGCCCGGATAGCCGCCGCTCGCGACCACCACCGTCGCCGCCGCGTTGTCGAGAATCTCCGGAGGCGGGATCTCCCCGCCCATCGCCACCGCGTAAAGGGCGTCTCCGAAGCCTCGCCCTAGGCGCAGCATCACGCTCTGCGTCTCCGGGTCGCCGAAGCGCACGTTGTACTCCAGGCAGTACGGCGTCCCTGCCTGGACGAGCAGTCCGGAGAAGAGCGTCCCCCGATAGGCGATCCCCCGCCGCCGAAGCTCCTTCAGGATCGGCGCCACCACGCGGTCCTCCGTTTCCCGAACCAGATCGCCTGAAACCCAGGGGCAGGGGGAGACCGTCCCCATGCCGCCGGTGTTCGGCCCCTGGTCGCCTTCGAGCGCCCTTTTGTGGTCCTGGGCGACGGGAAGCGAAAAGTAGCCGTGGTCGCCGACGATCGTGAGCAGGCTGAACTCGCGGCCCACCAGCCGTTCCTCCACGACCACCGTCGCCCCCGCCTCGCCGTAGAGGCGGTCGACCATCATCTCCTGGATCGCGCGTTCCGCCTCCTCGAACCCGTCGCACACCACGACCCCTTTGCCAAGGGCGTTGCCGCTCGCCTTGACCGCCACCCGCCCCCCTTCGGCGAAGCGGTTACGGGCGTACTCCAAGGCGGCGTCCGCGTGGTGGAAGGTGAAGAATTCGGCGGTGGGCACTCCGGCCTCGGCCATCAGGTCCTTGCTGAACGCCTTGCTCGCCTCCAGCCGCGCGCCGTCCGCGCCGGGTCCGTAGACGGGAGTCCCGGCTTCGCGCAGCCGGTCCGCCAATCCGTCCACCAAGGGATCCTCCGGCCCCACGACCACGAGGTCGAAATCCTTGGCGAGTCCGAGGAGGTCGTCGGCGGAGGCGGTCGCCACGTCCGCCGCGATCCCTGGGTTGCCGGGGGCGCATACCACCTCGTGTTCCTGCGCGAGCTTCCACGCCAGGGCATGCTCGCGCCCTCCCGACCCGACCACCAGAATCCTCATCGCCGGAGAGGTTACCGGCTTCGGATCGGTCTACCGGAACCGAAACCGCAAAGAGGCGGGGTCTGGACGAACCCAACTGTCCGCGCTTGACGTTATAATGAGCCGGACCCCTCGAACGGACTGGGGGCCGGAGGCACATTGGCAGGAGTCGCGTTTCGTCACGTCAACAAGATCTATGGCAAGGATGTCAAGGCCGTCAACGACCTTAACCTTGAGGTCAAGGATCAGGAGTTCATGGTTTTGGTCGGCCCCTCGGGATGCGGTAAAACCACCGCCCTGCGGATGATCGCCGGTCTCGAAGAGGTTTCCGAGGGCGAGATCGCCATCGGAGACG
Organism: uncultured Fimbriimonas sp.; assembly: GCA_964516175.1. Lineage (GTDB taxonomy): Bacteria > Armatimonadota > Fimbriimonadia > Fimbriimonadales > Fimbriimonadaceae > Fimbriimonas. Next base: position 111,148 of record CAZEWR010000004.1, on the reverse strand, counting down.
TCAAGGTCAACGACGTGCCTCCTAAGGACCGGGACATCGCGATGGTGTTCCAGAACTACGCGCTCTACCCGCACATGAACGTGTACGACAACATCGCGTTCGGCCTCCGGCTGCGTGAGTTGAAGTCGTTCTTCTGGCAGATCACCCACCTTGCCGACGCCAAGCGTATCAAGGCGGACATCGATTCCCGCGTCCGGGACGTCGCCCGGATGCTCGATATCGAGAAGTACCTCGCCCGCAAGCCGAAGGAGCTTTCCGGCGGCCAGCGCCAGCGCGTCGCCCTCGCCCGCGCCATCGTCCGCAAGCCGAAGGTCTTCCTTATGGACGAGCCGCTGTCGAACCTCGACGCTAAGCTCCGTGTCCAGACCCGCGCCGAGCTGATCCGCCTCCACCGCACCCTCGGCATCACGACCGTCTACGTCACCCACGACCAGGTCGAGGCGATGACGATGGGCCAGCGCATGGCCATCATGCGCGACGGCGTCCTCCAACAGTGCGACCAGCCCGAGCAGGTCTACAAATACCCGGTCAACAAGTTCGTCGCCTCCTTTATCGGCTCGCCACCCATGAACTTTATCGAGGCGACGGTGTCCGGAGGCAAGATCGACGCGGGCGCGTTTCGGCTCCCCCTTCCGACGAGCCACCCGGCCGCCGCGATGGAGGGCAAGAAAGTCACCCTCGGTATCCGACCCGAAGATATCTTCGACGCGAACCTCGCCTCGAACGTCGCTGCGACCGCCGAGAACACGGTGGACGCCAAGGTCGACGTGCTGGAGCCCTTGGGCCACGAGTACGTCGCCTATCTGGGCATGGGTTCGCACAATGTGATCGCGACGATCGACAACGAAACCCGCGTCAAGGAAGGCCAGACCGCCCAGTTCGCGATCGATCTCGACGCGATCCACATCTTCGACTTCGAGACCGAACAGGCGATTCGGTAGACCTCCCCCCTTCCGGTCTTTAGGATGGATCGCCATCCTAAAGACCCGATCGTCTTAAAATCCCCAATCCCAGTCCGATGCGGTGTGATCGGCACCGGCGGCATCACGCTCACGCCGGTCGTCTACTTTGCTGTGGGGGGTTGACGACTTCACGTTCGGAACCGCGCGTATCACAGCCTTCGCCGTCCCCGCTCCCGGCGCGCTCGTGGCGTCCGCCTGCGCCGCAAGCGCCGCCTGACGCCGCTCTTGCCCCTACCGCTTTCGCAGGGCCTCGACCATCTCCAGAACCATCCGTTCTAGGGTGTCGATGGGCGTGTAGGCCGGAAGCGCGCCTTTGAGGCGTGAGTCGGTGTCAGCGACGACCCCGAGGCAGGCCGCGAGGGCGGGAAGGGTCGTCTTGCGGGCCGAGGCCATCACGCGGGTCTGACGGTAGGGCGGCTCCTTGGCGAGGTTCGGCTTCTCCGGGAAGGTGGCCCGGATCTCCGGCGTGGCGTCTCCTGGACTACGACCGGCATCGAGGCATACCCGCGCCTGCCAAGCCAGCCGAAGCCCCCTCGACGTCAGGGGGATAATGCTGGAATGGCCCACGTCGGCGGCCTTGGCGGCGCTTCCGACGAGGATACGGAGGTTACGCAGAGCCTCCGGCACGTTCCCGTCAAGGATCGCGTCGATCATCCCGAACACGTTCCATTCTCGCGAAGGGACCACGATGGCCCGCACCGCCGCCTCGTCGATCCGCTCGGCGTCGCCGACGTAGAGCGCGAGCTTCTCCAGTTCGTCCGTCGCCCGGCTAAGCGAGCCGCCCGTCATCTCGATCAGCGTCGCTCCGGCGGCAGAGGACATCGTTTTGCCCAGGCGCGCTAGTTCTGGACGCAAGGCGTCCTGCGCCCGTTTCGGGTCGGCGTCGCACAGGATCACGGCTCCCTTGGCCTTCTCGACCGCTTTCGCCCACGCCTTGCCGCGTTTCCCGAGCGACTCACTCGTCTCCTCGTCCGCGACGAGGATCAGGAGGGCGGCATGCGGCAACGACGCTAGCGCGCCGTCCCTCAGATCTTCGGGATCGCGTCGCAGCAGGTGCCGCACAACCACCGTCCGCCGCTCCGCGAGGAACGGCGCCGTGCCCGCCGCCGCGATCCACGTCTCCGGCCTCGTATCGTCCGCCTCGTACCCCTCCAGGTCGAAATCGTCCTTCTCGACGCCCGCCGCCGAGAGCAGACCTTCGAGAGCCCGGCGGCGAAGCAGTTCCTCATCGCCCACGATCAAGACGGTGCGCTGGGTGATCGCCTTCTCGGGAGCCATCCCTAGATATTGACGGATGGCGATCGACGATCGACGATCGCCCCGGCTATTTCTTCTTCAGTCCCTTCGTCTCGTCGCGGAGGGCGCGAACCTCCGGCTCCGTCGGCTCCACCGGACCGTAGAGCGCGCGCTCGAAACGGCGTCCCAGCCCGACCGCCTCGCCGCCGACGGCGAGCGCGTACGCCTCGACCGTCTCACCCGGATGGCGCCGCCGTCCGAGGGTGCGGCGGACGGCGCGCTCGTAACCGACGTACGCCCGGTGAACTTCCCAGCGTGGAGCCCGAACCGTCGGCCGACGACCCCGCAGGACGACGTAGCCAAGGCCGAGGGCGAAGACCGCGAGGCCGCCCCGGATCGCGGGGACGACCCACGTCGCGGTGTACCAGGGCCGCTCCGCGTCGCTGCTTCCCCGCTCGCCGCCTTCGACCTGCTCCGCCCCTTCCGTCGCATCGAAAACCACCCAGCCCACGCCTTCGAACGCGATCTCGCACCAAGCGTGATAGTCCGCCTCACGCAGGACGTAGTGGCCTTGGCCGTCGCCCATCTCCGGCAGGTAACCGATCACGTAGCGAGCGGGAAGACCGACCGCGCGGGCGCTCAAGGTCATCGAGGTCGCGAACAGGTCGCAATACCCTTCCTTGCCGCCGAACAGAAACCAGTCCGCCGGGTCTTGGTCCGCCGGAACGGCGGCGGCGTTAAGGTTGTACTTCACCTGGGATGCGATGGCGGAGGCGATCCGAGAGGCTTTATCGTAGTCGTCCAGCGATCCCTTGGCCGCATTCAGGGCGAACTCCCGCACCCGGCTCGTCACACGAGAATCGTCGTAAAGGCTGTCCGCACCCGGACCTTCGAGGCGAGCTGGAACCCTGCGGGGGTTCCGGGTGGATTCGATCAGGGTGCCCGAAAGAATCGGACGCGACCCTTGCTGCACGTTGCCGCCGCCATCGGGTCGAACGAAAAGAGACCGGTCGTGTCTCACCGGCTCGGCAGGCAGAGGAATCTGGAGGGTGAAGGATTGCGGTCGGATCAGGAACTTCGCGGAGTGGCTTTGATCACCGATCTGCTTCGTCGCCCATCCTACGGAATCGCCGATCGGTCCCTCGCGGGGGATCGACTGGACGTTCGTGCTCCAGCCGCGCCCGGTGTAGACCTCGTACGCCGCCGTGCGCAGGTAACGGGGGCGGTCGAGATCGGCGTTGTACACCACTCGATCGCTTAGGGAGCCGTTCGGTCCGCGCCCTACCGTGTAGCTCGTCGGCTGCGACTGCGCCGTGTCGCGGAGCCGGTCGCGAACCGACCGAGGGGCCATGATCCGGACCGCTCCGGTGATGGGCTTCGCCGCTTCCTGAAGCGCGGGTGCTCCGATGCGGGACAGCAGAACGATCACCAGCGCCGAAGCCAAGGCCCATTCCGGCCCGGCAAGCCAGCGCCATGGCCCGCGTCGGATATCCTCGTAGAGTTCCGGCGACTGCTCGGGGAACTCCTGGGGCGTCGACGGCGCGTCGGCTCGGTTGAAGTAGCCGCTCTCTACCGCCTGCCGCATCATCTCCCGGCGATTCGCTCGCGCGAGGACGATCGCGAGGCACACGAGGAAACCGAAGAAGAGGTAGGGAGCCGCCGCGAACGTGTCGTAGCACCCGACGAGGCCGAACAGGGCTACGCTTGGAATCGCCTGGAACAGCAGGGTGCCGTCGCGCCAGGTGAGCGCGCTCCCGAGCACGATCATCCAGGCCAGGATGCCCGCCATCATAACGTCCCGCGCGAAGCCTTCTTCCGGCAGGAATCCGTTCAGGGTCGGGAAGCCCACGATGGCACAGGCGAAGGCGGCGGCGTAGAGGATGCCGTCGACCTTCATCACCGCCGTGTTTCCCAACAGAGTTCGGACTAGATAGGAAAGGGCGGTTCCGGCGACGACCCCCGTGGCGAGGAACTGGGCGGTGTCGTCGCGACCGATGGACATGCCGGCGGTGTAGGCCGCGAGAGACGCGCCGATCCCCATCAGCACGTAGTCGATCAGGTTCAGTCGGCTCTGGTCTCGAGCGACGCGACGCGGAGCGGGGACGGTCACTTCTTCACCTTCTTTCTGCGCGGGGCCACTTCCTCTTCCGACGCGGCTTCGCCCGTCGTCATCACCTGCGGAGCCATACCGACCGCCTGGAGGTCATCGACGTACCGCGCATCGATCGCCGAGGCGAGCGAAGTCCGTCCGTAGGACGCCGCGTCGTAGACCAGCGGCACGACCCGGATTCCCCTGGCGAGCAGAGTCGCGCCCACGTCCCGTATCGCCGGGTCGGCCACCGCCTGGAACGCGTACACGATCGAGCCGCCTTGGAGCGTCAGCCCGCCCAACTCTTCGGAGAAGTTCACCGACGAATCAGACTCCAAGGTCGCCAAAGCCCGGAACGCCTCGACGGTACGATCCTGCACGTTCGCGTGGTTCGGCACGTCCGGGTCGATCTGGGGAAGCAGCACCCGCACCCCCTGCCGCAGTAGCGTCTCGACGAGGAACGCGGCGTTGCCGATCATCGCCTCCAACGAGGTGTCGGCTCCCTTCCCCACCTCATGGCCTTTCTTCCGGTCGATCATCAGAGCGACCGTGGCCTGAGAGCCCGCCTCGAACTCCTTCACCATAATCCGTCCGGTGCGCGCGGTCGAGCGCCAGTGCACGGTCCGCAGGGCGTCCCCCGTGCGGTACTCGCGAACGCCGCGCGGCTCGATGCCCGCGCCGCGCGTCTGCCCCGTTTCGGCTTCGCTGACGCCCCACCCTCCGGCGGCGGGAAGTTCGACCGCGCACGGAATGGGCCGTGGAAGGACGAGCATCTCCGTTGGGGCGGTGGGGTACTCCTTCGCCTTGGTGACGAGTCCCAGAACGTCCGTTCCCTCGACGACCAGCCCGCTCCAACGGAACCGCCCCCGCTTTAGCGGACGAAAGCGATACTGCGTGCGAACCGCCTCCTCGTAGGAGGGCGCGATGGGAAGCGAGGGCGAACGGTCGGCCACGGGGAGTCCGGGCGGAAGGGCGTCGGCGACCGCCACGAGTGGCCGTCGGATGGCCTTGTCGCTCCAGAGCGTGATCTGGACCGTCACGAGGTCACCGACCTGGGCGCTCGGCGGCACCACGCGCTCGACGCGCAGGGAGCGTACGGACAGCCACGCTTGGAGGTGACAGGCCCCGAGAGTCGCGATCATCGCGGTGGTGATGAAAAAGAGGGCCTGGGAGCCGATGAGGACGGCGACGATGGCGAGGAACACCGACGCCCACGTCAGCGCGAACCCCGCGAGGGACCTCATCGGCGCGCCCTCATGCCACCGGCACCGGGGCGGGCACCTCGTCGATGATCCGCCCGACCGCCGCCTCGACCGAACCGCCCCGCGCCCGCACCTCGGCGCGGGGCAGAACGCGGTGGGCCAGCACCGCGACCGCGACCTTCTTGACGTGGTCGGGCCGGACGTAGTCGTCGCCCGAGAGGGCGGCGCAGGCCTGGGCGGCCCGCATGAGCAGGAGCGAACCGCGCGGCGACGCGCCCATCAGAAGCTGGTTGCTCTCGCGCGTCGCGCGCACCACGTCCACCACGTAGCCCCGGATCGTCTCGTGGACGAACACCTCGCGGACCGCCGCCTGCATCTCCATGAGGGTCGCGAGGTCGGTGACGCTCTGGACGTGCTCCAAGGGATGCGTCTGCTGCTGGGAACCGAGGATCGACGCCTCGTGGTCGCGGTCGGGATAGCCCATGCTCAGGCGCATGAAGAATCGGTCGAGCTGCGCCTCGGGCAAGGGGTAGGTGCCCGTCATCTCGATCGAGTTCTGGGTCGCCACGACGAAGAAGGGCCGCGGCAGAGGCCGCGTCTCGCCGTCGGTCGTCACCGTCCGCTCCTCCATCGCCTCCAATAGGCTCGACTGGGTTTTCGGCGTCGCCCGGTTGATCTCGTCGACCAGGACCACGTTCGCGAAAATCGGTCCCGGCATAAAGTGGAAGCGGGACTCGCGGGCGTCGAAGATCGAGCCGCCCGTGATATCGCCCGGAAGCAGGTCCGGCGTGAACTGGATGCGCCGGAACTCGCCCCCGATCACCCGGGCCAGGGCCTTCGCCAGCGTCGTCTTTCCCACTCCAGGAATGTCCTCCAGAAGCACGTGTCCGTTGGCGAGCAGCGCGAGAACGGACTTCTCCACCGTGTCGCGCTTGCCGACGATCGCCTTCTCGACCTCGTCGACCATCCTTCCTGCGCGTTGCGCGACCTCTTCGACCTTCAACCTTTATCCTCGGATGTCCATTCGGCGTTCCCGACCCTGGGTCCGGACGCCGACACCCCCCTATCTTACGGTATCCGGGTCCCAACGGTTCGGGCCGGGGTACGATCCCCCGCCGTGAAGTGTGTGATCGGCGTCGACCTCGGAGGCACCAACGTGCGTGCCGGAGCGTTCTACGAGGACGGCTCGGCGGCCGGGCCCTGGTTCAGCAACTCGTCCAACGGCCAGCTCGGCGCGGGGCGCACGATCGAGGCGACCGCCCAGACGATCCAGCAGGCGATGAACGCGAGCGCCGCGAAGGTCGAGGCGGTCGGGATCGCGATCCCCGGCCACATCGACAACGCGGCGGGCGTCGTGCGCTGGGCCCCGAACCTGGGCGAGGTCGATCGGGGCACCTTCCGCTACTGGTCCGACGTTCCCTTCCGTCGGATGCTGGCCTCCAAGATCGACCTGCCCATCCACATGGACAACGACGCCAACATGGCGGCCCTTGGCGAGTACAAGTTCGGCACCGGCCGCGACTCCGCGAAGTGCCTAGTGATGCTCACGATCGGAACGGGCATCGGCGGCGGCGTGATCCTCTCGCCCCAGTCCGTCCTGGGCGACGCGCGCGGTCCGCTCGTCATGGTCGGCGGCAACAAGGGCGGGGCCGAGCTCGGCCACGTCGTGATCGCCCACAACGGCCTCGACTGCAACGCGGGCGAGTACGGCGCCATCGAGGGCTACTGCGGGCGCGACGCCATCGTCCGCCGCGCCGAGCTTCGCATCAAGCGGGGCCGCACGAGCCTCCTTACCGAACTGGTCGAGGGCGACCTCACGAAGATCACGCCCCGCCTGATCAGCGAGGCGGCCGAGAAGGGCGACGAGACCTGCATCGAGGTCTGGGAGGAGGTCGGCACGATGCTGGGCGTGGGGATCGGCAACTACATCAACATCTTCGCCCCCGACGTGTTCGCGATCGGCGGCAACATCGCCCGCGCGGGCGACCTTCTGATGAAGCCCGCGATCAAGGCCGCCCGCAACGTCGCGATCAAGACCCTGTTCGACGACGCGAAGATCGGCCTCGCGGAGCAGATCGACGACGCCGGAATGCTCGGCGGCGCCGCCCTCGCCCTCGAAGCCCTCAAGTGGGGCCACTAAACCTCTCGCGCTCGCCGCTACACTAGGGGACGATGGTCGCCGCCGCCCTCTTCGCCGTGAACGCGCTCACCCTCTGGTACGACAAGCCCGCCACGCCGGGGATGAACGAGGCCCTCGTCGTCGGCAACGGTCGACTCGGCGGCATGGTCTACGGCGACCCGAAGGAGGAGCGGATCGTGCTCAACGAGGACTCGCTCTGGACGGGCGACGACAATCCCAGCGGCGACGACGGCACGATGGGCTCGTACCAGAAGCTGGGCGAGCTTCGGATCGCCCTCGGCCACGCGGGCGCGAAGGACTACCGCCGGAGCCTCGATCTGGGCCAGGCCCTCGCCCACGTGGACTACCGGGCGAACGGCGTGACCTACCACCGCGAGGTCTTCGCGAGCAAACCGGCGGGCGTGCTCGTCGTCCGCCTGACCGCCGACCGAAAGGGAGCGATGACCGGCACGGTCGGTCTACAGGACGGTCACGACGCGGCGACCCACTCCCTCTCCGGCGACGGGCTCGTCGCCGAAGGGGCGCTTCCAAACGGCCTTCGCTACGCGACCGTCGTCACTCTCAAAGCCGAGGGCGGAAAGACCACGACCGGCGCCGAGACCCTCGGCTTCGACCGTTGCGACGCCCTCACCCTGATCGTCGCCGCCCGTACCGACTATGCGATGGACCCGGAGCGGCGCTACCGGGGCGACGACCCGGCCGCCGTCCATCGGGACGTCAAGAACGCGGTGGACGCGGGCTACGGCCGTCTGCGCGCCGCCCACGTCCGGGACTACCGCGCTCTGTTCGATCGAGTCAAGCTCGACCTGGGCAAGAGTACGCCGGAGCAGCGAGCCCTCCCCACCGACCGTCGCAGGCTCCTCGCGGAAGGGACGCCCGACCCCGAGCTTGAGACCCTCCTCTTTCAACTGGGCCGCTACCTGCTGATCTCCAGCTCGCGTCCCGGCAGCCTGCCCGCAAACCTCCAAGGCATCTGGAACGACTCCAACTCGCCCGCCTGGCACTCGGATTACCATTCGAACATCAACGTCGAGATGAACTACTGGCCCGCCGAGACGACGAACCTAGCGGAGTGCCACACGCCCCTGTTCGACCTCGTCCGCTCCCAACTCCCCGCTTGGCGCAAGGCCACCGCCGCCTCCGACGAGTGGAAGACGCCTTCGGGCGGGCCGACGACGCGGGGCTTCGCGATCCGCACCTCGCACAACATCGCCGGCGGCATGGGCTGGAAGTGGGACAAGACGGCCAACGCCTGGTACGCCCTTCACTTCTGGGACCACTACGCCTTCTCCGGGGACAAGGCGTTCCTGCGCGACGTCGCTTACCCTTATCTGAAGGAGGTCGCCGAGTTCTGGGAAGACCACCTGAAAGCCCTGCCCGACGGACGCGTGGTCGTCCCGAACGGCTGGTCGCCCGAGCACGGGCCCGACGAGGACGGCGTCTCCTACAACCAGGAGATCGTGGACGAGCTGCTGAAGCACACCGTCGCCGCCGCCGACGCGCTCGGCGTCGACCGGCCGTTCCGGGATCGCCTGGGCAGTATTCGCGCCCGTCTCGTCCAACCGGGCATCGGAAGCTGGAGCCAGCTTCTCGAGTGGATGCGGGAGAAGAAGGGCGAGGGCGAACTCGACACCCCGGAGGACCACCACCGCCACACCTCGCACCTTTTCGGCGTCTATCCCGGTTCGACGATCACCGACGAGGCGCGGCGCGGCGCGGCCAAGGTCTCCCTCGTCGCGCGCGGCGACACCGGCGACGTGCGGGAGTGGTCGTTCGCCTGGCGCACCGCCCTCTACGCCCACCTGAACGACGGCGAGCGCGCCTACGGCCAGCTCCGCCAGCTGTTCTCCGCCCGCAACACCTGCCCCAACCTGTTCGGCCTGCACCCGCCCATGCAGATCGACGGCAACTTCGGGATCACCGCCGCGATGGCCGAGACGCTCGTCCAAAGCTCCCTCGGCGCGGACGGCGCCGTCACGATCGACCTCCTGCCCGCACTGCCGCCCCAGTGGCGCACCGGCTCGGTTCAGGGTTTGAGAACGCGCGGCGGTTTCGAGGTGGATCTCGCGTGGAAGGCGGGAAAGCTCGCGTCCGCGACGATCAGGAGCCCGAAAGGCGGCAAGGCGACGGTACGCTACGGCGGACGAACGCAAGCGATCGACCTCGCTCCTAAGAGAGACGCCTCCCTCCGCTTCTAAGAGGGGACCAAGATGCTGAAGTAAAACCAGCGTTATGGCGTCCTTCCTCTCCGTTGGGTTCGCTGCTTTGCCTCTAATGGCCGCGTCCGTCGTGGTGGGCTGCCAGTCACCTACAACTGCTCCGCGCGTCAAGACACAGCCGAAGACGAAGGAACGGAACGATGCCGCGGCGCGAATGCTCTCGACGTTCACGGACGAAGACGTCAAGTGGATGAGGGCGGCCTCGGGGCGCTCGCCCGCTGTCGAGACTTCGGTGACGTACACCGACGGAAAGACGATCCGCGCCTGAAAGGCGGCGCTTGCCCGCTCGACCCGGCGGCCAGGGCTATCCGATCCTGGATCGGGAGAGAAGAGGCCTTTCGAAGAAGGGCTCGTGCCCTTCGGTCTGCGGAACCACCTTAAGATCGAGTTCCCGCTCTATGAGGAAGGCCAAATCGAGCCACGTTGGGGGGGGGGCGAGGTGGCGGCTCTATACGGGTCGGCCATGGACCGACTCCAGCGCGCCATCGACGAGAGCCGCCCCGCAGGCGATCGCTGACCGGCTGAAGACGCACAAACGACCCACTCCAGGCTTTCAGGACCCCTCACCCCCGTCCCTCTCCGTGTTCGGGGGAGAAGGACGGGGGTGAGGGGTTCCGAGTCCCACGCTCATGAGGCTTACTTCCGCACGAGCCGGACGAAGCCCGCATCGATGCCTTGGCCGCCGCCCGTCTGGCGGCAGTGGATGGCGATCACGTTGCGGCCCTGCCGGAGCAGACCGCGCATCTGGGCGTTGAGGGCGATGTTGTCGTACTGCGACGTGTAGCCGCTCAGGGTGGCGATCCGCGTTCCGTTCAGATAGACCTCAGCGTCCTCGTCGTGGAAGACACGAAGGTAGAGCCCCTCGGTCGAGCCGCTGAAGGTGAACTCGCGGCGCGCCCAGATCTCCGGGGTCGCCCAGCGCGACCGCACCGCGAGCGAGGGCGGATCGCCCGCGCCGAGGCCGCCAGGGCCTTCGGTCCAGGCCGAGGCGTCGAAGTCCGCCGCCGACCAGGAGGCCGCCGGGGCGCTCGTGGTGAAGCGCCAGGTCGCGGCTTCCGTCTCGCCGGTGGCGACCACGGGCACCACGACCGGTCGCTTCGGCAGCGGAGCCCAGTCCGCCGACTTCTCCGCGTCTCGCCGGGCCCACTTGGCCCAGAGAGCCTTGTCGTAGAGCGTCTTCACGAACACGCCGCCGACGACGGGGCGGGCGATGAAGCCGATCTGCTCGCCGCTCTTCGAGTTGTACCAGTCGCTCATCGGGTTGCGTTGCGGCACCTCGTTCACGAAGCGCCAGACGCCGTCCAGAAGGTCGTCGAAGTCGGCCTTGTCGCCGGTGAGCGTGGCGGTCCAGACGGTCCAATCCAGCTTGGTGGGCGTCGCGTTCTGGCGGCTGTCGAGGGCGATGCCGTAGGCGCTCTTGACCTTGCGGTAGTAGGCCATCTCCTTCCGCCGTACCGCGTCGCCATACAGATCGAGATCGAGGATCTTGTCCCAGACGAGGTTGTACTTCTGGCTCCACGAGCCCTTCTGGTCGAAGGCGAGGCGGAAGTGGTCGCCGTCGTCGGCCTCCTTGACCCAGCGGTCGGCGAACGCCTTCGCGGTGCGCTCGTACTCGGCGGCCTCGGGCTTGCCGAGCATCTTCGCGAGCCGCGCGTAGGCGCCGAGGCCGAGGGTCGCCTTGATCGAAAGGTTCGTCTGATGGGCGAGGTGGCCCATGAAGTCGTCGGTCGAAAGCTGGTTGGCGGGGTCGAAGCCCTCCTTGCGCAGGTACTCGGCCCAGCGGGTGAGGGTCGGCCAGTACTTCGCGGCAAAGCCCGCGTTGCCCTCCATCTGGGCGAGGGCGAGGGTTAGAATGAGCATGTTGCCCGACTCCTCGACGGGCATCTGGTTTTCCTCCGTGCGCTCGCCGCCGCCGTAGACCTGGCCGTTAGCTTGAGGATAGGTCCCCAGATCGTGGGGCGCGAAAGGCCACTTCCAATAGCTCGACGAGGCGTAGTCGAGGTTCGAGACGAGCAGCGCCTTCGTCAACGACGGGCCGAACAGGAGCACCTGCGGGGCCATAGGAAAAACGATGTCGACGGTGCCGATGCAGCCGTTCGAGGAGTTCTCCTTGGGAAGGAAGAGCGGCTGGCCCTTCGCGTCGGCCACGATCTTCGAGCCCGCCCACGTCTGGCGGAAGGCGAGGGCGCCGAGAGCGGCGTAGCGCGCGCCGCCCGACTTCGTAAGGTCGGCCGTCAGCTCGTCGTCGAAGGCGACGCACCGCTTGGTCAGGGTCGCGTAGTCGCGCTCGGAGACGCGCAGGAGGGCGGCCGCGTCCATTCCGTGGCGCCGCCAGTAAGGTCGGAGGTTCTCCGTGAAATACTGGACGCCGTAGAGGTCGTCGTAGGCGAGGACGACGTGGGCGGAGGCGCCCGCCGCGACGACCTTTCCGAGATCGCGGACCAGCGCGCGGTTATAGTCCTTCGCATCGGAGGATTTTCCGAGGGTCACCGGGTTCCAGCCCGCGCCGCCGACCGCGTAGAGGTAGCCCCAGTCGATCCGGCGCGCGTCGCCGGTCTTCTGGAGGATCGGCTGTTCGACGGTTCCCACGCGGTAGCCCTTCAGCCCCGGCAACGAGACGGTAGACCAATCGACCTTCTGCGAAGGCTCGTCGACGGCGGGCTCGCCGGTGTTCGAGTAGCTTAGGCTGACGGCGTGGGGCTTGCCGTCGGCAGACTTCACGTCCCAGGTCAGGTAGGTCACGGGACGCGAGAGCAGGTCGATGTCGTCCGGCAAGGCAGGCGTCGTGAAGGTCAGGGTAACGGCCACGCCCGCGCCCTTGAAGCGGTAGATCGACCGGGTCGGGGTGACCTGGACCCCTGTCTGATCCATCGCGGGGGCAGGCCCTAGGCCCATAAGCCGATACGCCTTGCCATCGATCAGGGCCGTGCTGCTCAGGCGCTGGGTCGAGCCCGTCCAGTGGGTGGTGTCGGCGTCGGTCAGGCGGTTCGCGCGGGACCAGATCGAGAAGTAGGGGTCGCACGCCACGAGCGGCACCGCCGGAGGACGAAGATCCTGGGCGGACGCGCCTTGGGAGGAAGCGAGGGCCGCAGCGGCGAGGAGGGCGGCGCTTGCGGCCCGACGAGAATCGACCTTCATCGGCATTCTCCCTCGAAGGTACCCGTTTAAAGGTGTACCAATGGTCTACACCTGAGTCTTTACCAAGAATAGGCGCGCCTCCTTTAGGCTAAAGTGGGCTGAATCGCATGCTCCTTTCCGGCTCTCTCCCGCCCTCCATCGACCGGTACGCGCTCGTCACGCGGCACAACGTCGAGCTGACCGCCTACGACGGCGAACGGCCGTTACAGGTCGGGAACGGCGAGTTCGCGTTCGGGATGGACGCGACGGGACTCCAGAGCTTCGCGCCGTTCAACACGATGTCCCAGTGGGGCTGGCGCCGTGAGCCCCTGCCGCCGGGCACGAGACGATCGGACTACGCGATGCCGACGGTGGAGACCCACGGCCGAAGGGTGCCGTATCCCCTGCCCGATCCGAAGCATCCCGAAATCTCGGACTGGCTTCGGAAGAACCCTCACCGCGTGAACCTCGGGCGGGTGGGTTTCGCCTTCACCAAGGCGGACGGATCGCTCGCGATCGAAACGGATCTGCGGAACGTCCGGCAGCGGCTCGACCTCTGGACGGGGCTGGTCACGAGCCGCTTCGAGGTCGAGGGACGGCCGGTGACGGTGACGACCGCCTGCCACCCTTCGCTCGACGCGGTGGCGGCAAAGGTCGAGTCGCCCCTCATCCAAGAAGGACGTCTCGCGGTGTTCGTGGACGCGCCGGGCGACGACGTGCGGCAGTTCGCGAACGCGGTCGGCGATGGGGGCCGCTCGCCGGGCCTGACGCGGCTCCCGCCACGCGAGGGGCTTCCAGGGCGCGAAAAGGGACGGGCCGACTTCGTGCGGAAGCTTCCGGGCGACGGCCCCGACACCCACGTCGGCCTCGTCTGGTCGGGCGAGGCGTCCCTAGGGACTCCCGGCAAGCCCTTGCCCCTGAGGATCGTCAAGGCGGAGTACGGTCGCGAGGGAAAGTGGCGGGATCTGACGGCCCTCGTGGCCCGATCGGTCCGCGAAGGTCGGCTCAGCCTCCACGTCGACAACGCCCTGGCGGGCGATCCGGCCCCGCGCGAGCTCAAGAGCCTGCGCGTCTCCTACGTGGCAGGCGACAAGCCGGGAACGACCGAGACGGCGGAGAACGGCGACCTCGTCGTCGACCCCTTCCCCGAACGGCGCCGCTTCACCCTTCGGCCCGGTTCGGACGTGCGGGCGTTCTCGTTCGTGTGCGCCTTCGCGCCGAAAGCCTTGCCCCGGCGTCTGCCCGACGCGGAGACGACGTTCGCGGCCTCGCGGCAGTCGTGGCCCGCGTACTGGCGGAGCGGCGGGGCGGTCGACCTTTCGGAAAGCCAAGATCCGCGCTGGCGGGAGTTGGAGCGGCGGATCGTGCTCTCGCAGTACCTGATGAAGGTGAACGAGGCCGGATCGCAGCCGCCGCAGGAGAGCGGGCTGGTGAACAACGGCTGGTTCGGGCGGTTCCACCTGGAGATGGTCTGGTGGCACGCGACGCACTGGGGCCTCTGGAACCGTTGGCCGCAGATCGAGCGGACGCGCGATTTCTACGCGCGTGTCCTGCCGCAGGCCCAGGCGCTCGCGCGGGCACAGGGCTACAAGGGCGCGCGCTGGCCCAAGTGTATCGGCCCCGACGGACAGGAATGGCCCTTCGAGACGCACGCGTACTTGGCGTGGCAGCAACCTCACCCGATCTTTTTCGCCGAGCTGGACTACCGCGCCCACCCGACGTCCGCGACCTTGAGGCGATGGGCGCCGATCGTGGAGGCGACCGCCGACTTCCTCGCCTCCTACGCGTTCGACGACGCGGCCCGGAAGCGGTCCGTGCTCGGGCCACCCCTGCAGGTGGTCTCGGAGAACGTCGATCCGCTCGTCGCCCAGAATCCGACGTTCGAACTGGGCTACTGGCGCTTCGGGCTACGCACGGCCCTGGAGTGGCGAAAGCGCCGGGGCCAGGCGCCGAAGGCGGAGTGGGCGAAGGTTCTCCGCGACCTCGCCCCTCTGCCGCAGCAAGACGGGCTGTACGTCCTGCACGAAGGCGTCCGTGACATGTGGAGCAAGTTCAACTTCGAGCATCCGGCCCTCACCGGAGCGTACGGCATGCTCCCCGGCGACGGCGTCGATCGGGAAACGATGCGCCGTACGCTCGACAAGGTGACGGCGGTCTGGGACTTCAACCGGACTTGGGGCTGGGACTTCCCGATGCTCGCGATGTGCGCGGCGCGCCTAGGCGAACCGGAACGCGCGATGGACTTCCTGCTGCACCCCTCCGGCGGGTTCCAGTTCGACGAGCGGGGTCTCGCGACGGGCGGGCCCTTCCCCTACTTCCCCTCGAACGGCGCCCTGCTCTACGCGGTCGCGATGATGGCGGCGGGTTGGGACGGCGCGCCGAAGACGGACGCGCCGGGCTTCCCGCAGAACGGGCGGTGGAAGGTGCGTTGGGAAGGGCTCTCGCCCGCGCCTTAGAGACCGGCCGGCCAACGCCCCACCCGGCTTTCAGTCGGCGAGCGGATCGGTTTCCGGCTCCGCCGTGGCGCGGAGCCGGTCTTGGGCGCGCTTTCTGCGGCCTTCGGCAGGAACCGCCTGGGCCACCTTGCCAAGGCCGAAGAGGGGCATGTTGACGTAGACCGTCTCGTAGCCTCCCGCAGAGATCGGGAAGGTCTCGTGGAAGACGCCCACCGAACCGTCCGTGCCCACGCGGCGGTTGAAATCCCGCCACGCGGGCAGGTGCGCCGCCGCCTTGTCGGTCGCGTAGGCCATGAGCTGCTCCGTCGAGCGCCAGTACTGGACCATCACCACGGTGCGCCCGAACCACGACTCCGAGCCGAGAAATCCCAGGTCGGGGTTCGCGACGAGTTCCTCGATCATCCTCGGCATCGCCCTCGCGACCGGAAGCCACCTGTGGATCGCCCAAAGACGGTTGACGCGCATCCCGATCAGGAACACCACGAAGTCGCCCTCGATCCTCGCGCACAGCCGCTCGGCGCGCACGCCCTTTTCCCTTTTCCCCATCTCCTCCTCTTACGAGGCCGGCGAGGCGTTGGCCTGCGACCGTGCTTCCCGCGTTCTCCCGATCAAGGCCTAGGACAGCCGAGCGAAAGGAAGGCGGATCACAGCACGCCGCCGCTGAACGCGGCGAAGAGACCGGCGTAGGCGCCGCCCTGGGCGAGGAGTTCGGCGTGGGAGCCGGACTCGATCGCCTCGCCGCGCGCCATGACGAGGATGCGGCTCGCGCGGGCGGCGGTGGTCAGGCGATGGGCGATAAAGAGGGTGGTGCGCTGCTGCATCACCTCATTGAGGGCCTCGGTGACGGCGCGTTCGCTTTCGGCGTCGAGGGCGCTGGTCGCCTCGTCGAGCAGAAGGAGGGCCGGTTCGCGCACGAGGGCGCGGGCGATCGCGACGCGCTGGCGCTGGCCGCCGGAAAGCCCCGCGCCACCCTCACCCAGATGAGTCTCGTAGCGGGCGGGCAAGGCGGAGACGAACTCTTCGACGTGGGCCATGCGGGCGGCGGTCTCGACCTGAGCGTCGGTCGCGTCCTGCGCGCCGAGGCGGACGTTGTCGGCGATACTCCCCGCGAAGAGGAAGGTCTGTTGGGGCACGACGCCGATCTGCTCGCGAAGCCAAGCGAGGTTCAGCTCGCGCACGTCGACGCCGTCGAAAAGGATGCGCCCCGAGGTAGGGTCGTAGAAACGCAGGAGGAGATCGGCGACCGTGCTCTTCCCCGCCCCGCTCGGGCCGACGAGGGCGAGGGAGGTTCCGGGCTCCAGGACGAAGCTGACGTTGCGCAGGGCTTCGGTGCCGTCGGGATAGGCGAAGCCGACGTTCTGGAACTCGATCCGGCCCCGAGGACTCGGAAGGATACGGCCGGCTTTCGCGTCCTCAACCTGGTCCGAGACGTCCAGGATCTCGCGGTGGATCCGCTCGATGGCGGCGTCGATGGCGTTCAGGGTGCTTGTGATGCCGGTAAAGTTCCGCAACCCCTGATTGATCCGGTCGAACCCCCAGGTAACGGCTACGATCGATCCGAGGTCGATCTGGCCGAGGTAGGAGAGCCAACCGCAGAGGTAGAGAACCACCGCCACCGCCACCGCGCCGAGCAGCTCGACGAGCGGCTTGAGGGACGCCGTCACCTGAGCGTTGTCCATCTGGTTGTCGAACACGGCCTGCAGACGCGCGCCGTAGTCGCGCTCGACCCGGTCCTCGACGGCGAAGGCCTTGACCACCCGAACGCCTTGGAGACTTTCGTTGGTGATGGCGGAAAGATCGGCAAGGGAATTCTGGACCGCGCCCTGGGAGCCCTTGATCCGTTGGCCGTTGCGCCGGATCACGACGGACATCGGCAGAACGAACACGACGCCGGTAAGGGCGAGCAAGGGAGCTTTGTACAGGACGCCGCCGAGAGCGACGAGGATCGTCAGCGGAGCGGAGACGCTGTCGCGCAGGACGCTGATCGCGCTCGAATAGACGCCCACGTCGTTCGTGAGAACGCTCTGGATGGCGCCGACCCGCTTTCCGCCGAAGTAGGAGATGGGAAGCCGCTGGAGCTTGCTGAAGAGCCGGAGCCGAAGCCCGTTCGTCATGCGCGTCCCGGCCTCGCTGAGCAGGACCTGGGAGGCACGATCGAAAAAGTACTTCAGTGCGAAGAGAGCGACGACGGCCAGACAGCAGAGGGCAAGTCTTCCCAAAGGCCGACGATCGCCGGTCGGGCGTCCACCGCCGACCTCGATGGCCTGGGCGACGCTTTCGGGCGTTTTGCCCAGGTCGCGGGCGACCTCTCGCACGATGGGAACCTGTCGGTCGGGATCGACGCGATCGAAAATGCGGTCGGCGACTGCCTCGGCCTGCCTTTGGTCGAGGCCGAGGGCCGGGGCGGCACGCTTAAGGCTCTGCTCGAGGTCCTTGCGCCGGTTGTCGGTCTCCTCTTTCCGGGTCAGCGCGAGGGGAGCCGCCTCACGGATGGCGTTCACGCCGTAAGCCATCACGACGAGTGGCGCGTTGCCGAGAAGGCTGACGACGGCCGCGAAGACGAGCCCCCGGAAGATCAGCTTGCGCTGAGGCTGAAGTTCGGCCTCAAGCCGTGGATTGAGGCGGGGGATGAGGCGTAAACGCTTTCGGGTAGGCAGGGGCGAATCGTTCACGCTCGGCCCCTGAGGGTACCCCGCGTATGGAAGAGGACCAGGGATGTAAGGCTCGGCCTCTTCCGAACTCCCCATCCCCCCTGCCGCCCCTTCGAGCTTAGAACTCGGCGTGGCCGGGAGTGCGGTGGAAGGGGATGACGTCGCGGATGTTCTTCATGCCGGTGACGTACATGAGCAGGCGCTCGAAGCCGAGCCCGAATCCCGCGTGGGGAGCGGAGCCGAAGCGGCGCAGGTCGAGGTACCACCAGTAGGGCTCCAGAGGGAGGCCCATCTCACGGATGCGGGCTTCGAGGCGGTCGAGCCGCTCCTCGCGCTGGGACCCGCCGATGATCTCCCCGATGCGGGGGGCGAGGACGTCCATGGCGCGGACGGTCTTGCCGTCCTCGTTCATACGCATGTAGAACGCCTTGATGTCCTTCGGGTAGTCGGTGAGAATGACAGGGCGGCCCACCTTGGTCTCGGTCAGCCAGCGCTCGTGCTCGCTCTGGAGGTCGGTGCCCCAGGAGACGGGATACTCGAAATTCTCACCGGAGGCTTCGAGGTGTTTGACCGCCTCGGTATAGGTCATACGCTCGAAGGGCGAGGTAACGACGTGCTCCAGGGTTTCGAGCAGGGTGGGCTCGATGCGCTGGTTGAAGAAGGCGAGATCGCCGCCACACTGGTCGAGGACGTGGCCGATCGTCTCCTTGAGGAACTCCTCGGCGAGGTTCATGTCGCCTTCGAGGTCGCAGAACGCCATCTCGGGCTCGACCATCCAGAACTCGGCGAGGTGGCGGCTGGAGTTGCTGTTCTCGGCGCGGAAGGTGGGGCCGAAGGTGTAGACGTTGGTCATGCCGAGGGCGAGCGTCTCGGCTTCGAGTTGGCCGCTCACGGTCAGGAAGGCGGGCTTGCCGAAAAAGTCCTTGGCGGGGTCGGCCTCCTTGATCCGATAGCTGAATTCGCCGTCGTTCTCCAGAGACTCGACCGTCTCCACGTTCGTCGTAACCTGGAACATGGCGCCCGCGCCCTCGGCGTCGCTGGCGGTGATAACCGGGGTGTTGACGTAGTGGAAGCCCCGGTCCTGGAAAAACTTGTGGATGGCCCAGGCGGCCTGATTGCGGACGCGGTAGACGGCGCCGAAGGTGTTGCCACGCCCCTTGAGGTGGGCGATCTCGCGCAGATACTCCATCGTCGCGCCCTTCTTCTGCATGGGATAGCGCTCGGGATCGGAGGCCCCGTAGATCTCGACGCCCTGAGCCTGCATCTCGACCGCCTGCCCCGCCTTGGGGCTCTCCACGATGGCGCCGTCGAAGCGCGCGCAGGCGCCGGTGGTCAGGGTCTTCAGGACGTCGTCGGAGAGGGTTCCGGCGGGGATGACGACCTGAAGGTCCTGGAAGCAGGAGCCGTCGTTGAGCTGGACGAAGGAGACGCCCTTGCTGTCGCGGCGGGTCTTGACCCAGCCGTAGGCGCTCGCCTCGGTGCCAGGGGCGAGGTCGAACAGGTCGCGGACGTAGGTGCGTCGGTAGTCCATCTCAGTGCGAGAGAGTGTACTTTTTCCCGCCTGAAGGCGGGTGTGGGTCCCCTAAGGGAGAGGCGTCTCCATCACGGCGACGATCCCCGCCAAGAACGCTCGTCCCTTCCGGCATCGGCCGCTCGCGAGCACGGCGGTCGAACCGCTCTTCGAACGGAGGAGGGAGACGCTCAGCCTTTGTCCGCCCTTGCTCACGACCCCGACGCCCAGCTCTTCGTCGTGGGCCTTCACGTCGACCGCGTAGCCGGCGGCGCTCAAACGCTCAGGCCAACGCTCGAACGCTTCGGAACTCACGGTGGGAATCACGCCCATCTGGGGAGTGGTACCTCAGCGAGTGGCTTCTCCGAGCGGCACGATCGTCGTGTCCTTAGAACCTCGATGGGGAACCCTCCGGAACGGTTCGGGGCCAAAAGGACGATGAGCCCACTCATCGTCTTAGCTCTTCTCGCCCCGCAGACAGGGCTCGTCGCCAAGAAGGCCGGATGGTGGGACGTCGCGGTCGCCTACCCTCGGTTCACGGCGGGCGGTCCGGTCGCGCGGGCGGCGAACGCCGCCTCGGCGGCGCGGGAGAGGAAGGTGTTCGCCGGGTTCGTCGCGGACGCCAAGCGGGAGATGCCCGACATCAAGAAGCAGGGGAGCCCCGGCTCGTACCAGTTGGACACGACGCCGCACAAGACCGCCGACAACCGCGCGGTGTGCAGCGGCTACGTCGAGCGGTACGACTACCTCGCCGGGGCGCACGGCACGACGGGCTACGAGGTCCTCAACTACGCGGTCTTGCGCGGATGGGCGCAGGCGTTCACGCTCAAGGACGTCTTTCGGCGGGGCGAGGACGCGGTGGGGCAGACCTCGCGCGCGCTCAAGTCGATCATCCTCGCGGGTAAGGACGCGCCCTCGGGAGTGGCCTCGGGCGACTGGAAGGGGCTGACGGAGGCCGAGTCCCACCGCTTCGTGGTCGGCAGGCTCGGCTTACTGTTCCTGTTCAACCAGTACGACCTCGGAGCGGGGGCGGAAGGCCCCCGGCAGTACCTCGTGCCCTACGCGAAGCTGCCGGGAATCGACCGGAAGGGGATTCTCAAGGGCCTGATCCCCTAGCCCTCTTCCGTCTAAGGAAGAGGGCTCAACCGGACGCCTCTGAAGCGGACGACCTCGCGGGGGCGAGATTCGAAGCGCCAGCGGGCGACGCGCTCAGGCTGGGTCAGGGAGAAAGCGAAGGTGTGGTCGGCGCCCATCGAACGGCCGAACGACTCGACGGTCTTCCCCTTCGCGTCGAGGGGCGTGAATTCGTACGAGCGCGACGGGCTGAACCGCAGGTGAGGCCGAACGGTCAGGGCGGTGTAGCGGACGCCCGCCACGACGTGCGAGCCGTCGACTCGCCACGACGCCTCCCCCAATCCCGTGCCACGCGCCATGACGGCTCCTTCTTTCCACCTTTCGACCCCGAACTCCACGTCCACGTCGGCGGATCGAGCGGCGAGAGGAGCGGTCGTCGTCTGCCAGACCAGACGGCCTGGGCCTTCGAAGACGAGGGCGCTCAGGTTCGATCCTCGGAACCCGCCCGCTTCGAGCACACGAACGGATGGATCGCCGCCGAGACGGGCGCCCCGAAGGCGAAAGGCGAGCAAGACCCCCCGGCGGTCGATAGGGACGGTGGCGTCGTAGGAGGCGGGTGGCCTAAGAGGGCTGGCGGTTCCGTCGGGACGCCAAACCCGCTCGGCCACGCCGGGAGTCCAAACGCCGACCAGTTCCGCTGAGACGCCTTCGGACAGGGCGACGGGGCCAAAGGCGCGCTCAACGGGGGGAAAGAGCGGCACACCCTGGAGCGCCTGCCACCGGTAGGGGCGATGCCAAACCTCGAACCGCGTGACTGCTCGGGGGTCGTCTTGGAAGACCAGGGTCTTCGTCGTTTCGTCCGGAGAGTCGATTTCGGTGTAGGGATCCAGCCTCCGACCTCCGTTGTAGGCACGGAGTTCGACGGCCTCCTTACGGAGAGAGGGAGGAAGCACGACCTCGATGCCGTGCAGATCCTTTCGGAGCCGTCCGGCGTAAGGGCGGCGTACGATCGGGTCGTCGAACCGCTGCCAAGGACCGTCGGCGACGCCTGTCCGGACATCGGTCGTACGTTGCGTCCTTGGGACGTGAAGAACGAGCGTCGCCGTGTTCCTTCCCCGGGGAACGGCTCCCCAGGCGCCGGTTCTCACGGGCGGCGGAACGACGAACCGTACGCTCGGGTCGGCGCCTTTCGGGAGGTCTAGAGCGAACCGGAGCCGGACGACCCGCTCCCCCCGTTCCGGTTCGAGACCGGCGAACGGGTTGCCGTCCGTCGTCGGCGGAAGGGCCTTGCCGTCGCCGCTCCAGGTGGCGAGGTTCCCCGCCGCGTCCCGGCCGACGATCTCGGTGAGGGCGACCTTGCGGGAAAAGGGGGTTGGAGCGGCGAGACGGACACCGGAGAAGCGAACCCAGGTCAGAGGCCTTGTCTCGAACTGGAGGCGGGCGATCTTCCGAACGTCTCCGGCTTCGAAGTCGTAGCGGTTCGTCTTTTCCCGAACACCGTCGTGGGTTCCGGGCTCCGTTTGCCAACGTCGGGGCGCCAGTCGTTTCCCGGCGACGTCGAAGGCGGCCAGACGCACATCCCGATCGTAGAGGAAGCGGGGGAACGGCACGGCCAACCGGACGAGGCGAACGCGACGGCCACTCTCGATCAGCGTGTCGTCGCTCGAAGGCTGAGGAGCGAACGAGACCTTGAAAGGCTCTTTTCTAAATGGCCCGGAAGCGAAACCGATCCTGACGTCGCTCTGTTTCGCGGCGACGGGAACGTCGACCGAGAACCGTTCGAACGCCTTTCGCGTGCCATCGGCGCTCACTCGATCGTCGCCACCATTGGACACGTAGCGCATCGTGGGACTCGGCGCCACCCTGCTGGTCGGGTCCTCGACGTTCGGCCCTTCGACGCGCACGACGAGTCGAAGCCGCCGCCATCGCAGATCGTCGGAAAGGGGGAGGCCGTCGGGCGGAAGGCTTCTTACGGGGTCGTCTCCGGTCGGCTTCCAAGCACGCGAGAGCTTCAGGCTCGGTTCGCGCACTTCGACCAGCTCAACCTCACGGCCGTCGGGCAGGGTGAAGGGTCCTGGATTTTCGGGCATCACGACAGGTTCCGTTAGGTCGCTTGGTTCCGGCACCGCCCTCGTCTTGCGCGCCAGCCCGGCGAAGCCGAGGGAGGCGAGCGCGAGCGCGGCGAACAGGAGGATCGCCGTGTAGCGCGTGGGCGCACGGCGGTCGCGGTTGGCGGCGAGAATCGACACCACACGGTCGCGGACGCCGCCCCGACGGGCCATCGCGAGGGCGGGCCCGACCGGCCGGGCGGTCTCGGCCACGGCGAGCAGTTCGCGGGCGTACTGGCTCGGCCCCATCTGGGCCAGAACCTCGTCGTCGGCGGCGGCTTCGGCCCCGTCGCGCAGGGCGCGGGCGAGAAGCCAGGCGAGAGGGTTGGCCCAGTGGAGAGCGGCGAAGAGGGCGGCGAGAGTCTGCCAAGCCCAGTCGCGGCGGCGAACGTGGGCCCGTTCGTGGAGGACGGCGGCGCGGACCCTTGCCGGGGGCCAGGCTTTCGAGGACTCGGGCAAAAGGATACAGGGCCTCAGAAGGCCGAAGGTGACGGGAACGCTCAGTTCGCGCGTGAGGGCGATCCCCTCTTCGGCACGGACCGCCGCACGGGCGATCCGGCGAAGGCGAGCCATCGCGAGAATCCAGCGGAGAACGAGGCCCGAGGCGACAGCGAGGTAGGCGTCTTCAACCCAGAAGAGGGAGAAGGTGGCGGTTCGGGGGGTGGAAGAGTCAGGGGAGGGGGCGGCGGGGGCGATCTCCGTAGGCCCGGACGCGGCAGGGACCGGAGTCGAGACGAGGGTCGGGTCTTCCCTCCCATCGTCCTCCGCTCTCGGAAAGGGAGACCCTGGGCGGGAGGGAAGTTCCGAGCCGGCGGTCGCCGCGGGAAGGACGACCTCGATACGAGGTACGAGGAGGGCGGCGACCGGAAGCGTCCAGACGGCGAGCAGAGCCGCTCGAAGGGCGACGCTCCGCACCGCCGCCGAACGGCGGCGGAGTGCGAAGGTCAGGAGAAAGCCCAGCAAGACCGTCGCCGTCGCGCGAAGGGACCAGAGGAGCAGGAAGCTCACCTTCCCTCCTCCGCCGCCTTGTCGACCATCCGGTGAAGCTCCTCCAGTTCCCACGGCGTCAACCGATCCTTCTCCTCGTCGAGCAGCGTCGAGACGACCGCCGTGACCGAGCCGCCGAAAAAGGCGTCGAGGAGGCGCCGGAGCTCACCCTTGGCGACGGTCTCGCGCGGCTTGGTAGGTCGGTAGACGAAGCGGCCTTCCTCCTCCTCGTGGACGAGGTGGCCTTTGGTCTCCAGCGTTCGCAGATGGGTGCGGACGGCGGAGTTCGAGGGCTTGCCCGGCAGCGCCGCCTCTAGGTCGGCGGCGATGACGGAACCTTGAGCGTAGGCGAGATCCATGATCTGCGCCTCACGCTTGCTGAGATGGCCCACGATCTTCATGATGTTAGTATTCTAACATCAAATTAGGGAACGATGGGGTTAGTTTTTTAGCTTTTCGCTCAGATGCGTCTCGTCCAGTTGACGCCGATCGTGAAGTCGGGAGCGACGTTGACGATTTGGGGCACTCGGTAGTTGAGGAAGTCGCCGTCCTCGCTGAAAAAGAGCTGGAACGCCTCCTTCGCCGAGCTCTGGCGGGTGAAGCCGAGGGTGAGCTGACGGCGGGGGCCGTCGAAGAACGTCCTTCCCGTCCGGATCGCGGCGGGCTCGCTCTGCCACTGGAGAGTCCAGGCGTCGCGCGAGTTCACCGGGACCTCGAAGGCGAGCGACTCCTGGTCGACCCAACGGCGGGCGCGGACGAGGCGGGTGGGGTCGCCTTGGTAGACGAGGCCCGCCTGACCGTGGAGGTTCAGACGGCGCGCGAGCTTCCAACGCCCGTAGAGGGCGGCTCCCGCGTCGACCGCCCCGCTGCCAAGCAGGCCGCCCGCGTCACCCGTCGGGAGCTTCACCGCCAACGAGGCGAACGCCTGGGGACCGAGGGCGCGCGAGTAGGTTCCGGTGAGATCGCCGATGCCGGTGGCGCCGCCGAAGTCACCGCTGGGGCCAAGCCTCTCCTCGTCGCGCCCGTAGGGAACCTCGCTCCGGAACTTCCCGATCCCGAGGAGGCGGTGGTAAGCGTCGATCAGCGGGTCCTGGAAGCCGCCACCACGCGAGAGGAACGGCAGCTCGATCGCCCATTCGCCCCGGGAGACGCCGCCTCGCAGACGGACGGCCAGCCGCTCGGTCTCGTTGTCCTCTCGGATGGTTCCATCGTAGAGAAGGGAGTTCGCGCTGGAGAAGCCCAGCGTGAGCGACCGCTCGCCGGGGGCGAGGAGGGCGCCTCGGGGATCGAAGCGGAGGAACGGCAAGGAGGAAGGCGCGTGGTTGCGGGTCTCGATAGGTCCTTGGGCCTGGGCTAAAAGCGGAAAAGCCGCAATAATTAGGGCGGACGCGCGCACCGCGAAAAGTTACCGCGAAAAAAGCGCAACCGACTGAACCGTCCAGACGGTACAGTGAAGACATGCCTTCGGACGAAACGCGCGATTCGCTGCTCGATGCCGCCAAACGCGTCATGCAGCGCGACGGCGCGGGGCACCTCACCCTCGACGCCGTCGCCAAGGAGGCGGGCGTCAGCAAAGGCGGGCTGCTCTACCACTTCCCCAGCAAGAGCGATCTCCTGCGGGGAATGATCGCCGCCGGCGGGCGTCACTGGCGAAACGACCTGGAAGCCCAGATGGCCCTTGAGCCCGGCCCTCAGAGTTTCGCCCGCGCCTACCTGAGGCTCGCGATGTTCGGGCCGCCCGACCGGTCCTGCAAACCCTCGTCCGAGGCGATCTGGTCCATGATCGGCGCGACCGCGAACGACCCTTCCCTCCTCTCGCCGATGCGGGAGACGCACGAGGAGATGCGGCAAAGGCTCCTCGCGGACGGGCTGGACGCGGACGTCGCCAACCTCGTGCGCTTCATGGGACACGGGCTCTGGATGACGGAGATTTTCGGGTTCACGTCGCCGACGGACGAAGAGCGAGCCCGGCTGTACGCCATGGTCATCCGCTTGGCGGGACTGGATGAGGACGAGCGCGCCGAGGCGCTCGAAACGGGAGAAGAGGAGACGAGAGCACGAGTGGAGAAGCACAGAGAATGACGGGATTCGACCTAATCTTTTACGGAACGCTGATGGCGGTCGCGGCAGGTCCGCCCCAAGCCGGGCCGCTCACCATCGACCAGGCGGCGTCGATCGCCGAACGTCAGGCGTTCACGGTGCGCCTTCAGGAGTCGGGCCTTCTGCGCGCGAACTCCGTCGTGCGTCAAGCGGAGTCCCGCCTCGGCCCCACGATCACCGCTAACGTCAACGTCGCTCGCGCCGGGCAGGCGCTCTACGGCAACTTTGGGTCCACCGACCCGAGCGTGCCCTCGACCCCCGTCCTGCTCTCGCCCATCAACACCTCGACGGCGGGCGTGACCGCGACGCTGCCGATCGATCTCTCCGGCGCTCTCCACGCGAACCTACGCTCCGCCGAAGCCACGCGCCGGAGCCAACGGGAGACCGTGCGGGCCTCCCTCAACGACGCGCGTTACAACGGGCGTACCGCCTTCGTCGAGGTGCTTCGCGCCCAGGCCACGGTCGGCGTCCAAGAAGCCTCGTTAGCGAACGCGCGAACCCAAGCCCTCCAAGCGCAGCAGCAGTTCGAGCAGGTCCAGGTGGCGAAGATCGACGTCGACCGCCTGAACGCCCAGGTGGCGCAGCGCGAGTCGGACCTGATCGTCGCCCGCAACCAACTCCAGCTCGCGGTGTACCAGCTCAATCTGGCGCTCGCCCGCCCCATCGAGACTCCCGTGGAGCCCCTCGA
Organism: uncultured Fimbriimonas sp.; assembly: GCA_964516175.1. Taxonomy (GTDB): domain Bacteria; phylum Armatimonadota; class Fimbriimonadia; order Fimbriimonadales; family Fimbriimonadaceae; genus Fimbriimonas. Next base: position 84,609 of record CAZEWR010000004.1, on the reverse strand, counting down.
CGTCACGACCCTTCCCGACGCCCCCACGGACGCGGCCGCCCTCGACCGGATCGCCCGCGAGACCCGGCCGGAAACCCGCGCCGCCCGCGAACTGGTGGACGCGCAGGCCCAGCTTCGGGCGGGCGCGGAACGGGCCAACATCCCCAACCTGAACCTTTCCATCAGCCAGACCCGGAACTTCGGCGACCTGGGCTTCAGCGGACAGAACAGCACCACGTCCCTGGGACTGAGCTTCTCCGTCCCCCTCTTCGACTCCGGCTTTATCCGCTCGCAGGTCGGCATCTACCGTCAGGACGAGAACCAGGCGCGGATCCGCTTGGCGCAGCAGGAACTGACCGTGTCGCAGGAGGTTCGGGCGGCCTCGACCACCCTCCTGAACGCCCGCGCCCGGCTGGACAACGCCCAGCGCCAGGTCGCGCTCGCGGAGGAGGTGTTCCGCATCGCCCAGGTTCGCCAAGCCTCGGGCGCGGGCACCTACGTCGAGGTGGTCGACGCCGAGACGCAGCTCACCACCGCCCGCAATAACCTTGTGGGGGCGCGCTACGACGTGCTCACCGCGTACTCCCAGCTTCAGCGCGCCGTAGGCAGCGACGCCCTCCCGACCAACTCTACGACCAACCCCACCGGAGCCCGCCCTTGAACCCCCGTTTCGTTCCCCAACTTATCGTCGCGCTCGCCGCCGTCAGCCTCCTCGGGATGGGCGGGTGCGTGAACCGCGAGGCCCAGAAGCAGGCGAAGGAGACCGCCCAGGTCATCAACGACCCGACCGTCGAGGTCGTCGCCCAACCCCCTGCCACGAAGGACCTGACGGAGAGCGTCACCGTGACGGGCGACGTGACCACCTCGGACGACACCAGCGTCGGCCCGAAGGCGTCCGGCAAGCTCGTCTCCGTCTCCGTCCAAGACGGAGACCGGGTTTCGTCGGGACAGGTCGTCGCGCAGATGGACACGTCGGTTCTGAGCGAGCAGGTCGCCCAGGCGAGCGCCCAGGCCGCTCAGGCGCGGGCGACCCTCGGACAGGCACAGTCCGCGCTGAGCCAAGCCCTGCGAAACCAGGCGATCAACCCCTCCAAGACCACCTCGGCCATCGCCAGCGCCCAGGCGAACCTTCGGAGTGCGCAGGCCAACCTCCAGAAGGTCAGGACGGGCGCGCGACCTCAGGAGCGGCTCCAGGCTCAGGCCCAGGTCGCCTCGGCGAAGGCCAACCTGGAAACGCAGCAGAAGCAGCTCGACCGCATCCGGACGCTGGTCCAGCAGGGAGCCCTTGCCGGAAGCCAGCTCGATACGCAGCAAGCGACCTACGAGGCGGCCCGGACGACCTACCAGAACGCGGTCCAGAGCCTCAACCTCATCCAGGAGGGCAACCGCGTGGAAGACGTTCGAGCGGCCCAGGAACAGGTCCGCGCCGCGCAGGAGGAAGTGACCACCGCGCGGGCGAACAAGAGCCTCGATACGCTCTACGGCGACCAGGTCGCGAACGCGCAGGCCCAGATCCAGGCGGCCCAGGCCCAGATCCAAGCGGCCCAGTCGGGCGTCGCGCAGGCTCGGCAGAACCTCGCCGACGCGACCATCCGGGCCCCGTTCGCGGGGACGGTCTCGGGCCGTCCGGCCCAGCCCGGCGCCGTCCTGAGCCCCGGCGGAACGATCGTTCGGATCGTCGGCGGGCAGGGCGTCTACTTCGAAGGCAGCATCCCGAGCGACACGATCAACGACGTCAAGCCGGGCCAGCGGGTGTCGGTGACGGTGGATGCCCTGGGGAACCGGACGTTCCCCGCGACGGTACGGACGGTGGGCAATCTCGGTTCGGCGCAGGGGCGCCTGTTTACCGCCCGGATCGTTTTCGACGGCGCGCCGAGCGACGTGAAGCCGGGGATGTTCGCGCGGGGCGTCATCGTCCTGCGCACGATTCCGGGCGCGACGGTGGTCCCGACCGTCGCGATCCAGAAGTCCGACGAGGGCGGCGCGTACGTGATGGTCGTCCAGAACGGGACGGCCAAGCGCGTCCCGGTCGAAGTCGGCCTCGCCCAGGGCGACGTCAGCCAGATCTCCGGCCTTCCCGCCGGAGCGCCGGTGATCGTCAAGGGTCAGACGGGCCTCCAGGAGGGGGCCAAGGTCAAGCAGGTTAAGTCATGAATCTGACGCGTGCGGCCATCTCCCGGCCGGTGTTCATCCTGATGATCATCCTCGCCGCCCTCTTGGGCGGTTGGATGTCCTACCGCTCGATGCGGGTGGAACAGAATCCCGAGGTCAGCTTCGGGGTGATCACCGTCGTCACCACCTACGCCGGCGCGAGCCCGGACGACATCAACGAGCTTCTCACCCGCCCCATCGAGCAGTCGATCTCGGGCGTGAACGGCATCCGCGACATCACCTCGACCTCCCAGGAAGGCTCGTCGGTCGTGGTGGTGCAGTTCGAGCTCGGCATCGATGAGAACGTCGCCCTGAACGACGTGCGGTCGAAGGTCGACTCGATCGTCAACACCCTGCCCCAGGATGCGGACAAACCGACCGTCACCAAGCAGGACACCTCCTCCCAGCCGGTTCTCTACCTCGCCTTCGCCAGCAAGACCCTGGACAGCCGCGACCTGCGGACGCTCATGGACGACAAGCTGGCCGACCGCTTCTCCCAGATCAACGGCGTTTCGAGCGCCACGGTCCAGGGCGGCGACATCCGCGAGATCCAGGTTCAGCTCCAGCGCGACCGGCTTCTCCAATACGGCCTCGGGATCAACGACGTGCGCAACGCCGTCGCCGCCGCCTCGCTCAATGCGCCCGCCGGGCGCGTCGTCGACGGGCCGACGGAGTACACGGTGCGCGTCAACGCGCAGTACACGAACGCCGCCCAGGTGGCGAACACGATCCTCTCGATCTCCGACCCGAAGACCTTCAACTCCAAGCCCCGGACGGTGCGTCTGGGCGACATCGCCAAGGTGGTCGACACCATTCAGGAGCGCACGAGCTACGCGCGCCTGAACGGGAAGGACTCCATCATCATGGCGATCCAGAAGACGCGCGACGGCAACGCGGTGGACATCACCAAGGCCGCCGACGCGCAGATCAAGCTGATCCAGAACGAGTACAAGGACGCGGGTCTCAGCGTCGTCAAGGTCCTTGAGACCGCCAAGACGATCACCGAGTCGCTCGACGACCTGAACTTCACCCTGTTCTTCTCGATCCTGCTGGTCGGCTTCATCGTCTACCTGTTCCTCCACGACCTGCGCGGCACCGCGATCGTCGCCCTGGCGATCCCGGCCTGCCTGTTCGTCACCTTCATCGCGCTCAAGCTCCTGGGCTTCACGATCAACAACATGACCATGCTCTCGCTGACCCTCAGCGTCGGCGTGCTCGTGGACGACGCGATCGTGGTCCTGGAGAACGTGTTCCGGCACCTCAAGCTGGGTGAGGATCCGCGCGAGGCGGCCCTGAACGGACGCGGCGAGATCGGCCTCGCCGCCCTCGCCATCACGGCGGCGGACGTCGTCGTGTTCCTCCCCATCGCGTTCATGGGCGGAATCGTCGGCCAGTTCTTCAAGCCGCTGGCCCTCGGCTACGTCTCGGCGGTGCTCGCCTCCCTCTTCATCTCGTTCACCCTCACGCCGCTCCTCGCGGCGCGCTGGTACCGGGCGGGCGAGGACATCGAACACCCGAAAGGCCGCTTCGCGGTCTGGTTCGAGCGGAACTTCGCCAAGCTGGAACACGCCTACCGCCGTGCCCTGGAGTGGGCCCTGAACCACCGCTGGTTCACGTTCATCGCGGGCAACGCGGTTCTGCTGGCGGTCGTCTCCTTTATCGGCGGCTCGTTCGTCCCGGCGGCTGCCCCCAAGGGCGCGCCCGTCGTGCCCGGCTCCTTCGGCCTTCCCGCCGCGTTCAAGGGCGGCATGCCGTTCCTGATGATGGCCCTGTTCATCGGCGTCGTCGTGATGGTCGTGAACGCCATCAAGGGTCGCTTCAGCCTGAAGTACCTCGCCAGCGCGCTCGCGTTCGGCCTTGTGTTCCCCCTCGCCTCGATCGCGGGCTTCGAGTACGCGGTGTGGAAGGCGGGCCCGGTGTTCAAGTTCGGCTTCCTGCCGGACACCGACCCGACCCAGGTGCAGGCGATGATCGAGCTCCCTGCGGGCCGAAGCCTGGAAGAGACGCAGAAGGTCGTGTCGGAGGTCGAGGGAATCTTCGGCAAGGACTCCGACGTGAAGTACGTCCAGTCGAACGTGGGCTCCCAGGCGGCGGGCGCGCAGGGCGCGGCCAACAACGGCAGCAACTACGCGATCGTCCAGGCGGTGCTCTACGACAAGGCGTCGCCCGCCGACCGGCTTCCCTGGGCCCACTCGGAGGAGAAGCTCCGCTTCACCTCCGGCGACAGCGTCACCGCGCGCCTCACCAAGGCCGTGGGGCGGGTCGCGGGGGCCAAGGTCGCCGTCTCGTCGGTCGGCGGCTTCAACTTCGGCTCGCCCATCCAGGTCTCGCTGACCAGCGACGACCGCGCCCTTCTCACCCAGACCGCCAACAACATCCGCAAATGGCTGTCGAGCGGCGCGATCGCGGGCGTCGTCAACGCCGACCTCTCCAGCAAGCCGGGCCAGCTCGAGCTTCGCGCCGAGCCGGACCGGCTGGCCCTCGCCGACCGGGGTCTCTCGGTCAGCGACTTCGCGGGGGCCGTGCGGACGCTCTACCAGGGCGACGACAACACCAAGCTCCGCAGCGGCGGACGCGAGTACGCGGTGCGGGTCATGATGGACCTCAAGGACCGCAACGACCCGGCCCAGCTCTCGCAGGTGCCCCTCGTGTTCAAGCAGGGCGAGCCGATCTTCCTCGGCTCGGTCGCGAAGATCGGCCAGGCGCCGGGCTACAGCAAGATCACGCGCAACCAGCGGGCGGAACAGGTGGTCGTCACCGCCGATATCCTGCCCGGCTACGCGAACGGCTCCGTCGTGGCGCAGGTCCAGGCGGGCATCGCCCAGCAGAAGCTGATCCCGCCCGGCGTGTCGCAGAAGTCGCTGGGCCAAGCCGACGCGCAGGCCCGCGAGAGCGGCTACATCATGGTGGCGTTCCTCACGGGCATCATCCTCGTGTACATGCTGCTCGCGTCGCTCTACGACAACCTGCTGTACCCGTTCATCATCCAGATCGCGCAGCCGCAGGCCTTCGTCGGCGCCCTGCTCGCGGTGGTGCTCACGGACAAGTCGGTCAACCTGATCGCCATCATCGGCATCATCACGCTCGTCGGCCTCGTCGCGAAGAACGCGATCCTCCTGGTGGACTACACGAACACCCTGCGGGACCGCGGCCGCGACCGGCACGACGCGCTGGTCGAGGCGGGCCCCACCCGTCTGCGCCCGATCATGATGACCACGACGGCCCTCATCCTCGGCATGCTCCCGGTCGCCCTCGCGCTCGGGCGCGGCTCGGAGTTCCGCGAGACGATCGGCATCACGATCATCGGCGGCATGACCCTCTCCACCTTGCTGACCCTGCTCGTCATCCCCTGCTCGTACACGATCTTCGACGACCTGTCGAACCTCATCGGCCGGGTCTGGAAGCGGATCTTCAGCCGGGGCGCCTGAGGCCGCTCGACAAAGAAGGGCCCGGAGACGATCTCGTCTCCGGGCCCTTCTCGTCGCGACTGCGGCGGGTTACATCCCCTTGTGCATGGGATCTTTGTGCATAGGCATACCCTTCTTCATGGGCATCGGCATGGGCTTCTTCGGGCCCTTGCTCATCGCTTGGGCGTGGTCCATCATCTTCATGCCGACCTTCTTCTCCATCGGCGACATCTTCTTCATCATCGCGGTCGCGGTGACCATCTCGGACTTCGTGAGGCCGGCCATCGCCTCCTTCTGCGACTTGCCCATCATCCGCATCGAGTGCATCTTCATCATGACGGCCTTCTCGGCGGGGGTCATCTTCTTCATGTGCATCATGGCGACCTTGCGCTCGGCGGGCGTGAGGCCCATCATCGGGTCCATCTTCATGTCGCGCGGCGGCATCGGCGGCTTGGGCATCTTCATCGGCTCCGGCTTCTGCGCGAAGGCGGCGGTAATGGACAGGGCGGCGAAGGCGAGGAGGCTGAGGGTTTTCATGGCGTTTTCGTTCGTAGAAAGAAGGCGTTCGCCTTCGTTCGTAAGGCTCTCTACGAGATGCGCCGCATGATGTTAGCCGAAACGCTTTAGCCCCCTCGCGCGCCTCGTGCGTCCGAGAGAACGGACGAGGGCCTTCCGCCCACGGATCGCGCTCCCGCAAGGCGCGAAGGCCCCCAAAGCTCCTCACCGGGTCCGCAGATCCGCCTTGGACCCATGCCTGGAACCGCCGCAGGGTAAAACTGATCTCCGACATGATCGTCACCCAAGGCCTCACGAAGAGGTTCGTGGACAAGAAGTCCGGGAACGTCGTCGCGGTCGACGACCTCTCTTTCGAAGCCCGGCCCGGAAGGGTGTTCGGCCTCCTCGGCTGCAACGGCGCGGGCAAGACCACGACGCTCCGGATGCTCTCGACCGTCCTCACCCCCACCGCAGGGACCGCCCTCATCGATGACATCGACGTGACCAAGGACCCCGGAGCCGTGAGAGCCCGCATCGGCTTCCTCTCGACCTCCACCGCGCTCTACGGACGGCTGACCGCCCTCGAGACCCTCGCCTACTTCGGCGGCCTCTACGGGCTGAAGGGCGCCGAGCTGAAGCGGCGCACCGAAGCGGCGGTCGACCGGCTGGAGATCGGCCCCTTCGCGGATCGCCTCTGCGACAAGCTCAGCACCGGACAGAAGCAGCGCGTCTCGATCGCCCGCGCGACCCTGCACGACCCGCCGGTGCTGTTCTTCGACGAACCGACCGCCGGGCTCGACGTCGTGGCGAGCCAAGCGGTGCTCGAGGTGATCGAGGCCGCGCGGGACGCGGGCAAGACGGTCGTCTTCTCCACCCACATCATGAGCGAGGTCGAGCGGCTGTGCGACGACGTGGCGGTGATCCACGACGGGCGGCTCGTCGGCCTCGGCTCCGCCGGGGAGCTCAAGGCCCAGACCGGCGAGGCGACCCTCGAAGGGGCCTTCCTGAAGCTGGTGCACTTCGAGCGGGCGCTCGGCCGGATCGGCACGGAAGGCCGCGCGTGAGCCCCGTCCTGCAGGTCTTCCGAAAGGAGATCCGCGAGATCGTGCGCGACAAGCGGGTGCGCAACGCGGCGACGGTTATGCCGCTGTTCGTGGTCGCGTTGCTGATGAGCCTGTTCGGGGTGATCGGCGGCGTCGTGAACAAGGACGCGAAGCGCCGGATCCACGTCGTCGCCTCCGCGAGTCCCTACCTCGCGCAGCTGCGCAAGGCGAAGAACCTGGAGATCGTCGAGGTTCCGACGGAAGCGGCGGGCGTCAAACTCGTCGAGGACGGCAAGGCGCGCCTGCTAGCGATCTTCGAGCCGCCGAAAGATGGCATCGAACACATCGTGCTCCGTTCCGATCCGAAGGAGGACGGAGCCCAGATCGCTAAGGGCGCGTTCCAGGCGGCCTTCACGCCGACGATCGCGGCCTACGCGGCGACGGCGCTGTCGACGGTCGGCCTGACGCCCGATAGGCTCTCCCCCATCGCCTTCGACGAGAAGCCGGTTCAGGTGGGCTCGAAGGAAGGCGCGAGCAGCCTTCTGGTGAGCTTCCTTCCCTACATCCTCGTGCTGTTCACGTTCACGGGCGGCGTCGCGCTCGCGGCCGATCTCGTGGCGGGCGAGAAGGAGCGCTCGACCCTGGAGACGCTGCTGATCGCGCCGGTGGGACGGACGGAGATCGTCCTGGGCAAGTTCCTCGCCCTCACCGCGGTCTGCGTGGCGGCGGCGATCAGCGGCCTACTCGGCTTCGTGCTGTCCGCCTTCCTGCGGCGTGGCGACGACCTGATGTTCAAGTCGGGACTCGGACTCACCCCGCTCGGGGCGGCGGAGACGTTCCTGATCCTGCTCCCCCTCGCCGCGACCTTCTCGGGGGTGTTGATCGCGGTGAGCGCCTACGCGCGCAACAGCCGGGAGGCTCAGACCTACCTCGGCATCCTGAACCTTTTCGTCATGGTCCCGGCGGTGTTCAGCCAGGTGATCGGCTTCACCGACCTAGCGAGCGCGCCGTGGCTTCCCTTCGTCCCGATCCTTGGGGCGGCGGCGGGCATCCGTTCGATCCTGCTGGGCAAGGCGACCCTGATGGTCGTCCTCGGACCGGTGACGGTCGGCGTCGTCCTCGCGGGCCTCGCCCTCTTCGCGGCGGTGCGGCTGTTCCACCGGGAAGGGGTGTTGCTGAGGGTATAGGGGATTTGGACGACCGGTCGTGCCCCGTTGCCCCGAAGACTTGATATAATCGTTCGATGCATCTTCCAGGTCGGCAGAAGTTCTATGCCGCAGGCGCGGGCCTGATGATGTTGGGCGGCCTCGGCTTCGTCGGTCTCCAGTGGCTCCGGCCCGTCGCTCCCCTCAGCGTGGAACGCCTGGAGGGAACGCCACCGAAGATCTCAGGGGAAGCGGTCGCTTCGGCGGCCGTACCTCTCCAAGAGTCCGCCCCGACGGAGGTCGTGGTCGCCGTCGCAGGAGCGGTAAAGCGAGGCGGGCTGGTCCACCTCGCCCTCGGCGCTCGGGTGGACGACGCGGTCAAGGCGGCGGGCGGCGGCAAGCCGGACGCCGACCTCGAAGCGATCAACCTGGCCGCGAAAGCGGTGGACGGCGACCAGATCTACGTTCCCCACCGCAAGGCCGCCGAACCCGCCAGGGCGGAGGAGAAGACGAAGGTCTCTTCGCGCTATCGGGGCGGCGCTCTGCGGAACGCCTACGCGATCCATCCGATCGAGCCGCCGATTCCACCGATGCTGGGTGGAACGGTCGGAGGCGGCCCGTCCTCTAACCTCGCCCCCCAGGAGGGCGAGGAGGCGAGCGTCGCCGCCGCGCCGGAAACGGCCCCGCTCCACCTCTCGAAGGCCAAGGCCTCCGGCCCGGTGTCTCTCAACACCGGAAGCGAAGCCGACTTCGAGACGCTCCCCGGCGTCGGCCCCGCGACCGCGCGGAAGATCCTCGACTACCGGCAGGCCCACGGCGGGTTCGCGACGGTCGACGAGATCCAGAGCGTCAAGGGCGTCGGACCGAAGAAGTTCGAGAAGATGAAGCCGTTCCTGAAGCTGTAGAAGCGTCGTGCCCTACGACGATCTCCGCTCTCGCTTCCAGGCTTTCCTCCACGACCTTCCAGACGGCAAGGCGGTGGTCCTCGCCGACGGCGACGTGGACGGCTTGGGCGCGGCGTGCGTCGTCTGGGACGCGCTGGGCGACCGCGAGAAGGCGTTCCTCACGCCGCCCAAGGGCCGCAACGCGTTCGGCGACGAAGCGGCGGAGCTTGTAGCGAGGGAAAAGCCGACCAGCCTGTTTGTGCTGGACCTCGGCGTCTCGCCGCGCGTCGTCGCGCCGGGCGTGCCGACCTTGATCCTCGACCACCACCATCCTCGCGGCGAGCCCAAGGGCGCGGTCGTGCTCAGCGGCTACGGACTCGATCCCGTCCCGACCTCTTCCCTGCTCGCCTGGCGCGTCGCGGGCACGGAGGCGAACGCCTGGAAGGCGAACGTCGGCAACCAGGGCGACCTGGGACCCGCCGCGCCCGAGATCGACGACGCGCGGGCGGGGGGCACGAAGCGGGCGTTCGACATGGCGAAGTCGCTGCTCAACTCGGCCAAGCGCTCCTCCGACCCGGATCAGGCCGTCCCGGCGGCGTTCCGCGTGCTTGTCGCCGCCCAGAGTCCGAAGGAGGTGGTGGAAGCGACCGGCGAGGACGCGGCGACGCTGGGACGTTTTGCGGACGAGGTCAAGCAGGAACTGAACGAGGCGAAGAAGAACGGCCCGAAATTCTCTAAGACGGAGCCCTTGGCCCTCGTCCGGTTCTCGAGCCCCGCGCGGGTGCACCCTCTGATCGCCCAATCGTGGCGGGGACGGCTTCCCAAGTACGCGATCATGGCGGCGAACGACGGCTACGTGCCCGGTCGCACGAACTTCTCCATGCGCGGCAACGCCGGGATCGATCTTCTGGAGATGCTCGCCCGCTACGGAAAGGCGCTCGGGATCGACGAGCCGGAGTACGGCCACGGCCACCACGCCGCCACGGGCGGGAGCCTCCCGACGGCGACGTTCGAGAGGCTCCTGGAGGCGATGGGTTTCTAATCGTCGGGGGAGGTTCCAGCCACCCCCGACGTCCCTCTTTAGAAGCTCACGTCGACCTTCTCCTCGTTGCCGGTCTCGGACGATCGGTAGATCGCGTCGAAGATGGCGTTGAGGATCAGGCCGTTCTCACCGGGAACGGGGGAAGGATCGCCCGCGATGATCGCGTTGACGAAAGCCTTGACCTCGTCCACGTGAGCGGACTCGACGCGGGGGATGTTGTTGGGCTGGACGTCCATCAAAAGCTTGTTCTGTTCGGTGTAGATCTCCAGGGCGGCGTTGCCGCTCGCATAGGGGTCGACCTTCGCGCCCGCCTTGGTGCCGTAGAGGAACGTCTCGAACTTGTCCGGACCGTTCGCCATGAAGGAGGACTCCAAGGAGACCACGGCGCCGTTGTCGAACTTGATCATGCCGACGGCGAAATCCTCGACGGTGAACTTGGAACGGTCGTAGTCGCCCATTCCGTTGTACAGGTCTGGGTTCTTACCCATGGTGTCCCAGTACCGGCCGGTGGCGGAAACGGGCTTGGGATAGCCCATCAGGAATAGAGTGAGGTCGAGGATGTGGACGCCGATGTCGATCAGCGGTCCGCCGCCCTGCAGATCCTTGTTGATGAAGACGCCCCAGCCAGGGACGCCGCGGCGTCGCAGCGCCTGGGCGCGGGCGAACTGGACGTCGCCCATGTTGCCGGCGTCGATGTAGTCTTTCATCCAGCGCGAGGGACCGTTGAACCGGCTCTGGAGTCCCACCTGGAGGATCTTGCCCGTGTCGCGGGCGGCGGCGCACATCTCGCGGCACTCGTCGGCGTTCATCCCTAGAGGCTTCTCGCACAGGACGTTCACGCCCGCTTGGAGAGCGTCGATCGTCGGGGCCTTGTGGAACTTGTTCGGGGTGGCGACGGAGACGGCGTCGAGATTCTCCTTCGCCAGCATCTCCTTGTAGTCCGTGTAGGTCGCGGGGACGTCGAACTTCTCCGCCGCCGCCTTCGCGGTGGCCTCGTTCACGTCGGCGCACGCCACGATCTCGCAGAGGTCGGGGATAGCCGCGTAGCCGCGCATGTGGCAGCCCTGCGCGATGCCGCCGCTGCCGATGATTCCGATTCTGAGCTTCGCCATAGAAGGGGTTCCGATAGCGTCCTCGACGCTTCGCGGAAGCGTACCCCTGCCCGTTCCAGCGTGGCTGTCGACCGACTAGAGATCCGGCGCGTCGGGAGCGCCGGTGATCTCGTCCTCGTCCTTCGAACGGCGTTTGGCGACGGCCATACCGACGCCCAGCAGGAGGATCGTGGCGAGGCCGCCCCAGAACACCGGCTCGCTCATGCCGGGCACCTCGACGGGGACCTTGCCCAACGCGTGAGCGCGGTGGAAGGCGTGGGAAAGGAGCTTTACGCCGACCCAGCCGACGAGGGTGTAGGCGACGTGGTCGAGACCGGGATAGCGGTCGAGCAGCTTCGAGAAGGCGGCGGCGGCGAAGCGCAGGAGCACGATGCCGATCATCGCGCCCGTTACCACGACCCAGAGCTTCTCGTCCTGAATGCCCGTCTTGGGGAGGGTGATGAAGGCGATGCCCGCGAGCACGGAGTCGAGGGCGAAGGCGACGTCGGTCAGCTCGACCGCGATGACGGTCTGCCAGAAACCGCCCTTGGGCCGCTTGACCTTCGCAGGATCCTCGCCGCGCGAGCTGACGAAATGCTTCAAGGCGAGGAACGCGAGGTACGCGCCGCCCAGAGCCTGAAGCCACCACTGGTCCAGGACGAAGGAAGCGAACACGATCGCGACGAGACGGAACACGAACGCGCCGCCCAGGCCGTACAGGAGGGCCTTCTTCCGATCGTCCTCGGGAAGGTGCTTGACCATGATCGCCAGCACCAGGGCGTTATCCGCCGATAGCAAAGCTTCCAGGACTACGAGAGTCCCGACGCTCAAAAGATCCGCGGGGGCGAAGGTCTGGCCAAACATTAAGGGTCTCTTCAGGATGTCACAATGGGTAGGACCGATGCCGACCTACGTCTACGAGTGCAGAACTTGCCAAAAGTCGTTCGAGGTCGAGCAGCGCATCACCGAGGCGCCGCTCACCGATTGTGATTGTGGAGGAACCATCCGCCGAATCATCCAACCCGTGGGGATCGCCTTCAAAGGTTCCGGATTCTACGTCAACGACTCGACATCCAAGACGTCCGCGTCGAAGCCGTCCGAGGCCGCGCCCGCGGAAACCAAGCCGAGCGATTCCAAGCCAGCGACCGAAGGTCACGCGGCGACGCCCGCTCCACCGCCGCCTTCCCCCTCACCTTCAGAATAAAAGGGCAGGAGCATATCGGGCCACGTCCCTACAAGGGCCGGAGCCCGCCTCGAATCTCGCCGTCCCAGGCGTACAAGCCCACGAATCGACCGTGGGAGCCGCCCTGGCAGATCCATGTCTTGCCGACGCGCTCGGGTTCGGTGAGGACGGTATGGGAGTGGCCGCCTAGGATCACGTCGTACAGGCCGTCCTCGGCGAGTTCGCGATCGCGCCGGTGGCCGATGTGGGTCAGGGCGATCAGCAGGTCCACCTCGGGACGAAGCCTCTCTCCAAGTTCCCGCAAGGTGGGAAGCGCAGGCTCCCAAAGGTAGGCGCTCGCGGCCTGGGTCTTCATGCGGGCGGTCACCATCTCGACCATCGCGGCGGCGACGCCGACGCGGACGCCGTTCGCTTCCAGACGCATCGTTCCGGGGAAGGGGCGCGTTCCGTCCTTGAGGCGCAGGTTGCCGCACAGGATCGGGTGGGCCACGCCCGCGAGCTTGGCGCGGAAGGCGGCGGCGAGGGGATGGCTCTCGCGGTTGCCGGGGACGCTCGCCGTGCAACGCAGGTCGGCGAGCAAAGGCCACACCGCCTCGGCTTTCAGCGGATAGGCGAGGTTGCCCGCGAGGATCGAATCGCCGGAATCGAAATAGAGGTCGGCCTCCTCGCGGAGACCCGCAAGACGAGCGACGCGCTCGGGCGTGAGCTTGCCGTGAAAGTCGTTCGTGTGAAGGAAAGCGACGGCCACGTCCTAGTATAGGAGAGCCGGACGTATACTAGCCTTGGCGGCCTCCTGCAGGCCGGACGTGACTCGGATGAAGAAACTCTCTCTGCTCGCCCTCGTTTCCCTCGCGCTCGTCGGCGGAGCTTCCGCCCAGACCAAGACGAAGAAAGCTCCCGCGAAAGCCCCGGCCACGATCAGCTGCGCGGTGATGAAGGGCGACATGGTCAACGTCGCCAAGGCGACCAAAGCGGGCAACTTCACCGACTACAAGGGCCGCCGCTATTTCTTCTGCTGTGAGAGCTGCCCCCCCGCATTCAAGAAGGAGCCAGCGAAGTTCGCGAAGACCGCTCCGAGTATCCCTACCCCGAAAAAGAAGTAAGGGACAAAACGTCTTCAGGCCGTCGGTTCGGCCTGAAGACCAGGGTCAACCCCGGTTGAGGTGGTTGCCGATGGCGTCGATCACGACCATCAGCGCCATGAACGCCGCGCCCAGGATCAGCGTGTAGCGCGACATGATATCGTCGAAGCTCGCCTTGCCCCGGAAGGTGGTACGGACGCCGCCGCCGCCGCTCATCGCATCCCCCTTGCCCGTCAGCATGACGAGGGCGATAAAGGGAATGGCGAAAAGGACGCCCAGGACGAGGAAGAGGTTGTAGGCGGTTTGCACGAGAGGAACTCCGGGAAGAGAAGGGTACCCCAACGAACTGAACGGCACGCGCCCTCCGAGGGAGGAGGCGTCGAAGCTAGAACCGGATCTGGTAATTCAGACGCATCGTCCAGTTGTCGCCCTTAAGACTTGCGTCCGTGACGTTGTAGGCGTAATCCACGTTGCCGACGTACATGCTGAGCGTCTGGTTGGCGGAGGACTTCGCGTCGAACTGGAGGCTGTACCGGGTGATCTGGCGGCGAGGCACGTTGCCGTCGACCTGGTCCACGCCGTAGGTCAGCCGAAGCGGACAACCGGACTTCTGGAAAAGGGTTAGGTTGACGGCGCCCAGCACCGAAGAGGCCTGGGTCGTGTCGTTGCTCTTCTCTTCCCAGCTGGCGCCGAACGACGTGTCGCCGTTGCCCTTGAAGTTGAGCAGCCATTTGTTGCCCCGGTCCGCGAGCAAGGTCGAGCCGAGAAGGACGTTGGGATTGGCCTGCTCCAGGTTCGTCTGCACGACGTTGGTCACCTCGACGCCCGCGATGGGCCGCGCGGTGACGGAGACGTTTCGGCTCGTGTACTCCTTGTCGTCGGGCAACGTTCGGAGCTTGACCGAACCCGCCACCACGAGCGGAGCCTTAGGCGAGGCGTCGGTACTCAGCGCGACGGAGCGGTCGATCGCTTGGATCGGGTCGGCCCCGGGCGTCGCCGCCGGGTTCGCGCTCGGATTGGCGACCTGCCCTCGGTAGCCGAACGAGAAGACGTTCTTACCGAGCTTCCCGCTGATGCCGGCGGTATGGTTCTCGCGGAGATACTGGCTGTAGTCGGCGGCGGTGTCGAGACCGAAGCTGAACTTCACTTCGGTGAAGCCACCGAACGCGAGGGGCTTCGCGTTGGCGAGGTTGAAGTTCGCGAACGACTGGGTGCGCGTCCCATCGGCGGCCATGTAGGTGTTCGCACCGTAGCCGCCGCCCATCAAGAGACCGGAAACGTTCGAGGCTCCAACCTGCCCGGTCTGGGTCGGATTGAGCCCCGCGTTCGCCTGCCCGAAGGTGAACATCTGGCTTCCCGTGCCGTTGACCTGGCCGACGAGACTCTGCGCGTAGCCGTAGGTGAGCTTCAGCCCCTTGCCGAAATCGTACGAGAAACCGTAGTTGGTCTTCTTCTCGTCGTTGTCATCGCCCTTGCGGTCGACCGACACGCCGGTGACCGAGACGCTCAGGGTCTTCGAGACCGCGCGCGTCACCGTGTTGGCGGAGATATTCTCCTTGTCGCCGTTGTCGTAGTCCGTCCGCGTCTGCTCGGTCTTGAGACTCGTCAGCGGATCGATCTTCGCTTCGAGAGCGAAGTACTGCTTGTGCATGTCCGGCGCGGGATTGTTCGTGCCGCTGTTATCGATCTGCTGGTCCAGATATTGGAACGTTCCGAACTTGCCGATCGTGTGGGTGAGCGACATCTGCCGCATCGACTGCGCGAAAAGGGTGGTGAGCGGGTCCCGGCTGTCGGTCTTCGTCGAAAGGTACGACACGCTCGTCAGCTTGTCGACCGTCCAGTCGACGCTCTGGCTTTCGAGGGAGCGACCTTCTTTGGTGCTCTCGTTCATCGCCTGCTGGAGCGAGGCCTGGATCTTCAGTCCCGGCGTCCCGGTGTATTTGAAATTGGCGTCGCGTTCCTGGAAGCCTTGGAACTGGGCGAGCAGGGTGTTCTCAGGGTCGACGAGTCCCGCCGCGTTGGTGAAGCCTTTCGACACGTCGCGCTGGGCCGCGTTGATCTCGATCCCCTTACCGGCGTAGGCGAGGGTCGTACGACCGAGATCGCCACCCGCGTCTTTCGCCGAGGTCTGACCAAAGGCGAACTTTCGCGTTTTGTCGATCTGGACGCCAAAGGAGATGTCGGTTCGTTGAAGACCCGCCACGGTGCCGAGGCTCGCCCGTTCGAAGTCCATCAGACGGGTCGCGTCGCTGAACTTCTGGCCAAACTCCTGCCGCTTGATCGACGCCTGCACCTTCGGCGTGTTGAACGCGAAAGCGTCGGCGGAACCGCCGTTCTCGCCTTCGCCGAACTTGAGATGGGAGGCGCTGAAGTTGCCCGCCTTTCCGAGCGTCCCGGTGGCGTTTGTGAGGTCGCGCTTCACGTCGCCCGCCGCAAGGAGCGACTGACGGTGCGAGTCGTTGGTGCCTACGTTACCGAAGAAGCTCGCGATCCGCTTGGCGGCGGCGTTACCCTCGGCGTCCTGGAGGGCGCCCATGGGCAGACCGGTTCCGTTTCCGCTCATGGAGAAGTGGCCGAGATTGAAGCTCTTGCTTGCGTAGGAGACGTCCTGCGTCTTGAACGATCCGGTGGCGTTCGTCAGGTCGAGCTGGTTGAAAGCGAAGTTCTGAGGCGTCGTCTTGCCGCCCAGCGCGGCGTTGAGTCCCATCCACTGGCGCTTCACCCCGACCTCGCGGCCCCACTGGCCCTGCTCGGCGCCCGTCAGGCTACCGATCCGGGCGAACGATCTGTCGACCTGCTGCTCGCCGAAAGTCAGGCCGATCCGACCCGTGTCGAGCTTCGCCTCACGCCGGATCGCGCTCTGCTTCGCGCCGTCGTCGGTGACCTCCGCGCTCGAGAACGAGAACTTCCCGGCCTTTTGGGCGAACTCCATCGCGAGGTTCTGACGGCTCATGCCCGCCTCTTTGGCGAGTTGGTCCCGGTCGCCTTCGGCGAGGTCGCCAAAGCGCGTGAAGCCCCGCTCCACGCGCTGGGAGCTCATCGACATCTTGAGCCCACCCTGCTGGAAGCCATAGCTCGACCAGTCGAGCCCCTTCCCCGTGGCGCCGTCGTCGACCTGCTTGAAGGAGGCGCCGAAGCTGGCGGCGCCGAGCTTGAGGCCGGAGAGGCTCGCGCCCTGGCGCTTGAGGCCGCGCTCCTTCATGTACTTCGCCACGTCCGCGTCCGAGTACCCTGCCGCCTTGACCTGGCCGCCCGAGGCGAAGTTCTTCGAGATGTCCTGGTAGTCGACGGAGACGTTGCCGCCCATCAGGGCGGAGCGGAAGTTCTGGACGAGGAACTGGCTCGCGCCCTCGTCCGTGCTCGCGTCGCCGGGCTTGGCCCCCTGGTCCATCGCGAGGCCCGCGACGTTGTCGTTCTTCTTGCGCTCGGAGTAGAGGAAGAGACCGCCGAGAGAGGCGTTGCCACCGAATTTCAGACTGTTGTTCCAGCCGAAGACGTTGCTGCTGAGAACGGAGCCGTCCGCCGCCCGCTCGGTCACGCCGAGGCCGCCCACGAGCCCGAGGCCCGGCGCGAGGGAAAGGCCGAGGAACGAGTTGACGCCCGCGAACGTCGCGCCGCCGGTCGCCTTGCCCTGGGGATCGTAGCGGTAGGCGACGACGAGGTTGTCGCCCGTCCGCTGGGCCATCTTGAGGTAGACCACGCCCGTCTCGTAGTCGACGGCGTAGTCCTGGGTCGGCGTGAGGACGCGGCCGCCCATCTCGACGCGCTCGCTGCCCTGGATCACATGGCCGAAACGGAGGGGAGCGCCGAGGTTGCCCGCGCGGAGGGTGATGTAGTCGATCGTCGACACGCCGCCGACCTGCGCCGCGCCCTTCGCCTCCTGGGTGGGGGCGGGGGTTTGGGCGGAAACGGTCAGCGGCAGAGCCCCGACGATCCAGGCACCTAAAATCCTCGTGCGCATCTTTTCCCTCCTGTACCTACAGGGTATCGCATCTCTGCGCCCTTGGGGCCAACTTTAGGACGGGCCAAGGTGAAAAAAGTTACTCGCACCACCGAGACTTTCTATCGGAACGATGATGGAACTTCGAGAGAGCGGCGTCCTTTTGCCCCTGACCCGCGAGGAGGCCCAAGAGTTGCTGGCCCGCCTTCTACTGAGCCACGACGACGACAACGACCTGAGCGCCTCGCTGATGAAGCGCCTGGCGCACGCGCTGGAACGAGGATAGAAAGGGAGGCGGAAAGACCGCTACCGCTCTCTTCTATCGATAGAGGCTCTGATCGTTCAATCCTAAACGATCGTGTTATCATGAGCCCTACGCCATGTCGACGCGGACAAGATTCCTCGCGCCCCTCGTTCCCCTGAGCGTTCTCGCCTTCGCGCAGAACCCCCAGCGGCCCGTCCCGCCGCCCACGCTCGGACTCGAGCACGGAACGACCGACCGGGTCGTCGGGGACTACACCCTCCGGCTCGTCGACGACGCCGGGGTGGCGGTCGGCCTTCTGCCCAAGGGCGGCGACGGGTTCGACTTCCTCCCCTCGGACCGGCTTGCCGAACGGTCGAGCGATCGCTTCGTCCATCTGGGCGACCTCGACTTCCGGGCGCGCGTCGTCGGCGCGACGGATTGGGTCCAGGCCAACACCGCCGCCCGCCGCAAGCCGGTCCGGCCGGTACTCGCGGAAGGGTCCGCCTTCGCGGCCTACGATCTCGCCGCCGCCCTGCCCGAGAACAGCCCCCTGAAGGTGGTACGACTCTGGACGGTACGCGACGGACGGCTCGCCCTGGAGTTCCGGATCACCAACCCGGGGTCGCAGCCGGTCGAGATCGGCGCGCTCGGCATCCCGATGCCCTTCAACAACATCATCAGCGGGCGCGACCTGGAGGAGGCGCACGCCAAGTGCTCCTTCACCGATCCCTACATCGGAGAGGACGCGGGCTACCTCCAGGTGACCCGCCTGACCGGAACCGGTCCCACGATGGTCGTCACCCCCACGGGACGGACGCCTCTGGAGGCGTGGAGACTCGTGAACGAGCCGATGCGCCCCGCCCAGACCTTCGAGGGGATGATGGAGTGGACCGTACACACGGACGCCTACGCCCAGAACGAGTGGAAAGGCGTGCAGCCCTGGAACGCGCCGACGCGCGCCATCCTGAAGCCGGGCGAGACCCGCACCTACGGCGTCCGGTTCCAGCCTTCGCTGAGCATCCGAAAGATCGAGGACACCCTGACGAAGGCGGGGCGTCCGGTGGCGGTCGGGCTTCCCGGCTACGTCCTGCCGCAGGACCAGGACGGCAAGCTGTTCCTGAAGTACGGCAAGGCGGTCAAAGGCCTGTCGGTCGAGCCGAAGGGCGCGCTGACGTGGCGGACCAACGGCGAGGGCAGGAACGGCTGGAAAGGCTACACCCTCAAGGGACGAGGCTGGGGACGCGCCCGCCTCACGATCGACTACGCCGACGGCACGCGCCAGACGGTGAACTACGACGTCACCAAGCCCGCCGCCACCGCCGTCGCCGACCTTGGGCGCTTCCTCACCACGAAGTCGTGGTTTACGGACAAGAGCGATCCCTTCGGCCGGGCGCCGTCCGCGATCACCTACGACCACGAGAAGGAGGCGCAGGTCGTGCAGGACAGCCGCGTCTGGATCGCGGGCCTCGGCGACGAGGGCGGCTCCGGGGCGTGGCTCGCCCTCGGCATGAAGGAGTTCGGCCAACCCGACCGGGGAGAGGTCGCGAAGTACGACGACTTTATCGACCACGTCCTGTGGGGCAACCTCCAGTTCAAGGACGGCAAGGACAAGTACGGGGTCCGCAAGTCGGTGTTCTACTACGACCCTAAGCTCCTGCCGGACTTCCCCTACGACCCCAGCCGCAACTGGACGAACTGGACGAGCTGGAACAAGCAGACCACGAACGACGTGGGCCGGGGCTACAACTACCCCCACGTCGTCTCGGCCTACTGGGCGATGTACCGTGTCGCCCGCAACCATCCCGGCATGGCCCGCCACCCCTGGGGCTGGTACCTGGATCAGGCGTACGCCACGACGGAGTTCATGACGAGCCAGGACGAGCGGGGCCAGGACCGGGTGGGCTACTGGCGGCTCGGCCTGATGGACGGCGACGTGTTCGTGAACCTGCTCGACGACCTGCGGCGCGAAGGCTGGTCGGAGAAGGCGGACCTGATCCAGGCGCGGATGCAGATGCGGGCCGACCGCTGGAAGACGGAGGCGTATCCGTTCGGAAGCGAGATGGCCTGGGACTCGACGGGGCAGGAGGAGGTCTACGCCTGGTGCAAACGGTTCGGCTACGAGGACAAGGCCCAGGTCTCCCTGAACTCGATCCTCGCCTACATGCCGACCGTGCCCCACTGGGGCTACAACGGCAACGCCCGCCGCTACTGGGACTTTATCTACGGCGGCAAGCTCTCCCGCATCGAGCGCCAGATCCACCACTACGGCTCGGGGCTGAACGCCATCCCGCTCCTGACGGAGTACCGGGAACACCCGGACGACCTCTACCTGCTGCGCGTGGGGTACGGCGGCACGATGGGCGCCCTCTCGAACATCCACGAGGACGGCTTCGCCTCCGTCGCGTTCCACTCGTTCCCGGACACCCTCAAGTGGGACGGCTACGGCGGCGGTGACTACGGCCCTAACTTCTTCGGCCACGCCCAGAACACCGCGACCTACCTGGTCGACAGCCCGGACTTCGGCTGGCAGGCGTTCGGCGGGCGGGTCGCGAGGAAAGGCGCGTGGGTGACCGTCGAGCCGCAGGACTCGTTCCGCCAGCGCGTCTACGTCGCCCCGACGGGCACGTACCTGACGCTCGACGCGGGCACGTTCGAGTCCGTCGCCTACGACCCGAAGACGAAGGCCCTGCGCGTCACCCTCTCCCCCGCCACGTCGGACACGGCGAAGGCCCGACTCCGGATCGAGACGACGGCCAAGGGCAAGGCGTCCTACGCGCCGAAGGTCGGTCTGACGACCGACGCGGGCGCGTTCACGGTACCTCTTGGTGCCGGGTCGATGGTCGTGGAGTTAGTCCCGACGAAGTAACGCGGAACTATCGCCGCCGGGCATGGTTCGGCGGCGGGACGTTCTCGAAGACGTTCGCGTTGAGGTCGGCGATAAGGCGCGGTTCCTCGTCGGGCCAACGGCTCCAGGCATAGAGGCAACCCGCTTCGCCGTAGACGAGCCGTCCGCGCGGGTCGAAGTCGAAGAAGCCGGGATGCTCGCCCTTGTTCCGCCATTCCCGAACGACGTTCTCGCGACGATCGTAGAGCGTCCACGTCTCGTCGCCGCCTGCCAAACGCGTGCTTTGGTAAAGCATACGACCATCCGCCACCGTCTTCTCCCAAGCGACGGCGATCCCTGGCGTACCGGCGTAGATCATTTCCCAGCCACGTTCCTGAAGCCGCGCGTGCCAGACGAAGTCCCACTGACCGTCTCCCGAGTTGGAAACGGGGAGCACTGTGATCTTTTTGGGAGGTGCTATCGCCTCGTGTCGGGTGAAAGGATGGTGGATCTCCACCCTCGATTCGGAAATCCAACGCCCTCCACCATAGTAGGTGTCGCTCTAAAACCAGAGAGCGAGCGCGGTGAGGCAAGGAGCGACGCTGATCGCGGTCCAAGCCTCCGCCTCGCACCCATGCTCAAGGCCGTACTTACGGGCGGCCACTTCCATCCGGTGGGGCGAGAAGTTCGAGAAGAAGGCGACCAGATGCCTTCCGCCGGGGCTAAGGTCGCAACGACGGGTATAGACGCGCGCCCGGATCCACTGGCCAGGTTGAACCTCGTCGGTATCGAGGTCCCAAAGCAGCTGCTGGACGACGTCCGAGGGGCCGCGCCGGAAGATCACCGCCCGCGCGGCCTTCGTCGCGAGGATTCCGCCGATGCGGGTGGGAGCCGGAGGGGTCACGAATCGCTGCGGTCGCGGAACTGCACCGCCTCGGCGAGGTGGGTTTTGGAGACCTGAGGCTCCCCCGCGAGGTCGGCGACGGTGCGCCCGACCTTGAGGATGCGGTCGAAGACGCGGGCGGAAAGGTTCATCCGGGCGGCGACGATCCGCATGAAGCCCTCCGCCTCGGCGTCGAGGGCGACGGACTCCTTCAGTTCGCGCGGCGACATCTTCGCGTTCGTCTTCGCGGGCCCGAGGCGTTGGGTCTGACGGTCGCGCGCCGCCGCGACCCGCTCGCGGATCGCGGCCGAGCATTCGCCGTCCGCCGCGCCGATCAACTCGTCGGGCTTGAGGCGCGGCACCTCCACGTGAAGGTCGATCCGGTCGCGCAAAGGACCACTGATCCGCGCCCCGTAGCGCTCGCAAGCCCCGGCCCCGACGCACCGCGCCTCGGGCAGACCCTTGAGGCCGCACGGACAGGGGTTCATGGCGGCGATCAGGATGCACTCGGCGGGAAAGGTCACCGTCGCGGTCACCCGCGAGACGGTGATGACGCCGTCCTCCAAGGGCTGCCGGAGGGCTTCCATCGCCCCCCGATCGAGCTCGGGAAACTCGTCGAGGAACAGACAATAACACCATTATGTGCAACGTCGCGCGTCTCACCTTAATATAGCGAGTTGCGACTCCCTCCAATACGTTTTGAGGTTGAATCACATTACCAATGAGCGCCAAGGCACTGCTCTACGTGGATGGGTATCCAATAATTGAATCAACTGCCTCTTTACGCAGCATTATGACGGAAATGTTTGTCGAAAGCGACAGGGTCGAGTTCGAGAGACACTCACAAGACCGAAACCCACTCGTATTCGGGGAGTGCAAAGTAGGAGATCCTGACTTCGGTCTCACCGAAACTGCGATCCTCTACAGGGCGCATGTCTGGGAATGCGCAGACCGCTTGGATGTTCGCGGTATCACGTTGGAGCGGGCACGAGAGAGATTTGAGAAAGGGCGAGCTGACATTCTAGACCAGTTCGCCCAGGACGAAAAGGATTTAGAGTTCCTCGGCTACACCTGGAGCACTGCGCCCCCCGACGCTGACCTGCTGACAGACTTGTACGTCGGGGATCTGAGATGCTACCAAAGCTTGACGTTCGATGCTTGGCTTGATGCACTCCGCATCGTCTTTGAACGACGCCTCTTACAAAGGCTGTACGGAGATTACGTAGAGCAGTTCTCAAGGGCAGTGGATTACGTGTTGAATCCCGACGAGTGGCTTGACTTCGGCTTCTTGGGCGATGATCAGGTATTGCTGCAGCGATGCTTCTTGGCTGTTGCTCCGCAAGGCGGGATGGTGGAACTCGACGTCACAGGCATCATCGAGTCCTACCACTTGAGCACTGACCAGCCTGTGTGCTTCAAGAAACCCTTCTTCTCCGTCTTGACAGAAGGCTCAAGCGACGTATTCATTCTCAGGGGGGCGTTGAAGCACCTCTACCCTCACCTAGATACGTACTATAACTTCGTTGATTTCGAGTCCACAAAGCTGCCCGGTGGCATCTCTAACAACATCCAGGTAGTAAAGACTTTCGTTGCGCTCAGCATTCAGGACAAGCTGATCGTCTTATTCGACAACGATACTGCGGCGGCTGACGGAATTCGTGCTTTGGAAAAGGCGGTTACTCTCACTGGCAATATACGGCTTGTTCGCCTGCCAGCAACGGATCTGTGTAGTAAGTACCCTACGCTCGGTCCGTCCGGACCCGCTGTCGAGGACATCAACGGTAGGGCCGTCAGCATCGAACTCTTTGCGGGGCCATCCGTGCTCAGGCGAGCGGACGGCGATCTGCCTCCCGTCAGGTGGAGAAGTTACATACCAGCAGTGAGAGATTACCAAGGCGAGGTTGAAGACAAAAAGAGGATCCAAGAGGAACTCTCCACCATCTTATGGGACGAGCACCTATGCGGAGAGCACGACTGGAGCGACATGAGGACCCTCTGGAACACGCTGTTCGCAGCCTTCAGCTAAGGCTCTGCGCTTTGTTCGTATGCACCGGCTGCTCTTGACCGGAGTTTTCGGACCAGTCGTTTACCACGAGTTAATGACCGCAGTGATCTGTTCAACAGCTCTGACCGGATCGGCCTCCGCCCCAGTTCTGGCCGCCGTTGCCACCGGGTGATTGCTCGCCATCATTGCGCTATGTAGGGATCGCACGGCGATCGCCTGTTCCGAACCTGCGCCACGCGTAATCTCGACCTCCTCTATCTCACCACCCTCTCCGCCATCCACCAGCTCGGTTATGACCATAGGGTCGAAGTGGCCGATTAGAGCAAAAACGACATCGAACCGGTCTTGGATGCTAGGTGTAAAAGGTCCGCTGAATCCTATGCGAACTTGCCAGTCGATAACGGCTTTCGCGAGTCTGAACAGGGCCATGGACGCCTGGTTATCATCGACTGGAAGGTTGGCTCGCACTTATAGAGAGCATTTTACTACTTAGGAACGCCCCGAGGTTTCCTGCATAACCTGCCAGTCGAGCAAGATCCCGGATCAGGCGATCGCTCCATTCCGCACCAGCCTGGGTCAAGCCAATCTTGACGCCCGGTGACGCTAGCGTCGAGCACGGCTGAGTATAGGCAGCTTCAGAGGACTCGACTCTCAAGCGGCTCCAAGCAAGGTCAAGGCCCAGCAAGGAGAGGCAAGGCTTTTAACCGAACGCAGGGCCGCTGCTCATGGTGGGGTTCTATCGACTCGCTAAGAGGTAGACGATCGCACCGCTAGGAGCAACCATGGTTGCTTTGTTTCAAAAAAACTACCTGCGAAAGATCAGATCGCTGTATTGCATTGGACTAGGGCCCAATGGACTGTTCCAACGCCATATTAAGTTTAGAGAACCGATCTATTGGTTTTGAATACCGTAGATCCGAAAATAGGATATGATGTATCAGGCTTACAGGTGATATGCAGCTTCCAAGGGAAAGAATTCTGCTACTTGCCGCAGTACACGAAGAGTACGAGGCGATCAAACACGTCGGATCTTCCGCCCCTTCTTTGGATGGTTGGGTCCATAAAGAAACGGTCGCAGGGCCATCACTCATTGGTAATCTCCTCAGCGAGGACATTGACGGCCCAATCGAAATACTTGTGGCTCGTTGCGGGATGGGTGTGCTCAAGACAGCGATCGCCGCAATGACCATACATAGAGAGTTTGAGTACGACTGGCTCCTAATGAGCGGCGTTTGCGCTGGCCACCCTGATAAGACAAGTCAAGGTGATGTGGTTGTGTCTTCTCAATGCTGGCGTTACGGTCCTGGCAAACGGAACGTTCATCGAAATGAGGGCCAGTTTCACGAGTCAAGAAAGGAAAACGTGGAGAGCCTATTGGTCAGGCCCAGTAGGTGGACCGCAGAAGCTTACGACTTTGATTCTGAGTTTACGGAAGAATACAGCACGTTTCTGAAAGGGTCGTGGCCCGTGACCTCAAATTTCGAATATTGCTTCAAAACCCACATTGCAGCGTTCCAGACCGTTCCAGACGTTACGATAGACGTTGACGCCTTCATTGCAACAGAAGCCGTTCAGCGCGACACTTTAGGGATTGACATGGAGTCGTACGCCATTGCGGCCGTCGCCGAGGCCCTCTGCATGAAAGGGTGGATGGTGGCCAAGGGCGTCCAGGATCATGCTCGGCCAGCACTTGGGGAAACCGATAAGAATGATAAGTATAGGCAGTTCGCGGCTCGGGCATCGGCGTTGTACATCTTGCGTTTTATAGAGAGGGAGTTCAGTCAGGAACCGCACCGTGAGTCGACGGGAAAGAAGTCCGTATCCAAACGCATTACCTACTCGTCACCAGCATCTCTCAAGGCTTTACCGAAACAAGGGTGGGTTAAGACGAGAACCGGCGATATCGTCCATGATTCCGACGAAAGACTGAGAATCACTATCTCAGCGACTTCCGGTGTCGTGGATCAAGCGTGGCTTCGAAAGGCAACTGGAAAAACAGGCGTGAACGCCATTGCTGTTCTCACCAATGGAGAGCACATCGAAACTTACCCCTTCGTAAGAATAAAGGAGTTGGACTTGTATCTGCCCGTACCTGCGAAAACCGATGGGAAGTTGTGGATAAGTGATCGTCTATTAGATGTAGCATCCATTGTAAACCTTGACAGAGACCGTGTTGTCAGCTACCTAGGCGGTGTCGGTATTAGTGTGTTCCGATGAACAATCCGAGAGATGTGGCAGCCTCGCAGGACAATAGTCTCTGTCAATTGAAGAAGGGCGATATGCTTGAAGTCAAGCCAGCTCCCCAGCTTCGAGGGGAACGTCGATATCACGAGACACGCCCTCAGCCTGCTCCCTACCTAATAAGAGTCGAATCAGAACTCTCTACTGCGGACTCGTACGGGCATTCTTATAAAGCCCACAAGGTCATCGAAGATAGTGAGGAACTCGGCGAGCCTGTCTTCGTCAAGACGCCTAGAATCGGAAAGCACCTAGCTCCCAAGAACATCGCGAAGGAACTCGGAGAGATAACCACCTCCTTCTCAGAGGAGCGTAGGAACGCAGGACGCATCGGAGAGCTTAACCGACGAGGCAGAAAGGTCGTGGCAGAGGTTATAGGAGACGGATACTTCGAGCCAGACAATCCCCGCGTCCAGCATCATCGGATTCCCTTTCTTGTCAGCGAGTACATCGACGCAAAGAACATGCTCGATTTTCTCGCCGATTACGACAATAGAAAGTACGTTACTGACAAGGGCTTTGCGGGGATTACGGACCCTGATGTCTGGTTTAAGCTCGCGCATGATATCGCAGATATAGTGCGGAGGATACACAATAGACAAATAGTGCATGGTGATATAGAGCCTAAAAATATTTTAATCAGGCAAGGGGGAAATAAACTTTTTCCCATTATCGTGGATTTCGGTCAATCATTCCAGCTGGATCTCACCTCGGTCATTGGTTCAGAGAGGAGGAAGACAAACCCCTACGTGGCACCGGAGTCGCGTGACGAGAGTTTTGATTGGTACACGCCTGCAGACATCTACTCTCTTGGAGGGGTCCTCTTTTATATGGGAACGGGAGAACGTCCACCAGACATCATGGCCCTTGTCAAGGACGCGGACAGGCCTGAGAGCCCTTGGATTTTCCAGAATTCAATAAGTTGGGCAGCAGGCTTGCCCGAAGAGATCGACGGCTGGAAAGATCATATTCAGCACTTCTTCTCTAGCAAGAAAAATCTTATCGCTAAGAATGAAGGTATCGTCAAGATTGTCGACAAATGTCTCCGTGCTCGGCCAGCCGATCGTTATACGACAGTAGAGAGGTTGTTGCATGGTCTTGACGCCGTGAACTACGCTGCTCGTAGGAGCATCGATGTGGACACGCGCCTGCTAAACCTTCAATCGAGTTGGGAAATCGTCAAGAAAAACTCCACTGGAAACGACGGGTTTGACAACCTCTTTGCGAACATCCTGAGCGACAAGCTGGAACTGCTTACCAAAGAGATGGAAGACATGGATCGGAACCACTTCGAAATCTATGGAGAGCGAGAGGAGCTGATTGATACCCTTATCAAGTATATGGGAACGCTAGGCTCTAGCGATTTATACATGACCGTGACTGTGCCCGACTATTGGACCGCAGACAACCTGGGCATCAATGGACGATTTTTGACAGTCAACAAAGACCTCGTTAAAAACGGAGTCTTCGTCAATAGATTGTTCCTGCTTTCTCCGCAGGATCTCGAACAAGGTTCCCCTGCAAGTCGGGTTTTGGCAGCCCACCTTAAAGCTTGGGAAGACTTGGATGAGAGTCAGAGGGCAACGGCACCAGACTTCCCTAAGGTCTTCCCTTCCGGCAGCTCGGACGAGAGAGTCACGGGGAGGATGTACGTCGGTTTTCTAGAATTCGAAAGCAAAGCTAAGCTAAAACAATTTCAGAAGCAGGCTAACCACGTGGCGATTTGGAAGCAGCATGAGCACAAGCGCCAGATGTCGATTACGTTCGAGTCGCAGCCTATTTATGAGCAGGTGAACGGCAACCTAACGGAAGTGGGGTCAAAGATCGTTAAAGTTAGATTTAGGCGTTTCGAGGATCCAGACGAGTTCGACATCCTTTCTGGGATGTTTGTTGGGCCGGAGAAGATCCGGCCCTTGATCGACTTGAAGAAGTCCCTTGGATCAGGTTCCTTTGACTTAGAATGACTCTCGGCGCCAACGGATTGGCAGACCCGCTGGAGAACTTTAACGTCTCCTTGAGACCTGTACATGGGGCAGAGCGACGGGGTTGGAATGATTGGGGCCGATTCTTTTCGAGTCGGCTTGCGCACTAGAGAGAGCTTCGTAGAGTTTCGAGGTGACCTGTCCCCATCAGCTAGGTCATTTGACGCGCCGGGAAGAATGGTAGGCGTAGGCTTGTCTCTAGCCGAGGAGCTTAAGATGACTCACCTTTGTGCGATATGCGGCCTGTGAGCGCGGGAATCTCCCTTCCCTTCGCGATGGCTGCGTTGACGACCTTCATCTCGCGCTCGTGTCTTCGTTCCTCCGAAAGAGTCCGCACGATCTTCGTCACCATCCCGCAAACCGCCACCACCGCTCCTCCCACGACCGCCCACTCGGTTCCTGCCATATCGTTCCACAGGGATTGGCTTTGGGAAGTAATGTAATTTTATAATTTTATCCAATAGAATCTGCTAGGCCGTCTGGCACTTACAACATCGGAGACGAAGAGGTTTATCCATGGAGCAGCAAAAGTCTACGGTTTGGATGCCCAATTAGGGCAAGTCAAGCGTGGTCGAGTTCCTCGTTAGTCGAACAGATCGGATTCGATTCCCACTTCCTTCTCTGAAATAGGAACGGGCCGGATCGGACAGGATGAGTCAAGGTGGGTAGGGTCACTCAGCACACACCAAACCTAGTCAGCTACCGCTCATTTTAACGTTTGCGCAAGACTAAACAGCGTATTTGAATAGTCAGGGCTGATCCGGTCAGGTCGAAGCCGAGCAACGTTCGGCAAGACCTTCTATCACTTGTGACGTCTATCTTCTGACCTCAACTCGACGTGCTATTCGCTCGTCGGCTCAGGCGGGACAGGGAAAATCGGCTTTCCGTTGGAGGCATACAGTGCCCCAAGATCCGGAATCGGAGTTTCCATCACGGACACTACGGACCATCCCGAAATTACGTTCAGCCACTCTTCCAACACTCCATAGTGCTTGCTCGGCGGCGTTTGGGCCAAAAACTCAGGAGGTACTGGCTGGGTTATCTGGAGGAAGCTTTCTAGCCAGCAGCTAAGCGGGCTGACACCCGAGTCCTGGTATCTGCCCACGACACGGTTTGGGTCGACACCACCTAGAATCCTGGCTAAGTAGTCCCTGAGTTCGAAGAAGAACATGGTCTGGCTGAGGATCGTTGCTCGTAGCCCTTCCTGAGCCCCGTAAGAGAGATGGACCACATGGTAGTAGTCCAACGAGCGGTTCATGTGAATCGATATAAGTTCGACGAGCTCTCCGAATGGCTCCTGCTCGCCTAGAGTGTAGGAGTCGAAGACCTCGATTCTGAGGTGCGGATGAACTCTGAGGTTGAAGAACTGGTGGTCTCGAACGTTGTCTGGTTGCTCGGAGACTTTTCTCAGGTACCTGACGAAGGCTCTTCCGTTCGTCGTGAGAGGGACCACGTAGGTCGGCCACTCCAGTCTTGAGTACATCGACACGCTGATGTCGCCATAGTCCAGCCGGGCGATGTGCCCGCTTCCCAGAAGCTTGAAGTACTCGCTAAAGAAGGGAAATAGCCCTTCTCTGGAAAGGTTGAAGTTTATCGTCCTCGGAACGCCGTCGCCTGATAGCTTCTCTCTGAGGAGGTCCGTCATCATGCTGAAGTGGAAACACGTCTTGGTGCAAAGCCCCCACAGACTCTCCACGAAGAGCTCTAGGCCAGTGATCGTCACGGCCATCCCGTCGGCTGATACGTCGGTAAACGACAGCTGCGCCAATTCAGTCCTAAGGGTCTCGAACTCATCTTCGCCACTCATATTCAGATCGAACAGGCCCATCAGGTAAGCATGGAACTCCTCGTCCAGTGCCCGACTGTGTGAGAGAGTGAAGAACGGCGAGCCCGACGCGCCCCCGAGTCTGTCTTCGACTTCCCTGGTGATATCGATCCAGTAGAGGGAGGATGAAGAGGGATCAAAAACCACCAGGACCAAGGGGATGACAAGCTTGCGCCAGTACTCGAGATCGTCCAGAGTGGGATAAAACCGAAAAGTCTCGCCGTTTGAGGCACGGATGTAACTTGAGCCGGACTTCACTTGCACCCCGACCAACTTTCCGGTTGGAGCGCCATCGAGCACCAGCTCGATACTTCCGTCGACACCAACGTCCTCTTGGAGCAGGTCCCTCCAAATCATGCCTAACCGCAAGCAGGCATTCTCGATGGCATTCACTCCGAGCCTCTCGGTCGTGGCGTTTGGGTTCCTTCTTTTCATAGAATCTTTGATGTACCTCGTTCTCCCTGTCAGCTTAAGGGAGCAGGCTTCTGTGCCATGTTCGACCGGCGGCAGAGACAGAGTCTATTTTTCTGCTAGGATCTTGGACGCTACCCTAGTGATCAAGCCACATGCGAGTAACCACCGCTTACTTTCCTCCTCGATTCTCATTTCAACGAACCGTCGCTGGAGGCACCATCCAGCAGATAGCGCAACCCGGTGTGACGCTTGCCGGAACATACGAGATCAACGGGGAGGGACCGCAAAGATACGGCCACTTCCGATCCGACGGTGGTGAGTCGATCTTCGTCTGCGCTGGATTCATACCAGAAGAGGCCCAAGAGAGTCATGTTCTTCGGACCTCGATGGCTCTGCTGCTCCGTAATGGCGACGCTCTACGACCTGGGACGAGGGTCTCATGGGTAGACGATGGGGAGCGAGCAGAATTCCCGAACCTTGGAGAGATAGGCCAGCGTCTGATCTCCAGCTTCAAATTCAAGCAGGAGAACTCAGCGACCGGAGAGATCGGCCTGAGACCACCCCAGATCGGAGCCGTGTACTCGGTTCTAGGACATTGGTCTGTGTCGAACGAGCCTGTAACGGTGATCATGCCGACCGGCACGGGGAAGACCGAAACGATGCTGGCGCTCTTCGCTCACTCAGGATTCGAGCGTCTCCTCGTCCTTGTTCCCAACGTTCCTCTAAGGGGACAGACCCTCGGGAAGTTCCTATCTCTAGGCTTGCTTCGAGAATTGGGGATCCTCCCGGAGGATGTCGTAAATCCAGTCGTAGGCTGCCTAGAACATGAGCTGAGTACCGCGGAAGAGGTCGATGAGCTCTTTGGAAGCTGCAACGTTGTGATCGGGACGATGCAGGCGATAGCCGGTTCTTCCGATGGTGCGCTCGACCATGTCGCAGAGGTCGTCACCCATCTCTTCATCGATGAAGCCCACCACGTTGCGGCTCCTGGCTGGAGCGGCATCAAGGCTCGATTTCGGTCGTGTCCGATCGTACAGTTCACGGCCACGCCTTACCGTCGGGATGGAAAGCGTGTCGATGGCAAGCCGATCTTCAACTACCCACTTCGGAAGGCACAGTCCGAGGGGTACTTCAAGCCAATCCGCTATGTCCCGGTGTTCGAGTTCACGAAGGAGAAGGGAGACACCGCGATCGTGCTCAAGGCGATCGAGCAGCTAGGTGAGGACCGCGGCAACGGGTTCGACCACCTTATCATGGCGCGGTGCAAGTCGATCGTCCGCGCCGAAGAGATCATTAGCCTCTACGAACGCGCGGCTCCCGAGCTCAACCCAGTGATCGTCCACAGCCAGATGGGGGTAGCCCGCCGGAGGAACGCGATCGAGGCCATAAGGTCCCGAACCTCGCGGGTTGTGGTCTGTGTAGACATGCTAGGCGAAGGTTTCGACCTGCCTCAGCTCAAGATCGCCGCGTTACACGACGTCCACAAGAGCTTGGCCATCACGCTTCAGTTCACAGGACGCTTTACCCGAACCGCCGGCGGTGCCCTTGGCGACGCTACCATGGTCGCGAACGCCGCCGATGTCGATGTCTCGAACCGTCTTCGGGAACTCTATTCGGAGGATGCCGATTGGAACCGGATTATCCAGAAGCTTGGGGAGGAGGCTGTTGGACGAAGGCTCGCCCAATCCGAGTTCCTGGACTCCTTCACGGATCTTGGCGGCGAGATTCCGATCCAGAACATCTTGCCCAAGATGAGCACGGTCGTTTTCAGGACGAACTACGAGGATTGGTCGCCTGAGGCAGTGATCGACGCCATCGACCCCGACGAGCTGTACACCGCCCCTTCGGTCAGCCGCGAGAACAACTGCGTTCTTTTCGTCACATGCGAGCGTGACGAGGTTCCATGGGGCGACATCCGAGATCTCCAGAACACGACGTGGCACCTCTACCTGCTCCATTGGGATCCCCAGACGAAGCTTCTTTACATCAACAGCTCGAATAATGGGGAGCTCCACCAGCGGCTCGCTGACGCGGTTCGGCCTGATGGCGACGACGTAGAGGAAGGGACGGCGGAACTGATCAGCGGGGAGGCTGTCTATCGAGCTCTGTTCGGCATCAAGCGACTAATCCTCATCACACTCGGCTTGAGCCACGCCGCTGGACGGGCTATCCGGTTCACGGGACATTTCGGGAGCGACATTGCCGAGATGCTAAGCCCGGCGCAACTCGCGTCAAAGACCAAGACCAACCTGTTTGGGCGAGGGTACGAAGGCGGAGAGAGAGCTTCTATAGGATGCTCTCGAAAGGGCCGCGTGTGGTCTCACCGGCAGGCGGATGACATCTCCGCGTGGGTCGAATGGTGCCATGCCCTCGGTGTGAAGCTGATGGACGAGACGATAACGGCGGACGAGATACTGCGAGGCATCCTCAGACCAGAGCCTGTGCGCGAGAGACCGGCGCTGGTCCCGCTGGCGATCGACTGGAGCCATCGCATTTACCAAAGAGGCGAGGAAGGAATCCTGATCCGAATTGGGACGAGAACCGTTCCATTCTACGAAATCGGCCTCACACTCTCTTCCCACGAGGACGCTGGCCCTATTCGGTTCAAGGTTCACGCGGAGGACCGATTCATCGAGTACGAGATCGTCTTTAGAGACGAGACGCTCATCTTCGTCTCGACCGGTGAGTTCGAGGCGTCCGCAGTGTTCGGTCGTGGCCGTACCGTGCCGCTCAGTCAGCTCTTCATGAGCGAACCGCCTACAATCCTTTTCGAGAAGGACACTTTCATCGAGGACAATCTCCTTTTTCGGATCGCCCGTGGAGGAGACTCACGCTTTAACAGGGACTCGATCGAAGCCTGGGATTGGACCGACGTCGATCTGAGTAGGGAATCCCAACGCGATGCAAAGCATCCAGACAGCATTCAGCGCCATGTCATAAACAGGGTGCTTGAAGACGAGTCTTGGGAACTCGTCTTCGACGACGATGAGGCAGGCGAGTCGGCCGACGTCGTCGCCGTGCGGAGAAGCGGAGACGTGCTCGTTGTGAAGTTCCTGCACTGCAAGTACGCCATCGACGGAACCGTCGGCGCGAGGGTCAAGGACCTCTACGAACTCTGCGGCCAGGCGCAGAAGTCGGTCAGGTGGCGGGACGATGTGGTCGAGTTCTTCGATCACCTAAAGCTAAGAGAATCTCAGCGTCAAGCCAATCAACGTCCGTCGCGCATCGAGCGGGGCGATCCTAAGCTGCTGATCGAGCTTTTCAATCAGTGCCGCTACATGACGCCGAGGTTTGAGATCGCTTTGGTTCAGCCAGGTCTTTCCAAGGAGGGGGCTAGCCTGGGTCAACTCGAACTGCTCGGAGCCACGCAGATCTACCTACAAGAAAGCCTAGCGATCCCGCTCTCGGTCATATCGAGTGCTTAAGCTTTAGATTTGAAATTGTAATCGACACTGTCCAAAGTTTGCATTATTATATTAAAGGTTATGTTGACTGATCGAAATCAAATCCTTTTCGTGTAAAGTAGCGGGCATTGTCACAACAGACGGTTCTGGATCGCCTTCTCATTCTCTCGGACGACAGCGGGGCCGAAACTATGAGCCGTTATATGGCTCAGGTTGAGTACACAGCCTTTCGATGCATCCAGATGGTCTCTGGGCGGTATGGCATCCTCAATGTCGTACCCGAGGTTGGCGACGACGTTCTTATAGAGCGTAAAGATTGCTTTGAGCTTCATCAGGTCAAAACGCGCTCTGAAACACAAGGCTCCTGGCTTGCTAGCGAGGTTGTTCCAATTTTCGTCAAGCAACTGCTAAGTGCGCGAAGACTTGACAAACCATCCCGCTGCGTATTCGTTTCAAACGCATCAGCTGCCAATTCAGATTCACAAGCAAATTTTTATAATTTCTCGAATTTCAAACGATGTATTGAGGCTCGCAGAAGGGGGGCAGTGTTGACCAACGCTCAAAGAATGAGCTTCCAAAAAGCTCGTCATGCTTGGACTGAAGCAATTACTGCTGCATCTTTGCCCACCACGCCTCCATTCACAAAAAGAGAAGTTTTACAGGCACTCAAAACGGCTGATTTTCAAACGTCTAGCAACTACCTTGTGAACCCTCTAGAGTACGGAGGCTTCTCTGCGCAGAACTTAATCTTCCTAGACAGGGCGCTTGAGGATGCGGTGCCTGGATGTCCGGCTCTTAGCCGTTTGGACCTAGAGCGTATGTATGCGGCACTGCTTCTTCTCATTATCGAAACCATGGCGACTCGAAAGAGGGGAGATGATAGGCGGATCGGTCCAGAAGAGGTCAAAACAGCTTGCTTTCTTGGAGAAGCCACAAGGGCCGTTCAAATCAACCTCGATGCTTACCAAGGACGGAACATTGCGCAGAAGAAGGCCAACCTAGCGGGTTTCGATCCCACGTCTTTCCCCCTTATTGACAGACAGCGTAAACTGGCCCAGGTCGCCCTTCGAGAACTCGCTACGACGCACGACGAGCAGACTATTGACGTTCTCGTGACTGAGTTACTTGAAGAGCACGAACAGCAAAGGAGCGTGGTGTCCGCACAGCATCCCGGAAGCCTGAACATAGGAAGAAAGCTGTTCAAGTCTCTACAGGATCGACTTGAGTCCCTTAACTACACGTTGCTCTCCAAGGTTGGCCGTCTCGACCGATCCACCTACTTTGGCATCATCTGGGAAGAGGCGAATCAGTGTCACGCTTGGCTCCACGGCACAGAGGAATGCGCCTTGCCATGAGAGTCGACGAAAACGTTCCATACCATGCATGTAGATTATTGATTTTAATTTTTATTTGCGGAAGGAAATCGCCAGTGACGAAAACAGGTCATGCTGTCAAAGGAAGGACGCTTTTGGCTAAATTGGACTTCTTCGTCCGGTACCCCCAATACCTTCAGAAGGCGGGCACGATATTAGAGAAGCCGCTCAAAGAAGCTGTAGCCTATGAGGTAGAGAGGCAACGGACCACAGTCGAGTCTAGAATGATCCGCTACCGATATGGTCCTTGGGACCATGCTTACTACACGGTGTTAGGCTATATGCTAGCCAAGAGCCTTATTGTTCTTGAGCAGCATAATGGCGTAGATGTTTTTTGTTTGACTGAAGCCGGGGTTAAGAGTGCGAGAAGCTTAGTCGCCTCTGGATCGTTCGACGACACTGCGCTCTATTCTGAAGCTACAGCCTCTCTGTTCCGGATGTACAACGGGGCAGGCTTAAAGAAATTTATATACGATAATTTCCCAGATGTTGTGAATAGACCGGTGGGACAGACAATCTGATGGGAACTTTAATGCAAATAAATCGAGTCGTGGTGCAAGGCAAGCTTGCTTGCGACTATCGACTGCGACCTGGCCTCAACGTCCTACAGGGTGTGACCGAGGATGGAGACGAGAAGTCGAGCAATAAGAGCGGAAAGACGGGGTTCGTCTACCTTATCCAGTACGGGTTGGGGAAGACAACCTCAAAGAAGGATTTCCACTTTGAGCCCTTAGGGGAATCGGTGTCGCGGCTTTTTCTCGAAGTCGAAAGCAATGGCATAGTTATGACCATCGAGCGATCAATGCAGGGAACCTCGTCGGCCGCTAAGCTATATGCTGGAAAGTACTACGACGGCATCTCGAACAACGCCTACGAGACGGTGTCGCTTGACGCTCTTGGAGACTATCTCCTAGCCACTCTCGGGATTCCCAAGTTCTCGATTAAAGAGAGACAAGGGGAACTTGACCCTTTAAGCTTTCGACTTCTGATGCGGTCATTTGTCCTAGAGCAGAGGATGAGTTTCGGGTCGATCCTCGAAAAAGTAGTTCCTGAACAACGAAAGACAGACATAGTAGGTTTCCTCAGCGGCATCTACTCTCGCGAGCGGTTTCCACTTGAAGAAGAGCTGTCGGTGCTTCAAATCCAGGCCGATGACCGATCTACCTATGTAGAGCGCGTCCGACGGTTTTTGGAGCATCGCAATGTTCCTTCGTTGCTCTTCGCCCGCGCCAGAGTACAAGAGCTAGAGATGCTTCTTGTCGACGCAAAGGACAAGCAACAGAACCTGCGAAATGCCGCACGAATCTCGATAGATGATCAAACTGACGGTCGATTGGCCGATCTGAGAGGATCTATCGTAGCGACATCGCGAGAACTTCTGAGTCTACAGAGACATGAGCGCAGCCTCCACGGAGAGATAGACCGCTTAAAGGAGCTACGCTCTTCCCTTGAGCTTGATCGGACGAAGATTAAGAAACTTCAGACGGCCCGCCTTATACTAACCACGATTTCGTATGAGAAGTGTCCCCGATGCCTTCAAGCACTCACGGAGGAAATGAGAGCACGTGAGACTGAAGGGTACTGCTCCCTCTGCGATCGTCCGGCCTTGGTGCTTTCAGACTCCGCGCCAAGAAGTATTCCGCGCTTGGAGGACGTAGAGGAACAACTTGGGGAGACGAGCGAGATCATAGCCGATACCGAAGCTGCCTTTGTCCTAGCGCAGTCTGACAGAACCCTCTGCCAAGAGAAACTTGCGGGACTAGAGTCGGACCTAGAGGAGGAAACCAGAGCATACGTTTCTCCATTCATTGATGCGCTGGAGCAGCTTAGCCACGAGGTTGCGGTGACAGAAAGGCTATTAGCGACGGCACAGTCCGATTACTCGCAAGCGAGAGCACTGGACGAGCTTGAACAGGAGTTTGAAAAGTTGCGCGAGCACCAGCGGGAATTAGAAATGAAGCTTGAAGAAGCCAAGAAGCCGAACACAGCACAATTGGACAGACTTAGAAGCGCGTTCCGCGACGTGTTGGGAAAGATCGGCTATCCCGCGCTGCGAAGCGCATATATAGGCACTCAGGACTTCATGCCGACAATCAACGGCAGCAGCTATGTTCATGGAGGACAGGCGTATACCGGCCTCGCGGTGCTCGCCTACCATCTTGCTCTGTTCAAGCTGGCAACTGAAAGCGACTGTTTCATGCCCCAGTTCCTAATCATCGACTCTCCAGCCGTTGGTGATATGAACAACCAGACGGAGGATGTAATGCTTAATTACCTAGCTTCTCTGCCTGCTCTTCTTGGAGGAAGATCGGATTGGCAGGTTATCCTCACAACTCGAAGGTGTACGGAGTCCTTGCAGCCTTACGTGTTTGCGCAACTCAGCAGCCCGCACCATATGCTTCTACAGCCGCTTGAAGACGTCTTCAAGGAAGTAGGCGGTATGTATAGTTAAAGAATCTTTTAGCATAAAAAGGTTATCTCGGATCCGAGAAGTTTGGTTGAAGAAGCTTTGACCAGATCCTTGACGTGGGCGAAGTGCCGTTCTACCGGCTCCGCCGCACACTTGACCTATACGCCGTCGTGAAGCCAGGGGGCGATGAAAGGGTTGGAGACTTGTCGCCACACCTTAACTAAGGAGTCCTTCCTTAGCTGAGTTGGTCAGTTCGGGAAGGAGCGATTTTCGCTTTAAGCTCACTTAGCCAGAGCGTATACATTAGCCTTGCCAGCCTTGCTCATAAGTATGATCTGCTTAGACTGGATCAGCTTGGTGGCGAGATTCTTAGCGTAGTCGTGGTCCAGTCCCGATGCCTCGGCGACCCGCCGGACAGTCAAACCTTCCGGCTTGTCCACAAGGGCGGCGACGAACCTCTCCTTGGAATCCTGCTCGCCCTTGTTCGCTTTCGCAGACCTTCCCCGTGCCCAAGTCCCCTTCCCTATCTCCCGAAAGTTCCAGGGGTCGCTCGATTCGATGCTGACCACTCCGTTGGCGTGTTCTCCCCGCCCTTTGCCGTGCAGCTCGATGAGGCGCGTGTCGCCCTCCTTGACCTCCATGATCCACGATTGCCCGGCGGCGGCGAAGATCTGGTGAGAGTCGGCGAGTCGGTTGTGGTCCCCCCTGCGGCCGTGCCCCTTTTTGAGGTGGTGGAGGACGAGGAACGAGGTGTCGTATGCTCGCCGGATGGCGTTGATGCCGGTCATGGCGACGCGGGCCTTCCGGGCCTCCGACATGCTGTCCGCTTGTACTGCGGCCATTAGGGGATCGATGACGACGAGCCCCGGACGGAGATGCTTGACCAAACGGCCGATCTGTGCAATCCCCTCCTCGCTGTCCATCGGTCTAGCGTCGAACTTCACGAAGACCGGAGCGTCGGGATACCGCTCCATCAGCATCCGTCGCTCGCGCGTCGACTCCTCGTAGGCGAGCCAGAGCACGGCCGCTTGGGTGGTGGCCTTACCGAGGAACGGTTGTCCGAGGGCGACGGCGTAGGCGAGGTGGGTGGCGAGGGCGGACTTGCCGGCCTTGGGCTCGGCGGCCAGCACGGCGTAGGCTCCCCGTTCAATGAAGTCCTCGACCGTCCACTCGGTCGGTCCGGGATGATGGGCTAGGAGATCTTCGTGAGAGAGCACGCGATCGTCGATGTCGTTTATAAGTGAGCTTGATACCATGGTCGAATCCAGGCCGCTCCGTTTGGAAGCGAGCCCATAAGTAACTACCCAGGCGCGACTGAGGTTATTACAGCTATATCAAAGATTTTTCGTCATCGCCATTCGTCACCTAGATGTAAGTCGTGATGATGTTGGTTTCCCCCCTTAACAAACCCCCCTTCCTATTTAGGTAGACCCGATCGAACTGGCTGGAATCCCTCGATCACGGAGTGGGTGGGCTTGGTCGCGGCTAGCCTTCAAGGATCGAAGGTTAGGAGAAAGGCTCGGTTCAAGCCAGATTCGTTCATCCAACATCTTCACGGCAAGCCCCGGTGCGACTCAGGAAGAGGGTTGAGATAAGGGGCGAGTCTGATCGCCCATCGACGTTCTAGGCCGATCGTAAAGAGCCAGGTATCCGTTCCAGGCCACATCCCTTCATCCAACATTCCTCAACTTAACAGACAGGGAAAGGGTTGGATTGACGAGAACCTGATCCCGAACTCCGACTTCTAGCTGGTCGGTGTGTGCCAGCCGTCCTAAAGTGGGCAAGGAGAACCGGTTGGATGCAAGGAATAGATAATCCAGTCCCGCTCACACCTTCGCCAAACGGCGCTTTAAGGATCTTGGCCGACACCACGACGCTGAGCACGACTTGAATTCTTGGATAGCGCGCTCAGCCACACCGACCACGACCAACCTCGTTCGGAAGTTCCAGCCGCATCGCCGTTCTTCAACCTACAGGCAGCGTTGAGCAGAGCTAAGTAAGGCAAGGAAAGACAAGGCGAACCAGCCCGTTCGTAGACGCTCAACGCCGCTCCAGTGGGGGGCTCGACCAAAAACCCCGCCCCGATTTTTTCGACCGGGCTCTTATATAAAGGCCGATTCGATGTGATGTTCAGGCTCAAACGCCAAAATCCGCCCCTCTCCAGCCTCATTCTCGCCCCGCTTCGGGTCGATGCGTGTGTGAACCGGGGCGCAAACACGCCATCCAGCCCCTATCCAAACACCCTCTAGCCCCTATTTAGGTCGCGTTTACCTTTCCGACCTAACCTAGATCTTCGGCACCAATCACATAGCTCTGACCAGGGGGCGGCCTCGCATATAGCGACCCCAGTGCCTCTTTTGAAGCGGGCTTTCCCTCCGGTCGCGGTCACTGCGGACCTTCGGCCCGCCTAGGGGTCTGTCGAGATCCGACCGACCCGACTTCTTTCCAGCCTTCTCGCTATCGAGACTCCCGGACGGCGCAAATGCCCTCCTCGCGGGTTCCCGGCGCGTTCACGACATCGACCTTCTCCCAGGCTCCCCAGCGGCTTCATCGGCGCGGAGTCCCACGCGGCTCCTGAGAGAAACACATGTCGACGAACACCGTCAACCCCATCCACGCCAACCTCAACACGACCGACAAGGCATCGGCGCTCGCCACCTCGGCA
The DNA here is from genome assembly GCA_964516175.1 of uncultured Fimbriimonas sp. Taxonomy (GTDB): domain Bacteria; phylum Armatimonadota; class Fimbriimonadia; order Fimbriimonadales; family Fimbriimonadaceae; genus Fimbriimonas. The sequence continues at coordinate 44,900 of CAZEWR010000004.1, read as the reverse complement.
ATTGCCGACCTCGCCTCCAAGCTGGAGGCGGGACGCTCCGATGCCCTCACCGCCTACCTGCGGTTCCTCGGCCGGTTCCACCGCTACAGCGCGCTCAACGTTCTCCTGATCCACGTCCAGAACCCGGAAGCCACCCACGTGGCCGGCTACGGACGCTGGCAGGAACTGAATCGTCAGGTTCGTCGCGGCGAGAAGGGTATCGCCATCCTGGCCCCCTGCACCTTCAAGAGGAAGAACGAAGACCGCGAGGAGGACGAACGAGAGGTCGTCACCGGCTTCAGGACCGCGTACGTCTTCGACGTCAGCCAGACGGACGGCGATGCCCTTCCGAGCCTCGGCACGGTCGAAGGCGATCCCGGCTACCAGCTGGCCGCGCTGCAGTCTCTGGTCGGAGAGCTCGGCATCAAGCTCGAATGCGCGGACATCCTCGGGGGAGCCCGTGGGATGTCGTGCGGCAACCGCATCGTCCTGCTCAGGGGGATGCCCAAGGCCGAGGAGTTCAGCACCCTCGTCCACGAGCTCGCCCACGAGCTGCTGCATCGCGGCGAACGGAGGGCGGAGACCAACGTCCGCATGCGTGAGCTGGAGGCGGAGGCGGTCGCTTTCGTGGTCACCTCAACGATCGGCCTGGAAAATCGGACGGCCAGCTCGGACTACATCCAGCTCTACGGCGGCGACGCGAAGGCCCTCGCCCAGAGTCTCCAGCACGTCCAACGGATCTCTTCCGAGATCCTCACCTACCTGCTCTAGCGGACCACGCCCGCGGCGAACGGCTCGGCAAAAGGCGAACGAGGGGCATCGACCGCTTCGCGGAATGATGCTCCCTCTGGCTTATCGGCGTGATCGACCGCTCGCCCGATCCCGTCTCCTCGACCTCCCACGGCCCGATCCGCACGTCGGCGAAGGCACGAACAGGGTATCTCTTCGCCGGTCCAACGGAAGCAAGAGCCAGGCGCGCCGACGGACGTCCCGAGCCTCGTCACTCTTGCGGGGACGCCATCGACCTCACTTCCTGAGCCCTAGCGGATCCCCCCGAATCAAGCGGGCGTCGGGGCCTTCTCGGCCTCTGATGGCCGGTACGTCTCCCGAAAGAGCCTGGCCTCCTGGATGTTCGCCACGTCCTTCGACACGACCACTCGGTTTTCCTTCTTCCCGACGACGAAGTCGATCCCCGCTCTCCTGTACAGCCCCCACTCAAGGCCGTGGAGAGGCTGGAAGTGGCTCAGGACGAGAGCGTAGTGCGTGGATCTGCGGTCAGGGTCCTCGTCGCGCATCCTTTCACGCTCTTGAAGTGATCGCTCCTCCTGCCTGCGCTCATCTTCCTTGCGCTTGGTCTCCGCGCCGGTGGCCCAAGCCTCGACGCCGTTCGCCGACCCCTTGAGCACCGCCCCGATCGTCTTGATGAGGAGCAGCGCGATCCAGCCGACGACGATGGCAGGAAGGACCATCAGGGAAGGATCCTAAGAACCGCGATGTGGTCGCTGGGCAGGGAGAGGACCGAGTCTTGGGCGTGGTGGAACGTGCCGGCCAAGTGGTCCTTGAAAAAGCCGGGCTTGTGGTAGACCAGTCTGCCTCCTTTAACCCAACCTCCCACCTTGCCTTGATGGTCGCAGCGCTTCGCGTCAAGGTGCTTGACGACGTGGACGAGGTGGCTCATAGCGTCTCCTTCAATGCGGACCTTGCTGGTCTATGCTTGTCGTTAAGGGTCATGGCCTTGATCCAGGCTTGGCTCGCCTCGCCCTTCCGACCTAGTGCGGCGTAGACCACGCCTAGGCAGTACAGAAGGTCGGCCTGTCGCCATCTGACCTTGCCCGGATCGTGCCCCTCTCCCGCCTTGTCCCCGAACATCTTGCCCATCGACATGCCGACGATGGTTCCGAGCCCCGGAGCGACCAAGGTTCCCAGGGCCATGCCGATCCCCGCCCCGCCCACTCCTAGGATCGTTCGGGCGCTCTGGTCGTCCCGCTCGGTTCTCATCAGCTCCCGGTGGACGCACGCCTCCGCGATACCCAAGGAGCCTTCCTCGATCTCCTTCGCGAACGCCGCGAGAGCCTTCGAGTGCTCAAGGCAGTGCCCGCAACGCGCCAGCCCGCCGCACAGCGTGCAGGTCGCGAGTTCCGTCTCAGGGAGCTTGGAACGGATCTTTCCCGTTCCTCGACACCTTCGGCATCCCTGGCGACCGAAGCACTCAGGGCAGGAGTTGACCGCCACCACAGTGCCCGCGACCCAGATCTCCGGATCGCGCATATCAACGACAGCGAGGGCCGTTTCCATAGGAACCTTGGCAGTGTAACACGAAAACACCAAGTTGGTGTCAAGCCGCGTTTCAGTCTCCTACGAGTGGGGGAGAAGCCGGTCAGCTCAGTGGGAACCGCCGAGTACGACCAGCTCCTCGAGGTGCTCAGAGAAGCCCGAAAGAGGGCCAACGTCACCCAACGCGCTCTGTCGGTCGCCCTCGGACGATCCGCGACATACATCGACAAGATCGAGAGGGGAGTGCGGCGAGTCGACGTGATCGAGTTCTGTCGAATCGCGAAAGCACTGAGCTTAGACTCTCGTGAGCTTTTCAACGACTTCGTCGAGAAGGCAGGTCCCTTTTGAGCCATAGCTTTCGACGGCTGCCAATCAAATGATGGGGACGTAGTTGGCTAATCGACATCTATCGGGCAAGCCCAACCGTCAAGAGCACGGTCTTCCTTTTCTCACCGAGGAAGAGAGGCTACGGCTTGCTGATCCCGACATCTATCCATTCCCTATAATAGGGCGTGCCGGTCGAGTGCGCGTTAGCGGGTCGGCAGAGCCCATCGCCGCCGCTAAGCATCCACTAGCGGCACCGAACGAGGTCGACGTCTATAGTCTTGATCGCTATCTAGACACCGTCTCGGAGAACAGCCAAGCACTGTACCAGGACGGATACTTTGGTCTGCTGTTGTTCGCTGGCGATGAGCAAGCCGAGTTGCGCTTAGATCCATCAGCTCTCACAAGAATCTCCGCACTTAGAAACCTCAATGATCGTCGCAATCCAAGTACCGCATTGAACTCGGAGTTGATCGATGCGCTGGAGCTGTCCAATCCTATTCACGAAGACGAGTTGGATTTCATCCTATTCAGTAGTTTCGCGCTTTGCCGTGCGATTCGCTTCGTCTGGAACGTGTGGCAAGAAGCCTTAGAGCGACCGCCGCCTGCCGTAGAGGCCATGAGGGCTTTCCGCGCGCTTCATTCATCTCCGAAGTCGACCGTTGCGGAGAACGGTTTTCGTATTCGGACTTCAGGCTTGGATCCGCTGATGAAAGAATGGAGCAACCGCGTCTACCGCGTTGGTCTCGTTCATCCCAATCTAGTGCTACCTGAAATCGGTGCGATCATCGAGGAGATACAAGGGTTTCGGGACAAGCTCGTCGAACACAGCAGGTTCGTGACGTCCCCGCTCGTGGAAGCCGATACGTCACATCTTGGAATCGAGATGCGACAGTCGCTGAGGTCTTGGTATATAAGTCGTCGGTTTGGCCTCAAGTCAACCCCAATCGCAAGACGTGTCCTCCCGCACCTGAGCGATGGAGTAAAGACGGCGCGCAAGGGAATAAAACTCGCTGACCAACATCTTGCTAAGGGAGCGCAGTACGTTATCGATCCCATCCTAGGCTCCGGCTACGCCACCATGCTCGCGGACGACTTGGAAGCCATAGTCCCTCGATTTCACAAAGATCCTTAGGTTCTTAGGCGGGGAACATTGCCAGTCGCCATCTCCCCGCCGCGTCGATCAGGGCCATTCTTCCATCTTCATCTTCAGTCGCTTGCCTCTTAAGAAGCAATAAAGCGAGCGGCTGAAAAGACAATGACCGAAGAAACTAGGCCCGGGCCTACGAGCGCCCAGCCGTCCCACGTCAACGTGGAGCCTGCCCCCGCAGCCTCCCCCGCCTCCAGCGAGATCACCGTTGGAACCATCGACATCGCCAGCTTGATCGCAAACTCCGCCGAAAAGGCCGAGAAGCGACGCAAGGCCATGCTCAGGCACGTGCTCGACAACGACGACAAGCGATCGCGGCTCCCTAACCGCGTGGCCTTCCGAGCGGACCCCGAGTCCATGATGGACGCCCGGTTCGTGGACGACCTGCTCTCGGAGGCCCGAGGGCAGCAGGGGGTGTTCGTCTCGACGGACGACCCCGGCGCGTTCGAGTTCGCCCTCGCCGAGACGCTCCGCACCGAGATCGGTCTCCTATGGGAGCAGATTGAGCGGGCCATGAACATCGTCGACCCCAGCCGCCAGGTGCTCGTGCTCTTCGGGACACCTATCTGGCTCACCGAGGAGGATGGCGAGGGCAAGAAGCTCCGCAAGCCGTACCACCTCGTTCGCCTCAAGCGGCAACGCGCCGGCATTGACCGAAAGGGACTGCGGCTGGACCTTCCGTCGAAGCCCACCGAGGTGGCCCCGGCGTGAGGAATCCCACCCGATCCCGGATGGGCGGTCTCTTGAAAAGCCTGCTGGCCTCGGCGAAGGCGAAGGGCTGCCAGTCCACGCCGTGCGCCCGACACCCTCGCGACCTGAAACGCGACGAGATCCTGGCCCTCGACATCTGGGGAGGCTTTAGGGAGGTCGTGTTCGTCTACGAGGCGGGCACGGGGCTGCTCTACCGGGTTCCCCTCGAACCGGGCCAGAGCGAGGACCTGCACGTCGACGTGCGCGACGAGCTCGCGACCATGGATCCTAGGAAGGCCAAGGCGGTAATCCTGTTCGACCCGCCCCGCATCGGACCTCTGAAGGGTCAGGTCCACTTCGGGCTCGTCGCCTGGGAGGAGCCACGAGGCCGCTCCGACGAGGAGGCGATCCTGGTCTACCCGCCTCTGGTCTACCCGGTCGTGCCGATCGCCTGAGGACCCGACCCGCGCCCGGAGTCCGTCTCCGGGCCGCCCCTTCCGAACGGTCCCTAAAGGCCGTGCCCACCGCCGTCGGTAGCCGACGACCCTAACCCCATCACGCAAACCAAATGATCACCGACCCTACCGATGCGACCGAGGCCGCGATGGCCTTCGAGTCTCAGCACTATCCACACTCGACCCCTGAAACGCGACGCCTTCTCTTCCACGCACGAGGAGCCATTCGTCGGTTCCTCGATTCCGACCTGGGCCTCGCGCGCCATCGTTAACCCGACCATGAGCCTGTCCGTCTTCGCTCCCCACAAGTACAACCCCGGCCAAGGGAATCCGTACGCCATCGCCACCCGCCTTCTCAACCCGAAGGAAGCCCGACCGAAGAAGAGGCCGGGAGTGTGGTTCGTCTGGCGATTCCGAAGCGTGTTCGTCCACCAGAGCCTTCTCGCCTCGTCCGTCGTCGGCCAATCCTTCGGCCTCGATCTCGACCTGATGCGCCTCGACGTCGAACAGGCGATCCACGCCCACGGCGGAAAGGCCTACGACATGACCGTCGCGCTGTCGCAACGGTCGGTTCTCCGGCTCATCGAGAAGCAGCTCAAGGCCGCGAAGGCTAAGCCGACCGTGACCCCAGCCACGTCCACAGCGCCCTCGACGCCCTGACCGACCAACGACCAACAGGACCGCTTAAGCGGCCACAAACACGCGAGGGGCGGGAGATCCGAAAGGAGTTCCCGCCCCTATTCCGTTTCAGGACACCCCTAAAATGAACAACCTCAACCACAACGTCAAGACTATCCGCGCCCGCGCCTACGTGCGAGTCTCCCACGTAGGCGACCGCAAGGACACCCTCCAGTCGGACGCCATGCAGCTCGACGAGGCCAAGCGTTATGCCGATTACCTCGGCTTCAGTTTCGACGAAGAAGCCTCCAAGACGAACGCCGACCTCGACGTTTCGGGGTTCCGCAAGTCCTGGAGGCAGCGGCCCGGACTGATGTCTCACTACGAGGCGGCCCGCCGAGGGGAGTTCAACGTGCTGGTCTTCTACAAGATCTCGCGTTTGGCCCGCAACGTCCGCGAGGCACTCGACATGATCGATGCGTTCGAGAAGGTGGGCGTGAGCTTCCACTTCGTCGCGGAGAAGATCGACAGCACGTCCGCCCAAGGCCGTTTCCTGCGTAATGTGCTTCTGTCGGCTGCGGAGATGCAGAGCGAGGACATTTCGTCGTTCCTCAAGTCGACGGTGGCCCGCCGTGCCCGTGAGGGTCGTCTGCAAGGCGCGACCCCCGTCTGGATTCGTAAGATCGGTAAGGGGAAGGAAGCGCGGTACGAGATCGTGCCCGAGCAAGCCGAGAACATCAGGCGACTGATCGAGCTGCGTCTTCAGGGCACCGGCTACGAGAAAATCGCCCAGCGCCTAAACGAAGAGGGTCGCCGCACAGTGCAGAACAAGTACTGGACGGGGGGCATGACGTTCAAGTACCTCCAACCCCACTACGTCGAATCGATGTTGGGAACGGGGTTCTACGGACGCGGCACCAGCGAGGAGTTTCGGATCCCCGGCGCCTACCCATCCATCCTCACGCAAGAGGAGGCAGACCGCATCTTAGCGGTGCAACAGATCTACAGCGAGGACTACGGTCGCAAGCCTGTGCAAGGCTTGGACTGGATGACGAACAAGAGGAAGAAGGTCGGTCGGCGCAGCGCCGACGCGGTCCACATCCTGAGCGGCATCCTGTTCTGCCCCTACTGCGGGGCCCGCATGGTCATCCACATGACGTCGGCCAAGGAGAAGAGAGCCGTCCCCGTCCGGTATATCTGCCCGCGCTACATCAGCTCAGCGGAACTCCACCGCAAAGGACTGAGCATCGTCAACGCTTCGAGCATGGAGGACGCCGTGCTTCGGGTGCTCCGGGGAGTCCTGGCGATGCCGCCCACCCTTCTTGAACCCAAGCCCCGAAAGGCACAGAAGAAGGGCAACGATCTCGCGGCGGTCCAAGCCAAGATCGACCGGCTCGTCAACCTGCACCTGGACGGGAAGATCCAGGACGGCGACTTCAACCGGATCTACGCCGAGCTGGTGGCGGAGAAGGAGAGCACCCAGAAGCCGACGGTCAACGATCCGACGGAGGAGCAGCTCGCTCAGGCGATGGAGCTGATGGCCAAGGGCGAACTGACCCGCGAGGGGCTTCGCCAGCTTCTGCTCATCATGGTCGAGAGGGTCGAGGCTCCCATCATGATCGAGGGCGTCACGATCCGGCCCGACCGTAGCACGCTCCGAAGGCTCGCGAGGGTCAAGATGAGGTTCCCAAACACCGAGGGCGTCGAGGAGTACCTGTCCGCGATCTACATGGACGAGTACGGCGGGACCAGGACGCACATCCCGGTCAAGGAAGGCGAGGAGCCGAATCTGAAAGCCCTGATCGGAGATCGACCGAAAAGCAGGATCATGTAATGACCAACCGTAATAGTACGACCAAATAGGATGATCTGTACTTGGAATCGCATAAACCCCGAGTTCAACGACGCCTAAGAAATAAGGTTTGTTAAGTGTAAGTGCTCATACGGCTCGACTAGCCGTGACATAGCACCAACGTGAACCTCTATGATCTGGGAGGGCTTTACAGGCAACGGTAAGGAAAAAGCCGAACGAAAGACCCTTCCAAATCTGCCATGAATCATTACTTTGTTTTTCAAGTGTGCTCTGACGATGTCTGCATCAAAGCACGCAACATCGGCAATACCAAGCCGGGATTCGTGATCTCGCTTATCTTGAGATGATGCAGTGTCAAAATATCGGAGTATTTCCGGGCCATAAACCTTCGCAAGGCTCTCGGCTACAAAGCGTCTGTTAGCATCACCCTTGTTGTCCCAGAGTTGAAAAACGGTATGGAGGAAGTCTCGCCCATCAACTGCTAGATGTTGTTCATCCTGCTCTAGTTCTATCGTCACAGGAATGTCTCCTTCCCTGGCATAACACCAAGCTCCTTCGATGTCACCACACGCGTACGTGATTGGAAATGAGGGAGTTTCGCTCAGTACAGTGCGAATACGCTGAGGACTTGAGAGAAGGTCTAAAGATCGAGACTTAATGTCTGCAGCTCGGTGCCATGAATAGGACTGTTTGCCAACAAAGTCGTCCGGTATTCCAACTTGCTTCGTTTCTTCCTGGATCGAAGTGTAATTGTCTAGTTTTGCAGCGATACCTCGATATAAAGTGACCATCGTTTACATACTCGCTTTGACGTTTCTGCAGGTCGGATATGCCGTCTGGTTGCTATTGAGCGGAGGCGCCTTGCCGATCTCGGTATTGGATCGCTTCCGCAAGCTGGGTCTTGGTGACCTTATCCAGCCCCGCTAAGTCGGAGATCGTGCGTCCCACCTTCAGGATTCGATCGAAGACGCGGGCGGAGAGGCCCATCTTGGACGAGACGAGGCGCATGAACTCCTTGCTCTCCTCATCCAGGACGATCAGTTCCCGCATCTCCTTCGGCGTCATCTTGGCGTTGACCTTATGCGAGCCGATTCGAATCGCCTGACGCTCGCGGGCCTTGACGACCCGCTCCTTGATGGCCTCGCTGCACTCCCCGTCTTGCGCTCCGACCAGTTCGTCAGGCTTGAGACGGGGCACCTCGATGTGGAGGTCGATCCGGTCACGAAGCGGACCGCTGATACGGGCTCCATAACGCTCGCAGGCTCCCACACCCACGCACCTCGCTTCCGGCATGCCCTTGAACCCACAGGGACAAGGGTTCATGGCGGCGATGAGGATGCACTCGGCAGGAAAGGTTACGGTATCCGCTACTCGTGAGACGGTGATGATCCCATCTTCGAGAGGCTGGCGCAGCCCCTCCATAGTGGTGCGTTGGATTTCCGGGAACTCGTCCAGGAAGAGAACCCCGTGGTGGGCGAGGGAGATCTCGCCGGGCTTGGGGTTCTTGCCGCCGCCGACGAGGGCGGCGTGGGAGGCGGAGTGGTGGGGCGAGCGGAAAGGGCGCTCCCAGACGAGGGCGGTGCCGTTCCCCTTCTCACCCGCCGCGCTGTGGACCCGCGTGACCTGGATCGCCTCCTCCAGCCCGAGGGGCGGGAGGATCGTGGGGAGACGGCGGGCGAGCATCGTCTTGCCCGAGCCGGGCGGGCCCGACATCAGGAGGTTGTGGCCGCCCGCCGCCGCGATCTCCAGGGCGCGCACCGCGTGGCGCTGGCCTTTCACGTCGCGGTAGTCGAAGGGATACTCCACCGCGCGGGCCTCCGGGCTCGCGTCGAACTCGACGGGCTTGACCAGGGGCGAGCCGTTCAGGAGCTCCACCGCCTCCAGGAGGTTGCGGACGCCGAACACCTCGACACCCTGGGCCACCGCCGCCTCGGGCCCGTTCGCCTCCGGCACGACGAGCCGGGTGAAGCCCCGCTCCGCCGCCATAAGGGCGACGCTGACCGCGCCGTCGATAGGCCGCAACGCGCCGTCGAGACCGAGCTCGCCCAGGAAGAGGGTGCCCTCGAGCTCCTCGCGCGGCACCTGGCCGGTCACCGCGCACAGGGCGATCGCCATCGGGAGGTCGAGCCAAGGGCCTTCCTTGCGGATGTCGCCCGGCGCGAGGTTCACGAGGATCTTCTTGTTCGGAAAGTCGAGCCCGGAGTTGCGGGTGGCGACGCGCACCCGCTCCTTGCTCTCCTGGACCGCCTTGTCCGGGAGGCCGACGAGGATAAAGTAGCGGTCGCCGTCGGCCTGGATCGGCCCGGTGAGGTCGGCCTCGACCACGATGGGCAGCGCCTCGATGCCCACGAGCGTCGCGGAGTGGACCTGGGCGATCATGGCGGGGTCATTATAGTCGTTTTCAGGGACGCTCGTCGCTCCTCACGCGCGCTTATGAGGCGCAAGAGGCCCAGACCGCCGATGGCGAGGGCCGCAACGGAGGCAGGCTCCGGGACGGGAGCGGCGTGGCCGGTCATCGACGGGCTCGCGCCGCCGACGTTGTAGAAGGTCGCGTGGGTCGAGTAGGCGGAGAGGTCCTTGTCGCAGTAGGTCATCGCGAGGGCGCTCGCACCCGACGTCCCGTCGGCGAGGCTCAGGGCGCCGCCGGTGATCGACGTCCAGATCGCGCCCTGGAGGGCGGCGTTCAGCTTGGCGTCGTCGGCGGCGGTCGCGCCGTACTTGTTGTAGATCTGAGCGGTGTGGGCGTAGCCCTCCCCTGGTGGCGGTGTCCTGGAGGACCGACGATCTGCTTATGCTGATAGATGTGCCCAAGGCCGTCGCATCGTTGTAGAGGTAAAGAGCCTCGCTTTGGGGTTTGATCACCCGCTCTCCGCGCGTGAAGACACCAAAGTCCTCTCCGAACCCGCATCGAGCGACCGGACCAGTCGCTCAGCGCCCAAGCCTAGACCGAGATTGGGTGTTTTCAACGAGGTGCTGGATAGCGGCGTCTCCTGCTGTGAGAAAAATCATGGTTAAGGCGATTAAAAATTTTACATATTTTCAGTAATAATGATATATGATGCACCCATGGCCCTTAGCCTTCTCCGCCATGGCGCTCCTCGCGGCTGGACTTCCTCTGTCGGCACAGACCCCAACCGGCAGTTGGAGGATCGAATGCATTCCGACGGGATCGACGAAAAAGACGTCGACCGCCCCCGGCGGAACGGCGTCCGGAACCACGAACTACTACTTCTGGCAGCCGATTCCGGTTGGGAAGGCCTTGTTCGTCGACAGCGGCTGGAGCGGTTCTCTCGTCGGGACGGGAACCTGGCTCATCCGCGCGACCTGGGTCGACGCCAACGGACGTGAGGGAAGCCAGGCGACGAATCCGCCCCCGCCCCAGAAGTTGGTGCTCAAAGTCAGTTCGACGACGAAGTGGGACTACAGCTCACCCAGTTCGCCGTCCAATTGGTATAACACGTTCAGCGGAGACGCGAACAACGGCTTCGACGACGTCTACCAGAGCTACGCTGACACCTCCTTTGTCAGTGCCTGGGGACAGCGTTCCGGAAGCCACGTCAAGAAGCTCAACGGATCGAGCGGCCTCGTCGAGCTCACCATCTCCCAAAGCCTCTCCGCGAACGTGTCGGTCTACCCAGGCAACCCGTCGGCTCGTATCGCGCTGACCCACGGGGCCTCGGCGGCCCTGGACACGCGCGAAGCGGCGATCCAACGAGTCGGCGCCCACGACGAATGGATCGATGCGAACGGAAACCCCTGTGGCGACACCATCTTCTCGATTCCAGGAGGCACCCAGCCGGGAGTGCCGAGCTACAGCCGGTTCATCCCCCAGATGATTGGCGGCTGGTCGGCCTATCCCGATCCGAGTTGGCCGCATCCGAACGTTAAAGTCACCTGGGACGGTCTCGACTGCCACTACGATTACTCGCCCACCTACACCTTCGACTACTCCAACTCTGGGGTGTACCTTCAGCGCATGAATCCTTTCCCCAGCGCTTCGGCCTCGGGAACGCTCACTCTCAAGCTTAAGGACCTGGGCGACGGTGCAGATGCGCAAGGCGTTTACAACCTGATCTACCACAAACCGGGAGAAAACTGGCGGCAGCAGACCACACGGCAGGCGTTCCAGCCAAACACCCGTCGTGACCGAGCGGGTATCAACCGTGCGCCTGGCCAAGCGACGTTTTCGTTCACGAACTCCTACCAAGAGACGATCACGAAGTCGGACGAGATCAACATCACCGGCGGGTTCAATTGGACCATCCAAAAGGACACCCTCGCTATGCCGGTCGCAGTCGGTTACAAGCGCGTTGAAACGAACGCCACGACGAGTGCTGTCAGCGCAACTTCTTCGGGCCAATGGCCGCCGAACTCCGTTCGACTGGTCGTCTACACCGACGTGGTCTAGACCTACGACGTCGGCCTGATCGATAAGTACGACGTCGGTGGCGTGATTGGGAAAAACGTTGGAGCCGAACAGCACGACAAGGATCAGGTGTATTTGAACGCGGGCGTTCGATTTTACGACGGGAACGAGAACGTCATCTCATGAGGGTCAGGCACGTTATTATCGTTGCGAGCCTCGCTTGCGGACAAACGATCGCATCCGCAGAAGCGACGAGATCGTTTGGGACCATCGACTCCTTTGGCCTACTCCGAGGGGAGCGTTTCTCGTCCAATCCGGCGGTCGGCACGATCGTCGCGGCGCTTGGAAAGGAAAGGCCAACCCTAGCCGATCTGCAGACGGCGAACGCGACTGTAGCAAAGAAGCCGGACGACCTTCCGAGCCGCGCCTTGAGAGCGGAACTCAGGTTGCAGGTCGACCCTTCGACGGCGAGACTGCCAGCCCCGACGTACGCGAGCCTGGTAAGGATGAAAAAGCCGGACCGATTCGAGGCGAGCTACCTCTTCTACCATCGACGCAGGACCGAACTGCCCGAGCGCTACGGAATCACGACGGACTGGAACAAGGCGTCTCCTCCCTACGGCGTTCTAAATCAACACGAACTGGAGACGGTCGCGATGTCGAGCGGGGGCGGAGATCTCACGCTACCGGAAGAGATCCTCGCGTTGGACTGGTCGCTGCGGTTCGCAGTGTTCGAAGACTCAAGACGAACCGTTCGTCATTTGCTCTCCGAGAAGCCCCAACTATGGGAATTGGAGGCATTGAAGGTCTTCGCCTTTCGCCAAGGGGCACTTCATGGCCCCTAGAACGCGACCAAAGGCGTTTTCGAAGAGGATAAGGCCGATCCCGACCGCATCCGAAGGCCGGATCTCGCCTTGGCTCTCACGCGAAGCCTGATCGAAAAACATCCCGAATGCCGGGTTCTCAACCAAGCGGCGGGCGTGGCGGCGATAGATCTGAAGCGCTACGAACTCGCCCGAGCCTACTTCAACGCCTATCTCGCCCGCCCTGACCCCGATGTCCAGGGGGAGCGACGAAGCCGGGACGTTCGGGAGCTTCTCGCCAAACTGTCGAAGTAAGCTAGAGCGCCGCCATGACCCGCGCCGCGATGGTGGCGCTGCCGAAGGGGGGCATGAGGTAGAGGCCCTGGGCGCAGGCGCGGATCGCGCGGGCGAGGCGCTGGGCCTCCTCGACGCCGACTTCGAGCGACGACTCGTCGTCGGGAGCCTCGGCCATGCGCCGACGCAGGTCGTCGGGAACACGGATGCCAGGCACCTCATGGTGCATGAACTCCGCGTGGCGGTGGGTCTTGAGCGGGAGGACGCCGACGAGGGCGGGGAGACCGACCGCCGCACAGTCCGCCGCCGCGCGCTCGGCGGTCTCGACGTCGAACACGGGCTGGGTGTAGACCACCTGCGCCCCGGCGTCGGCCTTGCGCTTCAGGCGGTCCCGCTCCAGATCGGGGTCGAAGGCGAGGGGGTTGTAGGCGCAGGCGACGGTGAAGCCGCACCGGACGCCGACCCCGTAGCCCGCGAGGTCGATGCCCTCGTTGAACCGCCCAAGGATACGGACGAGGCCGATGGCGTCGATGTCGAAGACGCTGGTCGCGCTCGGGTAGTCGCCGATGTTCGCGGGGTCGCCGGTGACGGCGAGGATGTTGCGCAGCCCGAGGGCGTGCCAGCCGAGCAGGTCGCTCTGGATCGCGAGCAGGTTTCGGTCGCGGCAGGCGAAGTGCATCGTGACCTCGATGCCGACGCGGCTCTGCACGATCTGGGCGACGGCGGCGGGGTTCATGCGCAGGCGAGCCCGCGCGCCGTCCGCGATGTTGATCACGTCGGCGCCCGCCGCCCGCAGAGCCTCGGCTCCGCTCAGAAGGCGATCCAGGTTCAGGCCGCGCGGCACGTCCATCTCCACGGCGGTGACGAACTCGCCCCGCGCCAGCTTCTTCGCGAACTCGCTCGGCTCGGTCGTCGGGAGCGGCTTCTTCTCCGTCCGTTCGCGCACCCCGCCCACGCGAGGCCGCACCTTGGGCGGCTTGGCCTTCAGCAGGGCACGGAGGGCGCGGACGTGCTCCGGCGTGGTGCCGCAGCAGCCACCGACGACGGTGGCCCCCTCCTCGACGAGCCGCAGGGCGGCCTTCGCGAAGTACTCGGGGTCCGTGTCGTAGACGATATGGCCCTTCACCAGTTGGGGAAGACCGGGAGTCGGAAAGGCGAGCACGGGCAGCTCGGTCGCCTCCGCCATCTGCCGCACGAGGTCGAGCATCCGTTGCGGCCCGACGATGCAGTTGGCCCCGACGGCCTGGACGCCGCTTTGGGCGAGCGTCTGCGAAGTGCGTCCGGGGAGGCCTTCGGCGAGCATCTCGCCGTCCTCGATGTAGGCCTTGCTCGCGAGGATCGGGAGGTCGCTCGCGCGGCGGACGCCCTCGATGGCGGCCTCCATCTCGGCGACGTCCACGAACGTCTCCAGCATGAAGCCGTCCACGCCGCCCTCGACGAGGGCGCGCGCCTGGCGCTCCGCCGCCACGACGATCTGCTCCCGCGCGATCGAGCCGAGCGGCTCGATGGGTCGTCCCACGGGACCGATCGCACCGAGAACGAAGCGCGCCTCTTCGGACGTTCCTTCAAGGGCAGCCTCCCGCGCGAGCTGGGCGCCCTTTCGACACAGGTCTTCCACATCGATCCGGTCGCCCTCGAGCATCAGGCGCGTGGCGTGGAAGGTGTTCGTCTCGACGAAGTCGCTTCCCGCCTCGAAGTAGGCGGCGTGGACCTCACGCACGAGTTCGGGGGCGAGAAGGTTCGCCAGATCGTAGTGATCGCCCACGAAGCCCCGCGCCATCAGCTGGGTTCCGTTCGCGCCGTCGCCCACGAGCACGCCGCCGAGGGCCTCTTGGAGGGTCACACCCCTTATTATGGAAGGCGAGGGCCTTCGCCGTACGGCGCGCCTCACGAATCTCGACTCGTCGTCCGTTCTTCCAAAGCCTGTAAGGCGGCGTCTCGTTCAGGGCTTGGCGACCACGCTTCCCTTCTCGCCCCCGACCTTCGTTCCCGCCTGGTTGTCCACGAAAAGAGCTCCCTTCCGACTCGTGGCGACGGAGCTGTTCCGCACCGTCACCCCGCCCCGGAAACCCTTCATCAGCTGCACCGCCGACCAAGGGCTGCCTTTGGTGATGAACTGGCAGTTCTCCAGCGTAAGCCGGAAGTTATCGGTGTTGCTCTGGGCGAGTTGGATCGGAGCGTAGGGTCCGGCTCCGTTCATCGCGAACGCGCAGTCCCGGAACAGGATGCTGCCCGTCGTCCACTTGAGCTGCATCAACTGGGTGTAGGCGTCCGGTCCCGACTGGAAGCGACAGTGGTCGAAGACCAGCCCATCGACGTCGCCGTGCTCGGTGAAGGCGGACTTGAGAAAATTGAACGTGCAGCCCTCGAAGCGCACGTCTTCCGCCCGTCCTTCGCTCGGCCGGCTCTTGGGGTTGTTCTGGCTCTGCCACGCGACCCCCCAGAACCGGCTGTTCGAGACGCGGACCCGCTTGACGTTGGCGGAGACCCAGCACGAGAAGCCGAAGTCGCAGTCCTTGACCGTAAAGTCCTGACCGCCCGCGAGGTACTCGGTGTTGCCGAGGTTGAGCGTCCCGGTCGCCTTGCACCCGGTCCAGGAGATGCGCCGCTCGTCGAACCCGTGGGTGTCGAAGTTGCCGTTGTCGCCGAGCGAGCGGCAGTTCACGAACGCGACGTCCGTCGAGCCGTTGGTCGCCATGAAGCCGTGGCGGGTCTGCTCGCTCTCACAGTCCTTGACCGTGACGCCGTGGCACTTCATGAAGGTCGGCCCGTAGCCGGAGCCCGGATTCCCGATGTCCGCGCCGCGCCGGGTGACGCACCGCTCCAGCGCGATGTCGCGTCCCACGTTGACGGAGATCGAGCGGGAGCCGAAGTTCGTGGTCTGCAGGTCTTTGAGCTTGAGCCCCGCCACGAGCCCGATCGACAGGACGCCGCTGTTGCGGCCGCCCGGGTACGAGGCGTCGAACGCGATCCCTTCGATCGAGAGATCGACGAGGGTGGAATCGTCGGTCACCGAGATGCGAGGATCGAGGTCGTATTCGCGGGACACGGGCCGGTCGAGGGTGACGGTGCGTCCGCTGACCTTCGTGGCCCGCACGATCTCCGTCCGGTTCATCTGGGCGTCGCCGTTCTTGTGGGCGACCCACTGGTGGTCCCAAAGGGTCAGGTAGTCGCCGGGCTTGATCCGGAGCGCCCCCATCAGCGTCACCGTCGTCGCCTTGTCGGGCACCTTCTCGACCGACGCGGTCGGCAGGTTGGCGATGCCGTAGTTCTTGTAGTTGGCCTGGACGCCGCCTTGGATCGCGTAGCCGATGCCCGCGCTGGCCTTAAGCTGGGTGCCGCCCGGCGCCCCGCGCAAGGCGAAGCCGCGCGTTCCGGCGGGGATCACGATGGGCGAGGCGAGCGTGGCGGAGGCGGGGAGGACGTACTCGTGCTTCCCCGACCGGACCGCCGACGCGATGCCCGCGTTGATCCGGCTGGCGTCGGGTCGCTGAAGGGGCGAGAGGAGAGCGGCGGCGGCGAAGATCGGAAGCATGGGAAAGCGGGGGGTGGACTCCCGTCCTTCGAGGAATCGGGGCCGCCCGATGGTAGTACGGCGCGGAAGGGGCGATCCGTTGCCGACGAGCCTTCGAGCATCGTGCGGATCAGGACGGTTTCGCCTCTTTCGGCGTCCATAATGGAAGAAACATGTTCGACAAGCTGCAGGAGATCGAGCGGCGCTTCGAGGGCGTCGAGGCGGACTTCAACGATCCCGTCATCATGTCGAACCCGAAGGAGATCCAGCGGCTCGGCAAGCTCCGCGCGGAACTCGAGCCGGTGGTCGAGACGTTCCGCGACTACAAGAAGGCCGAAGAGGGGATCGAGGAGGCCGAGGCGATGCTCGAAGATCCCGAGATGAAGGAGATGGCCCAGGAGGAACTCGCTCGTCTCCGTCCGCTGGTCGTCGATCTGGAGAGCCGCCTCAAGGTGATGCTCGTTCCCAAGGATCCGCAGGACGACAAGCCCGTCATCATCGAGATCCGCCCCGCCGCTGGGGGAGACGAGGCGGGGCTGTTCGCCAACGAACTGATGCGGATGTACCTGCGCTACGCCGAACGGCGGGCCTGGAAGACGGAGGTCATGGAGCACGAGGAGTCGGGCATCGGCGGCCTCTCCCGCGCGACCTTCAAGATCGAGGCGGACGGCGCCTACAGCCAACTCAAGCACGAGTCGGGCGTCCACCGCGTCCAGCGAGTGCCGCAGACGGAGACGAAGGGCCGCATCCACACCTCCACCGCCACCGTCGCGGTGCTTCCCGAGGCCGACGAGGTCGAGCTGAACATCGACCCCAAAGAGCTGGAGATCTCCACCTTCTGCTCCTCCTCGGCGGGTGGCCAGCACATGCAGAAGAACGAGACGGCGATCCGCATCATCCACAAGCCGACCGGCCTCGTGAGCACCTGCCAGGACGAGCGTTCCCAGGCGCAGAACAAGATCAAGGCCATGGACGTCCTGCGGGCCAAGCTTTTCCAGAAGATGCAGGAGGAGGCCGACGCCGAGCGCTCGGGCCTGCGCAAGGGCCAGATCGGATCGGGCGACCGAAGCGAGAAGATCCGCACCTACCACTTTCCCGAGAGCCGCATCACCGACCACCGCATCGGGGTCACGATGCACAACGTCTCCGCCTTCATGGACGGCGAGGTCCAGGGCATGATCGACGCCCTCAACCAGGACGAACAGGCGCGCAAGCTCCGCGAGATGACGGAAGAGGAGTGACGGCTCAGCGGCACGCCGTCTTCGCGGGGTCGCCGTACACGACCTCGTTGTAGCGGTCGCGGGCCTTGACGATCTTCGCGTGGCCGTCCACGAACAGGAGGGCGGTTCCGGCGGTGTGCCAAGCGGCGAAAAGGTTGGCCGGATAGAAGTAGCCGTCGTCGGTCTCGTCGGCCTGCCCCGCCTCCTCCCCAAGGAGCATCTGCCCGGCAGGGTTCTCGGGGAAGGTGGCGCTCACCGAAGGAAGCAGCCCGGAGCCCACGGGCCACACGCTGAGGCAGCCGTTGAAGGCGAACGAGAGCCCCGAGACGGCGGCGCTCTTGTCGAGCGGGCATCGGTACACGTCCCGGTTTTTCACGTAAGGGTAGAGCGCGCCCTGCGCGACGTCGAACTTCGAGGGATCGTCGTAGAGCCGCGCGATATACACCCATCCGCCGACCACCCCTTCCCCGCCGAGGCTGTGGGTCGCGGGCGGGAACGTGTCGTCGAAATCGCCCTCGTAGACCGCGAACGCCGTGCCGAGCTGCTTGAGGTTCGAGAGCGTCGTCGAGTCCTTCGCCGCCCGTTTCGCCTGGGCGAACACGGGAAAGAGGATCGCCGCCAGGATCGCCACGATCGCGATCACGACGAGCAACTCGATCAGCGTAAAGGCGGTGCGGCGAAGCATGGCGACGCTTTCCATCTTAGCGGATCGAAGTGGGCTTCATGCCCGTTTCCTCAACAAGGCCAGCAAGGTCGGAGCGCCGAGGACGCTGGTCACGGCCCCGACGGGAAGCTCGAGACCGGGACGGTGAAGAAGGGTCGAGAGGGATCGCTGGGCGACGAGGTCGGCCAAGACCAGCAGCAGCGCGCCGACCAATAGGGAGCCCGGAAGCGACCAGCGCCAATCGACCCCGAGCAGACGGCGCGACAGATGCGGCGCGACGAGACCGAGGAAGCCGACGATCCCGACCGTGCCCACCGTCGCCGCCGTCATAAAGCCTCCCGCGAGGAGGATCAGGCGGGTCAGGGCGATCGGATCGACGCCCAGGCGGCGTGCGGCGTCGCCGCCGAGCGCGAGGGCGTTCATCCGGCGGGTCTGGAGGACCAGCAGGGGAAATCCGATCAGCAGGCACGCGAGGAGCAGCGCGTTCTTCGTCCAGTCGGCGACGCTCGTGTCGCCCAGAAGCCAATGGAAGATGACGTTGGTGTCGAGCCCCGCGCCGAGGAGGACGAGGGTCAGGATCGACGAGAGGAGCGAGCCGGTGACCGTCCCCGCGAGGATGAGGCGGTCGACGTCCAAGGCGCCCCGGTACGAGGCGAGGGCGTAGACGAGGGCGAGCGCGAGCATCCCGCCGACGAAGCCGAACCCCGTGGTGGCGAGGCTTCCCATCGCCCCTCCCAGGACGATCGCGATCGAGCCGCCCACCGCCGCCCCGCCGGAGACGCCCAGCACGAACGGATCGGCCAGGGGGTTGCGCAGCAAGGCCTGAAACGCCGAGCCGACCGTCCCGAGCATCCCGCCGACGAGCAGGCACAGCGCCGCACGGGAAAGGCGCAGCCACCAGACGATGTTGTTGTTCGGATCGGTGACGTCGACCGGACCGCGGGCGAGTTCGTGAAGAATCTGACGGGTGGTGAGTTGGGTTCCCGGCGGAAACAGATCGAGGAGAACCGCGAAGACGATGGCCGCGCCGAGCAGGAGGAGGGTGCGGGCGGGTCGGGCCACGCGGGATTGTGGCACGAGAGGCTAAACTCGGCCCGTATGCTCAAGACGCGCACCGGGGGCTTCCCCATCGGCTTTCGACGAGGATGGTCCGACTGGCAGAAGGACACGCAAGGGTTGGTCGCCTGGGCGAAGGCGAACGACCTCGGCGTGGTCGACCTCGGCTCGAACGCGGACACGGAAGGGGCGGCGGCGGTCGCCGCCGGACTCCAGGTGGGTTCCGCCGACCTGAAGTCGTGGAGCGGCTTTATCTCCGCCGATCCGGCCAAGCGGCAAGCGGCGGTTGAGGCGAACGACGCCTACTTCGCGGAGTGCGCGAAGCACGGCATCCGGAACTACTTCGCGGTGATGCTGCCCGAGGATGCCTCGAAATCCCGGTCGGAGAACTTCGGCTACATGGTCGAGGGCCTCTCGCTCCTCGCCCCCGTGCTGGAGCGGCACGGCGGGCGGCTCGTCGTGGAGGGCTGGCCTGGCCCCGGCGCGCTCGCCTGCACGCCGGAAGGCTACCGCGCGATGATCGAGAAGGTGCCGTCGAGGGCGATCGGGATCAACTACGACCCTTCCCACCTCGTGCGGATGGGCATCGACCCGATCCGGTTCGTCGAGGAGTTCGCCGAACGGATCTACCACGTCCACGGCAAGGACACGGAGCTTCTGACGGAGGGCCTGTACGAGTACGGCACGGAACAGCCCGCGACCTTCGGCAAAGGCCGGGGCTTCGGGGCGATGCACTGGCGGTATACCATCCCCGGCCAGGGCGTCGTGCGCTGGACGCGCGCCTTCGAGATCCTCACCAAAGCGGGCTACGACGGTGCGGTGTGCATCGAGCTTGAGGACGAACACTTCAACACGGACGAGGCGGGCGAGAAGGCCGGGCTCCTCGCAGGCGCGGCGTTCCTGGCCGCCGCCTAGGCGCCGGAGCGTCGGGCGGGGATTGCTTGCGCCTTTGGGCGCAAGCCCCCTCCTCTAAAAGGGACGTCTCCCGTAACATTCCTTCTATGAAGCAGGAAGTCCACGCGGGCGGGATGTTCGCCGCCACCGCGATCGCGGGTCTCTCGACGATCGGCGCGAACCTCACCACCTTCCGGGGCGTCGGCGTCTTCGACTCCGTGTGGATCGCCGGATTCGTCGTCGCATGGCTCCTCATCTCCGCCGCCGCCGTCAACTTCGACATGAAGCGCTGGCTCTGGTAGCGGCGCCCGAACGAGAAGCCTGACCCTACTCGCCGAGAACGTTCTCGTAGTGCCGCAGCCCCGCGCGGTCGATCGCGACGAGGTCGAAGCGCCAGATCCTTCCCTCGTCGCCGCAGCCGTCGACCCAGCTTCGGGCCGCCGCGCGCAGATGGAGGACCTTCGCGGGACCGAGCGATTCCTCGGGACGAAAGCCGGGCGCAAAGCGGGCCTTCACCTCGACGAACACGAGCGTCTCGCCGTCGAGGCACACGAGGTCGATCTCCCCGCCCGCGACCTTGCGCCGCCGGGTGACGAGCGTATAGCCCTTGGCGAGCAGGAAGTCCGCCGCCCGGTCCTCCGCCGCCGCCCCCTCCGCCCTCAGGTTTCGCACGACACCATTGTAGCGGCGCTACAGAAGGCTCGGTTGCTCGAGCAACGCCCGGATCGGCGCGTAGGAACGACGATGCTCGGGACAGGGGCCGTGCTCGCGAAGGGCGGCGAGGTGGGCCGGGGTGCCGTAGCCGAAATGTCGCTCAAAGCCGTACGGCGGATACTCCGCCGCGAGGGCGGTGAGAAGGCGGTCGCGCTCCGTCTTGGCGAGGATCGAGGCGGCGGCGACGCAGGCCAGCTTGCCATCGCCCTTCACCACCGCCTCCACGGGAAAGGCCAAGCCCCTCGGGACCTGGTTGCCGTCCACGAACGCGCGCTCTGGAGCGAGGCGGGCGAGGGCACGGCCCATCGCCTCTAAACTCGCGCGCAGGGGATTGAGGCGGTCCACCTCGGCGGCGGACACGACCTCGACCGCCCAGCGCGCCCTCGCCTTGATCCGGGCTTCGAGGGCCGCCCGTCGCGGCCCGTCGAGCTTCTTGCTGTCGTCCAGCCCCGTCAGATCGAAGCCGTCGGGAAGGATCGCCGCCGCCGCGACGAGCGGCCCGGCGAGCGGGCCGCGTCCGGCCTCGTCCGCACCGGCGGCGCCAGAGGGGTGGAGGAGCGGCATCGGACTATTATGCGGCTATCCCTTCTCGCTCTTCATGCTCATCCCGCCCATGCCGTCGTTCGTCTTCATGCCCGCCATGTCGTGGTTCATCCGTCCCGGTCGAATACGCAGGTAGACGCCCAGGCTGACCGGCGTCTTGCCGTAGAACGGCTGGAGGGCGGACGGAAAGGCGTAGAGCCCCACGTAGCCACCGAGGCCCACGTCGAAGCCCGAGGGGTGGGCGAAGTCGCGCGTGGCGCCGAGGGTCCACTTGTTCACGGTGTAGATGCCCTCCGGCACGCCCGCCAACTCGTCCTTCTGCACGTTCTCGTAGCGCAGGTAGGTCGTCCAGTCCCCTCGGTAGAGCGAGCCCTCCAGCAGGTAGGCGTCGCTGGTATGGCCGCCGTGCGCGTCCCGTCCCCAGAGGGCGGTCGCGGCGAGCCAGTCGTTCCCGCCGATCTTCCGGCCGTAGTGGAGGGCCGCCGTCGAACGGTTCTGGTCCTCGTCCGGCGCGTTGGATTCCGGAGAGTGGAGCGAGGCGTAGGAGACGCTCATGGAAAGGCTCCGCGACGGGTTGTAGGTCAGGCGCGCGGAAGCCGAGTCGAGCCCGAGGCGGTCCGGCGCGTAGCGGTTCTCGTCGGGTTCGCGCCCCTTGAAGGCCGAAGCGTCGACCTTGAAGCGGTCGCCGACCTGGAAGCCGAGGGTCGCCACCCCGAAGGTGATGTGCGAGGAGTCGAACCAATGGTGGGTGATCGGAGCCTCCGGGTTCTCCATGCCGCTCGGGCGCATCAGATACATCGAGCCCGCGAGCGCGGGCTCGCCGATCGGGGCGAGATAGAGGAAGGCGCGGTTCGCGCCGCCGACGTTCCGGCTGTAGGTCGCGGAAACCTCCGCGATCAGGTCGTGCGGATGCTGGCGGTCGACCAACTCCTGGCCGTGGGCGGTCTCGCCCGTCTGGAAAAGGTTCGGCGCGCCGAACTGGCCGTTGAAAACGGGGTCGAGCGAACCCATCACTCGGAAACCGAGGGTGTCGCCGTTGGCGAGGCCGCGCCGCACCATCAGCATGGGCATGGAGTTCGAGTAGAACTCCTGCGGACCGCGCCCCTCCCGGGACGCGTTGCTGTCGGTGTAGTTCAGGGAGAAATTCCCCATGTAGTAGAGCGAGTAGCGGCCGCTCTTGCCCAGGTCCTTCATGAACATGGGCGAGTCGTCGGGCAGCCAAGAGGTCCCCGAGCCCTCGCGGGCCATGCTCCAGGGACCGAGGATTCCCCGCATCGTGCCGCCCATGCCGTGTTCCATGCCCTGCATCCCCGGCATCGAGCCATGATCCATCTCTTTGCCTTGCTTCGCGGACCACTCCGCGAGGGTGAGCGGCTTGACGTTCCGGTAGGCGGGGTTCTCCGCGACGTACCGCCCGAACGCTTGGACCGAGGTGAAGGCCCGCGACCAACGGTTGCAGAGGGCGTGGTCGCCCTCGTCCTCGAGGAACACGACCTCGGGGATGTTGGCGGTCCATTCTCCCCGATCGTCCGAGCGTAGGACGAGGGGCCGTGCGGGGTCTTCCGTCGGACCCGTGACGGTCGCCGCTCCCGGCGACTGGGCGGCGAGATCGCGTGCGCAGAGCATGCACCGCACGGGCACCGTCTTGCCGCCCATCGTCACCGAGACCCGGTCCTTCTCGGGAATGGGCATCGCGCAGTGAGCGCACTTCTCTTGAGCGGCGGCGAAGGCGGCGAGGACGAGGAAGGCCAGAGCGCTCCCCCCACGGCGAAGGCGGCTCACCCCGCCGCCTTCGCGAGCAGCTCGTCGAGCGTCAGCGGCCTGGCGCCCTTCGCCTTGGGCTTGTAGGCCTCGAAGCCCGCCTGCGTGTGGAAGGCCCTCGAAAGGGCGGCGCACTCCTTATGGGAGTCGAACGCGTTCAGAAAGACGGCTCCTTCCTCCGGAACGAGCTTCTCGCCGTCGACCTTCACGACGCTCCACTTCCCCGCCGCGCGGGAGAGGATGACGGGCTTTCCCTTCGTTTCGGAAGGCGCGTAGACGAACAGGTCGCCGTCGTACTTCTTCGCGTCGGCGAGGGCGCAGTAGACGCACCGGTACTCGATGCGCTTCTTGCCGAAGCGCAGGACCACCTCGTTGTCCTGGCTCTTCGTGGCCTGCGCGACCTTGAGGCCGCAGAGGGGACAGGGAACCTCGTGCGCGAGGGCGCGCGCCGGGAGGACCAGGGACGAAACGATCAGGGCGAGGGTGGGAAAAAGGCTTCTCATGGTTTGCTCCAGCTTGGAGTTCAGTCGACTCGGAACACGAAAGGCAAGGTAACGACCTGGCCGCGGCGCTGGAACTGGGCCCAGGCCTTGTAGGTCCCGGCGCGGGGGAAGCGAGCGTTGAAGTCCACCTCGCCCTTCTGGAGGCGAGCCTGGGCCGCCGCGCCATCCGCCGGGTGGCTGTGGACGAAAGCCGAGCCGTCTTGGAGGACGATCATCAGGTGGCCGTTCGCGCCGAGATACGGCTGGAGGTCGGTCACGGGCCGCCCCTGGGTGTCGTGTAGGCGGAAGGCGAGCGGGACCGAGCGGCCGACCGGCAAGGGGCCGTCGGCGAGAGTCGCGACGATTCCTCCCGACGTGGCGCGTCGGCTCGGTTTCAGAGGGACGACCCGGTTCGACATGGGTCCGCCGACGCGCAGGCTCGTACCGAGCACCTGAGAGCCCTTGTCCTTGGGCGCGACGTCCGCGAAGATCCGGTAGTCGCCGCCCGCCGGGAAGGTCTGATCGATCGTGAAGGTACCGTCCGGCTGAGGCGCGGGGTGTTCGTGGACGAACCAGCTCAGGTCTTTGCTCATCACCATGAGGTGCATGGGCTTGGTATGGGCGATGTCGAACCGGCGGACGATCGTTCCGTTCCGCTCGCGGATCGCGATCCTAAGCGGCGTGGCCTTGCCCGCCGACGGGTTCGGAGAGCCGAGCAGCTCGACGCGGTAGGGCGGAGCGGCGGCTTTCCCTTCGGGCCGCGCGTCCGCGTCCTTCACCTCGACGTTGAAAGCGGCGTAGGCGGGCTTGCCGCCCGTCGGGGCGAGACGGACGCCGATCTTGTACGTGCCACCGTGGGGGAAGAACAGTTCCAGGCCGTAGTCGCCGGGCACCCCCTCGCGGTGGATGCTGGGCCGCTGGACGGGCATCCCCGGCATCTCAGGCATGGTGACGGTGGCGGCGGGGTTCGCGTCTTCGACGCCCGCGAGGCCTTCGATGGGGTCCTTGCGGGTCGTGTCGGAGACGCGGAACTCCACATCGACCGTTTCGCCCGCGTAGAGGCCGGCGTCGGGAACGCGCAACTCGATCCGGTACTTGCCGACGGTCGCGAGGGTTGGCGAAGACTCCCTCCCCTTGGGCAGGGGAGGGGTTACGACGATAGGGGATTGGGAGAGCGCGAGGGCTCCCAGGATAAGGGGGGTAAGCAGGGTGTTTCTCCGGTCGGGGGTCGTGCGTCGACGAGGGGTCAGGCACGGGCGACGGGAGGCGCGCGGGAAGCGTCGGAGTCGGTGGGCGGGGAGATCGGCGGGCCCGAGTCGGTCCCGAAGATGCCGGGTCCGCTCTGAACCAAGGCGGTCGGGACGAAGGAAAGGATCGCCTCGGGAAGGAGGAGAAGCGGGCCGCCGAACGCGGGCAACACCGCCTTCGACTCGACCGCGGGCGCGGGGAAGGCGGCCTTCAGCTCGCAAGGGCAGGCGTCGGCTTGGTTCGCGACGGCCTTCTTCGCCTTGCAGCAGGCCATCTCGACCGTCTTCTTCGCGCAACAGGGCATCGCGCACTTCGCCGCCGTGCCCCCCTTCTTCGCCGGGGTCGGCGAAAAGGGCGGACACGGCGGCCCGCTCGCTCGGAGGGGCATCGCGGCCACGATCAGAACGAGCGACAGGAGCATTCTCACCAGGAGAGCCGCCCTTCGCGCCATAGCTCTAGTCTACGCCCTGGTCCCTAGGACCGTCGCTTTCGAGGGCCACAATGGACGTGTGGAGCGTCGACGATTCCTAGAGAGGCGTATTCGGGTCCTCCTCACGGGCTTCGCCCTCGGCATCGTCCTGGCGGGCGTCACCGCCGTGCCGCTGGTTCAGGAGCTGACGCTTCTCGCACGCTGGACCGGAGCCCAGACGGGGGCGGCGGGACTGTCGGGCTGGATCGCGCGGGTACGCGACGCCCTCGTCGACACGGACGCGCGCTACCCCTTTCTGGCCTACGGCAACGACTGGCTCGCCTTCGGCCACCTCATGATCGCGGCGGCCTTCTGGGGTCCGATCAGGGATCCGGTGCGGAACGCGTTCATCGTCCGCTGGGGAATGTTCTGCTGCCTCGCGAGCATCCCCGTGGCCCTCGTCTTCGGCCCCTTGCGGGGCGTCCCCCTCTTCTGGCTTCCTATCGACTGCGCCTTCGGTCTGGTCGGGATCGTCCCGCTTTGGGTCGTCGCACGGGACATCCGGGAGTTGGCGGCGATGGGAGCCTCGCCGGTCTAACCGTTCACGACGACCAGCGTGGGCGTTTCGGAAACGGCAAGCTCAGCCTCACCCTTCTGCGTGGCGAGAGAACGCGGGACACCTTGGGACGCCCCTTGGCCGAGCACGATCTGCCGGGCCGAACCGGTGGGAAGCCTCAGGCGAAAGCCTTCGACGCGATGGTCTTCGCTCGTCGGACACCAGACCGCGTAGGCGCGGGACTTCGGCCCGTCGAACCGGTAGACGCGCACGTCCGGCCGTCCCGTAGGGACCTCCGCTCCGAACCGCATCCCTTTCAAGGCATAGCGAAGGGCGGAGACGTCGAAGAACGAAGGCTTGGGCTTCCAGCTTCCCTTCTCGCCCACGAGGCCGCAGGTGCCGAACACGCCGGTCGATTTCGAGTCGACGTCGCGCAGCATGAACATCGCCGCCCGGTCGACCCGGGCGGCGGCGAGCGCGAGGTAGCCGCGCACGAGCCATGCGGACTGGACCTGCAGCGCGCTCATCTTCCCGATCGGACGGGCGTAGAGCGGCGAACCCTCGTTCGTGTCGTAGCCGAACTCCGTTAGCCAGACCTGCTTGCCCGGCAGGTTGGCGTCGCGCCAGTCCGTGATCGCTTCCATCTTCTCCCGCAGATGGTCGGCCTCGGGACTGAGAGCGACGGTATCTTTGCCAAAGCCCTGCTCGCCGGCGGTCGAGGAGTAGTGGTGGAGGTTCAGGGCGTCGGAAGGAAAGCTTCCGTTCCGGTGAACGTCGGACCAGAGCTTCATCGCCTTGAGGTAGTCGAGGTTGAGGCCCGCGAGGCCTCCGAGCGCCAGCCGCAGGCTCGGATCGGCGGCCTTGACTCCGACGCCTGTGCCGAGACGCCCCTGATCGCCGTCGTAGTCCGCGCTGCACATCGCCGCCAGTTCATAGGGATCGAAGTGGGAAGCGCGGCCCCACCATGTCTTGTCCGGTTCGTTCCAGTTCTCGATCCAGCGAAGCAGACCGAGCCCCGAGCGGCGCGGCTGACCCTGGGCGAGTTTCAGTTCGCCGTCATCGAGCTTGCGCGAACCGTAGCGGGCGGCGACCTGGAACAGGTGTCGCGCGTGCTCCACGTAGGAGGCGGGCGCCAGCGGGTCGGATTTCGCCTCTAGCGGCTTGTCGTCCTCTCGACCGGCGCCAAACATCCAAGTGGGCCACTGCTGGTAGCAGGGGACCACCTCACACCCGGCGGCCTTCAGTTTCGCGTAGTAGTCGTCGAACGACCAAGCGCCGCCACCCGCGCCGCTCGGCTGGAATCGAAGCCGATGGTCCGCCCCCTCCGTGTCCCAGCCCGAAGGGTGGTATTCCCGCACAAAGCCGCCGGGCGGGGCGATCCGCTCGACCGGATCGTCGATAAACGCGTTGACCCCGATCAGACGGTCCATCGTCGGGAGCGGACCGCGCGCGGGCTTTCCCTTCGTCGTCGGCAACGGCGCGAGGCGCGTTCCATAGACGACGATCTCGGGGATGGAGCACGGGCTCTTCAAGGTGAGACGGAGCCACCGGGTCTCCTTCCCCACCGGAGTGTCGATCCATTGCTGATAGCCCGCGAGCGGGACCGGCGTCGCTCGCCAAGCGAAGGGCGTCCCGGTCGAAAGATCGATCGTCCCTTCGCCCGTTTCGTGGTAGATCGAAACGCGTTCGATCCGGCAGGGGCCGCCGAGATCGATAGCGACGCTCACCGGGTAGCGGTCGGCCTTCCAACCGGGAAAGAACGGCTTCGCGGGCTTCCCAACCCCCGATTCGTCGACCAGAGCCTTGATCTCGCCGACGCCGTTCTCGTCGATCAGCATCGACGAGAACAGCGGGATAGGCGGCGCTTGGGCGACGAGGCAAGGAAGGATCATGATCGCCCTTCCGTCGTTTCGCCGTTCTCATGGGTCTTCATCGACTTTACGCCCCCTTAGGGCCTTCTCCAGTATCGCTCAAAGCGGCTTTGAAGGGGGCTCGTGAGATGAGCGTTTCCAGAATCGTCCCGGTCCCTGAAGTGGAAAAGGCGGGGCATGGTTGTCATGCCCCGCCTTTCCAGACCCTTCCTGAGAGGAGGGGTCGGAAGAGGACCTAGTCCCGCCAGGCGGTGACGAACCGGTACGTTCCCGACCCGACGTTCTTCGTGCCGCCGCCGGGAATAGCGATCGTCGCGGTCGCGTTCGGCGGAATCTCGACGGCGAGGGTGACCTTGCCGTTCGCCTTGCGCCACTCGGTGCGGACAGGTCCGCGGACGCTGTCGTACGACGTCTTGGCCCACCTCAGGCGGGGATCGATCTTCGGCGCGATCTTGATGCGCGCGAAACCGGGAGCCGAGTTGTCGATCCCGCCCACGTTCGCGAAGACCCAGCCCATCACCGCGCCGTAGGCGTAGTGGGCGAACGAGTTCATCCCGGGGTCTTGGAAACCCTTCTCAGGCGTGTAGCCGTCCCAACGCTCCCAGACCGTGGTCGCGCCGTTTTTGATCTCGAAGCCCCAACTCGGGAACGTGGTGTTATGAAGGAGGCGGAAGGCGACGTCGTCGCGACCGATCTCGGTGAGGACGCGCATGAGGTCGCGCGTGCCGACGAAGCCGGTCGAGAGGTGCCAGCCCCGGCTCTGGATGTTCGCCACGAGTCGCGCGGCGGCGAGGGGGCGCATCGGCTTTTCGAGCAGGTCGAAACCGAGGGCGAGGACGTAGGCGGTCTGGGTGTCGCCCGAGACCTTGCCGTCCTTCGAGACGTAGGCGCGGTTGAAGGCCGCCTTCACGTCGGCGGAAAGCTTCTCGTACTTCGCCGCGTCGTCCCGGTAGCCGAGTTCGCGCGCCGACTGGGCGAGGAGTCGCGTCGAATAGGCGAAGTACGCCTCGTAGATCACCTCGTTCGGGGTGCTCGCGTTGATGCTGAGCCAGTCGCCGAAGCAGTGGAAGTTCCGGGGCGGCAGAAGGTCGGGCGTGCTCCGGGCGCGGCAGAACTCCACGAACTTTCGCATCTGCGGGTAGCGCTCGGCGAGAAGGCGCTTATCGCCGTAGACGTCGTAGATCGTCTTGGGACAGATCACGCCCGCGTCGGCCCAGGCGGGGCCGCCGTCGTCGCCCGCCACGATGTTCGGGGCGACCTGCGGATACTGGCCGTCCCGCCGCTGGCCGTCGTCCAGAGCGACGAGCCACTTGTCGAAGAAGGACTGCACGTCGGAATAGGTCGAGGCGGTACGGAT
Source organism: uncultured Fimbriimonas sp. (assembly GCA_964516175.1). Classification (GTDB taxonomy): domain Bacteria; phylum Armatimonadota; class Fimbriimonadia; order Fimbriimonadales; family Fimbriimonadaceae; genus Fimbriimonas. The sequence continues at coordinate 15,845 of CAZEWR010000004.1, read as the reverse complement.
GTAGGCCTGGGCGTCGCCGGTCCAGCCGAGACGCTCGTCGCGCTGCGGACAGTCGGTGGGCACGTCGATAAAGTTCATCTTCTGGGTCCACCAGGCGTTCTTCGCGAGCTTGTTGATCATCGGATCGCTCGTCTCGATCGTGCCCGTCTCGGGAGTGTCGCTGCTGATCGCGACGGCGGTGATCTCGCCCGGCTTCGGCGCACGTCCCATGCCGGTGACCTTCAGATACCGGAAGCCGTGGAAGGTGAAACGCGGCTCCCACTCCTCCACCCCCTCGCCCGCAAAGGTATAGGCGTCGATCGCGCGGGCGGAACGCAGGTTGGCGGTGTAGGGCGTCCCATCGGGGTTCAGCACCTCGACGAACTGGAGCTGGACCCGCTCACCAGCCCGCCCTGAGGCCTTCAGATGAGCGAAGCCAGCGAGGTTCTGGCCGAAGTCGAGGATGTAGCCCCCGCCCTGCGGGGTGACTTTGACCGGGTTCAGGCGCGCGTAGGGGCGGACGGGTACGCCGGGGAACGGCTCCACCTTCGTCTTGATCCCGTCGATCACGCGCGCTCGCACGCGGCGGAACGTCGGGCGGAAGGGATCGCCCGCACCGATCAGGCGGGCGTCGTACTCCTCGCCCGCGAGAAAGTCCTGGACGCGCCGCGCGCCGGTCATCGCGTTCCAGCTTCCGTCCGTGCCGATCGTCTCCTTCGTGCCGTCGGCGTACTCCAGCGTGATCTGCGCGCGAACGCGCGGACGGTCGCCGTAGTGCGAGCGCTGGGCGCCGAAGCCGACGTAGCCCGAGTACCAACCGTCGCCCACCTCGAGGGCGACGTTGTTCCCCGTCCGGCTGGCAAGCATCCGGGTCACGTCGAAAGTGCGGGCGTAAACCCGCTTGTGGTAGTCGGTCCAGCCGGGAGTGAAAAGGTCGTCGGTGACGCGCTTGCCGTTCAGGTAGAAGTCGACGAGGCCGAGGGCGGTGACGTCGGCGGTCGCCCGGACGAGGTTGGAGCGAGAGCCGAAACGCTTCCGATAGACGACGGAAGGGCGCAGAACCCGGCCTTCGCCGAAGCGGCCCCATGGCCCGCCGCCGTAGGCGGCGACGATCCGAACGCCGCCCTCCGTCGTCCAGGACCGATCGGTCACGACGGTCGTTCCACCCACCGCAAGCCGCGCGATGACGCCCGCCGGACTCTTGGTCGTGTTCTCGACCTCGACCCGGATCTCGTTCTCACCCGCGCGGAGATGGTCTTTGAGGTCGATCCGTACGGGCGTGCGCCATTCGTCGGTCGTGCGCTTGCTCCGGTACACCTCCCGACCGTTGACCCAGAGCGTCATCGCGTCGTCCGCCGTGATCGCGAACGGAGCGGTGGCGGGCTTGGCGGCGAGCGTGAAGCCTTTGGTGAACGTCCGCTTGACGACGGGCGCGTCCCCCGTGCCGTCCGCCGCGCTCCAGATCCAGGACGCTCCGGCGAAAGTCTGCCCTTCGGCGCCCTCAGGAACGTCGTAGGCGATCCACTTCCCCTTCCAGTCGGATTCCTTCAGCAGACCGACGGAGAATCGAGCGACGGGACTCCAAGCCGAGGGGTGGCCGCTTCCGTCCCAAGTCCTCACGGACCAGTACGCCTGCCGCCCGCTCCCTAAGGGCTTGCCGCCGTACGTCACACCGTACTGGGCGGACGAGACGACCCGACCGGAGTTCCAGAGGTCGGCCCTTCCGGGCGCGGTTCCGACGCGCACCGCGTAGGCGCTCTGCCGAAGGTCGCGCAACCCTTCCTTCGCGGCCTTGAGCTTCCAGCTCAGGTTGGGCTTCTCGCGTCCAACGCCGAAAGGATCGGTGAGGCTTTCGCAACGCAGCGCGTAGGGCGCCAGGGCCCCCGCCTTCGGCGCCACAGCGATGTGGGGGCGAGGGGTCGGGGAAAGCGGGAGGACCCCCAGAGTCAAGATTCCCATCTCGGGTAGCTTAACCTTTGCCGCCCCTCGGACGACATGGACGAACCGAGGGAATTCTAGGACAAATTGCCGATCACGCCTTTCCGCATCGGATTCGAAGCGTTGCGGAGCATGACCGCCGGAAGCGTCAGCGACCGTCTTCCTATCGTCCTCTTCGAGGATCGGGCGGAAAGCCCCGACTTCACCCGTTCCCATCTTCACGAGGACTTTATGTCCGTCTACGTCGCCCGTCATGGGAGCGGGGTCCATCTCGTCGACGAGGCGCCCTTCGAAGTCCGAGAAGGCGATGTCTACGCCATGGGCGTCGGCATGTCGCACCGGTTCGAAGACTCCGACCGGTTGACGCTCGACGCCATCCACTTCATTCCGTCGATGTTCTCCTCCGAAGTCCAGGAGGCCCTCTCCTCCATTCCGGGGCTGGCTCCGTGGTTCCTCGGGTACGACGGGGCCGAATCGAGCCGATGGCTCCGGCTTAGCCCGGCGGACCACCTTCGAGCGGGCGAGATGCTGCGCGAGATGCGCCAGGAATGGGAGTTCGACGCGCCTGACCGGGCCGTGATGGTGCAGGCGACGTTCCTGCGCTTTCTGGTGTTCCTCGCGCGCTGTCACCGCCTCGCCCAAGGGCTCGGCTCGCCCGTCGCCTCGAGAGCCCGCGCCCTTATCGAACTTCGCTACGCCGAGCCCCTTAGGATCGGCGACCTCGCGGCCTCGTCCTTCCTCTCGATCGGACGCTTCACGGAGGTGTTCCGCGGGGAGGTCGGATGCTCGCCCCGCGAGTACCTGGGACACGTCCGAATCCTGGCGGCGAAGCGCCTGTTGCTCGAAACGGATCTACCCGTCGCCACCGTCGCCTCGCGCACGGGCTTTCCCGACCCCGCCTACTTCACCCGGTTCTTCCGCCAGCAGCTCGGTCGGTCCCCCTCGGAGTTTCGGAAAGACCCGAGCTTCGCCTTCCCGGCTCCTCTGCGCGGTCGGCCCCACGAACCCTTCGCGACGCCGGAAACCACCTGAACCTCCCTCGGGAACTCTCCCCTGGCGCGTGGCCGCGCGAGACCAAGTACCCTAACGTCCCGTGGACGTGACCTTCGACGATATCCTCGCCGCCCGGACGCGCATCGCAGGAGGGGTGACGGTCACGCCGTGCCTGGAGTCGCCCGCGCTGAGCGAACTGACGGGATGCCGCGTGTTTCCGAAGGCGGAGTACCTTCAGCGCACGGGCTCGTTCAAGGAGCGCGGCGCGCGCAACGCGCTGCTCCTGCTTCCGGAGGCGCAAAAGCGGATCGGGGTGGTCGCGGCGTCGGCGGGCAACCACGCGCTGGCCCTCGCGTTCCACGGACGCGACCTCGGCATCCCGGTCACCGTCGTGATGCCCACCGTGGCCCCGCTGATCAAGCAGTCGCGATGCCGGGCGCTCGGGGCGCGGGTCCTGCTCTCGGGCGAGAACATCGGCGAGGCGAAGGATCTGGCCGACCGGCTCGTCGAGGAGGAAGGCTTGGCGTACGTCCACGGCTTCGACGGCGCGGACGTGATCGCGGGCGCGGGCACCCTGGGACTTGAGATCCTGGATCAGGTCCCGGACGCGGACGCCATCGTCGTGCCCGTGGGCGGCGGCGGGCTGATCGCCGGGCTCGGGCTGGCGACCAAGCGGCTCCGACCGGAATGCGAGATCGTCGGGGTCGAGACCCATCGCTCCGCGAGCTACTCCGCCGCCCGCGATGCGGGCCGTCCCACGCTCGCGACCGTCGGCGCGACCCTCGCCGACGGACTCGCCGTCCCGACGGTCGGCGGGCGGGCCTTCGAGATCGCCCAGCGCGTCGTGGATCGGGTCGTGCGGGTGGACGAGGAGCCTGTCGCACTTGCGATCCTGAGGCTGGTAGAGCTGGAGAAGGGCGTCGTCGAGGGTGCGGGCGCGACCCCGCTCGCCGCCCTTCTGGCGGGTGAGTTGAACGATCTCCGAGGCAAGAAGGTCGTGCTCTGCCTTTGCGGCGGCAACATCGACCCCACGGTGCTGGGCCGCGTCATCGAGCACGGCCTCGCGGTAGACGGCCGCCTCGCGCGCTTCACCGCGATCATCTCCGACCGTCCGGGCGGTCTCGCCCGCCTGACCGGGGCCCTCGCGGATGCGGGGGCGAGCATCAAGCAGATCGTGCACGAGCGGGCGTTCGCCAGTGCGGACGTTTCGACCGTCGAGGTCGACTGTGTGGTCGAAACCCGCGATCGAACACACTTAGAGGCGGTCCTGGAACGGCTTCGCGAACTGGGAATGCCCTGCCGGGAAAGGCGGTAGAGCAGAGGGGGATCGGCCTGCCCCCGTCCCAGCCCTATGCTCTAGCTCGTAGGCGTCAAGGTCACCGTGAACAGGATCGCCCCGTTGCCGTCGCGCTCTTGGACGGTGCCGGTCAGCAGGTCGTCGGCGCCCCGATCGACGCGGCCCACGAAGGTGTCGGTCGTAGCGTCCGCGTAACCCAGAGTGAGGTTCAACGTCGTTCCTCGGAAGGCGCTCAGGTTCCGATCGATGGTCCCCGCCCCGGTGCGGCGAGAGTCGGTCGCGGTTCCGGCGATGTCGCCGTCGCGGTCCACCGTGAGCTGGAGCGTCCCGTCCACGGTTCCGTCGCGGGAGACGAACGTTCCCGTGTAGCGTCCCTCGAAATCGGAGTCGTCGTCGCGGTTCGAGCGGAAGCCGCCGCCCCCGCCGCAACCGCCGAGGAGAGCCCCCGCCAGAACGACGGAGGCGAGAGGCAGGAAAGGTCTCATCCCTTTTCTACGAGCGATGGGTAGCGGTCGAGCGCGTGGAGGACGAGTTCTCCGAACAGGGTGTTCGCCCAGGCGAACCAGTGGCGCGTGTAGCGGGCGGGATCGTCCTTGTGGAACGACTCGTGCATAAAGCCCGTCCCGCCATGGGTCGCCTTGAGGACGCGCAGGACCTCCTTGACCTCGGCGGGGTCGGTCGCGGTGAGGCCACGCAGGATGTGGCTCATAGGCCAGATCCAGTCGGGACCGATGTGCGGACCGCCGATGCCCTCGTAACGGCCGGTAAAGAACCAAGGGTTCTTCGGGCTCCAGACGAGACGACGCGTATTCTGGTAGATCATGTCGCCCGCCGAGACGGCGCCGAGATAGGGCAGACCGAGGAGGCTGGGGACGTTCGCGTCGTCCATCATCGAGTAATGGCCGAGGCCATCGACCTCGTACGCGTAGACCGGGCCGAGGCCGTCGGCCTCCTTGATCGCGTGAACCTTGAGCGCGTTCTCCACCTCGTCTGCTAGTTCGCGAGCGGCGAGGGCCTTCGCGGGCTGGTGGCGCACCGTCGCGAGGATCTCCGCCATCTGATGGAGCGAGACGACCGCGAACAGATTGGACGGGATGAGGAAGCCGTAGTCCGTCGCGTCGTCGGAAGGCCGGAAGCGGGAGAAGATCAGTCCCGTTGGCGCGATAGGATTGCCCGGCCCGCCTTCGGGCGAGGCGCCCGGACGGTAGAAGGCGTAGGGACCGGGGCCGTCCTTGCGCTGCTGCTCGCGGAAGGTTCGGACGATAGCATCGGCGGCGGACTCCCACTCGGCGTCGAAAGGCGACTCGTCGCCCGTCGTCTTCCAGTAGCCGTAGCCGAGACGCAGGGGGTAGCAGAGCGAGTCGATCTCCCACTTGCGCTCGTGGACGCCGGGGCGCATCTCCGTCTGGTCGTGCTTCCACTCGCTCTCGCGGCTCGGGTCGTCGAAGAACGCGTTCGCGTAAGGGTCGAGCAGGATGTTGCGGCTCTGCCGCCGTACCACGCCCGCGAGGAGCTTGCGGAGGGCGTCGTCCTCACGCGCCAGGGGCAGGTAGGGCCAGACCTGGGCCGAGGAGTCGCGAAGCCACATCGCGTCGATGTCGCCCGTGATGACATAGGTGTCGGGCTTGCCGTCCCGCTCGGAGTAGGTCACCGTCGTGTCGAGGGTGTTCGGGAAGCAGTTCTCGAAAAGCCACGCCAGCTCGGGATCGGCGATCCGCGACTTGGCCCGGACGATGGCCGCCTCCACGGCGGGACTGGAAAAGTGGCGCGCGCCGGGTGCGGGGCGTCGGGAATCGAAGGTCTGGGGCATCATGGCGAGGGCGCGGAGCGGGGCGGCGGCGAGGCCCGCCAGCAGGAGCTCGCGTCGGGAAGGGCCGTCCATTGCTCTCTCCAGTATGGACTCTCGCAGCGAAGGGTATCTTGGGTCCTATGCCCCGACTCGACGAGGAGGCCTTGGCCGCCCGCGCGCGGGCCTATGCTCCTTACAGCGGCTACGCGGTCGGCGCGGCCTTGGAGGATGAGAAAGGTCGGGTTCACGCAGGCTGCAACGTCGAGAACGTTTCGTACGGCGCCACGATCTGCGCGGAACGGGGAGCCCTCGCGCGTCTCGTCGCCGAAGGCGGGCGCGAAGTTCGGCGGGTGGCGGTCGCCACCGTGGACGGCGGCGCTCCCTGCGGCATCTGTCTTCAGTCCCTTCTAGAGTTCGCGACCGACCCTTCCGCTGTAACGGTCGAACTGATCGCCGGCTCCGAACCCGTCCACACCTACACGCTCGCGCAACTCCTGCCCCACGCGTTCCTTTCCAAAAAGGTGGAACGCGGCGTATCCTGAAAGCACAGCCATGGCCCGTTCCGTCTTCGCACCCCTGTTCGCCGTTTGCCTCGTTTCCCTTCCTCTCGCCGGATGCGGCGGAGGCGGTGACAAAGGCGGAACGCCGGCCCCGAGCGGGTCGACCACTCAGATCTTCTTGACGCTCGTCGGCGTCGACGACGCCTCCACGACCGCTCCCGCCCAAAGCCTCGCCAACGTCGTTCAGGGCCAGAGCTTGAGGGTACGTGCGTTGAGGGTCGTCCGGCAGGTCGACGCCTCGGGCGCCGTCACCTATCCGGGAGCGTACGTCGACGTCACGAACCTCCAGATCACCGCGCCCAGCAGCGTCGCGAGCGTCTCGGGCGCGACGGTCGTGGCGAACGCCGCCTCGTCGACGGGCTACACCGTCCAAGGAACGGTGAACGGCCAGACTCTCTCGACGGTCCTTCGCGTTCTTCCCACCGGCCTCGTCCGCGTGACGGGTCAGGTGCGGACCATCTCGGGCGCGAGCGCCCCCGGAATCGCCGTTTCGTTCTATGCGGCCGGCGATACGGAAGCCCTCGCTACCGTTCCTGCGGGCCCGAGCGGGACCTACGCCGCCTACGTGCCCTCGAACGCGGCCCGGCTCTCGGTCGACGCCACCAGCGTCAAGTCCAACGGCATCGCCCTTTTCTACAACACCTACACGTTCGGGAGCCTCAACTACGACGCGACGCTGGACTGCACGGCTCCGTTGCCGACGCTAGGCTCGAACACGCAGTTGAACCCCGTCGACCTCTACTATAGGAACGGCTCGATTCCCGGCGTGCCGACGGGCTGCGTCGGCGGCTAGGGCCGTCCACCGAAGCCGTCGCGTGGCGGACGGAGTTTCCCGGCGCAAGGCATTTGGCTAAACTGGGCGGTGCACCGCCGAACGAAGCCGTTCCTGGCGCTGGGAATGATCCTGATGCCACTCGCCGCCGCCGTTGCTTTCGCCCGCCACGAGGAGGCGTTCGACGTCGAGATCCACGTCGATGCCTCCAAGTCCCAGGGCAGGCTCCGGGAGATCTGGCGATTCTTCGGCGCGGACGAGCCCAACTACGCGACGATGAAGAACGGGAGCAAGCTCGTCGGCGAGCTCGGCAAGCTCCGGCCGGGAAATGTCTACTTCCGCGCCCACAATCTTCTCACAACGGGGGACGGGACGGCCTCGTTCAAGTGGGGGAGCACCAACGCCTACACGGAGCGGCCCGACGGCACGCCGGTTTACGACTGGCGCATCCTCGATGGCATCTTCGACACCTACCTCAAGCGCGGGGTGCGTCCCTACGCCCAGATCGGGTTCATGCCCGAAGCCCTCTCGACCCATCCCGAGCCATATCGGCATCGTTGGACGCCGACCGCCCGTTACGACGAGATCTACACCGGTTGGGCCTACCCCCCCAAGGACTGGGACAAGTGGAGCGAGCTGGTCTACCGGTGGACGAAGCACTGCGTCGATCGCTACGGCGCGCGAGAGGTCGAGAAATGGTACTGGGAAGTCTGGAACGAGCCGAACATCGGCTATTGGCGGGGAACGCCGGAGGAGTTTCGGCGGCTCCACGACACCGCGATCGCGGCGGTGCGCCGCGCTCTTCCCACCGCACGGGTCGGCGGGCCGGACTCGGCGGGCGGCGGGCGCTACTTCCGAGAGTTCCTGCAACACTGCCTCGCGGTGGGAACGCCCCTCGATTTCGTCTCCTTCCACGCGAAGGGCGCGCCGACCACCGTCGATGGCCACGTCCGCATGGGGATCGCCGCCCAACTCCGCACCGTCGACGAGAACTTCGGCATCGTCGCCTCGATCCCCGAACTTAAGGCCAAGCCCATCGTGATCGGCGAATCGGACCCCGAAGGGTGCGCCGCCTGCCAAGGCCCGACCGTAGGCTACCGAAACGGCACGATGTACTCCAGCTACACCGCCGCCTCGTTCGCCCGCAAGCTCGACCTCGCCGCGAGGCACGGGGTGGATTTCGAGGGCGCCCTCACCTGGGCCTTCACCTTCGAGGGGCAGCCCTACTTCGCGGGCTTCCGTCAGCTCGCCTCCAACGGGATCGACCTGCCCGTCCTGAACGTGTTCCGGATGTTCTCGAAGATGGGGGGCGAACGGATCGAAGCCCGGAGCGACGGCGCGATCCCTCTAGACGAGATCGTCGAGAAAGGCGTCCGCGAACGCCCTGACGTTGGCGCCCTCGCCAGCCGCGAGGGCGGCCGGATCGCGGTAATGGCGTGGCACTACCACGACGACGACGTGGCCGGTCCTGACGCCCACGTCACCCTCCGCCTCTCCGGCCTACCCGCGAAGACGGCGCGCGTGACCGAGTACCGGATCGACGGAAGCCACAGCAACGCGTTCGCCGCGTGGGGTCGGATGGGCTCCCCGCAGTCGCCGACCTCTGAGCAGATCAAGGCGCTGGAAAAGGCCGGTGGGCTGGAAAAGATGACCGAGATCCGCCGCCTGAACGTCAAGGAAGGCGAGGCGACCCTCACCGCGACCTTGCCGCGTCAGGCGGTGGCCCTGTTCGTCGTCGAGTAGGCCCTCGGTCAGACCGAGAGCCTTCAGGACGTCAGGGATGGGGCGCGGTCGCCATGGGACTTGCTGATCTTGGCGTAGACGATCCGCCCGTTCTTGCCGATCACGAACGTCGAGGGATAATCCGTCTCGCCCGCCGCGTCCCCACGCAGGAAGACCAGCCCGATCGAACCCGATCCATCTTAGATTGCACACGAGCCCCATACCGAACCGCCGATCGCCTATCGGGATAAACCAGGGCCCTTCTCGCGGTTAGATCGTTCGTTCGATGTCCACCTTCATTCACCCGCATCCATCGATTCAACGCATCGTCTGCCGCTATAGTTTGATATCGCCCGAAAATCATCTAACCTCGTCGTTTTTCTCGCTGGACTGAGAATCGCGCCCTGGGAGGGCGACGATCCGCCCCTCGTTGCCAGGCTCAGAAAAGACGCGTGAAGGGCCTTCCGCCGCGAAGCGCGTTCCCCAAGATCGCGGAAAATCGAAATGGGTTCAGAGACGAAGGAGGAGACCCTATCCGCTTCCCAGGAGCGCCCGATCCTCGGGGCCGAGGACGGTGACGGAGCCGTGACGGGCCCCTTCCGGGAAGGCGTGGTCGTCGACGGGCGTCCAGCCGAGGAGGTCGTCCGAGTGCGAAAGGCCGTATCCGTCCGCCATGCAGAAGTCGAAGTAGAGCAGCCAGCCGCCCGCGACCGGGTCGGGTGCGACGCACGGCCCTTCGGTGATCGTCGGCGTGATCGGCCCGCCCACGATCTCGTAGGGACCGTCGAGCCGTTCCGAGACGGCGAGGCGGGTCGCGCGCCGCTCGCCCGTAGCGGAACCGAACTCCTCCTCCTTGTGGAACAGCCACCAGCCTCCGTCGTGATGCACGAGCGAGCCGTCGATCACGGAGTAGGGCGGCGCGAACAGCACGGTAGGCGGGGAGAACGTCCGCCAGTCGCGGGTGCGACAGGCGTAGAGGCGGCTCCGCATCCAGCCCTCGCGCTCGAAGGAGCTCGACCAGAAGAGGAAGAACTCGCCCGTCGCCTCGTCCCAGACCCACTCCGGCGCCCAGGCGTTGTTCGCGACGCGTCCGTCGGCGTCGACGAGTCCTTCGGCCACGGGCACGTCTTCGGCCTCCCAGGCGCGCAGGTCGCGCGAGGTCGCGTGCAGGATGCTCTGGCGGGCGCGGGTCGTCCCCACGACGTGCCAGACGCCGTCCTGCGCCCGGGCCAGGAACGGATCGCGCAACCAGCGGTCCCAAACGGGTTCGCCGCCGTTCAGCGTCTCGAAATGACGTCCGTCCTCCGAGACGGCGAGGTGGAGACGCTCCGTGGCGTAGGCGCCGCGCGGATCGAGCACCTGGTAGGGCTCACCGTCCGCGCCGATCTCGACCCGGCCTTCGTAGCGCTGGCGGAAGTAGGCGAAGAGACGGTTCGGGACCACCCTTCGACTCTACCGCCCGTGGCTTCGCTGGTCGAAGTCCCACGACTGGCCGGTGATCATCGCCGCCTCGTCGGAGAGCAGGTAGCACACCATGCCCGCCACGTCTTCCGGCGACAGCAGTCGACCGAGGGGCATCCGCTCCGCCGTCTTCTCCGGCCAGTCCTCCGCCCACCCGGCGGTGTCGACCAGAAGTCGGCGCTCGTTGGGCGTGAGCGTCCAGCCGAGATTGAGGGCGTTGACCCGAATCCGATCCTGCGCGAGCGGGTCGGCGAGGGTACGCGTCATGCTCGAAAGGGCCGCCTTGCTCATGCCGTAGGGCAGGAGCTCCTGCCCGGTCTTATGGGCGTTGACGCTCCCGATATTCACGATGCTCCCACCCTTGAGGTGAGGGCGGGCCGCCTGGATCATCAAGAACGGCGCCCTCGCGTTGATCGCCATGATGCGGTCGAAGAACGTGGCGTCCGACTCCAAGCCGCCGCGCCAAGACACGCCCGCGTTGTTGACGAGGCCGTCGAGCCGCCCGTACCGCTCGACGGCGCCCGCGATCAGCCGACGTGGCGTTTCGGAGTTCTCAAGATCGCCCGGCAGGTAGTGGGTGCCCTCGATCCCGGTCTCGCCGTCACGCCCGTGCGTGACGACCGTCGCCCCCTCCGCCAGCGCCCGCCGCGCGATCCCTTCGCCCACACCCGTCGCCGAGCCGGTGACGAGCACGACCTTTCCTTGAAGCCTCACGAAGGCGGAAGGTACCTCCGATCAGGCGAGGCCGTACTGCGCCTCGTGCAACCGACGGTAGACGCCGCCGGCGGCGACGAGTTCGTGATGCCTTCCCTGCTCGGCGACCCCCGTCTCGTCGACCACGACGATCCGGTCGGCGTTCTGAATGGTCGCAAGACGGTGGGCGATCACGAGAGTTGTGCGTCCGACCGCCAGTTCGGCGAGAGAGGCCTGGATCGCACGCTCCGTTTCCGTGTCGAGGGCGGAGGTCGCCTCGTCGAGGATCAGGATGGGCGGGTTCTTGAGGAACATGCGCGCGATCGCCATCCGTTGCTTCTGGCCGCCCGAGAGTTTTACACCCCTCTCACCGACCACGGTGTCCAAACCGTTCGGAAGAGCCTCGATCATCGCCTCCAGTCGAGCGCGGCGTGCGGCTTCGAGGATGTCCTCCTCGGAAGCGCCCAGCCTTCCGTAGGCGATGTTCTCACGCACGGTGCCCGCGAACAGGAACACGTCCTGCTGGACGATCCCGATGTTTCGCCGGAGAGAGGCGAGGGTCATGTCCTTGATATCGATCCCGTCCACCGTGATCCGTCCCCCCTGGATCTCGTAGAAGCGCGGCAGAAGCGAGCCGATAGTGGTCTTTCCCGCCCCGCTCGGACCGACGAACGCGATCGTCTCGCCCGCGTTGAGGGTCAGGTCGATCCCGTTCAAGATCGTACGGCTCGGCTCGTAGCCGAAGGTCACGCCCTCGTAGCGGATATCGCCGCGCAGATGGCCGACGTCGCGCGCGTTCGGCGAGTCTTGGATGTCCGGCTCGGTGTCGAGCAGCTCGGTGTAGCGTTTGAAGCCCGCGATGCCCTTGGGATACATCTCCAGCACCGCGTTCATTTTTTGCACCGGCTGGAAGAACACGACCATAAGCTGCTGGAAGGCGACGAAGCCGCCCATCGAGAGTTGGTTGTGCAGAACGAAGTAGGAACCGGCCAGCAGCACGAAAAGCTGGACGATCCGCATCGTCATGTAGCTCAGGCTCATGCTCCGGGACATCAGCGAGTAGGCCTGGAGCTTGGTGTCCCGGTACCCGCCGTTCGCCTGGGCGAACAGCTTACGTTCGTGGTCCTCGTTGGCGAAGGCTTGCACCACGCGCATCCCGCCCACGTTCTCCTCGATTCGCGCGTTGAACTCGCCAACCCGCCCGAACATCGTGCGCCACGTTGTGGTCATCGCCGCCCCGTAGCGCGCCGAGATCCAGGCGGTCGGCGGGACGATCAGGCCGGTAAGCAGGGCAAGCTTGGCGTTCAGCGTCCACATCAGGACGAAGGCGCCGATGAACGTGACGACCGCCACCAGCGCGTCCTCGGGCCCGTGGTGCGCCACCTCGCCCACGTCCTCCAGGTCCTTCGTGATCCGCCCGACGAGGTGGCCCGTCTTCGTGTTGTCGTAGAACCGGAACGAGAGCTTCTGAAGGTGGTCGAAGATCTTGCGCCGCATCTCCGTCTCGATAGCGATGCCGAGCACATGGCCCCAATAGTTCATGAAGTACTGCAGACCGGTGTTCAGCAGGTACACCATCAGGAGGCCGAGCGCACAGAGCAGGATCAATCCCCAGTTCTGCCCCGGCAGCAGTCGGTCGACGAACAGCTTCATCGCAAAGGGAAACGCAAGCTCCATCGCCCCGCTTATAAGCGAGCATGCGAGGTCGGTAAAGAACAGCTTTCGGTGGGGTTGGTAGTACGCGAAGAAGCGGCGGAGCATAAGGGTCTATTGTGGCGCCCCTTAAGCGGGCACGATTCGTTGCGCCTGGAGCTCTCGGATGAGGTGCACCGTCTCCTCGCCGGAGTCGAGGTCCATCGCGTGAAAGCCGAAGCGGCGAGCCTTGTTCACGTCGAAGAACGCGTCGTGCTCGACGTTGAAGATGAAGTCGCCGAAGGCGAAGTTGGCGAGTTGGAACAGGCCGTGAGGCTCCAGGCCGTGCCGCGTCGCCATCGTGTCCCAGAGCGGCTCCATCTCTTTGGTCGTTTGCACCAGGGAGAAGGTCTGGGGCTCCGCGAGGCCGATCCCGAACGCGTCGGCGACGAGGGGAAAGACCTGCGACCAACGGAACACGTCGCCGTTGGTGATGTTGAAGATCTCGCCGTAGCATGCCTCGTCCAGGGCCGACCACTCCATCGCCTTCGCGAGCAGGGTGGCGTCCGTGACGTTCGCGAGGATCTCGTAGGCGCGTGTAGAGCCGGGAAAGCGCAGAGGGGCGCCGGTTTCGCGGCAAAGAGCGGCGTAGCAGGCGATCACGTTGCCCAGGTTCATGGGATTGCCCACGGCGAAGCCCATGACCATATCCGGGCGAAGGGCGGTCCATCCCCACCGTTTGCCCTTGGAGGCTTCCCGAAGGTAGTCCTCCTGGTCGTAGTAGAAGTTCGGCCCGAAATGGCGGGGATCGGTCTCCTTCGCGGGCGTTCTGTAGATCCCGAGGTGGGCGCCGTACGCCTTACCGCCCTGGATGAAGCCGACGTGCCGGAAACCGTCGGACGCGCGTTCGACCGCCTCGACGACGTTGCGTAGCATCCCCGTATTCACACAGGACGCCTCGTGGGGATCGGCCCTCTCCTGGTAGGCGGTGTAGAAGACGTGGGTCACGTCGGCGAGCCAATCGGCCGCCCCAGCGAGCGCATCGGGATCGAGCAGGTCCAAAGAACGGAACTCCGCCTCCGTCGGGAAGCCGGGTGCCCGTCGTGAGACGGCCTTCACGCGCCAACCATTCTCCAGGTGGGCGATAAGGTTCCGCCCGATGATGCCCTGTCCGCCCAGCACCAGGGCCGTCCGTTCTCTGCTCACAAAAGCTTCTACGCGGCCGTCGCCGCCGCTCACGCCTTGGATTCGTAGAAGGCACTCATGACCACGGTAACCCTCAACGACGGCCGAACGATGCCCCAACTCGGATTCGGCGTGTGGCAGGTCGAGGCCGACCAGGCTGTGCCCGCCGTCTACCAAGCCCTCAAGGACGGCTACCGCCTGATCGACACGGCGATGATCTATGGCAACGAGGAAGGCGTGGGCGAAGCGATTCGGACCTCCGGAATCCCGCGCGACGAGATCTTTCTCACCACGAAACTCTGGAACCCCGACCAGGGCCGGGCCAGCGAGGCGATCGATGAAAGCCTCGCCCGCCTCGGCGTGGACTACCTGGATCTTTACCTGATCCACTGGCCCACGCCGAAGCAGGACAAGTACGTCGACGCTTGGAAGGCGATGATCGAAAGCCGGAAGGCGGGCAAGACCCTTTCCATCGGCGTTTCGAACTTCACGAAGGCGAACCTCCAGCGGATCATGGACGAGACGGGCGTCGTGCCAGCGGTCAATCAGATCGAACTCCATCCCGGTCTCCCGCAGGAGGAGCTTCGCGCCTTCCACGCGGAGCACGGCATCGTAACCGAGTCATGGTCGCCGCTCGGCCAGGGCAAGGGACTCCTCGACGATCCTAAGCTCGCGCAGATCGCGCGCAAGCACGGCAAGAGCCCCGCGCAGATCGTCCTGCGTTGGCATCTGGATCTCGGCCTCGTCGTGATCCCGAAGTCGGTCACGCCGGCGCGCATCCTCGAGAATCTGAATGTGTTCGACTTCACCCTCGGTGCCGAAGACCTAGACGAGATCGCTACCCTGAACAACGGACACCGTCTGGGGGGCGACCCCGAGACGGCGAACTATGGGGTCTAGGTTCACGCCGCGCTTCTAGCGAGGCGGTCTAGACGGCGCAACCGTCTGGACCACACACTTTAGAACCGACCTCTTGAAGGATCGAATGGAGCGTCTCCGTCGGTTGTGCGCCGGAGACGCCGTACTTGCCTTCCAGCACGAAGAACGGCACGCCGCTGATTCCTAACGTCTGCGCCTCCTCCAAATCGGCGCGCACCTCGTCGGTGAACGCGTTGCCCGCGAGCATGAAGCGCACGTCGCACTCCGACAGGCCGACTTCCGTTCCGAGGCGTACGAGAGCTTCGGGGTCGGCCATCAGCACACCCTCTTCCAAATAGGCTCGCATCAGGCGCTCCATCATGGCCTCCCCTAAGCCGTGCGAAGTGGCGAGGTGGTGCAGACGGTGTGCTTCGAAGGTCGACCCGACACGCATGAGGTCGAAGCGGAACGTTAGCCCTTCCTTCGCCGCTTCGGCGGTCATGCGGGCGTCCATCGACCGTGCTTCGTCGACGCTGCATCCGTACTTGCGAGCGAGCAACACGTCCTGGGGCTCACCGTGGTCAGGCGGCGCGTTTGGGTCGAGGAGGAAGCTGTGCCAAGTCACTTCGACGGATTCTTCCAACCGATCAAGAGCCGCCTCGAAGCGACGCTTGCCGATCGCACACCAGGGACAAGCGATATCCGACCAAACGTCGACGCGCATTCCCTCTTCTACGCTCAGGAGCCTTACGAATCGTCGAGGCAGGCCGATTCCCTGCGCTCTTAGAAAAGAGCGAAGGCGTCGGACTCCAGTAGGAGTCCGACGCCTTCGCGAGTTCTAGTTTCGGTCGATTACCAGCGGTTGCCGCCGGATCGGCCGCCGCCGCCGCTGGAACCACCACGGCCGCCGCCGCCGCCGCCGCCGTAACCGCCGCCGCCACCGGAACGACCGCCGCCACCGCCAGC
>CAZEWR010000003.1:0-211556 GCA_964516175.1 uncultured Fimbriimonas sp. | reverse complement strand
AGCGGCTGGCCGAGGCGATCGAGGCGCGCCACGCCGCTCTCACGCGAGGAGAGGGGGACTACCCCCGACCTGTCGGACCGACTCGCTAGGGAAGGGGTGCGGCGCGCGGTCAAAGCCGGGGCACGATCAGTGGTTCGCCGAGACTGAGGAAAGTTGGACGGTACGTTAGCGAACCCTTAGAGGAAAGCAGAATATCTTTTGCGTTATCGCCAACGATCCACAAACGACTTATGCTGAGGCTTGATCCTTCTCTTGCGGACGACCGGCCAGATCGCGGGGTACGAGGAGGACGAGCAGTAGGCCGAGAAGGGGCAAAGGAACGGAAAGGGCTACGCAGGTCGCAATGCCGTACTTCGCGTAGATCCAGGCGCCGAGGAGGTTCGTTCCCTGCCCTACGATCGATGGCGGGCCGTTCAGCCCCGACTTCTACGACTTCTCCGTAAAGGCCCCGGCCTCCGGCGCCCAGCTCCACTACATGACGGGCACCCTCGTGCTGGAGGCGGGCGAGACGCTCACCGGGATCGACGCAGAGCAGGCGATCTTCAGCGGCGAGCAGTTCTTCTTTTACGGAGTGACGACTGGCATCCAGCTCTCGTTCGCGGACTTCCTCGAGAACCTCGAGCTGCACGCCGGGTTCAGCGACGTCCAGCGGACCTTCACCGGCAACTTCCTGTCTTACACGGTGAGTGCCGACACGCCGGTCAGCACCTACGAGCAGAACGTCCCCGACTTCATGCACGCGCAGCATCCTCGACTCACGCTCACCATCACGAACGAGGCTGGGAACGAGCGCCAAATCTTCAACGACTTCCAGCTTAGGGTCCAGCCCGCCGTCCAGTCCGCCGTCCCTGGCCCTGCGGCTGCCCTGCCCTTCGCGCTGATTGCACTCAAGCGACGCAAGCGCGCCTGAGCCATCACTTCCAAGTGACCTCTGCTCCGTCCGCCTTCACGGCACTTTCGACCGAGTGCCAGCTTCTCGCCGGCTAGGCTTTAAGGATGGATCAAGGTAGGAGCGTGCGTCAAAAGGGCTGCTTGATGATCCGCCAACGATCTCGTACCAACCTTGTGCCGCACCTTCTGCAGAAGGTGCGGCACCTAACGAGGCTTTAAGGCGGGAAGCGGAGGATAGAGACTCGGCCCCAAAAAGGTAGCGTACCATGCTCATATGCCTCCGATCCTTATGTGCCTCGCGATTCTTAAGCTCGTAAAAACGCCCATGAAGCCGATGGTTCCATCGATGGCGGGACCGGCGGTGGTCGTCACGCTCAAGGACGGCTGTCCATGTACGAAGGAGTGCCACGTCGCTCTGAATGCGCTCGCTAACGCATGCAGGGGAAGGATCCGATTCGTCGGTCTGCTCGATGGCGACGTTAAGAAGGCGAGCACTCTTGCCAGGGAAGCGGGAATCCGCTTCCCCATCGTCCCCGATCCGAAACTCGGCGCGATTCGGTGGCTCAAGGCATGTGAGGCCTTGGACCTTCGCCTGATCGGCAAGGACGGACGGGTGGCGGGTCGCTGGGAAGGACTGAGCCGCTCGAACGTGGCGTCCCTCGTCGAGTCGGTCCGCCACGAGACAGGCTTTGACGTCGATCTGGACCTTACGCCCTTTACCGTTCTTGTAAAGAAGGGGTGTGGCTACAATCCTTAAATTATGCTAAGATCATGTCTTAAACTTATAAAAAATTAAACATTTAAGCAGAATTATTGCTGTTTTTCGACCCGTTACCGGCAGAGGTGCTAAGTTTTCGGCTTTTGAAACGGGAATCGACTTATAGTACGACGCTGTAGATTGCGCGACGCCGCACAAGAACCATGCGTACCTTTTGGCTTCCCCTTCTTTGTCGGCTCAGTGCAGCCGGCCTCCTGTTTCAGACCACGGCCCCGGCGGTCCTCGGTGCTGAGCGAGATCGCGCCGCCGCAGAGGCGGGTAAGAAAGCGTTTACCGATGCCCTCGCCAAGGCGTCGCTTCTGCCTCCCGTGATGAAGGGTGTGCCGCATATGACGGTAACGCCCGCAGCGCCTCCGCTTCCGAGGGTGAATCCGGGTGCTACTAGGTCGGCGGACACCATCCTCAACGAAGTGGGAAGGACCGACGTGCCTGTGTCATCAGCTCAGCGCGCCGCTTGGCGCGCTGAGCTGATAGCCGAGAGGGCAGGGAAGGAGCGTCAGGATCGACTCCGGCTGTGGCTCGCGGAGGCGGATTTGGCACGCGAGTATCCCCAGGCGGCGGTCGCACGCATCGACAGTTTGCTCAAAGGGCGCGTCGAACCTAAACTGCGTGGTTTAGCCCTCCACGACCGCGCCGAGGCCCTTTTCTACATGGGTCGCTACGGCGACGCGAGGCGAGCGTTCGAAACAGAGCTGCGAGGCAGTGGCGTCGGCTTCGCGCGCCAGGAGGCGGCACTTTGGTCGCGACACGCCCGAGGCTGCGAGGGCTACCACCTCGACAACGAGCGGCTTGGCGTGCCTATTCCCCAGCGGCTTGATCCGCTGTGCGGCGCATCGGCGGTAGCGACCTGCCTGCGAGCCCTCGGTTTGCCGCACGATCAGGCCATGCTTGCGCGAACGGTGCATCATACCGGCGAGGGCAGTAACCTCCAGGACCTGGCAGACGCCTGCGATCGCCTTGGCGTCGCGGCGAACCCAACACGAGCGACAGAGAAGGGGCTCAGGGGCCTACCTCTGCCGGTGGTCGCCCACGTCGAGGGCGACCACTTCGTGGCCGTCGTGCAGGCGGACAAGGACGGCGTCGAGTACGTCTGTTCCGACTGCGGCGTTTGGCCAGGCGGGCCGGTGCGCGTCTCGTGGAAGGCGTGGCACGCGATGAGGCCCGGGGCATACATGACGGTTTCCAAACTTGGAAGCCCCCAGCAACTGGCTATGCAGCGGCTCGCCCCTCGCTTGCCCAAGGGCGGGACTCTGAAGGATCAGACCGCTCCGGTTGACGTGTCGATCGCGGTGACCCAGAACGGGCTGGCTGGAGCTGCCGCGCGGATCGTCACGACGCTCGCAAATAACGTCGCCCCTCTCTATCTGCCCGTCGGCTACTTCTGCGGCATTAGGCCGAGTTCGCTTCATTGCCCTGAGTGCGGTCCTTGTTGCCCAGAGGATGGGCCCGGGGGACTTCCCCCTCAGGACGCGCCTTGGGGTGACAACCATGTGATTGGCAATGGGCCTATGTGGCCATTTGGCCCCAGCAAGGGCGATCCGGTGAACCTCGCGACTGGCGAGGAGGAATACCATCCCGGTTCCGACCTTAACGTCTACAACCCAATCGGTCCGTCCGTGTCCTGGGCGCGCGTCTACAACAGCCTTAGCCAGGGCAGCGGCGGGTTCGGAACGGCTTGGTCAAATCACTACAACATCTACATCAACACATACGGCGCCCCTGGAGGTCCGGTCCCTTACCAAGCCCAAGTGGTCTTCCCGAACAACGCCCGGGTTCTCTTCACCTATCCTGGGCCGCCCTCGTCGTCGAACCCGGTGGTCAACTGCGCTGTGCCAGCTGGCTACAACCTTAAGATCCAAGCCGTTTGGGTCTCTACCAGCGTATCCAACTTCGTCGTGACGTTCCCAGATCGTTCGACCTGGACTTTCCCGTGCGGAGCGTACGGTTCACTACCGATCCTGAAGGTAGCGAACCGGGTAGGCAGCTGGATTGGATTCGGGTACACGGGGGCGAGCTCGCCTTACTTCTATGGCTACCTGACCAGCATCTACGATTCGAACGGAACCTCCCTCCTCTCGATCGGACGCGACGCCAATCAATTTATCGTCAACGTCAGCGACCGCTATGGACGGAGCGTCTACTACTCGAAGGTCGCGAGCGGGGTCGGAGCGGGCGAGCTTTGGCAGGCTTCGCAAGTCGTCTCCACGGGCTCTGCGAATCCGCCGGTCCAATACCAGTACGGCTACGTCGATGGGGGCAATGGCGAGGCGACGTCGGGTTACCCGTATCTCGGCTCGATCTCCGTTCCCTCGCCTACCGGCAGCGGCATGGCGACAGCGTCGATCGCTTACGACGCATTCTCCGGCTTCGTGACCTCGGTCACAGACGCCAACGGTAATCGGCGCGAATATGCGCCGACCGACTGGGATGGCACCGCCGATGCGAACAAGACCACGGTCAAGGTCAAAGATCCCCTTGGCAATCTCGTGGGCCAGTACACCGTCGGCTTCGACGGTCTAATGAACCAGACACTGCTTAGAAACGCGCAGGGACAGAATGTCTGGCAGAAGGCATACGGTAGCGGAGGAGCAACCTACCAACCATCGAGCGTCACCGACGGGAACGGGCGCATCTGGAGCTATACCTACGATACGTTCGGCAATGTCTTGACATCGACCACGCCAAAGAACACGACGATCACCTCATCTTATGATTACAGTAGTTTTTCGCTAGGTGAGCTGACCTCGGTTAAGCAGGGACCGAAGACAGCGACGACGTTCACGTACTACGAGCCGAGCGGTCTCATTCACGAGATCTTTTCGCCCTTGCCTGGCGAATCTGGAACGGGATCGGTTCAGGCGACCACCTGCTGGTACGACTCCCTTGGCAACGTGACACAGGTCACTAAGCCAGGTAACAACGCGGCAGCGAGCCGTTCGGTCTACTACGCCTATACGACGGATACGATCGTCGACGGAGATCCCGCTGGCTCGACGTACACCCAGCCTGAAGGCCTTGGGCGTCCGATCAAGATCACCGATTCACTCGGCAAGGTCTCTCATCTGCGATACGACGTACGAGGCAACCTAGCTTCGTCCACTGATCCTCTTGGTTTGCAGTCGCGTACCTCCTATAACCTGGCGGATCAACCTGTGGGCACCTCTGTCCCGAATACAGGAAATACCGGCACAGGCAGGTCGTTCACGATAAATACCTATCTGTATCCTGGAGGACCGAGCGCGCAGACCACCGGATATAACGAGTCGGGAACGGCCACGCGGACTGTGAATCTCTCGTATGGCCCGGAGGGGGAAGGGCTTTCTCTCACCGGAAGCGCAGAGGCTTTTACCAAGACCTACAACCCTTTTTACCGAGTTAGAATTTTTAAGGATGGTAAAAACAATCTAACTTCGTACAGCTACGACCTGAACGACCACCTCACTCAGGTGGCCTATCCAGGGTCCACGGGCGTAAGCTACGACAAGGTCAGGTTCACGAGTTACGACGCGGTCGGCAACCTGTTAAGCCGAACCGACGGTAACGGCCAGATCACGAACTACGCATACGCAGACACGGACGGTGCTCTCTCCGCGATGAGCTATCCAGGGACGACGGGCAACGACGTGTCCCTCGCATATGACGCGTACGATCGCCCCACTTCCCGCACCGACTCAGCAGGTTCGTACGCTTGGCGCTACGACGACCTAGGTGATCGCACGGGTGAAGACACCTCGTACACAGGCATCTCGACTCAGACCGTCTCATTCCAGTACTGGCCCGACGGCAGTCGTAAGACGCTGACCCTTCCCGCAGGGCGCGCCTTCGGCTATACCTACGACGCGAACGGGCGTTGCACGGGCATGAGCCTCTACAACCTCGCGACGGGGCCGAGCTTCACCTACTACGACAACGGCTGGGAGGCGTCGCGAACGATGCCTAACGGTATGACCGCGGCTTACACCTACAACGCGGTAGGCCGCCTTGCTGGGCTGACGAACTCGGTGAACTCGACCACCGTTTCTCAGTATGGAAGCCTCGGCTACGATGGGGTGTTCAACCTGACTTCCCTGGCCGCTAGCGTTCCTTCGACGAGCGCGTACTCTGGGACGACCACGTACGGCTACGATGGTATGGACCGACTGACTTCCGAGTCGTCCACTCGCTTGGGAGGCTACAGCCAGACCAACGCCTACGACGGGGCGGGCAACACAACGACCCTTCGAGGCAGCACGGCTACGTTCAACGCGAACAACCAGCGGACGGGGACGGGCTACGTCTACGATGGGAACGGCGCGCCCACGACCTATAATGGTGCGGCCCAGACCTACGACGTCGGAGGGCGCCTCAAGACGCGTCCAGGCGGCTGGTCGGTGGTGAACCGGGCGGACGGCCTTCGAGGCTGGAAGAACTTCACTGGCGGGACCCTCAAGTACTATCTGTACGTCGACGGCAAGCCCTGGATGGAGATCAACTCCACAAGCCAGCCCGACGCCCTTAACGTCTGGGCCCCCGATGGGCTGGTCGGCCGAAACCAGGGCGGCCCGTGGGAGTTCTACGCCTACGACACACAGGGGAACGTCGCCCAGCGCACCAATGGTGCGGGGACCGTCCTATCGAGTTCGGTCTACGACGCCTATGGCAATGAGACGTACTCGGGCACGCGCTCGGAGATCTTCGGCTACAACGCCCGCTGGGGCTACGCCTCGGATCGGGAAACGGGGCTTGTCTACTGTCAGAATCGGTACTACGATCCGGTAGGTGGGCGGTGGGTTACGCGAGACCCTATCGGACAAGCAGGTGGAACTAATCTCTACGGATACTGCCAAGGGCGGCCGGTTAACTGGACCGATCCGAACGGACTGCGGCTCGACAGCGTTTCGGCCTACTGCAGCCACTTTCCGAGCACTTGCGTCTGGCTCGCAGGCGTCCTTGGAACTGGCGGCACTGCTCTAGGACAGGAACTTGGAGCTGAAGGAGAAGAGATATCCGAAGAGACGATCGAGGCGATCAGCAATCTGACCGAAAGGCAGTTTGGAAACCTGATGCACCGAATGATCCAGAACCAGGTGACCCAGCTCGACGGGTGGAGGGCAGAGGTTCCGTGCGACGGCGGTCGGATGGACCTAGCGAACAGGGTCGCCAGGCAGTTCATCGAGATCAAGCCCGGGAGCTGGGGCGGATTTAGTGACGGGCGGATGCAGTCTGCCCAGTACACGGCAGCTACAGGCTATAGCGGCACGGTGATCTACTATCCTGCGCCCTGGTCCATGGCGGACGGTGAGCCGATCGTTTTCCCGTTCTTCGATCCTTTCGGCTTCCGATAGCTAGAATAGATGAGAGCAGTGAATATGTACAGGCAGATCACCCCGGATCAGATCGAAGCGGGAAGGCAAGAGCTAAAGGCGGCATTCTCACGGGTGGCGGAGGAAGCAGGCTTTCGGGTCAAGGGCAACCATGCCCTACGTCGGAAGGATGGAGCTCAGCAGAGCATGAACTTCGCTAGAAGCCGCTTTGCTCCTGCCTGGAGCATCGATCTAATGGTCCGTATCGATCGACCACACGACCAAGGCGAAGAAGTCAAGTCACGGTGGGACATCGGTACCTCGGTAGAGGAAGTAGCTGCCGACACGCCAGAAGACCGCGACCTTTTCAGATCCGCAACCGACCTCACTAACATCGTTCCCCCCGAGGGCCGGGGGGCCGTGTTGGAGAGGTTTACACGGGAGGCCCTCCCCTGGTTCGACGAGATCTCCAACCGCGAAGCTATCGAGCGCACGACTTACGACAATGATTATCGTATCCAAACATGCGGGATCGTCATGCGCGGCTTCTATGACGACTTCGGGCTTCCATTCCCCCCTACATACTCCTGACGACCGGAAGAGAATGCTCCTTTCGATAGATGCTTGAAACGCTAGAGCTCAAAGCGATTCCAATCCCTGTTTAGGGATTGGGATACCTATTGATCTGCGGACTTAGTACTTGACCCTCGCGATCTCCTCCATCTCCCGAATGATCGCGCTCTCCGGACCACCGCGAGACCCTCGCACCGCATGACGAACGTCCCGTCCTTCCTGATCTCCAGGAACACCCGTCCCTTGTAGATCTCGGTCAGCGCCTCCACCTCCCGAGGGCGGTACGCCGGGGGCGTGTCCGCGCTCTCCCTCTCGACGCGGTACCGCCCCGTCCACCTTCCCACCGCGCCCGCCGCGAGGGCCGAACCGGCGGCGAGGACGAGGGCGAACACGGTCGCGCTGCGGAGCATGGCCGCAATATAGCCGAGCGGTCCAAAGAGCCGGAGGGCAGGCCTTAGGCTCGGGACAAAACAGGCTTGAACATCGGTTTCTCTCGAGGGAATCTCGGAGATCCACTCTCAATGGCGGTCCGTCCTACTCCGCGCCGAGATCCACGACGACGAGAGGCTCGCCACCCTCCGTATCCTCGACCTCGACGATCCGCCCGACGCGCAAGGCCGTGCGAAGCGGAGCCCCGGCCACCTGGGTCTCGGAGTAGGCCCACACGGCGCGCCCGAGGTCCGCGAAGGTCGGCCGCCACCCGACGAAGCCGAACGCGAACGAGCCCGCCGTCCGGACGTCTTCCGAGACGCCGTCGACCACCCCGGCGATCCGCGAGGCCCGCTCGACGGGCACGGTCCGGCCCGCCTCGTCCTGCGCCACCAGCCGGGCGGCGGGAGGGGAGAGGGAGGGATCGGGCGCGCGGGGCACAGCCCTCTACTACTCCCACGGCGGCGCCGATCGTCGCGGTTTCGACCGGGTTCCGAAGGCCCCGGAACAAAGCGCGCCGGAGTGCGTTATAGTAGACGCTAGTGTACGTGTTCGCCGTGGTTCTGGAAGGCTTCTACGCCGCCGCCCTCTCCCGAGGAGACGGCGGCGCGCTGGTCGTCCAACACGGCGGCAAGGTCCTCGACGCGAGCCAAGCGGCCAGGGAGCGCGGCGTCCACGTCGGGATGCCGCTCGCCGAGGCGCGCTCCGTGCTCGCCGTCGACGGCACGATCGTGGAGTGGGAGGAAGAGGCCTGCCGAGAGGCCGCGCGGCGGTGGCTGGAGATCGTGGCGCGCTACTCCGACGCGGTCGAGCCGATCCGCCAGCACGAGGCCCTCGCCGACCTCTCCGGCCACCCCCGGCCGCGCGAGGCGGCGGAGAGCCTGGAGCGCGAGCTGCGAAAGGCGGGCTTCGCGCCCCGGTGCGGCCTGGCTCCCTGCCGGTGGGTCGCGCGGCTCGCCGCCAGGCGCGGCGACCCGATGGGCCTCGCCCACGCCGACCCGAGGGCCTACGTCGCGGACGTGCCCGTCACCTCGCTTCCGCTCTCGCCGGACGTCGCGCGCCGGCTGCACCTCCTGGGCTACCGGACGGCGGGCGACGTGGCGCGGCTCGGCAAGGACGGGCTGCTGGCGCAGTTCGGGGAGGAGGCGCACGGCCTCGCGCGGGCGATCCTCGGGAGGGGCGATGCGCTCGTGCGGCCCCTCTTCCCCGAGGCGTCCGTCGCCGCCCGCTTCGCCTACGACGGCGCGCCCGAGACCCAAGGCGAGGTGGAGACGGGGCTCGGGCGGATCGCCCGGGAGGTCGGGGCGGCCCTGCGCGAGAGGGACGCGGCGGGGCGAACGGTGGAGGTGTTCCTCGAGCGGGCCGACGGCACGGTCGAGGTGCGCTCCCGCATCTTCGCCCGCCCGCTCTCGAGCGAGGAGGACGTGGCGAACGCCCTGCGGCTCATGCTTGGCGAGGGCCCGCCGCAGGGCACGGAAGGGCTGCGGGCCCGGCTCCCTGGGGTCCACGCCGCCCGGCGCACGCAACTGGACCTGCAGGGCGGTCGCTCGCGCGCGGACCGGGAGGAGGGCGTGCGCACCGCGCTCGCGCACGTGCGGGGGGCGTACGGCGACACGGCGGTGCGGCTCGTGTCTGAGATCCCCGTGCCGCGCTGGGTCCGGGTCAGGGAGGCGTACCGTCGGCTCAACGGCTGGAGCTGGTGACGGGGGCCGCGTCGTCTCGCGGTGGCGGGAGGCGCGGGAGTGGTGGGACCTCGCGCCCTACGTCGAGGTGTCCGCGAGGATCGAGCCGGGCGGCGCCCGAAGACTCGAGGAGCGCGCCGCGCCCAGCCTCGGGCGGATCGTGGACCCTCGACCTCAGGAGCTGACCCCGAAGTTCGCGCGCAAGGACGGCGAGGCCGTCCCGGCGGGCGGCCTGCCCGGCGCGTACCACGCTCGCCTTGCGGAGTCGCCCCAGGCCGCTCCCGACGGCGGCTTCGACGCGGCGGTGGGCTCGGCCGTCGCGGACGCCCAAGGACCGCTCGTCCTGCGCGCCCCTGGTCCCATCGTCCCGTACGCCCCGCTGCACCTCTTCTCCGGCTACGCGTTCGGCAGGAGCATCGTGCTCGCGGAGGAGCTGGCCCTCCTCGCCGTACAGGGCGGGTGCCCGGCGGCGGCGATCGCGGACCCCTTTTCCCTTACGGGCGCGATGGAGTTCGGCCGCGCCTGCCGGGCGCACGGCGTCAGGCCGCTGATCGGGGCCTCGGTCGAGCTGCCCGGCGGCGGGGCGATCGTCCTGATCGCCCGGAGCAGGCTCGGATACCGGAGCCTCTCGCGGCTCATCACGGCCTGCCACCTGGGCGAGCCGCGCGGATTCCCCCTGGCGACGTGGGAGCGGCTGGCCGAGCACGCGGACGGTCTGCTGTGCCTCACCGGCGGCGACCTGGGGCCGCTGGACCGCCTGATCGTGCGCAAGGACCTCGACGGCGCCCTGCGCCTGGTCGAGCGGCTCGTCTCGCTGTACGGGCGGGGCGGCGTGTTCCTAGAGGTCGAGAGAGGGTTCCTCCCCTGGAGCCGTCACGTCGAGGGTCGGCTGCGGGACCTCGCCCGCGCCACGGGCACCCTCGCGGTCGCGGGCGGCGCGGTCACCCACGCGCGGCGGAGCCACTACCCGGCGCAGGACGCGCACCTTTGCGCCGAGAGCCTGTGCCTCCTGGACGAGATCGTCGGGCGTAAGGCCCGCCGGCACCCCTCGCAGCCGCCCGCGCCGCGCTACCCCGAGCGGAGCCTCAACGCCGAGCGGTTCCTGCGGACGTCCGCGGAGGAGACCCTCCTCTTCCGCGACGCGCCGGACCTCCTGGACAACACCCTGTTCGTCGCGGACCTTTGCGAGGACGACGTGCTGCCCGGTCGGCAGCGGCTCCCGTCGCTCTTTCCCGACGACGCCCACGCCCTGCGGGAGATCGTCGCCTCCGACGCCCACGCGGCGTACGGCTCCGATCTCTCTCAGAAGCACCGCGAGCGTCTGGACATGGAGGTGGACCGGATCGTGCGACTGGGCTACGCCTCGCACTTCCTCGTCGCGTGGGACTTCACCCGTTGGAGCCGCGAGCAGGGTATCGGCTCGAGCGGCCGCGGCTCGGCGGTGGACTCGGCGGTCGCGTACGTGCTGGGCTTCTCCGAGATCGACGCCATCCGCCACGACCTGCACTTCGACCGCTTCCTGCCGGAGGACGCGAGCAAGCGGCCGGACATCGACATCGACTTCGAGTCGGCCCGGCGCGACGACGTGCGCGGCTACATGGTGCGCCGCTACGGCGTGGAGCGGGTGGCGGGGCTCGCGGCGGTCCAAACCTACCGGGCGCGCGGGATCGTGCGCGACGTGGGCAAGGCGTTCGGCCTGCCCGAGGAGACGGTGGGCTTCCTCGCCAAGCGGATCCACGAGGGGGTGTCGGCGAAGACCCTGGAGGCGTCGCTCGAGAAGCGGCCGGAACTCCGAGGGTCGAACGTCCCCAAGGAGCGGTTCCGCTGGATCTTCGCCCTGGCCGAGCGGCTGGTCGACCTGCCCAACGGCGTCGGGCTCCACTCGGCGGGCGTGATCGTCTCGGAGACGCCGCTCAGAGACTCGGTCCCTGTGGTGTGGTCGGCCTCGCCCGTGTCCAAGGAGAGCGGGGTGGACGAGCCGCACCTGCGCATGGTCCAGTGGGACAAGCGGAGCGCGAAGCGGTGCTTCGACAAGTTCGACGTGCTGGGCCTTCGCGGGCAGGACGTGATCGGCGGCGTCGAGCGGCGCGCCCAGGCGGCGGACCTCGACTTCTCTTCCAAGAAGGTCGACGCCACCACGGACCCCGAGGTGTACCGGGCGATGCGATCGGGCGAGCTGATCGGGATCCCGCAGTCCGCCTCCCCGGCCATGCGCCAGGCGCACCAGCGGCTCGGCACGGACGACCTGCACGAGGCGAGCATGGTCCAGGCGGGCATCCGTCCCGGCGTCGGCGGCGCGGTCAAGCTCAACGAGCTCATCGCCCGAAGGCGCGGCAAGCCGTTCTCGTTCGAGCACCCGGACCTCGAGGCGATCCTCGGCAAGACCTACGGGATCATCGTGTTCCAGGAGCAGGTGGACCAGCTCCTCGGCGCGTTCTGCGGCTACACGGGCGGCGAGGCGGAGGAGGTGCGCGACGCGCTCTACAAGCGGCGGCGCGAGGGCTTCGCCGCGACGATCCGGGAGGAGGCGATCGGGAGGGCGATCGCGAGGGGCTACGCGCCCGCCGTGGCCGAGCGCGTGTGGGAGCTGGTGTCGCAGTTCCAGGGCTACGCGTTCGCGCAGGGGCACGCGCTCGCCTTCGCCGAGATCTCGCTCCGCAGCGTCAGCCTGATGCAGAACCGCCCGGCGGAGTACTTCGCGAGCCTCCTCTCCGCGCAGCCGGCGGGCTACTACGGCCCCTGCACCCTGGCCACCGAGGCGAGGAGCCGGGGCGTGCGCCTTCTGCCGCTCGACGTCAACCGCAGCCGTCACCGCTTCGAGGTGGAGGCGGCGGTGGACGAGGCCACGGGGCTGACGATCCCGGCGGGGGCGGTGCGGGTGGGCCTCATGCAGCTCTCCGGGCTGTCGGTAAAGACCCGGGACCGCATCCTGGAGGCGCAGGACGGCGCGCTGGGCGACCACACCCAGCGACCGCGCCAGACCCTTTCGCCTTCACAGGACGGCGGAGGCGTAGCGGTGGCCGGGATGGGCGACCCGGAAGGCGAGGGGCTGTGGCGATCGGCGGGCCTGCGGGCGTTCGGCTCGCTCTTCGACCTCGCGCTGAAGGCCGAGCCCAGCCGAGACGAGCTGGAGGCCCTCGTGCTCGCGGGCGCGCTCGACTCGCTTTGCCCGAACCGGCGGGCGATGCTGTGGGCGATCCCGTCCGCCCTGGAGTTCGCGCGGGGCGCGAAGCCGAAGAAGGGCAACCCCGCCTTGCCGCTCGACTTCGAGGAGCCCATCCTAGATCTCTCCGTGGAGGACTTCGACGTCCAGGAGCGGGCGGTCTGGGAGCGGCGCCTGCTGGGCCTGGACGTGGAGCGGCACCTGATGGCCTTCGAGCGGGAGCGGGCGGCGGAGAAGGGGTGCGTCACCACGGCGGATGCGCGGCGGCTCGCACCCGGCACGAAGGGGGTCTTGGTGGGCAACCCCATCCGCCTTCGATTCCCGCCGACCCCCTCCGGCAAGCGTGTGGTGTTCTTCGACCTGGAGGACGAGACCGGCCTCCTCAACTGCACGGTCTTCGACCGCGTCTACCAGCGCGACGGCCATGCGGTGGTCTGCTCCAACTACGTCACCGCCGTGGGGACGATCCAGGACAGGGACGGGCACGCCGCGTTCCTCGTGGACCGGGTCTACCCCTACCGGCCCGTCCTGATGCGCGGACGGGCTCCGGTGCCGGTGGGAACCGCCGACTTTCTCTCTAGCTGATTCATAATCCTTCCGCCTACTCACGATATCGACGACAAGCAGGAAAGAATGTTGCTATGATGACGTCGTGTTGCCGTTTGACGCATCGTCCTCGAGTTACAACTACTATCCTCGCACCATGGCGCGCCTGTCCTCCATCGCGTACGACTCTCTCACCGCGATCCCGAAGGAAGTCGAGTCCCTCGGTCTGAACGTCGTCTGGGGACCCGTCGAGCTATGCGACGATCTCGGCGTCTCCTACAGCCTCGCCTACGTCGCGAAGCGCTCCAACCCCGAAGAGTACACCGTCGTGATCCGGGGCACCAACTTCCTGAGCCTCGAGTCGTGGGCGATGGAGGACTTCGACGTCGAGCCGCCTCTCCAGGCGTTCAGCCAGCTCGCGCCCCACGCGCCCGCGTCGGCCCTGGTCTCGCAGGGCACCTTCGACGGCATGAACGACCTGCTGAGCCTCACCGACCCTATCACGGGGCAGGGCATCGTCGACTTCCTCAAGGCGAGCTCTCCGCAGTACCTCTACGTTACGGGCCACAGCCTTGGCGGGACGCTGACGCCCCCGATGTTCGCCTACCTCAACGACGTCCTCTACGGCGGTGGCTTCGTCCACAACATGGCCTACTGGTCCTTCGCGGCCCTAACGTCGGGCGACCAGGGTTTCGCGGACTACTTCAACACGCTGGGTAACCCCGCGTTCGTGGGACGGCTGCACAACACGCTCGACATCGCGCCCTACTGCTGGTGGTCTCTCGACAACGTCCAGAACGTCTATAAGGCGAACGGGCTCAGCTGGGGACCTCCTGAAAGCGACGCGATCGAAGACCTCTTCTCGGAAGTCTCCGGCGCCGGCTACGCGCACCCCTCGGGAGACCAGGCGCTGGCCGGCGTCTTCAACGGCTCGTTCCCGACGCGCGACATCTGGGTCATGCAGGCGATGTACCAGCATCACTCGACCACGTACATAAGCCTCGTGGACGCGCAGTACCCTGCCTAGTCTCCCGCTGGCGTATGCTCCTCGCATGTGCGTGCGCTACGTCGGCGTCGATCCCAGGAACGAGAGGGTGCGGGAGCGGCTCGGCATCCTCTCGGGCGGAGACGTGCCCACGGTGGGCGAGTCGTTCCCCGGCGACGACGGCCTGATCCTACGGGAGGGCGAGGAGGAGGCCGGCCGCGTCCTCGTGGTGGCGAGATGGGGACTCCAGCCGTTCTGGGCCAAGGACGATAAGTTTGGAAAGAAGAACGCCTACAACGCCCGGAGCGAGACCGTCGCGGAGAAGCCCACGTTCCGCGAGGCGTTCAAGCACCGTCGATGCGTGATCCCCGCCGAGGCGTTCTACGAGCGGGCCGAAGGGAGGTGGCTCCGGGTCTCGCCCGCGCAAGGGAACCTCTTCGCGTTCGCGGGGCTCTGGGAGAGCCCCAACGAGCACACCGCGGGGATGCCGACCTACACGATGGTGACCACGGAGCCGAACGAGACGGTCGGCGAGGTCCACGACCGCATGCCCGTCGTGCTCGCGCCCGGGACCGAGGGGCTGTGGATGTCCGGTGACGCCCCGCTCGATCTCCTGCGCGAGCTGCTCGTGCCCTGCCCGCCCGAGTGGACCAAGGTGGAGGATGCGGGACCGACGTCGCGCAAGAAAGAGAAGTCTGAGGAGCCAGGACTCTTCTGACCCGTCCGGACGTGGTCCACTCGTTCCTCCTGACCCTCGATGCGCGCCGAGGCGACGATCCTCCCGTGAGGGTCGGGAGCTATCTGTGGTGCCGTCCCGAGATCCCGACCCGTGGGGCGTTCCTGGAAATGGTCGAGCAGATGTACGACCTGGTCGAACTCCCCGACTTCCCGAATAGTCTGCGCGCCGAGATCGAGCTCGACGACAGCTTCGTGGCCGTCGAGGCGGAGGAGCCCGTCGCGAGAGCCCTGGAAGTGGCCGTAAGCCTGTGGGCGGCGATTTTGAGAGCCTCAGACGGACAGATATAGTCGCCGGACTCGATCCAGGCCTTCAGGACGTTCGAGTCGATTCTCACTCCCAGAGTGAGCGCCTTCGAGTTCGTCATCAACAATCCGAGTTTGCGGCTCCGGCCGAACGAGCGGTCGACGATCTCGGGAGGCTCGGTCGCGAAGTCGTTGAACGCCGACCCGTTCGCGAACCGGTCGCCGTACTTGCTGAAGGGGTTGAAGAGGCCGTCGACGGCCTGAGGGCTGCCCTTGCCGAACGTGTTGCCGAGCGAGTCGCCGAACCGACTCTTGCTGATCTTCCCGAGCATCATGCCATCGCTGGACACTACGAACGCGCCCGTCCGCTCAAGATCGTCGAGGCGTCGGAAAGCCCGCTTCTCGGCGCTCTCTCCGAAAGATCCGTAGCCCTGGGGCGGAACGCCGTAGCCTTGGACGCGGGCGACCGCCGGCACGACCGCCGCGGCGAGAGCAAGGAGGAGCGCACGATTCACGGGCGTAACAGGATGGCGGAGAAACACGGGTGCGTCAACGGCGTCATTCCCGACACGCACCGATCGCGTCGAGGATAGCCTCGGCGTCTCGGCCGGCGACGTGACCTGGGGCCACGTCGCCGACGCCGACTACTTCCTCTCGATGCTCAAGTCCGCGGGCGAGAAGGCCGGGATCGTCTAGGAGGCCCTATGAAGCGATGCCTTCACCGAAGCCGAGGCCGATATGCCGCTTGCCGCGCCTTCGAGGCGTCCCTCGCGGCGGCGGTGGGGTCCGTCCGACGTACCCCACCCGACTGGAAACCGGGCATCATCGCCGAGCTGAGCCGCCGCGCCCGTGGTGCCCGATGAAGCACAAACCGACGGAGCTTTCGCAACTCAGGGATGAGACCGCAGCTGTGGAAAGGAGGTACGGACGATGGATATGTAACGAGTTCTAGATAAGGAAACCTAACAGGAGATCTCCGGCCAAGTCCAATACATCGAGCAAAATACTTCCGCCCCGTTGCGCCACCCGCGCCGCCGTAAGGAGAAGAGTTTCCTCGACCTCTAACTCGGTGGAGAGTCCAAAGAGCCTGCTTGTCACGCTCGCCGCCTCTCTGTCTGAGACGTTGACCAGCACCCTCGGGATGACCTCATCGACCTTAGCCACTCCTTCCTTCATCGCACGCCCGAGCAGTCGGAGATTCTGCTTCTGTTCCGCGGCCGTACTCCCGACAATGTCATATTGGGTGTGCGTACCCATGACGAACGTCTTCCATTTGCCCCGGGACGGATCGATGTGGTCTTTGACGTAATGAATTACGAGCTTTGGCATATTCTGAAACGATCCTAGGGCGTGCTGTCGTCGATCACGACACCGACGCTCATCGTTGAGTGATCCGCATCGGGGGTCGCAGTTATTTCCACAGACCCAAACCTAGGCCAGGTGTAAGGCTTTGAAGGATCGTCGTCCGGCCTCTTCCATTCTGGGTCCTCACCAGCCTTTTTCTGGTCCGACATCACTTCGTAGTAAGGTGCGTTGCCAAGCATGAACACCTGGACCGGGGACGTGATGCGCAGGCCGAACCGCCACCCCGATTCGTCGCTCCGCCACACGCAGAAGATGATCGTCTCGGCCTTCCCCACAGAAGAGAGCATTTGGGTCTGCGACAGACTCGCGGACCCGCCAGGCCCCGCAAGAGTTTTCCCCGGACTCTGGTTAATGGTCCCGGCTACCTGGCTCTCCTGGTATCCCCACAGGTCTAGCTGGAAGGTCTTCTCGGAGAAGTTAGAGAACGTCATCGATAAATCTGGCATAGATCCACTCGCCTAATCTTCAGAACGCTAGGCTTTACACATCATACACGAGAGACTCTATAGCCTCGCAAGTGTGGTCGATAGACTTTAAGTGAAGTTGATCGCAAAAACTTACGTTACCTAGGTCTTTTATACGAGAAATTTTAAATTTGTGAATGACATTTTTTACGTATAGAGGAAGACCCAAGGCGCATTTAAGAACCCTGCCTAGGAACTCTCTTCGCGGTTTGCTTTGCCTCTTGGTGCCCTTTCAAAATCGCGCGTGGCTCGTCCGCCACTCTGCGCAAGAGTCGTGAAAGGAATTCTTAGGCTGAAGAGGGAGGCAGGGCATAATCGGCTATGAAAGACGATGTTCCGATCCTCGCCATGCTCGTCGGAAAGGACGGTCGCCACGTCGGCAACCTCGGGGTGCTTAGGTTCCCGCACGTTCCTCAGATTGGGAGCATCGTTCTCGCCTACCCTTACTGGTCTACCGATGGCGAGACGCCCAAGAGGGACAAGGCCGACGTAGAGCCGGAGATCCATCTCTACAAGATCGTCGGGGTCACCTACCAGTTCAACCCGGTCGACGACGAGGTGAAGTCGGCGACGCTCTCGGATTGGGAGATCGACCTCAGCCATGTCGAACCGTATAGCGAGCGCTATGAGCCGAAGTCCTTCGACGTGACCTGATCTGATCTGATCTGATCTGAGAACGGCGATGACTTAGTAAGGCCTGGTAAGGCATCGTAAAGCCGTTTAAACACCGTGTTTGAATCCTTTCTATGGGTAGGCTCGTATATCCATGTAGTCGGATCCACGGGCGCTTTTGTAGCATCCAACCCGTGTTCAGCGACGTGGAAAGGTTTGAGGAGTCTTCCAACAGGACCTGCAGTCAGAGCCGTTTTGGAGTTTTCCACAACGCGACCAGCACCACGTCTTCATGTCCAGCTTCACGACTATTCCGCTCCAGTACGCCGAGGCGACGGCGGTTTTCGATATCGGCAGCTCTGCCGATATCGACGTCGCCTCGCGGGTTCGTGCGGCAACCTTGGATCAGTTCCGCTCTCCGATTCCACTCGTGAGGATCGGTGAGGTGGCAGGGTACTCGCCCCTCGTGGCTCTCGAGTCTCAGCCGACCTTGCTGGTGGAGAACGATGAGCACGCGACCGCACTCGGTATCCACCCAGACGGAATAACCGTGCGCTGGGGAAGCGGAGCGGGTAGCCAGTATCCTGGCTATGAGTTCATGCGAGCCTCGCTCGTGGCAGCGTGCGAGGGATCTGGCCTCGTGGTCGGCTCGGTGAGGATCACTTACCGCGTCGTACAGCCCCGCGAGGACATGACGGTCGGCGACCTGATCCAAGCGTTCTGGGTCGCTGGAATTGGACAGGAGAACGTCTTGCACGAGAGCATCACGAACTACCGGATGCCCTCAGGGGTTGACTACCGTATTTCCGCGCTGAACCTTGTATCCGGCCTCATGGTTGGGTCGGACGGGGGATTGCACGTTGAGGACAACAACGTTGAAGGGTCGCTTGACCTGCTTCACGAAGCTATGGTTAATGAGTTTGCCACGCTGATCACGCCAAGGGCGAAGGAACTTTGGGGCTTTCAAGAATGAGTTACGACCACAATGCCTCCACAATCAATCGGCATCAAGTGAGCGAGGAGTCCCTGCGGATGCTTCGCGAGATTCCACCCGCATTCCGTAGACAAGCGCAGGATTGCGGGGTGTCTGTCAGGATCCATGGGCTCGCACTGAACGGCTACGGCGTCTACGAACGCTCATTCGCGCTGAAGACCGGCTCCGTCTTCGGCTGGGCAGGCCTCCTGAACGAGCCTTGCTCCCCCGACCATAGCACTGTGGAGAATCAAGAGGCCGTGAGCCAGATCGCCAAGCCCTCGATCCTCGACGAGGACGAGCTTGAGGATTGGGCGCGGAACTTCACGATGGACCCCCTTAGCATCGGGACGCACAGGGTCGTAACCGCTTCAACGGTCCAAGCCGTTATTTCTCTCGATGCGCCGACTGACGCCGAGATCGACTACCTATCCGAGCTGTACTGATGGCGGTGCCCGAGAGCTGGTTCCGGTCTCTTGGCACCGAGGAAGACCCTCAGGAGTTGGAGCAGGGAGACATCATCCCGATCATGGTTCACATCTCGCCAACGAAGGCCGGAGATTGGCCTGCTAATCCAGACGCCAATCTCAAGATGGCCCTCGCCGAGGGGCTAGGGATTGTCGCGACGCAGTCTTGCGACCTTGCCGCGGACACGAAGCGAAAAGGCGTCTCGAACGTCGTCGTGTGCAGGGTCTACTCGCTAACCGAGGCGTCGGCCGAGCACCCAAACCTTGGCACTCAGGTCGTAAAGGAATCAATAAAGAGGGGCGATAATAACAGCTACCATATGCTGTTCGGGAAAGTGGATGGCTACCTGCCCGAAGACTTCTACCTAGTGGCGTTGCGTGAGTTTTGCTCCGTCCCCTATTCGCACCTTCAGAACTTGGTTAAGGAGGACGAACATCGCCCGCGGCTACGAAGCCCCATGAGGGAAGCATTTGGATCGGCTTTCGCGGAACAGTTCTCGCGGGTGGCCATTGACCCAAAATTTGAGATCCCTTCGTTCATCGAAGCGAAGGGACCACTTGAGAAGGCTCTGTCGATGTTTAACGGACTCACGGCCGATCAGAAGAGCGCAGTGATCGCCAAACACAAGGAACTCGGTCCGTTCAATCGCATCAAGTCAGACGCGGATTTTAAGGCTCTCTGGGAGAAGTGTGGGGGAGACGCCGATAGGCTCATCCAAGAACTAATCGCATCGGGCAAAGGGTAGCAGGTCCCTAACTTCCTACCGTCTGCCTTTATCCCTCCCGTGAGGGCTCCTCGTCAGTACGGGGGGCGTCCGAGACTCCCCTATCGTCGTTCTCGCGCTTGAAGCTCCTCACGCGTACGCCTGATACTCTTTGACTTAGTGCGTAACGCCGCTCCGTTGCTCCTGGCGCATCGAGGTACTGCGGCTGAGAACCCAATCACGCGCTCGATCTCGGCCCGCAAGATGTCGTACGCCTCCGGAACGTGCGCGGTGTAGTTCTTGATGTTCACCGCGAGGCCCGACGGCTGGCCGTCGCCACGGTTGAGGGAGTGCCCCATGTGCTCGAGGCGCGTCGACGTCGAGACGGCCGGACAGAGCTTTTCGACCCAGTTGTTGTGGGACGCCCGACCGCCCTTCGGGACCAGGCGCTCGGGCAGGCCCGCCGCCTTCACCGCCTCGTCCCAAAGGATGTTCGCCCGGTAGACCATCTCGGGCTTGTCCTTGCGCTCCTGGCCGAAGAGGTGCGTGCGGCCGGCGGGAAGGGCGGCGATATGCTCGCGCAGGATCGCGGCGAGGGTGGGGCACATGGCCACCAGCCGGATCTTGTCCTTCTTGGGGAGGCTGACGTACTGCCGCCTCGTCGCGCCAAGGCGAACGGCGCGGTCGACAACGATGACGCCACGCTCGAAGTCGATCTGCTCGACACAGAGCGCCATCCTCTCTCCCGACCGAAGGCCGCCGAGGAGGTGCAGGGCGAGGATCGCGCGGTGGGCGGGCTCGGTGGCCTTCGCCAGTCCGTCGCGGGCCTCGTCCGGGGAGAGGGTGAGCAGCTTGGGCCCTTCCGTCGCCTCGCGCTCCGCCCTCTCCTTCGCGGCGAGGGCCTTCTCCTCCGCCGTCTGCAGCGCGATCCGAACGAAAGGATTGGCGAGCGTCTTGCACTCGGGCTTCTCGTCGATCGCGTCGAACACGACCTTCTTGAGGACCCCCATGACGTCGGTGATCGTCTGGATCGCGGCGCCCTTGGCCTTCATCTCGTCCACGAAGCCGCGGGCGTCGTCGCGGGCGAGTAGCCGAACGGGCCGCGCGGCGAGGGGCGAGGGCGCGACGTGCTTGCTCCATCGGTGGAGCTTCGTCACGACCGTCTGCGGGCTTGCGCCGTTCTTCACCCAGATCCCATCCCGGAACTCCTTGGCGCGCGTGCCGGCCAGCTCGTCGAACATGCCCTGCAGGGTCAGCCCCGAGCGGGCCCGGACCTTCACCGCCTCGACGCGGGCGCCGGTGCGCAGCTCGACCTTCTTGTCGTCGCGCCACTTGACCGCGTCGGCCTTCCTCTCGAATGAGCGGTCGACCTTCTGGGTCTCGTCCCCGACCACGATCGTCCACTGCAGGCGCCACTTTCCCTTGCGCTTGCCCGACTCGACCAGCTTGATCGACCCTTCTCCGATCCACGGTGTATCCACGACCCTAACAGCGTGACCCAGGGTTTTCGTCAACCGCCAGGGCTGAAATAGGGTCAGCGGGTAGGGTCGGCAAGGGAAAGGGCCGCTCCGGAGTGCTTCCGTGCGGCCCTTATCTGTAGGTTTCGAACCTGTTTCTTCCTCTTAAAGGTGGTGGAGATAATGAGATTCGAACTCACGACCTCTGCAGTGCGATTGCAGCGCTCTCCCAGCTGAGCTATATCCCCGGACGAAGAGGATTATACCGCCTCCGCTTCGGATCGCGCAAACCCCTAGGGCGAAACGTTCCGGGCAGAACGGGCGGGGCGCCACAATCGAAAGCATGGACCGTGCCGCGCTCGTGAAGGGGCTCACCGAAATCCTCGGCCCCCAGGGCGTCCTGGCGGGAGACGCGGCGGAACGGGCGTACGACTGCGACGCCTACACCGTCGAGCGCAGTCGCCCCACCGCCGTCGCCCTCCCCCGCGACACCGACGAGACGGCGCGGATCGTGCGCTGGTGCGTGGCGAACGGCACCCCCTTCACCGCCCGAGGCGCGGGCACCGGCCTCTCCGGAGGCGCGCTGCCCGGACTCGGCGGGGTCGTCGTCTCCACCAAGCGGATGACCGCGATCTTGGAGATCGACGTCGAGAACCGCACGATGCGCGCCCAGGCGGGCGTGGTCAACAAGCGGTTGACCGACGCGGTGCGCGCCCACGGCCTGCACTTCGCCCCCGACCCGTCGAGCGGAACCGTCGCGACCCTCGGTGGCAACATCGCGGAGAACGCGGGCGGCCCTCACACCCTCAAGTACGGGGTGACGGCGGGCCACGTCCTGGGCGTCACCCTCGTCACGCCGGAAGGGGACGTGGTCGAGCTCGGCGGCCCCGTGCCGGGCGGGCCGGGGTTCGACCTGCTCGGGCTCGTCGTCGGCGGGGAAGGGACCCTGGGTCTCGTGACCGAGGCCTGGGTGCGTCTCACACCCCTGCCCAAGGTGGTGCGGACGGCCCTCGCCGCCTTCGCCACCGTCCGCGACGCCACCGAGACGGTTGCCGACATCATCGGTACCGGAACCGTTCCCGCCGCCCTGGAGATGATGGACCGGGGCATCCTGAACGCCGTTCGCGCCGCCTTCGGCCTCGTGTTCCCCGAGGCGACGGAAGCCCTGTTGCTCGTCGAGTGCGACGGGGAGGACCCGGCGACGGTCGCCTCGGAGATGGCGATGGTCGAGAACGTCTGTCGCGCCCACGACGCCTTGAACATCGACTTCGCCGAAAGCGAGGCGGAACGCGCCAAGCTCTGGACCGCCCGCAAGAAGAGCGTCGGGGCGATGGGCCGCCTCGCCCCGACCATCGTCACTCACGACGGCGTGATCCCCCGCTCGAAACTCCCGGAAATGCTGGAGTTCGTCTACCGGGTCGCCGAGGAGAACGGCCTCGGCGTCGCCAACATGTTCCACGCGGGCGACGGCAACCTCCATCCCTGTTTCTACTTCGACGACCGGGAGCCGGGGATCATCGACCGCGTCGTGGCGGCGGGCGAGGCGATCGTCGGCCGCTGCATCGACCTGGGCGGCTCGGTGACCGGCGAGCACGGGATCGGCACGGAAAAGCTCGACCTCATGCCCCTCATGTTCTCCCCGGAGGATCTCGCCTTCCAAGCCCGCGTCAAGCGCATCCTCAACGACGGCGAACTCTGCAATCCCTGCAAGATTCTCCCTTCCGCGCGCGCCTGCGCCGAGCACCGGACGCGCTGGCGGGGAGCCGCGACCTAACCTTGGACATGAGTCTTAAAAAGATTTCGGCCCAAAAGAAAGACGCCCCCGAAGCCAAATGGCTTCGGGGGCGAGGAGGAACTGGAAAACCTCTCTATCGTCGAGCTACCGGAGCGCTCTGCGGGGCTTCGGTCGATACGGGCCCCGGATCGCGGAGGAACCCGAACAGGGCGGCCCAGCCGAGGGCGGTCAGCGCCACGAAGACGCCGAGGGAAAGTTTCTGAACCTGCCGCTGCGCACGATCGGAGATGGTGATCCCCCAGCGGATGGAGAAGTTCCAGATGCCGTAGGCGAGGTGGTAGCACGAGGCGAGAACGCCAAGAAGGTACAGCGCCAACCAGAGGTAGGCGTGGCCGGTAAGCTTGTCGTGCCAAGCGGCGTACTTAAGGTGCTCGCTGGCTCCGCCGTGCGTGTACTTGTAGCCCGTCGTAGTGGCGACGTGGAGGATCAGGAAGAAGAAGATGAACATGCCGCTGTAACGCTGGAGCGTGTACATGCGGTTCTGCGACCATCCGTACTTCGTGCCGATAAAGTTCGGCTGGGCGCGGCCCGTGATAAAGAGGCCGTAGATCGCGTGGAACAGGAGCGGCACCCAGATCGCGACCGTCTCCAGCGTGAGCAGGATGTAGTTCGGGATGCCCTCGAAAAAGGCGATGACGGCGTTGAATTTCGCCGGGCCTGCGACACTGAACGTGTTCAAAAGCAGATGCTGCGCCATGTAATAGCCCACCGGGACGATGCCCGTGAGCGAGTGCAGCTTATGAAGCAGGTAGTTCTCTCGGTTCAGCGCCAGGGACATGGTGCGACTCAGAGTCTACCTGGGGCACGAAAAAGGGACGCGAGATCTTTCGGGTCCCTCCATTCCGCTTTCAGACCGTTTTGCCGGTCTTGTCGTCGGTGTGATCGCCCGTAACCGTATCGGCGGCCTTCTCCAGGATGCCGCGCGTATCCGGAGTGCCATCGGTGGCGTGGCCGCCCGTCTGTACTCCGGGCTTGTCGTTCGGGACGCCGGTCGGAGTGTCGGCGTACACGAAGCTCCGGATGCGACCGCTCGAAGCGGCGGTACCGACGCCGGTCGAGAGGGTCTCGTCCGAGGCATAGGCTTTTAACTGGTCGCGCTCGGCGGCGATGCGATCGGCGTCGTACGCGGGGGCGGAGTGGTCGTAGCCCGAGTAGCCCTGGCTCCGGTAGAAGTCTCCCCGGGAATCGATATCCACGGCCCCGTCCCGGTCCAAAAGATCTCGCACCCGTTGGGACTCGCTGTCGTCCACGGTCACCGTCACAAGGGTCCCACCCCGGCGAACGCTCTCGGCGTAGACCTCGGCGTGTTCCTTGGGAATGCCGAGGCCGATCAAACCGCCCAAGATGCCGCCGGTGGCGGCGCCTGCCGCCGCACCCGCGATCAGGCCTGCGAAGGGCCCGGCCGCGAGGATGCCCGCTGGGGGGAAGAAGATCGCGCCCATTCCGATCGCAAGGCCGAGGAGCCCGCCCACGACGGTGCCCGACACCAACCCGGTAGCGGCCCCTTCGCCCGCAAGATTGCCCTCGTCGTCCACGCTGTACTTCTGGTACTCGCCGCTCGGATCGGTCGCCACGAGAGAGATGCGATCTTTCGTATAACCCTCTGCGATCAGGTCTTGAACCGCTCCATGCGCGTCATCGCGATCGTCGAAAAGGCCCACTACGGTGCTTGCCATGTTACGAATACGACCCGGACGTTCCCTACGGGGTTCCGGGGCTTTGGCGAGTGGTCGTCAGAGGGCATGAGCGGCTCGATGCCGAGCCTCCGCTCTTTGTGAAAGCCAACCTCTTGTCCCTGACACATGGCGATAGGTCAAGTGAGACGCACCACCTTCGGTGGCTCGCCCTCGATCTCGACTTCTATCCCTTTCGCCAGCGAAGGGCGCAGCGCACGGTCGACCCGGGCGGATTTTACGAGCCGACCCTCGACGACGAGCAGGACCTTTCCGTCTTTGCCGGGCGGCTCCGCGCACCGCGCGGTCTGGCGGGGCGCCTCTTGGCGAGCAGAGGGAAAGACCGGCTTGACATTCTCCGGTTTGGGCTTCGGATCGAGAACCGCGCTCCAGTCGAGGTCACCGAGCCTCGGCCCCGGCGGCTCCTTGGGTGGCGAGGAAGGCGCCTCTTCCCGGTCTCCCCGCCCGCTGGTCAGATGGTAGCCCCCACAGACGACGCACCGGTATGCCCGGTAGCGGCCTGCGACGAACGCCTCCGCCGCCGCGTGCGTCTCGAACCGTGCCTTCCGCGCACAGGCTCGCTCCGCCGCTTTCAGGTACCGTCCCTTGCCCAAGGCTTTATTCTGTCTCTAAAGGGACGTGTCCGTCTCGTCACATCGCCACCGTTCGGCATCCAAGTAGACTCTCGCCATCGGATGATCCACCTCGACGAGGCGCGACTGGTGCAGGCGTTAGGAGCCGCGGCAGTGGAACGGGGGCGGGAATACGTGCGCAAAGGGCGCGTCTTGGAGGCGCATCTGGATGTGAACGGGCAGGTGCGAGGCATCGTGAAGGGTTCTGAGTGGAAGCCCTACGAGCAGAAGATCGCCTTTGACGTCTCCGCGATCGATGGCCTATGCACCTGTCCGGTGGGCGCGAACTGCAAACACGTCGCCGCCGTGTTACTCGACCTGATGGGAGCCGACGAGGTCGTCGATCTCGCTCCGGAAAAGGCCGATCCCCAGGTATCGAAATGGCTGGAATCGGTGCAGAATCTCTTCACCGATCCGAACGCCTACCCGCCGGACGTGCCTCTGCGCGTGTTCTACGTCCTCTCGCGCGACGAGAAGGGCGTATCCGTGGAGATCGTTTCCACCCGCGCGTTGAAGACGGGGGGCTACGGCAAGACCAGCCGTGTCAATCTCAACGCGATCTACTCCCATCAATGGCCGCGTCACGTCATGCCGATCGACGTGCGGATCATCGAGGCGGTTGCGAAGGGGCTCGGTCGTGCGGGTTACGAGGCGCGCTATCGTCTCGCCGGAGGCGACGGCGCACGGACCCTGCCGGAGATGGTCGCCAGTGGCCGGTGCGTCTGGGAAGACGTGAACACGCCGCCCCTTGCTCTCGGGCCGATTAGGAAGGGCGGCCTCGCCTGGACCGAGGCCGGTGACGGGAGCCAGACTCTTCGACTCGCGGTTTCCGGCCCGGACGCGACGGCCCTGGAGCCCATCACAACGACGCCTCCCTGGTACCTCGACCGCGAGGCGGGACTTTTGGGAGAGCTTTCGTTCGAGTTGCCCGCCCCGCTCGTCGCGGCGCTCCTGCAGGCTCCACCGATCAGGCCCGAAGGGGTAGAGACGGTTCGGACCAATCTGGCGAGACTCCTGCCCGACCATCCCGGCCTTCTGCCCGAGGAACGGCGCGTCGAACGGCGGCAGGTGCGCCCGACACCCGTCCTCCGGATTCGCATGATGGACTGCGTCTACATGGGCTACGGCGCGTGGCGAAAGCCTGCGGTCAATGCCGAGCACCGCCTGCCCGTGGGCCGCGTCCTGTTCGACTACGATGGGGTCGATGTGCGGCAAGGCGCGCTCGGGGCGGAGGTCCGCAGGCGTGAGGACGACGCCATCGTTATCATGCCGCGCCGTCCGCGCCTGGAGGGCCGCGCCACGACTCCGCTCTTAGGAAGCGGCTGGTCCCCCGCTCGTACTGCCTATAACTGGCGGATGCCGAAAGGCTACGCCGAGGACTACCTGTTCGCGCCAGAGTCGGATGCTCAC
Organism: uncultured Fimbriimonas sp.; assembly: GCA_964516175.1. Taxonomy (GTDB): domain Bacteria; phylum Armatimonadota; class Fimbriimonadia; order Fimbriimonadales; family Fimbriimonadaceae; genus Fimbriimonas. The sequence continues at coordinate 184,694 of CAZEWR010000003.1, read as the reverse complement.
CCCGAAACCTATCGCTTGCCTTTCTACCGGTTTCTGCGCATCGAGGTCCCCCTCTTGCGAGAGCAGGGTTGGCGAGTCGACCTGGAAGAGGGGTTGGATCTCACCGAACCGACGGAGTGGCGCGTCGAGGTTTCGGAGTCCGGCAACGAGTGGTTCGACCTGGATCTTGGGGTGATCGTGGACGGCGAGCGTATCCCGCTCCTTCCGATCCTCCTCGAAGCCCTCTCCGAGCTCAAAGGAATCAGCGTCGACGACATCCGCGACGACTTCGAGCTGTACCACCCTCTGCTGGATGGGCGGACTCTCGTCCTAGGCGGCGACCGCCTGCGTCCCCTCCTCAAGACCCTTGGCGAGCTTTTCGGCAAGCCAGGCGACTGGCCCGAAAAGCTTCGATTGGAACCTACCCAAGCGGGGGAGTTGGCCGGACTGGAGTGGGAACTTCCCGAGCGGCTTGCCGCCCTCCGGGACCGTCTCGCCAACTTCGAGGCGTTGGCCGACGTCTCGCCTCCTGCCTCGCTCAAGGGAGATCTGCGTCCTTACCAGCGGCAGGGACTCGCCTGGCTTCAGTTTCTGCGAGAATACGAGTTCGGCGGCGTGCTCGCGGACGACATGGGGCTCGGCAAGACCGTCCAGACCCTCGCCCACGTCCTCGTCGAGCACGAGGCGGGCCGTCTCGACCGCCCCGTGCTGATCGTCGCCCCGACCAGCACCCTTCCCAACTGGCGCGCAGAGGCGGAGCGTTTCGCGCCGACCTTGCGGACCCTTGTTCTGCGCGGCGCCGACCGCAAGGCCCTCTTCGCCGAAATCGCGGCCCACGACCTCATCGTGACCAGCTATCCGCTCCTTGCCCGCGACCGCGAGCGGTTCGCCGAGCACGAGTTCCACCTCGTCGTGTTGGACGAGGCGCAGAACATCAAGAACCCCGCCGCCGCCGTTGCCCAGGCGGCGAAGTCTCTCAAGACCCGTTACCGAGTCTGCCTGAGTGGAACGCCGGTCGAAAACCGCCTGGAGGAGCTTTGGTCGCTTTTCGACTTCCTGATGCCCGGATTCCTGGGCAATCTCACCCGCTTCCGCAAGACGTTCAAAACGCCGATCGAGGCCCACGGGGACGCCGATGCGAGTCGACGTCTCTCACGCCGGGTGCGACCGTTCGTCCTGCGCCGCACGAAGGACCTCGTGGCCAAGGAGCTTCCCGAGAAGACCACCCTGGTCGAACGCGTCGAGTTGACGGGTTCGCAACGCGATCTCTACGAGAGCCTACGCCTCGCGATGGACGAGCGCATCCGCGATCTCGTCGCCAAGAAGGGGTTCGAAAAGAGCCGCATCGAGATTCTCGATGCCCTCCTCAGGCTTCGACAAGCGTGCTGCGATCCCCGCCTCATCAAGCTCGACACCGCCAAGAAGGTGAAAGGCTCCGCGAAGCTTGAGCGGCTGATGGAGCTGCTGGGCGAGCTGGTCCAAGAGGGGCGGCGCGTCCTCATCTTCTCCCAATTCACAACGATGCTCGATCTGATCGAGGATGAGCTGAAGGCGGCAGAGATCGAGTGGGTCCGTATCAGCGGCGACACCGAAGATCGGGAGACGCCCGTCCAACGGTTCCAAGCGGGCGAGGTTCCGGTCTTCCTGATCTCCCTGCGCGCGGGCGGCACCGGCCTCAACCTCACCGCCGCCGACACGGTGGTCCACTACGATCCCTGGTGGAACCCCGCCGTCGAGGCTCAAGCCACCGACCGCGCGCACCGTATCGGCCAGACGAAGTCCGTCCTCGTGCTCAAGCTCGTCGCGGAAGGAACGGTGGAGGAGAAGATCCTCGACCTGCAAGAGAAGAAGGCCCGACTCGCCGAGTCGATCCTGGGCGGCGGCGATTTCGAGGCGGCGCTGACCGCCGACGAGCTTCAGAGCATCTTTCAGGAATAAGCTCTCACTCCTGAATGTGATCTATGGCGGCGCCCGAACGGAAGGTCTACACTAAGCTATGATTCCCCTCGCCTTGGTCCTCATGCAGACGCAGACCGTGGCGCTGACCCCTTTTCTGGACGACGGCGAGACGAAGCTTCCGCCTACCCCCATCATTCTCCCGCTGGCGAAAGGCGGGGGACGGCAAACGGCGACCCTTCCCGGCGGGGCGAAGGCTTGGATCGCCGGAGGCAAGCTCTTCCTCGTTCGCGGCGGAAAGCCGACGGAGGTTCCGTTGCGGCGGATGGATACGACGGCACCCGACGGCAAGAGCGTCATGATCTACATGGGACAGATCGCCCTCGGGGCGACGGAACGGTACTCCGCTCGATTCTTCCTTTCGGACACGAAGGCCCCACAGTTTGAACCCGTGCGCGGCAAACTCGCCTTGCTTCCGTTGTTCGGGTTCACGGGAATCGCGCGGCTTGGAGGAAAGGCGGTGAAGATCGGGGTCCGCGGCCTGAAGCCTGCGGACGGGGCGTTGGTCGTCGACCGGGACGGTGATGGCCGTCTCGGCTCGGTCCCGATGGAGGGCTACTCGCTGGGTAGCCCATTCAACATCGGCGGCACGACCTATCGGGTGAGTTCTTACTCGCCTGCCGCCCGACGCGTGGTCTTCTCGGTCTCCTCTAAAAAAGTCGCGGAGGTGCCGTTGCCACCCGATCTGCGCGTGGGCCGGGTTGTGCCGTCCGTTCCCGGAAAGACTTTGGGGGGCAAAGCGGTGACCTTCCCGAAGAGCTTCCCCGGGAAGATCGTGATGCTTGACGTGTGGGCGACCTGGTGCGGCCCGTGCCGGGGTGAGTTCCCCTTTATGCGAGCGGCCTACGCGAAATACCGGAACCGGGGCTTCGAGATCGTATCGATGAGCATCGACGATCCGGGGACGCAGGCGAAGGTCGCGGCGTTCACGAAGGCGAACGGCATGGTCTGGACCCAGGTGTTCCAGGGGCAGAGCTGGCAGAGCCCCGTGTGCCGACGGTACAACATCACCAGCATCCCGTTCGTGATCCTGGTCGATGGCACGACGGGCAAGATTCTCGCGACGGAGGAGAGTCTGCGCGGCCCCAACCTGGACCCGACGGTTCAGGGCTTGCTGTCTTTGCGGGGCCGCTGACCTACGCCGCCGCCGGTTGGCCTTCCGCGAGACTCCGGTAGCCCGCAAGAGCGATTCGGGCGGCCTGAAGACCGTCGTGCACCGTGGTCGGCACCGGCGCTCCGTCGAGGCAGGCCTGGAGGAACGCCTCGATCATCGCCGCGTCGAGGTCCGACCCGTAGGCCGCCGCCCCGTAGCCGCTTCCGCCGTAGACCTCCAGCGAGGGGCCGAACATGTCCATCTCCAGCGTCCCGCGTTCCCCGATCACCGTCATCGTAACGTCGCCCCAGGTCTTGTAGCCCTTCGGGCGTGACCAGGATGAGTCGAGGGTGGCGAAGATCCCGCTGGGAAACTCGATGGTGACCATCGCCGTGTCTTCCCACGCCTGTTCGTACATTCGGTGACCGGTCTGCGCCTGGACGCGCGCGGCCTCCTCGCCCAGAAGATCGCGGAGCAGGTCGGCGACGTGGACGACATGGTCGATCATCGCCCCGCCCCCGCTCAGTTCGGGCTGGACGAACCAGCCGCCGGGACACGTCCCCCGGTTCGTCGCGCAGATCGCTCGCACCCGACCGACCTCACCCTTCCCGACGCGCTCCTTGAGCCGCGCGTAGGCGGGCGAGAAGCGGCATGGAAAGGCGGTCATCATGACGATCCCGGCCTTCTCGACCGTCTCGCGCATGAGTCTGGCCTCTTCTTCCTTGGCGACGAGCGGCTTCTCGCAGAGGACGTGACGCCCCTTCGCCGCCGCGGCGACGACGTTCTCCAGGTGGAGGTTGTTCTCGCTGCAGACGCACACCGCGTCGCAGGCGTCCAGCAGAGCTTCGCGGCTCTCGAAGACCTGAAGGCTTCGCGAAACGGCGTATTCTCGCGCCCGGTCGGCGTCGTGGTCCCAGAGGCCGACGAGTTCGGTGCGCGGGTCTTGGGAGAACGCGTGGACGTAGGCGTTCGCGTGGAGGTGGGCGACCGAGAGGATGCCGACGCGGAGCATAGCTACGGGGAGGTTACCGTAGCGCGCCGCCCTGAACCATTCTCGATACTCTCGAAAGCGATCTCGACGTGCCAATCTCCTGCGCGCTCAGGAAGTCGGTCGGGCCACTCGACGAGGACGACGTGGGTGTCCAGGTAGTCCTCCAAACCGGTTCCTTCGGCACTCGCCACTCGGTAGAGGTCGGCGTGGAGCACCGGCGGATCGGTGTCGAACGTCTGGAGCAGGTTGAATGTGGGCGAACGCACCGGTCCCTGGTGCCCCAAGGCTTCCAGAAGTCCGCGAACGAGCGTCGTCTTGCCCGCACCCAGCGGCCCTTCCAGGCGAACGAGATCGCTTGGCCTTAATCGCCGCGCCAGGGCTGCGCCGAGAGCGCGGGTCGCGGCCTCGTCAGGGAGAAGATAGGTTTCCATAGATGGCGGTTCTCCCAAGCTTCGAGACCTACTTCTGTCTCTCCGGTACCCAGGCGGTGGTCCGGCCGCCGACGGTCTCGCGGACGATCTCCTGACCTTGGACCCGCTCCGCGCCGCGACCGCCGCCCCAGCGATGGTGGAACAGCCACTCGTCGGGGAAGTGGGTGTAGTCGGCATCGACCTTCACGGCATGGGCGAGGATGTCTTGGATCGCCTTGCGGAGCGCGGCGACCTCCTTCTCGTCGAGCGAGGAGCCGAGTCGCTTCGGAGCGATTTCGGCGCGGTAGAGCACCTCGTCCGCGATCCAGTTGCCGATGCCGGCGAACGCCGTCTGGTCGAGGAGGACGGCCTTGATCGGGGCGTTCCGCTTCTTCAGCTTCGCGACCAGTTCCTTCGCCGAAGGAAGCTCGTCGTAGGCGTCGGGGCCGAGGCGCTGAACCTGCTTGTCCGCGTCGGGGGACTCGCCTAGCCACAGGCGGGCGAAGCGGCGGGAGTCGGTGAACGCCACCGCCCCGCCGCCTTCGGCCTCGATCAGGAGCTTCATGAAGCGGGGCCTTCCTTCCGCGTCGGTCAGGGGCGCGTTCCCGTGCGAGTGGAGCCGCTTGCCGTCGGTGCCGACCTCCCGAATCCAGCCGCTCATCCCGAGGTGTCCGAACACGGTGGGGCCGTCGCCGTCGAGGGTCAGCCACCAGAACTTGCCACGCCGCCCCACGGCCGTGAGGGTCCGTCCGACGAGGGCCGCCTCGATCGCCTCGGGCGGATTTCCCGAATGGACGATCTCGTCGGGCACGACCTCGACGCGCGCGATCCGTTTGCCTTCGATCACCTTGCGCATCAATCGGCAGACGGACTCGACCTCGGGCAGTTCGGGCATAGACGGAGCGTACCTTTCGGGGCTATAATAACCCTTGTCCGGGCGGTTGGCTCAGTGGTAGAGCACTTCGTTCACACCGAAGGGGTCACTGGTTCGAATCCAGTACCGCCCACCACCTCTTTCAGGTTCAAAACGGCGTTCGCCGGGTCGGTTTAGCGGGAGCTAAACCGACCCGGTCTCTCTTTTGGTCTCTCAATCGGGCTCCGTACACTCATTCCATGGGTACACGGGCGGACGATCGGGACGGCTCCTGCCGCGAGGTGGCGAAGGGCAAGCACGCGGGAAAGTGGCGCGTGCAGCACACGCTGGAGGACCAGTTCGGGCGCAAGACCCGGCTGTCGCGGATCTTCCCGACCAAGGCCGAGGGCAAGGACTTCCTGCGCTCGCTGCGGCGGGGCGTGCGGATCGAGGAGGTCCAGCGCAGGCGGGAGCTGACGCTCGGATCTTGGTTCGACTGGCTGGCCGAGCACGACTGGCCCGATTCCCTCGCCGAGACGACGATCGCCGCCCGCAAGGCCCGCTTCAAGAAGTACGTCCGAAAGGAATGGGGAGGGGTAGCGATGGAGCGCCTCGACCCGATCGCCATCAAGGCCTTTTACGTCCGCCTGGCGGCGGACGGCGTCGGGCAGCCTACGTTGCTTGAACTCAAGCGCGACCTCGTGAGGGTCTTCAACCAGGCAATCAAACCGTACCACCGGGTCCCGTGGCACTGCGGCAACCCCTTTTCCCTGCACGTGGCCGCCCCGCCCCGGCGCGACGCCGTCGCGCTCTCGCCCGAGGAGGCGGCGCGGGCGATCCGGTGTGCTCGGCTCGCGCCAAGGGAGCGCGCCATGCTGGCGACGTTCCTTTTGGCGGGCCTGCGGCTCGGGGAGCAGATGGCGCTCACGCGCGGCCAGCTCCGGTTCGACCAGGGGCTGATCGCGGTGGACCGGGCCGTCCGGATCAATCCCCGCCGAGGGCAGTCAGTCGGGCCGCCCAAGGGCGGCAAGCCGCGGGCCGCCGTCATGTGCCCGACCCTCGCGGCGGCGCTCCGCGAGGTGGCCGGAGACCTCGCCGAGGACGCCTGCGTGTGGCCGTGCGAGGATCGGGACGAGCCGCGGCTGAAGCGGAACGTCTACCGGACGTGGAAGGGCATCGTCGAGAAGGCGGGGCTTCCCCCGGACATGAGTCCCCACGACTGCCGCCTCACCCACGTGAACTGGATCGAGAAGCTGCTGCCCGAGGTCTCGCCCACGACCCTCAAGGAGCACGTGGGCCACGCCTCGGGACGGACGGTGACGGAGATCAACTACACGCGGCCGCTCACCCCGGCCCAGGACATCCTGAGGAACGGCATCGAGCGGTTAATCTCAGCGGAGGATATCAGGCGCAGTCCAGAGAGGCGCGAGGAGACGGTCGAGCCGCCGATAACGAGGGACCAGTGGGTCAGCATCCTCGAAGCCTAGCGGAGCGGCCGGAAGGTCGTACCGAAGATGGTCAGGGTAAGGGCGGGTGGATGACCACAACGCGGGAGGGCACAGGGCCGTTGGGTCAGGAGCCTTTCGGAGGTTTCGTCTCGGAACGGAAGCGCCGCACGATCTCGGCGGCGTCCGCCCCCAGCGCGTCGGCGATCTCACAGAGTTCAACGAGGTCGACCCGCCGGGTGCCTCGCTCGATCTTGCTCACCCATGTGAAGTGGCGACCCACCCGGCGGGCGAGCTCCTCTTGCGTAAGCCCCGCCTCGGCCCGCAGGGCTAGGATCAGCGCCGCGAGGGCGTCGTACTCGACCGTCCGCACGGACCGTACCGGTTTCTCGCCCAAGCGGCCACGATTGCACGGAAATTACTAGCCAACTTGGCTAGTTGTATCGTAAAATAAAACGCCGTGCATTTCTTCTCCCATCCGTTCGGAGGTGGCCAGCGCCGCCTTCTCTCGCTCGCTCCTCTCGTCCTCGGCGCTTTCGTGCCCCTGGCCGCCTCCGCCCAGAGCGTCACCCGGTTACAGGCCGGAAAGGAGGTCACCGCCGCCCGCGTGGACGGTTCGCTATACGCCACCGTCGACTCCAAAGGGGACGCGTTCGAATACGACCCGTCCGGCGGTGTGTTCGCATCCTACGCGGGAATGACGGTGATGGGGTACGGCCCGCCCTCCAACGCCGCGAAGCTCCTCCGAGACGCCAACTACGAGCTGTCATACGACTCGTTGGACGGGACGGTCCCAGTCCTCGACGCCAACGGCGCTATCGTCTACGAGAGCAGGTTCGCGGGCACGTCCGGCACTTCGGTCTCGCGCGGCGTCGACGGCGCGTTCTCCGGCATCGATTCCTTGGGCAACGTCTACGCGCTCGGCGCGCCGAGCATCCAGACGATCTTCTACGCCGCCCTCGACGGCGGTAAGGTGCTCGCAGGAGGCGGAGACCGGACCCTCCGGTACTTCGATGGCGCTTCCTGGAGCCAGCTCGCGGCTCCGGCCGACCTGACCTTCTACGCCGCTTCGGCGAACGGCAGGTACGTTCTCGGACAGGTCGGCAGCCACTACGAGCTTGGAACCTGGAACGGCGCGACCTCGGCGTTCGACTTCGCGTCCCTCGGGGCGATGTTCTCCACGAGCTACGTCCCGAGCGCGACCGTTCGGAACGACGGGAGCTTCGCGTTGGGCGCGCTCGACCGCTTCGTCACCTTCGGGCCCGGTGGGGTCGTGGACAACATGATGTTCCTGGATTCCGGCGTCCGCCTCACGGCGGGCAGCGGCATCTACGACTTCGGCGGCGGTTCGTGGCTGTTCGGAGCCCAGGACGGGTCCGGGGGGTCGACCTATCTTTACTCGCCGCAGGCGGTTCCCGAGCCCGCGACCATCGCCCTCCTCGGCCTCGCCTCCATTTCGCTCGTTCGCCGCTCTCCAAAGCGGAACATTTGAGCCACTTGGCGGTGAAGGCCGGGCGCGGAGCAGGACGTCACGATCGAGATCTCAAACGGCTATTTCGGCGGGCGGCGTCTCCGATGCGAAACCCTTGGGCCGCTTCGCGGCAAAGACTAGGTGCTTCCCACCGCGCGAAGCGCGGTGGGAAGCACCTAGTATCCCGCCCCGCTTCGCTCCCGCCCTGTTTGTTTGTCGATTTCCGAGGGGATAACTCTTCCTTCGACGCTGTTCTTTAACTTAACCTGTCTTTGTTTGTAGACGCGAGGTTTTCCGAAGGCTTGTCTTTCGGATCCCGAAGCATCCGCAGGTCTGACGTGTGGATAAGTCCGCGTTCGGACAGCGACTCGATGGCTCTCGCCACCGCTTCGCTGTGACGGCCCGTGCGCTGCATCAGGGCGCGGTAGGCGAGCGGGACCGACTTACCTTCGCGATTCCATCCCGAGGTCGCTCGGATAAGTACCAGCAGGATCCGGAGTTCCGTGTCCTTCAGCGTCGGCAGGAGGCGGTCCAGGAGCGCGTTCGGAACCTTGGTCCAAGGCGTTCCCGGAAGGTTGGCTTTCATCCTTGGCATGGAAGTGCTTGTTAGGGGCTGAATAGTCGTGGCGAATGGCTTGGACGATGAACGCCTCCGGGCGACGGCACTTGCGGTGCGGCAGGTAGGCGAGCTGCCTCTCGATGACGTCGATGGGATAGCCGAGCAAGTCCACGATCCCGATCCGGCTCACCCCGAGCTTCATGAGTTCGGCAGCGGCGGCCACCATGCGGTCGTCGGTCATCGCCCCTCCTTCCCGATGAAGTCGAGGAGCCTTTCCGACACCTCTTCGAGCTCTTGGAGGAACGCGTAGTCCACGCCGCCGGCCGGACGCACCGCGATTCCCGAACATCTCATGAGTTTTGAGAGGGCTTTCCCATCCAGGATCTCGACGCGCGCCGGCCTGTAGTCCGCTTGCCTCGCGGCGACCGAAGGGCTAACTTGATAGGCGGACGCTACGATCCCCATGTCCGCACCGCTGCGGATAACGCACCCGGCGAGTTCATCAAGCATTCGGGTCCGCACGTCGTCGCGCACGACCTTTACCAGCACTTTGACAGGCACCGGTCCGAGGTGGGCGAGGCACGAGATCTCGTGCCCGCCGTATCTCGACTTCTGCCCGGCTCTCCTGCGGTCTAGGATCTCCACGTCGCCGAAACCGGCGCGCGCGAGCGCCTTCGAGGTCAGCATCAGCAGGCTGTGTAGGGAGCACTGTTTCAGCGCTTCCGCGAGTTCGTCAGTCTTCAACTTCTCCTCCTTCCCTTGCGGTTACTTCGTAGCCTCTCGGATAGCGGGACGTCACCCACTGGCCGGGCCTCACGCCTTCGAACGCTCTCTTGGTGTCCCCAAACTCGTCGGTGGCGGCGTCGGGGTAGCACCCCCGACAGTCCGCGACTAGGTCGCAGGTGAATCGGGTCAGAAACCTCCCGCTCTCGGCCACGAGGTCCCTCGGATCGAGGCGATAGCCCAGCTCCTTTTCCAGCGCCGCGGTGATCCGCGCGACCATCAGGAAGCTCGGGTTCATCTTCCCGTTGAGGAGGCGCGAGACCGCCGAGGGGCTGACCCCGGCGTCCCTGGCGAGCCTCCCGACTCCTTTGAACGCGTATCTCGTCGTATGCGCGGCCAAGTCGCTGACGCGGTTGACCGTCGGCCCGAAGGCCTGTGGGGGTGGATGTGTCATGTCCACATTTCATCACGGCACTATGGGGGGACATCAAGCGAAGATGCGAACGCGCAACGCTTGCCGGACAGGGCGGGCTTTTTTTCTTTGACGCGGCGAGTTCGATACTGGCTGGCATGTGGCTACCAACTCTTCCTCCCGACGGATGGGTCTCCTTCCAGGCTTTGGCAAAGGAGCGGTTTGGCCTAGACTTGAGCGAGGACGAGGCCAAGCGCCTTGCCCCCAAAGCGTTCTTACTCACCTATCTCATCGTCTATGGCCGTCGCTATCTACGTCCGGAAATCGACCGACCGGGAGGATCATCAGGTTCAGAGCCTGGAAGACCAACTGACGTCGCTGAGGAAACTCGCCGAGCGTGAGTCGCTGGAGATCGAGCGGGAGATCATCGAGGCCAAATCGGCCAAGGAACCGGGAACCCGACCGGAGTTCGGTCGCCTCATGGCCGACATCTCATCGGGACGGATCGAGGGCGTGCTGGTGTGGCAGATTAACCGGCTTGCGCGGAACATGGTGGACGGCGGCATGGTGTCGCACCTGCTTCAATCGGGAAAGCTGAGGTTCATCAAGACCCCCGATAAGACCTACCATCCCGAGGACAGCGCGCTCCTCATGGCCATCGAAACCGGGATGGCCACTAGCTTTATCCAGGACCTGAGGCGGAACGTGCGGCGCGGGATGGAGGGTAAGGCTCGGCGCGGGTGGTTCCCCGGACCGGCACCTTTCGGCTACGTAAACAACCGCCTGACGCGAGAGATCGAGCCCGATCCGCAACGTTTCCACATCCTCAGACAGGCGTGGGAGATGCTGGCCTCCGGCGGGATGACGGTGGCCGACGTTCGTCGCCAGATGGCCGAACTGGGCATTACGGACGCATCAGGAAAGTCCGGGATGACGAACGGAACGGCGTACCGCATGTTTAGGAATCGGTTCTACACCGGTGAGCTGCCGTACGGCGGGGAGTGGCTGCCAGGCAAGCACCAGCCGATGGTATCCAAGGCCGACTTCGGACGCGTTCAGGCGGGACTCTCAAGGGCTCCTAAGTCGAAGGACGTCGAACTTAAGCACCCGTACGCGGGCGTCTTCACTTGCCCGAACTGTGGCTGCGCGGTCACCGCGGAAACGAAGGTCAAGCGTTTCAAAACGACTGGAACGGAACGGCGGTACACCTATTACCGCTGCACGGGGGCTAAAGGCTGTTCCAAGATGGCGGTCACGGGAGAACGGCTCGACGAGGCGATGCACGCCCTTTTTGAGGCATTCCGAACCGACCCCGTCATCGAGCAGTGGATGCGGAGCCAGCTCAAGCTTAGCGCCGAGCGAGCATCCATCGAGGACGCCACCTCCATTGCCGACCATGCGCGCTCCGTTGAGGGGTTGAAAAGGCGCCTGGAACGACTTACCGAACTACGGATCGCGGACGAGCTGTGCGCGGATGACTTTGCGGCCATGCGCACCCTTGCCCTCGGGGAGCTCCACGAGGCTCAAGACCGACTTATGGAGGCGAAGCAGCTCGGCTCGTCCGTCGACGCCGACGTGACGCGCAAGATCGACGTTCTCGAAAGCGCCCGGGGATGGACCACCATGGCGACTACCGCCAAACGCGCGTTCATCCGGACGCTGAGCGAAAAGAGCTTTCTCACTCTGGAAAGGCTCGAATTCTGGGTTGATCCGACACTACTAAAAATCGCCCTTATCGAACCTGGAGAAATTAGCTTCCAGGGCCCGAAACAGGGCGATCTTTCACTCTCGTTTTCCAATTGGTACGCCTTCTGGGACCACATCCGAAAGGAAGAGGCATCGAAAATACTCCGTAAATCCGAGGAGAAACCGAAGAGCCGGATCGTGGTGGAGCTGTCTCCGATGGGCGGAGGGCCGCCGAGGGTCATCCTCCGCCCGGACGGGCCGTGCGCGGATGTCGCGGAACGTGCGGGACCGGGCCACCCGGAGGACGATCTACCCACGAGCACCTAACTAATTCTTATGGAAAACGATTTCTACCGCTTCATCTCCGCCATGGGCAAGGCGTCCATGGCGGACCGCAGGAAGAACGGCGAGCTCATGCACCTCGCCCCCCTCGGCTGGCGTAACGCCCGCGACGAGTTCAGCCGCTCGGCGATGGAGAAGGACCCCGAGGTCTGGCCTCTCGTCTAGGAGGCGCTGAAAATGAAGGCGGACTGCAGGACGGTTCGGGCGATCTGCGAGGCGATGCACGCCAAGGGCCTCAGGTCCAAACGCGGGAAGCGGGTCGGACCGAGCGCGATGCACCGGCTTCTTTCAGCTGGCTACGGTTTCCTGCCAGACTTGGCGTCGTACGGCTCAGGGCCGAGATAGCTTCCAGATCCAGGAGGGGGACAAGTGGGCGGGAACATGCGTGGCGCGAGATATCGCAACGCCAATCCTGAACATCGTATCGCAGCCCATAAAGGGTGAATCGTTCTGTAGAAGCGATCCGTTTTCATTTATGCCAGTTTCGGAAGGAGAACTATCATGACAACCGCTTCAAGAGTCCGTCTCTCAGCCATCTCTCTCGTAGCCTTCTGCGTGCTGCCTTCCGCGGCAGTCGCCGCAACGGTCTCGTGCAACGTGCACGCATCGCTCGGATACTACAAGGTAGAGCTTTTCCGGGAGGGCGACCCTTACCCGTATCGCCAGAACTACGACGTTAAGATTGACGGCGGAAAGCTGATCACTTACAAGAACATCCCTACCGGCAAGTGGTTCGTACGCGCGACGCTGTAGTACGATCCCTACCTGACCGGCCAAGGACCCTCGGGCCATGTCACCGGCTACTTCCCTTGGACACAGACGATCCCCGACTGCTGGGTGAACCCCTAGGCGATCATTGACGGGCTCTGCGCCGTGTTATAGGATACGGTAAAGCGATTAATCCGTCGCCATGCGCATCCCGAGCTCGAAATTCGCGAAGCTCCTTTCGCTGCTGCTAGCCGCGATGATCCTTTCTGCGGCAGTTTCTTTTACGGCATTCACCGTCAACGAGGGAAGGGCAGTCTTCCCGAGGTCGAAAACGTGGTTTACGCCGTTTCCCGTCTTCGAGCCGGAGGTAGTCGTCTCTTCGGATGGAACTGTGGTCTTCGACGGCGTTCGCCCTCGTCCTTCGAGCATGGCTGCGAACGCCAGTCTCTGGTTCCTTGTCGCGCTAGGGATAAGCGAGACTTCCAAGATGGCTCGGAAGCGCCGCTCCCTGGACGCCTATCGCTCAACGTCACGCAAGTAAGAAAACGAACGACCCACACTAGTGGGTCGTTGGCCCCTCTTACCCGCATCGGCCCAGAGGACACGGGACCGGCAACGATGCACCTATTCCCAGGCAGATAACCCTTCACAAACATAGGACGAAGGCTCCGTATCAGGCCACGATAGCGGCGTCACCCCAGTGGGTCGGCGGCGTGATCATCGCGTCCGCCCCGCCCTGATCGGCGTGCCCTCGAACCCGCCCGCATGTGCAGCCGTCCATCCTCTCCGGTTTGCGCTCGACCGCCCCCATCTGCCTAGCGGACAAGTCGAGATCTACCGTCATGAACCGAGGTGAGAAACGCGCGGTAATCAGACCGATAGCGTAGCCTGCGGCCATACTCCCGGCCGCGGTGGTCAAGTAGCCCACCGTGTTCAGTTGCGCCATCTCCTTCCAGTATTGGTCGGGCTTTTCTCCGCGCCTTTCGGCCTCCTGGGCCTGGCGCGCCCGTGCCAACCTTTCTTCCGACGACATAAGCTCTTGGCTCACCCGCCGGGGGTCCACCATCCTACGGCAGTACACGCAGGGGTCGGCGGCGAGAAACCGCGCAAGGCGCACCGCCTGGCCCGATACGCGGCCTCCCTCTCCTTCCAGATTCACGCCGCAGTCGATGGTCGGAACCAAGTACCGCACGGACAAGTCGCTCAGCGCGACCCGGCTGTGGTGCTGGTCGGTGCAGCCCAACACGACATCCGCCTTGACAAGCTCGTCAACCACCAGCGGCTGGGGGACGCGGCCCGCGATCGGCACGACCTCGCAGTCGGGATTTATGGACCGGACGTGGCGGGCCGCTATCAGGACCTTCAATTGGTCCTTGCCCACGTCGTCGTGGACGCTGCCATGAACGCGCTCAAGATTCGACGCCGAGAAGGTGTCGGGATCGACGACCACGATCCGCCCGACCCCGGCTCGCGCGAGCGCCTCGATCGCGGGCGAACCCGTTCCGCTCGCGCCAACGACGGCCGCCGTCGATCGGGCGAGCCGCTCGGCGGCTTCCGTGCCGAACGCGGACCCGAGTCGGGCGACCCTCGCGTGCGCTTCGGCGCTCATCACGCGGGGTTCGTCGTACGACCCCGCGGTCGCGGGAGGACCCGGAACGTAGAAACGCTCGACCTTCCGCCAGACCCCTCGCCAGTGGACCCTTCCGCTCGCCGCCAGGCGACCGCTCCGGTCCCAGGCGAAGATCAGGCTGACGTACGGACGGTCCGGGGCAAAGCCCGCGAAATGGCCGGCGTAGTACGAGTCCATGTCATCGTCGATCCAGCTAGGGCCCACCGCGTAGGACTCCGGATGGGAGTGGATCACGCCGACCGCGAGGCCGTGCTTCTCGGCCTCTAAAGCGATCCTTTTCGTGTAGCGGCTGTTGATCCGAACGAGCCCCACCCTTTCGTCGAGATCGCCGACCAGCGGCTCGTCCAGCGAGGCGAGGCAGAGCAGGAGCTCTTCTCCGACGGCCCGCCAACCGAAGCGCGCGAACGTTCCCCATTCTTCCGACGGATACCTCCGGCGAAGCAACTCGTACAGCCGCGCCGCGTCGGGATCCGCCATACGCACGAGCGCCGAGTGCCCGGGCTCCCTGTTCAGTTCAATCTTTTGAGCCATGAGATGAGGTGCGTGAGGTAAGTGTGGAAGCCGTGACGATTGGGGTCCCAGGCGTTATCGGGCCACTGGTGGGGATGGTAGCTGGACAGGGTCCAGTCGGAACCAAGGGCCGAGAAAGTCCCTTGCGGGTTCGTTCCGCCCGCCACGCGGCCCTGCAGCGGCGAGCCCGACGGCAGCGCCGCCAGGTCCATCGCCGACGCGGGATACCCGTCCGGGATCTTCACCGCGACGTCCGTGGACGCCGGATCGCCGCCCGTCGCGAGCGCCTTGTACACGACGCAAGCTACCGGCTCCTCGACGAGCACCGCCTCGCAACCGCCCTCGGATAGAAGCCGAAGCTCGCGCTGGACCCGCAACTTAAGGTTAGCGTCCATGCCCCCCGTCGACGGTGAGCCGGGTGGCGATGAAGTGGTCGCCGTTCTTTACTTCGACGGTTTGGGTCATCGCGATCGGTCCCTTGTCCGGGCCGTTCTCGCGCTCGACCTCTCCATTGTCCGCGGGCACGTTCCCGAGGGCCGCGATCTGCGTGCCGGTCATCCGCTTGGTTACGCCGTCGGCCTCGTCGTACTTGACCCGGTTGACGAAGATGTGGAGCTTCTCGTTCTTTTCTTCTGGCTTGTTCATGGCGATCACATTAGAAATCTGACATCCAAGATTGTGCGTCCCGCCGGAGGAGATGTCAACCCGTATTTTACGCAATCATGTTTGCCACGGAAACACGTTTCTGCCAGAATCGGGTGGCAGGTTATAATCAACCCATGTTAAGCTAGCGATGAACGAGCCGTTACTCTATAAGTTGATCGGGTCCCGTATCAAGTCGGCCCGCGAGTCGCACCGGCCTCGGATGAGCCAGGACGTCCTTGCGGGAAAGATCGGACTTACGCGCGCCTCGATCGTGAATATCGAGGCGGGACGCCAGAAAGCTCCGATCCACGTCGTTTGGATGATCGCCGAGGCGCTCCGGGTCGAGCCCGAGGGCCTTCTGCCAAAGTTGGGTGAACTAAGGGAAGCCGAGGAGCCGATCCACCTAGATCCGGACGCTATCGCTACGATCGAGGAAGCGGCGAACGGAGATCCGGCCACGAGACATCTACTCATGCAGTTCGTATCAAGAGCCAAGGGGCAATTAAAGTCAACCAATGCAAGCTAGGCGTAACAAGTCCATAGAGGCGAAGGCGTCGGCCCTTCTCGGGGATGCCGGACTTCGGCAAGTACCCGTTCCGGTGGAAAGGGTGGCGAGAGCCTTGGGGCTCTCGCTCCTGCCGGCCGAACTTGGAGACGATATCTCCGGAGTGCTCGTCGTGGAGGGAAACTCCGGGACGATCGGCTACGATCCTACTCAAGCGCCTGTCAGGCAACGGTTTACCATCGCGCACGAAATCGGCCACTTTGTCCTCCACACCTCCACGAGCGGGGTGTTCATCGACAAGCGGTACACGGCCGTCTTCAGGCGAGATCAGGATTCCGCCACGGGTGAGCACCTTGAAGAGATCCAAGCGAACCAGTTTGCGGCCTCGTTGCTTATGCCCGAGGACCTACTGCTTTCGGAGCTTCGCAACCACCATTTCGATCTCGGGGACGAGCAGGGCCTTCGTGAACTGGCGGACAGGTTTCAAGTAAGCGCCCAGGCGATGTCTATTCGCCTGAGTGGCCTCGGTGTCTTCCGCTAGATTGAGAGACCCCACGCAAAAATGGGCCATCGCATATGAAGAGGTCCCTTTCTGACGCGATGCTTGGCGGCTAAGCACGAGGCGACCAAACCATGAATTGGACAGCCTTAAGTCTGACGTCACTCAGATGCAATGGGAGTGAATTGAGTTATATCAGGTCGCTTTCGCATGAGATTTAGGTCACCACCTGTCGCCAGATGCGTGTTTCTTCCCCACGCCTTGGCCCGATGTTCGAATCTGCTTAGCCTCATATCGGCCAGACTCGTTAATGAAGCCCGTGAAGTCCACTCGATCTCCCTTCTGCAGGCCCCGCGGGGCCACCGCGATCGGGTACCAGAACGACCTGTCTTCCAACCAACCGTCCGGGCGGATGAATCCGAAGTGGGGCGTCTGATGTTCAACGACCCCAACGTACGTTTTTGAGCTTGTGCTCGGACTTGCGGACATGCCCAACCTAACGGTCGAAGTCATTTCTGAGAGCGGGCCGAATTCGGCTTTTTGAGCGAAACAGCCCGGGGCATATTCCTGCTTCCCCTTCGGAGATGTTTTAAACTCCGCCCGAGCCTTTGCGGCGCTTGCGGCGGCGTAGGTAAATGAGAGGCTGCTCCTCCATGTCGGGTGGGAGGCAGCGATCGACTTGAACATTGAAAGGAACCGCAGGAATTCCGGCGAGATCTCCTCTATGACGCCCTTTCTAGGATCGATCGTTATTTCACCTTGTCTGGTTGCGAGCTTTCCTCGATAAGTGTCCCAGTCTATCGAAACGACAATCTCCTGCTCGATCTGGTTGTTCGGATTCAACGATTCGACCGTGAACGAGGTGATCCACTCGTTGTCGATAACGCCCTTGCGGATGTAGGTCTCCATCTCTTTCAAAAGGAGCATCCGAGAAATCGACCTAAGGACAAACACGATCGCGTCCTTCCGGCCAATCGTTTTGACGTTTAGCTTCGGTCGTACCGAAACGTCTGGGCGGTTCACGGGTTGGCCTCACCGGTGCCCGAACGATTCGCAAACACAAAACCGACCGCATCAAGGTCCACTCGGTCGATGAGACCTGCCCCTTCCCCAGCGACCACTCCTCGCCTGCGAGCGGAGATCATCTTATCGTCGACGATAGAGGTTAAAACCGAAAGGACCCATGCAATCGTGTGGGGCTTAGGAATATCGACTAACTTTCCAGCGACACCGAAGGTCTCGGAGAGGATGCCTTCCACGATCGGACGCAGCTCCTCAAATGAGGGCTCATATTTGAAGTGGTCCGCCCTTCCGGGCCTCAATAGGGGAGTGTGGATTGTCGATAGGTCGTTTCCCGTAACAAATATGGCCGGCGAAGCTTCATCGAATGCACTTCCGTAATTCTCGTCGGCCATCGCCATGAGCCATCCCGTTGTCAGCTGGTTATTGACGGTGTAGGTTATCTGCTGTCCCGATTTGCCGAGGGAAAGGTCGAAGTCGTCGATCACCAAGGACGGGCGGGGAGCCCCTGCTTCGTGTCGGTTTATAAGGCCCTGGACAATATCGGTGAGCCTTTCGACCGGGTCGTTCTCGAACTGCCCCCCGAACGCCGACGCATCTACGTGAACGAATCCGGAGCCGAGGTCCCCCAGGCTCTGCCTAAGCTGAACAGACTTCCCCACTCCTGGTGGACCCTCGATACACAGAATCCTTGGGGCGAGAAGGCTTTTGTACGCGCCGTTTTTTGCGTCCAACCGAGCCAGGTGGAGCCAGATGCGATCACGGAAGCGCTGAGGAATATTCATTGATTGGAAAGCAAGAACGGCAGAAGGCGGTCGTAAGTGTCGAATGGATCCCCCTTGGCCGTAGAGATGCAGTCGAGCCCTCCAAGGGTGATCGTTCCCTCCCTGAGAACCGGCTGGACAGTTCTGGTATTGTCCCGAAGCCACGGGTGTATCTCGTGCCAGTACTGGCCGGCATTGTTCTTCCGCTTAAACTTGTCTGCGGAAATTACCGCCCACTTCAGGTTAAAAGCGTCCTGCAGGAAAATTTGATCGGCCTCGTTCGCGTCCACTACCTCGAAATGCTTTTGATGCATGTCGCGCAGCAGGAAATATAAGTCGCGCTGGTCCATCGGCACTGCCTTGTAGGTCTGCCTATCGAAGTACACCTTGAACGGTTTGTCGCAAAGTAGGAGCCATTCGACGATCGCCAGAAGCGTTCCTAGATCGCCGTCCTCCAAGGACTTGCCCTGCTTCGAAAGCCGCTGTTGCTCCGTGGTGCGGTGAACGCCGAGCAGCAGCAAGTTCGTTCCATCCACGACAAACATTGCGGGAACGTTACCTCAGAGAATGCCGCTAGGAAAATAAGCAGGACCGCATTCAAGAGAATGCGGTC
Organism: uncultured Fimbriimonas sp.; assembly: GCA_964516175.1. Lineage (GTDB taxonomy): Bacteria > Armatimonadota > Fimbriimonadia > Fimbriimonadales > Fimbriimonadaceae > Fimbriimonas. The sequence continues at coordinate 165,880 of CAZEWR010000003.1, read as the reverse complement.
CTGAGGGTTAAGCCCAGAATACGAGGGCTTCTGGCCTCGACGTAGGGGGAGAGCCGACTCCACGCTCTGGTCGTCCTTGCGACGTCGCGGCCCGAAAGACGCGGTCGCCCTCGGTCATCCAGAGACTCGGCAGGATATCGGAAGCATCGAACGGCTCGGTGGCCATCAGCGTAACGCCTTGGCGACCGGGGTTGAGGAGGGTGCAATCCGGCAGGATCGCCGCTAAGCGGAGGAGCATTCCTATTCCAGCGCGAGAAAAGCCAAGCTCTGTCTCTGCGAAACTGCGCCATTCCGCGTACGTCAACGGGCTCCAAGGCCAGAGCAGTACCGCCTTCCCAGAACGCTCCCGGTCGCGAATGTCGTGAAGCGTGATCTCGAGGAACGGGCGCATCATTCTAGGATCAGGGACGACGTGGATACCGCAGACGTGACAGTTCTCAGCGAGCGTGTCGCCGGTTAAACGTTCCAGGTCGAGCGCCGGGACCGCGATGTAGGCAAGGCGGTAGTCGAGCTTTTGTTCAGGGTTGACCATTGCTATGTCCGAGTCGTGTTGACTCTCGCCCACTCCCAACGGATACAGGCGGGAGTCAACAGTAAGTCGGACATATGCGCAATACACGTATATAGCACGCAAGCTATTGAATGTCAATGAGAACGCAGCATGTCAGCGTACTCTTGACTTGAAGCGGACCTAAGGGCCAAGCTTGCGCGCGACGTGACGAACGTCCTTGAACGCTGTCCTTTCCGATCGGAACTCAGCCAACGCGCTCTCGTAGGCACTGGTTGCATACGGCTTCGACTTTCCTGAGTCGGCCTGTTTCTCTAGCTCTCCGGCTGATCTTGCCTTCGAGCGAGGAAAGCCCCTCAGCGAGGGCCAGGGCGGCCATCTCGCCGATCTCGGCGCGCTCGTAAACTCTCGAAAGGCCCCTCGCGCCGGGTAGCAGACAGTTTAATGCGGCTAGTACCTGCCCGAACTTCAGCGCGCCTTCTAGCTTGCGGGTCACGTCGCATCCGAAACCGTCTACCGCGAAAAGCGCGTGAAGGAGGCCGGCCGTCAACCAGTCGCCGCTCCCGCATGCGTCGAGAGCGTGGGACAACTCAAATGCGGGGAGGTTCTGCCAGTCGGTAGTGATGCCCTCGAAGTCGAAGGCTTTGAAAGAGAGTCCCAGCGAGCCGCGCGTCAGAATGACGAGCGTGCTGCCTTCCAACCAGCTTTCGAGATCGGGAAGGGCGGCGGAATCGGCCAGCTTCACAACGTTGGCAAGCCGCGAAGCGCGTTCAAATTCCGGCTCGGGTTTGAAGCGTGGCGGCTCGAACACGATAAACACCCCCTTGTCACGAAGGGCGGTCGCCAATCTAAGGTTGCCCGGGGTTGGCCGGTCGAAAAAGAAGAGCTCGGGAAGGGCTTCGTTCTCCTCGGCTAGTTCAAGGAGGTGAATGGGCGTCGGCCTGAACCGAGGAACAGGTGCAGAACACTTGGGGCACTTCCACTCGAAGCGGTGGGCCGGGTGGGCGGGATCGCCGATCCCGAATCGCTCAATGATCAGCGGCGTCTCTACGCGCTCGTCCAGCACCAGGGATGAGACGTCGACACCGGCCTCCGTCAGGTGTTCTTCAAGCACGCGACCGGCGGCGTCCGACCCGACCCTTCCCTTAGCAGACGCGGCCCAGCCCAAATGGGAAAGATTGGAGAGCACGTTCGCGCACGTCCCGCCGGACGTGATCTCGAAGGCCTCGGCCTCGCCGGATCTAATGACGACGTCGACGGCAAGGAGCCCCGAGCCCCAGATGGATCGCTCCCGCGCTCCATGAGTGAAGGCGCTAATCCTCATAAACCTCCCCGAGAATTGGAATTAGGAAGTAGGTGCTTTGCGAAGGCCAATCGTCGGCCTCTCCCGACAGACGATAGGCCGTCGCGTCCACGTTGGCAAGCCCGATGTCGAAGTCGTCGGCCTCGATCTGATTCAGCTCGCTCGCGGCAAGCAGCGCGCCGAGCGAAAGCAGCTTCGACGAGTGGCACGAAACGACGGCGCGGCATCCGCCGAGTTCGGATAGCGCCTCCCGGTACCTCAGCGCCGCGCGGCTCAGCTGCGTGTACAGGTGGAACGGGTTGCGCTCATCCGAATAGATGAAGGACCTTGAGTCGAGCGCCCAGTTGTCTTGGAGCATGGTCTCGTACTCGCGAATCAAGAGATCCGCGCGGCGCGGATTCGTCGAGGGCATGGGAAGTATGGGGCAGACCTCCCGCTCGACGCGGGCCGGCAGCAGTTTCTCGACCCTGCCTATCTGCAGCGCCTCGCCCTCGCCGAGTACGGGAAACCACACGATGGGGCGCTTGTCCTCGGAGACCGCGAGGGCGCTCCTGAACGGGGGAACCATGTACGCGTCCTCTTGAAGCTCCTGCCCGCTGATCCTGGCATCAAGGCTCACGTTTTCCGACACGAATACGTATAGCGACGTCTGACAGGCCAGGAAGTCGTCGCGGCGCTGGCCAATAAGTATCTCCAGAAGCGGGAAGTAGAGCCCTTGGGGCAGGGCGCTGATATCGACGACGAGGCTCGAAAGCCCGTCGATCGGGAGCTCCCGGGCGAACTCCACGGACTTGTCCGACGCCGAAGGGGCGGTTGAGTCCCGATCGTCCGTTTCGAACTGGGTGTCTACGACGGCGAGCGTGCCCCTTCCGTCCAGAAGCTCGACCAGCTTCCCCAAGTTGGCCTTCGCTCGCGCCGCGAGTTGCGTCTGTTCCGCCCCCGCGGACCGGCCGATCTTCAGAAGGTAGACCTTGAGTTCCGCGGTGGACCGCACGAGTACGTTCAGGCAGTCGAGCATCCGGGGATCGAAGCCCTCGCCGATGACCAGCGCGACGGACTTCTCGCCGGTGGCGACGACCTCCGAAAGCATGTCTTCGGCGGCGCTCCCAGACCAGTAGATGTGGGATTGCCAGTTGTTCATGTCGGGACCGCCTTCAGAATAGCGACTCGTCCTCGCCCTGCGCGGACTGGTGGCGCTCCGTCTTCGTCAGCGTCGCGAAGTGGTCAACCTTTCGCTTCCACCAGCCGCCCAAGCCGATGGGGAGGTTCAGGTAGACGCACAGCAGCCGGTTGAGATAGAAGACGGTCACGGTTTCTCCTGCCTTGCCCTGCTTCGCGTTCGCCTTCATGAACACGACGTTATGCGCCACCGCGCCGCTAATGAGATCGGCGAATTCCATGAGGTGGGCGTCTTTGGTCTCGGAGCAATTTCTAAGGCGGTCGTGGTCCTTGGACGTCATCCCGAAGCCCGTCACGCCGGGGCCGTACTTCTTGGTCGGAGCTTGGGACTCCGCCACCGCGTATTTGGCGAAGGCTTGCAGGAAGCGCTGCATTTTCTCCCCGTTGGGCATTCTCTTCGGCAACCCTACGAAGTAAGCGGTGGCAATCTCGCGTATCAGCTTGTCCTGGGCGCGCGGGAGCACCTTCACGCCGGTTCCCTGGACCCTCTGCGCGTCGAACTGGTCGTAGACGCCGGCCGCGAGGCTCAGGAACTGGTCGACGTTCCAGCTGGCAATCTCGTAAATCGTGTTCGCCCCGTAGTAGAGGGGAAGGTCGTTCTTGATGCAGACCTGGTACTCGGCCGCGGACCTGAGGTCGGATAACTGGGTCGAGGTAGGGGAAGGCACCGATCCCTCGAACTCGAACGAGTCCTGCGTCTTCGACTTGACGCTCGCGATGTACATCTCGGCGGCTTTCAGGTCCACCAGATAGTCGAAAGCGGACTGGTGGGGCTTCCGCGCCATTTCGATCTCGCTGAAGCGCACGTCCTTGCCCTTGATGTCCTCGAGGTGCGCGCGCATCGCGTCGGCGATCCTCTGAATCCTCTGGATCTCCGGCCGGTCTTCGATGACGGAGGGAGTCAGGTGCTCGAACAGCTCCTCTACTCGGGACTCCTCCAGCCTGCGCTTCGCGATGTCGGCGTAGAACCGGCTGGTGCCGGCCTTGTTATGTTTCTGCCACCACGCGGAAAGCACGACCGGGCCCTCTTCCCGCTCCGTCGACGAAGTGTCCAGCGCCAAGAGCTCGTACGGCTCCATGGCGTGCATGCGCTCGGCGATCCAAAAGGAGACGTTCAGCCTCGAGGTTATGACGTGCTCGAGCAGCGTCTTCCGATGCGAGCCGTGAAGCTTGTGGGCGTCGTCGACCATGACCACGACCCGATCGCATATCGGCTCGCCGTCCACCAAGATGGCGCGAGGCGACAGCGCCTCGAATGAGTAGGGCCTCGCGTGCCCCAGATCCGCGACCAGGCTCGCCTTGCCGCGGTCGATGGCCCTCCAAATTTCGCGCTCAGCGCCTCGTGCCCAGGAGACCAGGTCCCGTGCGGTGGCGTGCTCGTAGAGGGGGTTCGGGCCGTCTTCCGGCCAGTTGAACGTTATCCGGGAGAGATCGGCCTCGGAGTCAAGGCCGCGCAGCACCTGCACGCCGTTGATGGCAGTCAGGACCACCCGGGCGTCGAGCAACGCGTAAAGGAGATGGAGCGGATCCTGGGACTCGAGCCTTAGCCGGGCGATCGTGGCGTACGGCGTCGAGCCCAGCGGAACGTAGATGCCGAGGACCGACGGGCGCCCGTCTCCGATCGCGCCGAGCGCCCTCAGCTGCTCCGCGATCTCCGTCAGATGGGTGGATGTCCCCTCGGAGACCCGCAGGAGGCATTCGGGGCTCAGCACCCTCAGGAGGCTCGTTTTACCCCCGCCCTGCGCGCTCTTTATCCGCATGACCGAGTCCCACGGGTTCAGGCCCAACGCGCCCAAGGCGATGGGCTGGAAGAGCTTCAGGAACAGGTCGTGGGACTCCAGGCTCTCGACCTTCGTTGACCGGAACGGATTCCTCGGGAGCCTCATTTGCGGCCGTGCCTCGTCGTTCTCGGGAACAGCGCCTCGTTCTTGCCGTCCTCGTCGTACCATAGCACCGGCAGCGAGTTGTTGGGGCTGTTGTGGAACAGCACGAGCGCGAGGTCGCCGCTGTTGAACCCGCGGTACTGCGCCGTGCAGTCGCCCTTCAGATAGTGCTCGTCAACCACGGCTTCCTTGAACGTCTCGAAGCGGCTCTTCAGGAAGTCGTCGATCCGCCGATCGCCCGCGCCGACGGTCATGGCCCCTTCCGGGATGACGTGCACGGCCTCGACGATGATCTCGACCGGGCAGTTCGTCTCGGACTTGTACGTCGCGACGGCGGCGGTTATCTTGTCCAAAGCGTACTGGGTGCTTACGTAGAAGAGCACCTGGATGGTCAGGTTTTCGAGGCGGACCATGGGCGCCATGGCCATTTCGGGCTGGAGGCTGCTTATCACCTTGACGAGCTTTCCCTTCCAGTTGCCGCCCTCGGTCCGGATGAAGCTGGTCCCGCTCGCGGTAAAGTCGTCCACCAGCACGAGGAATTCGAAGCGAGCGTCAGGATCGGGCAGCCCCTGGTTCGCCAGCGACACGGGAAGCCTGCCCCTCACCGACTGGGCCTTGTCGGCGGTGAGGTCGTAGTTGAGGAGGGTGAATTCGTGGTCGATCGTCTTCGGGTTCATCCGCCTGAGCATTCCGATCTGCGAGCCGTCGCTCAGCCCGACGTAGAGCGTCTTTACGACGAGCGACCGGAATTCCGCCGAAGTCTCTATCCTGCGTATCCGATGGAATGGGATGCCGGCCTTGGAAGCGGCGAGCGCGCGTTGCCTCGGCAGCACCCGCTCGGAATAAGCCATCCCGATCAGCGAGTACATCTCTCCGCTCGAGACGAAGATGAGGTGGTCCCTTACGATGCTGAAGGCGGTGTCCCGGAGGGCGGCCGTCTCCTGGGGGCTGTCCCCGGCGAGTTGGCCGAGCCAGCGGGCCAGGCGCTCGATGAACCGCATGCCGGGACCGAACTGATGGTACTCGTCGTACTTCACCTCGGCCAGCAGCAGCAACGGTCGGAGCTCGGCCTTGACCTGGTCGTCCGACCAGTCCATGACCTTTGCGAGCAAGCGTTCGGCGAGGATCTGCTTCATCTGTCAGCCCAGGTCCAGCCTGAAAGGTCCCGGGCCGTCAAGCCTGGAAAGGTAGTGCAATGTCGCCCTCGATTCAAGCACGCCGAGCGGCGCGAAGTTCCAGCCCGAGCCTTCGCCCTGGGGGGAACTCCCGCAGCTGAGCGAAGGGAAATGGGCGAGGAGTTCCGAATCGTTGCCCGGCCAGAGGCCGGAATCGCCGAGGCACAGGACGTTCTCGGAAGGGCAGCCCGCCTCGCGCGCCACCGCCTCCACCACCGACAGCTTCGTCACGCGCGCTGGCAGGATGTCCACCGAGTGCGTCGAGGCGACGCACTTGAGCTCCCGCCCGCCCTCGGCCCGGAGCGCCCCGGTCACGTGCGTCCAAAGGTCCGAGATGGCGCACCCGGCTCCCGTCACCGAAAGCTGTTCCGGCCGAAGCTCGATCTTGGCTTCGGTCAATCGCAGCCACGGGTCCTCCTCGAGCCGCGCGCCGACATCCCTCAGGAGCCCGGCGGGCGGCGGTTCGTTGTTCGGGAGCCGATCGTCGTCCAGGCGTATGATTTGCCCGCCGTTGTAGTACCCGACGGTCACCTGCCTCCAGAGCTCGGTCGGCAGCGCGTTTCTGAGGGATTGTCGCACGGACCTCCCTCGTCCCGTGGCAACGCCGAGATGCAGGCCGCCCCTCAGCAGCCGGACCAGCTCGCTTACCAGCGCGGCGTCCGGGGGCTCGAACCTTCGCGACGTGTCCACCAGGGTCCCGTCGTAATCGCACACGATCGACCGGATCGGCACTCCGGAAATGCGGCTCCCGAAAGCCGCTGCGGAGGAAAGCAGCTCCTCCTCCAGGGCGTCGCCCCCAGAGGGGTTCTGCCTCGATCGCCGCTTCACCGCGGCGCCTGCCCCCGTAACGGCGGACTTCCTCGGATTGTACGAGAGGTGGTATATCTTGCGGCCGAACTCGGGGACCCCGGGGCGGCCGGGATCGACGCCAGACGTCAGGCCCATGTCTCTCACGAGACCGAAGACCTTGATCGTGAGATCGATCGTCGCGGCGGGGCCCGTGAGCTCGGATCGCAACCGGATGACCCGGATGTCGGGCGGCAGGAGACCCAGCGTCTTGTCGAATAGGCGCTCGTACTGCCTGTCTTCCACGGTCACGACTACCGTCCTTTCGGCTCTTTTGGCCAGCCAGTGGTGCCGCCCGTGGCCGAAGTTCCTCAGGTCGCAGAGCATGGCGGAGGCAAGCGCGGCCTCGCTAAGCTTCGATTCCAGGTCAAGTGCGGCGGACCCTCCCCATCCGGCGTGAATGATGATCACGTCGTTCCCGGAGGGCATCGAGTGGAGCCCCTGGCGGCCGGCGGCAATCTCCGCCGCGACCTCCGCGAGCCTCGCTATCGGCAGGCGCTCTCCGGCGGCGGCCGAGACGCCCGTAAGCCCGACCATCATCGCGACAAGAGAATTCGTCGCGAGGAAACCGTCCTTTCCGGTAGGAACGTCCATCTCAAGGAGGTCGCCGCAGGCGTAGGCCGAGACCTCCTTGGCGAGCGGCGAGCCGCGCCGAGCGATGACCGCGCGCAAAGACACGGACTCTCCCTCGATGGCGGCCTTCGCGGCCGACACGATGTCCTTGTTACGGCCGCTGGCGCTGAGGAGGAAGACGCTGGAGCGGCTTCGCGAGGGGCCGAGGTGAAGGAACTCCAGCGGCGTCGTCGCCCAGGCGAAGCCTCCCCGCGATCGAACGAGTCTTGCCAGGAAGTCGGCGGCGGACTGGCTGCCCCCGCTTCCGATGCAGTACGCGGGCGAAGAACGGTCGATCCAGGTGGGCCTGACCTTCGGGAGAACCTCTTCCGAAACCCAGTGGATCGTCTGGGCGAGTTGCTCCAGCTCAGATTGAAACGGCCTTCCCATCGCGCTTCTCGCCCGAAGATCGTACCCCGACACGTAGAAGTGCGTCGGCCAGAAGTTGGCGCGGGGACGCCGGGCCGGCCGGACGAACTAAAGGACCCCAGGGTCAAACGTTCGCCTTGGGCGGTTGCGTCCCAGCGGAAGGAGGGAGTAACGTGGGGAAACGGCAATCGAGCAGGCGAACGGTCCCGTGCCTGCGGCGTACGCGAAAGAGCTTGTTGGCGATCCCGTTTCGCGAGCCGAGCGGCCCCACGCGACCCGAAGCGGTCTCAGGCGTCGCGGATGTCCTGTGGTCGCCGGTCCGGCAGTCGGCGAAAGGCAGCAGGAAGGAAGGGCTCGAAAAAAAGGCGGGGACCGGGGTTCCCGCCTCCAGGTATGCGGGGCCTTCGCCCCTCAGGCCGGCTCTTCCCCGACGCCCGCGACGAACGCCGCCTGGCGAAGGTGCAGGAGGATGCGCCTGGCATCCGCGACGTGTCCCCACGTCACGGAGTCGGGCGAGATTCCGAGATGATCGTCCACCCGTTCTTTGAGGCTCGCGAGCAGCTCCGCGCACTCGCCGACCGCGGAAATGAAGGGACCGAGCCCCGGACTTTCAGCCGAGATCGGCGCGGCCGAAACCTGTTCGTCGGCCGGTCGCTCCCGGCCATGTTCGTTCTTCTGCATGTTTCTTCTCTCGTCCCGTCCGGGACCGCGCCATCGTCGCATGGAACGCCGAGCCAGTCGACCGCCGCGCGATAGGCGCACGCCGTGTCTGTAGAACCCGTGATTGGCAGAATGCGGTTGACGGCGGCAGGCTTGCGAGACCGTATCCCTAAGCCGCCGCCATTGACGCCCGACACCTCCTCACGCATCTCTCGCTCTTCTCCGGCATCGGGGGCATCGACCTCGCCGCCGAATGGGCCGGCTTCCGCACGGTCTCTTTCTGCGAGAACGACCCGTTTTGCCGGCGCATCCTCGACAAGCGCTGGCCGGGCGTCCCGTGCCACGGCGACATCCGCGAGCTCGACGGCTCCCACTACAAGGGCGTCGAGCTCGTCACCGGAGGCTTTCCCTGCCAACCCTTCTCCTTCGCCGGGGAGCGCCGGGGCGAGGCGGACGACCGCCACCTCTGGCCGGAGATGCTGCGGGTCGTTGCACAGGCTCGACCCTCTTGGGTCGTGGCAGAGAACGTGCCTGGGCTCGTCTCTCTGGCGCTCGACGACGTGCTCGCTAGTCTGGAAGCACAGGGTTACGCCGCGCGGGCGGTCATGGTTCCAGCTCGCGGCGTCGGCGCCCTCCACAAGCGGGAGCGGGTCTTTGTCGTCGCTGCCGACGCCGCTCGCGCAGCAGAGGGAGTGGGACTGGCTGCCGGAGAACTCTCCGACGGTGGTTTCGGACGGCACGGGAAAGCCGAGGCTGAGGTTCCCGAACGGGATGGTGACGACGATGCACCTTCCCCTCATGGCGAAGCTCGGCGTCTGGCCGGACGGCCGAAGGGAGCCTGGGCCCCTGAGCCCGGAGTGGGTCGAGTGGCTCATGGGGTTCCCCGCCGGGTGGACCGCCTGAGGGCGCTCGGAAACGCGGTCGTGCCGCAGCAGGCGTACCCGATCCTCCTCGCGGTCGCGAGGGAGATCGCGCGGTCGCGCGCCTAGCGGTTCGGCCGCCCCGTCCTCCGCGAACGCGGTGCCGTTCGAGCGCGGCGCTCGCGGGGGAACGCCGTTCGCGGATCGGCTTCGAATCGCGCCCGAGCGGCGCGCCTGGGATCGTGCGCGGGTGAACGTTTCAAGCCCGAACCTTTCCTGTCGCCATTCCGAGGAGACGCCGCGATGAGCGACGCCGCCTACGCCGCCGTCACGGCCCGAGTCATCGATGCCCTCGAGCGCGGCACGCCTCCCTGGCGGAAGCCGTGGCACTCGACTTCCGGGTTCCCCGCCAACGCCCTGACGCGAAGGCAGTACCGCGGGATCAACGTCCTCCTGCTCTCCTTGTCGCGGTTCGGGGACCACCGCTGGCTCACGTTCCGGCAGGCGCTGGAGCTCGGCGGCAACGTCCGCAAGGGCGAGCGGTCGACCGAGGTCGTGTTCTGGAAGCCGGTGGAGGCGTCCAGCCAGGAACCGGAGGAAGAGAGGGAACGGAAACGCTTCCCACTCCTGCGCACATACCGCGTCTTCAACGCCGAGCAGTGCGACGGGCTGAGGCTCCCGCCCGTGGCGCTCGACCGCGAAGCGCGCGAGCACGAGCGCGTCCCGAGGGCGGAGGCCGTTATCCGGCACATGCCCGACCCGCCGGGGGTGCGTACGGGCGAGGGAGCCGCGTGGTACGCGCCGGAGGCGGACCTCGTCGGGCTGCCCGCGATGGCGTCGTTCCGCTCCGCGGACTCGTTCTACGCCACGCTCTTCCACGAGCTCGGGCACGCCACCGGCCATGCGAGGCGGCTCGGAAGGCCAGGCCTCGGCAATACCGTGCGGTACGGGTCGGCGGACTACGGACGCGAGGAACTGGTGGCGGAGCTCGCGTCGGCGTTCGTTTGCGCCTCGATCGGCCTCGACAACTCGCTCGTCGACGACACCGCCTCGTACGTGGCCGGCTGGCTGAAGGCGCTCCGGGACGATCCCCGGGCCGTCGTCGCCGCGGCCGGGCAGGCGCAACGGGCCGCCGACTGGATGCTCGGCAAGACGCCCGGACTCGCCGACTGATCCCATTTCGACCTCTCCCGCCAGGGGGAGGTCCTTTCGTTACCGGAGGAACTGGGCGACGAGTCCCGCGATCAGGATGAGCAGGGCTATTCCAATCTCCCAGTACTGGACCGCCTCCCGCCTCCGCGCTTCGCGGTCGAGGACGTCGCGGCAACGAGGGCAGACGACGCGCATGCCGAAGCGGACCGTGACGGAGGAGGCGGGGCCGCCAGGATAGCGCCGCCGAGCCCACTCGCCGGTCCTCACCTTACGGCGCGGATGGCGCGAGCCCGGCGTCAAGGGGCGGCCGCAGAGAAAGCAGTTCGACATCGGGCGATCCTGCCGGAAGTTCGCCCAATGCGCAATCGGGAAGGGCGGCGGCGCACGCCGTGCGCGGAGCGCGCGGCGGCTTGCGGCAGGAGGCCCGGGCCGATAGTCTCCGGGGGTGCCGGTTTCGCCGGGCCCGCGCGCCGAAGGCCGTTCCGTTCCTCCCAATCCTGCGGCCCGACGCGGGTCCGGCGGAGCCCGCACATGAACAGAACCTCTAAATCCCTCTCCCTGGGGAGGATCGTCGCGACGGCGAACGTCCTCGCCGCGATCCCCATGCTCGACATCCACGCCGCCCTCGACCGCCATTCCGTAGGAGACTGGGGCGAGCTTCCGGAAGCGGACCGCGCCGCCAACGACGAGGCCCTGGCGGACGGGGAGCGGCTCCTGTCGGCCTACTCGACCGCAGCCGGCACGCGCTTCTGGATCATTACCGAGCGGGACCGCTCATCGACCACGGTCCTCCTTCCGGAGGACTACTGACCCGGGGGCTGCCACAAGGCGGCCCCTTCTTCGCGGCGCCCCCTTGCTGCCGCCTGAATCCTGACGATGGAGCGTGCGAGGGAGGAACGGGGTGACGAGTGAGTGAGCTGCATCGGAAGGATGAAGGTAGGGACAAGGAACGGGCGTTTTAGGCTCCTTTACCCCGGCCAGGCCTGGCCTACCCGCGACCCGGGGCATTGGTCGGGGGTGGCTGGCGGCTTTGGCCGGCTTGCCAGTCCTGCTCGCAGGCGAGATATTCGGCGACGTACCCCTCTTCAAGGCCACCCGCGTTGAAAACAGAATCGTGAAAATGTATGATTCCTGTGAAATGCACATCGGCATGCTTGCAGACTGGCGAAGCTCGGCGGAGCGGTAGAAACTATGGCGACAAGAGAAGCCCCTAACAAAGCGATGACCCTGTGGGTCAACGATTCCGACTCTTCCAAGAGATTGGTGCGGTCCTTGGAAAGAAACGGGTGGAGCGTCCAGCTCAGGCCCACTACGTCCTCGTCACCGTATGCCGAAGTACGGAAGCGAATGTTCTTCGGCTTCCGCCAGATCGGGACATTCACGATCAGGTTCTAGGCCGATCCCTTTTCATGCGCGGCTCCACTAGGAGCCGCCTCTTTTTATCGCGCGCGCCGGAACGGGCCTCTCTCGCTCCCTTTGGCATGAGCGGGCTCCACGCTCGCTCTCCTCACTGGCAGGCGGCATGCCGGTCTCAACCGGCGAGGGAGGATCTGCCGGGATGCGCCAGCTCCAGCCGGGCGATCTCGGTCTCGACGACCCGGCCAAGGTAAACGAACCGGTAGCGGACGCACAGCCTCGCGGCCGATTTCAGCTGGGAGAGCGCCTCCTCGATCTTCCCGCGCTCGGCAAGCAGCCTCCCCAGGAGGTGCTCGCCTTCGAGGCGCACGGACGGCTCGCGAGCGCCCTCCTCCATCGCCTCTCGAATGTACGGCTCGGCCTCGTCGGGCTTGCCTAAAGCGAGAAGGATGCGAGCCGCCTGCTGGGCGTTCCTGGCCCTGCCGGCGGTCGTCTTGGCCGACCGCTCCCTGTCGCCGTGGACTATCCTGAGCATCCGCGCCAGCTCCGCGTCGTTTCCTCCCTTGAAGTCGTGCACGCGGAGCGCGTCGTTCACCTGCTCCGACGCCACGAGCTCCTTCGCGAAGAAGGCGGCGGCGGCGGCAAGACGGCCTTCCGGGGCCGGGCCCCTCCTCAGGATCGCCGCCGCCCGATCCCGCTCGTCCGCGACCTGGCCCGCCGTGAACAGGGTCGTGCGCCGCATCGCGCGCGATCCGGCCGCGTGGGCTACGGCCACGAGCTCCGGGATCCCGTCCCGCTCGCCCCACTCCCGGACGAGGCCGCACAGCCTCGTGGCTTCTCCGGGAAGGTCGAGCCGGAAGCAGCAGCTGACCGACTGGAGGAAGGCAGCCCACCGCTCCTCTGGAAGGTCGGCCGACTCGAGCGCCTTGAGGGCGACTCGCAGGGCGAGGTCCGGGCGATTACGGAGGACGAGCCTTCTGGCCGCCGTGCCCCACGGTTCGTCCGGCCCCGGGACCGCTCCGTCGTCCATCAGCTCCCTCGACCACGCGACGACCACTTCGGTCCGGAGTTCGGGGAGCCGGATCGGGCGAAGCAGCCGCGCCAGGCTCTCGCCCTTCATCGCCGGCGCGGGCTTGCCCAGTTGCTGCGAGAGCGCCCCCTTGGTAACGCCGAGCATCTCGGCGATGCCCTTGTCCTCTTGGATGCCGTGCTCGACGAAGTAGGCGTGCCGGACCGCCTCCGCGAAGGACGCCGACCACGCGTCGGGAACTCCGCCGCCGTCACCCAGTTGCATACGGCGGAGGCTACCCCCGCCAGGATCCGGCGGACTCGAGCCTTCGGAGGAACTCTTCCAGCTGCCGCGCGGTGATCCTCCTCGATCGCCCGATCGTCACCGATCCGATCTCCGCGAGGTCCATCAGGCGGTACACGTGCGCCCGCGAGAGGGAGAGCAGCCGCGCCGCTTCCTCGACCTTGTACGCCAGCTTCGAATGCTTCGGTTGTTCTTCCACGAACCCATCGTCCTCCCCGTGAAGGCATCCGATGGCGTCGGGGCGCTTCCGGTTTAGCCGCGGCTAAACCGCAGTTCGCGAGGCTTGCCCGAAGGCCGGTGCGCGGCGGATGCTGGGGATATGACGACCAAGAAGCAGCAGGCGCGCCGCCGCCCCCCGCCCCGATGGATCGGGATTGAGGCGAACTACGAGGAGAAGGGCGGCCACCCCTTCGAGCACCTCGTCTCGCTCGACGCCCACAGGCTGGCCACCCACGGGCTCATCCTCGGGGCGACCGGGAGCGGCAAGACGAACCTCATCCTGCAAATCGTGGCGGGCGCGGTCCGGGCGGGCGAGAGCGTCGCGGTGCTCGACCTCAGGGGCGACCTCGTCGCCGCGGTCGTCGAGATCCTCGCCGCCTCGGGCAAGGACCCCCGGCTCGTGGAATTGCTGGACCTTCGGGAGACGAGGCGGCCGACGGGATTCGATCCGCTGCGCGGGGCCGGGGAGGCGTACTTCGCCGCCCTTTCCGTGCTCGACGCGCTGGAAGCGGAACACGACAGCTGGGGCGTCCAGCTCGCCGAGACGACCCGCTACGCCCTCATGCTCCTGGCCGAGACGGGCAAGCCCCTCACGAGCCTGGAGCGGCTGTTCAGCGACGACGGGTTCCTCAGGAGCTGCCTCGCGGGGTGCCGCTCGCAACCGGTGGTCGCGTTCTGGGAGCGCTACGAAGGCATGTCCCCCGACAAGCGCCAGGCGATGTCCATGCCCGTGCTTAACAAGGTCTCCATGCTCTTCTCGACCGAGGGCCTTAGGCGCACGTTCGGACACCCGGCCCCGATGGATCTCGGCCGGCACCTCGACACGCCGGGATCGGTGCTCCTAGTGTCCCTGGCGGCGGACCAGCTCCACGCCGCAGGGAGGATGGCCGGCCGCATCGTCCTCTCCGCCGTCTGCCGCGAAATATTCTCCCGGGTAGGGATCCCCGAATCCCGGCGCAACCGAGTCCTCCTCGTGGCCGACGAGTTCCAAAACCTCGTCGGCCGGGAGTTCGAATCCATCCTCGCCGAGGGGAGAAGGTTCGGCCTGTCGCTCCTCGCCGCCCACCAGACGCTCTCGCAGATGGGCCACGGCATGCGCTCCCTGCTGCTCGGGAACGTCGGGGTCAAGGCCGTGTTCCGCCTGGGACGCGATGACGCGGCGACGATGAGCAAGGACCTGACAGGCGACCCGAAGGCCCTCGGCCTGGCTTCCCTCGGCACGGGCGAGTGCTACCTCTGGACGCGGGGAGGCGAGGCCCTGCGCGTCGAGGTCAACCAGCCGATCGCCAGGGGTGGAGGCAAGCCGTCGCGGAGGGCCGCCGCCTTCGTGGCCGCGTTGCGCGCGCGCTCGGGAGCGGAGTTCCCCGACCCCGCGTCCGCGCCGGACGGCGGGCGGGGGAAGCCGTCGGAAGAGACGCGGCGTGCGCCGAAGCCCCAGGGCGAGGGCCGCGGGAAGCCCCGGACCGACCTGGAGGACTGGCTCTCGTGATCCGCCTCACCGAGCGGGACTCCCGGCTGCTGAGGGACCTCGTGCTCAGCCACCTCCTCAGCAGGGACCAGGTGATCGAACTGGGCTACTTCGGGTCCGTGACGCGGGCGAACACGCGACTGAGGGGGCTCCGCAAATTGAAGCTGGTCAAGGCGCTCGACACGCCGTTCATGGGCCAGGCCCTTTATGCGGCCGTCCCGGGAGCGGCCGAGGTGGTAGGCGAGCGTCTGGCCTCGCTCGCGGCGTCCCGGAGCGGCTCGCCCCGCTTCGTACGCCACGCGCTGTTCGCCACCAACATACGAATCGCCCTGCTGCGGAAGGGAGCGGCCTCGTGGCGCTTCGAGCAGCAGTGCCGCCACTCGTTCCGCCACGGCGGTCGCGAGTGGCAGGTCCGTCCGGACGGGCTGGCCCTCGCCCCCACCGGCCCCGTCGCCATCGAAGCCGACCTCGGCAACGTCGATCCCGCCAAGTTCCGCGAGAAGCTGCGGGGCTACGAGGCGCTCGCCCTCTCGGGCGAGTGCGGGCATGCATGGGGCCGCGACACGTTTTCCCTCCTCGTCGTCACCACGAGCCCGGCGCGCGCCTCGCGCCTCGCCCGGCTCCTTCCCGACCCCCGGGGCTTCAGCTTCGCCTGCCGCCCCCACGACCAGCTGGGCGTCCCGCTGCCGGGAGCCTGGAGCTAGCAAGGAAAAGCAATGCCATACGAAAACGCCAACGTCCGCGACTACGATTTCGACCCCGAGGAAGACTTCGGCCCCGCCGCGGAGATCGTCACCTTCCCCACTTCCGTCCAGCGGAAGATCGACCAGGCGGCGTCGCTGCTGCGCGGCGGCGACGCCCGCGAGGGGCTGTCGCTTATGCACCAGGCGGGGGTCGACCTCGCCAGGGCAGACCCGCTCGTCTTCGCGGGCCTTATGGCGGCGCAGATGGGCGTCACCGGCATCGCCGTGTCGCGTCAGGTGAGGACAGTGAAGACGGTCCAGACCGAGCGTCGCGCCTTCGGGGTGCGGTACGGCCAAGACCTGCAGACCACGACCGACGACTACTTCGAGCAGCGCTCGGTCAGCTTCGGCGGGCCGCTCGGGGGCCAGAGGTGACGTTCCTCGGCGACTACGTCCTGGACGGAGGCGGCATCGCCTGCCTGGGGCTCTCGCGCCGCGACGGAGAGAGGCTCGCCGATCTCCGCAAGCCCCTCGCGGTCGCCCGCGAGCTCGCGCGGAACGACTGCCGGTTCCTCTGCTACGTGGACGGCAACCTGCCGTACCGCGTCCGCGAGGAGGACCGCGGCCTGCTCGACCTGCTCCTCGCGGAGCATCCCGAGCGCTTCGCGATCGTCCCGGCGAAGACCGCCGCGGAGGACTACATCTTCCAGCGGGCGGGGATCAACGAGGCGACGCTCGTGACGCCGGTGCCCGCTTCGGAGGAGACCGGCTACCTCGACCGCTATCCCTGGCTGCGGGACCCGGGCCGCCACATGCTCGTTAGCGAGCGGGACGGTCTCATCCGCTGCGGCAGCCTGGAACCGGCCGAGTTCCTCGACTCAACCGCCTTCGACCTGTACGACGACCTCTTTCCGACCCTCACGAAACCATGATCATCCCCGAACGGTTCCGAAGCGCCGTCTCCGCGCACATGGCGCGGCTCGACCACCGCGACACCCTTTACCGCCACCTGGGCGCGCCGCGCATCCTCTGCGTGCAGGGCCCCCCGGGCGTAGGCAAGACCACTCAGCTGGCGCAGTGCCTGCGCGATCGCGGCTCCGCCTTCGCCCGCCTCGACGCCTCCCGCCTCGGCGGGGAGTTCGAGGGCCAGCCCGCCCGCGAGCTCGACCAGGCTCTGGAAGGCCTTCGCGCAGACTACCGGAACGGTCCGCGGCCGGCCCTGGTCATCGACGACCTGGACATGAGCATCGGCGTGCACCGGTCGCGCAACTACACGGTGAACACGCAGCTCACGACGGGATGGCTGATGGCCCAGGCCGATCGCGCCGGCGATCCCGGTTTCGGAGCGGGCGAGCCCGCGATCCTGGTCACCGGGAACGACTTCTCCGGCGTGCACGGGCCGCTGCTGCGGTCCGGGCGGGCGAGGCTCTTCGGGTACGAGCCGACTCCGGACGAGGTCGCGTCCGTGCTCGCGCCCGCCTTCGAGGCGCACGTGCAGGGCCAGGCCTCGGAGATCGTCCGGCAGCACCCGCGCGCCTCGGTAGCCGACTTCCTGGAGGCGATTTCCCAGCTGAGGGACGCCTGGCTGGCGGAGCAGGTCGGCGGAGCGACGCCGGGACCTCTGGCGGCCGAGATGCCTGCGCTCCGCGCCGAGGACATCCTTCGGGCGTTGCGCGCGCTGGGGGCCGCCAAGTGAGTGGCGCGGGGGCGAGGGTCACCGTCAGCGTCCAGGCCGGCGTCGAGGTACGACGCGTCGACGCCATCCACGGCGTCCTGCGGTTCGTCATCGACGTCCTGCGGCTAGGCTGGCTGGAGGCAACGGTGGAGAAAGGCGTCAGGCAGAACCAATGGCTCACCATGCTGAGGATCGTGGGCCTCGACTCGGAGGAAAGGATAGCGGAAGAGCTGGTCTTCGCCATCGACTGGGACCGCCACCAGCTCCACATGGCGCAGGGCCGCGGGACGGTGGCCGTCCCGAACGGGCGCAGCCTGGTCGCTTTCGTGTCTCCCGACCTCTTGACCGCGCTCCGCCTGTTCAAGGAGGCGTGCTTCCGGAAGGAGCTGGTGGTCACGTGCTTCGCCGCGCACAGGGACACGCCAGGCGGGAACGCCTCCGCGGAACTCGGCCTCGGCGGGCCCGTCACCCTCAAGTACGCCGGGGCGAAGCTCCAAGCGCCTGTCGGGATCGGCGAGCTCGATGAGGTATCAGGTTCTTACAATAGGTACGGCCCGACCTGAACGGCCGGCCTAGCCGGGTTCCGCTCTCCCGGCTCCCTTCCGGTTTGGCATCTTCTCATATCCCAGAAGCGGGCCCCGAGTGGCGTTGACGCCACTCGGGGCCGGTGTTAGCTTGGAGCCATGACAATGCCACGAGCCACCTTTCCGCGCAGCCGCGACCCTCGCCCGAGTATCCGTATTCGCCTGAGGCTGGCCGCCTTCGCGGTCGCGGCATCGCTCGCCTTCGCTCCCGGCGCGGCGCTGGCGTCGGGGATGGACCATATGCGGTGGGTTTCAGGATGCGTCTCGATCGGAAGGCAGGCCAGCGCCTGCCCGATGCCCGCCGGCAAGCACCTCGCCTCCTTCCAGGCGTCTTTCCTGGGAGAATCTAGGCGCGCGCCTGCCGACCGAGTCTTGCTGCCCCAGCGGGCGGATTTCCCGCCCGCCCCGCTGCCGGGCAGGCCCGCCGGTAGCGTCGGACGCCCTACGGAGCCCCCGGGCATCCGCGACGCCTTCATGCGGCTGCTTAGCGAGGGCAGGGCGCAAAGCCTCGTCTACGGCTGATCCCGTGCACTATCGCCTCGATCAATCCACAAGCAACCCCACTATGAAAAATATCGTATTCCTCGCGCTCTTCGCGGGCCTCGTTTCAGGCTCGGCGCTCACGTACGCCGCCGGCTCCGTCGCCCGCAGCCGGTCCTCGACCGACGCCGCGACGCCAGCTGCCACGCACGACATGTCCGCCATGGGAACGACCTCGTCGCCGTCCATGACCATGTCGCAGATGACCGCCGCCCTCAAGGGGAAGTCGGGCGACGACTTCGACCGAGAGTTCATCGCCGAGATGACCGCCCATCACCAGGGCGCCATCGAAATGGCCAGGGAAGCCTTCGCGTCGGCGAAGCACCAGGAAGTGAAGGACATGGCCTCCGCCATCGTCTCCGCTCAGCAGTCGGAGATCGCGGAGATGGAGGGTTGGCGCAAAGCGTGGGGGTATTAGGCGGCGGAGCGGACTAATGGGCCGCCCCGGGGCGTAATCCGGGGTCCACGCGGAATGTCCCGTCCATGACTGCCCGAAAGCTCTTCGGTTGCCGCCTCCGCGCGCCAGGCCACCGTCGCAACCTCCTCGCAGGGCCCCATCGGTCTGGTCCTCTTCACCTTCGACAAGGTTGAGCTCAAGCGTGGCTTCCTAAGATGCCTGACCGTCGGCAATTCTGGGTGGAACGCGTGCGCGGTCGTTCGCGTTGAGTAAAGTAACGACGATGCGCGGCGCGTGCTCACTCCTTATAAGGTGGATCTGCTCGCTCGCCTTGATCGTGGCTGCGATGCCCGTCAAGGCGAGCGGGATGCCGTGCGTCGCGCCTGAGACTGTGCCGATCGCCGCCCATAAAGCGGATTGCGGGATGCCCTGCTGCGAAGGTGGCCATGATGGCGCAAAGATGGCCTGCGAGCAGCACGGCCCGGAAATGCCCGAGCTTTGTAAGGCTCACGTCGCAGGTGCTTTTCAGAGCGCCGGTGGCCGTCATGAGTTGACGAAGGCCGACGCGAGCTGCAAGTGCGAGATCAAGTCTGTGCCCAGCTCCCCGGCCGGGATCGAGGGCGTGGTCGTCCCGACCGTTCATCTGGACGGTCTGATCGCGGTGCTGCCGGCGGACCTGCCTGAGCTTCCCGTCGCCACCTTGGTCGCCGAGCCGGGCATCTTTGGGGTGGACTCCGGTCCCCCCGCGAGCGTCGATCGCCCTGCGGATCGCGGTCGCGCGCCTCCGGTTGCGTGAGAACCCCTAGCCTTTCGTGCCGTTAGGCGCGAGGGCTTCTCGTCGTTCTCACAACCCCACAACCGGAAAACTAAAGAATGCTTCTGACCACTCTCGTGGCGACGGCCTCCGTCGCCGTCGCACAGGCCCCTGCGGCCCCGATCAACTGCCCCATCACGCTCCAGCCCATCGTCAAGGGCATGGCCGTCACCGACTACAACGGCGTCCGCTTCACCTACTGCTGCCCCGGATGCGACTCGACGTTCGTGAAGGACCCACAGGCCGCGCTCGACAAGGCGGCGAAGGCGGGCAAGACCGTCGGCGTGTTCCTCTTCGACCCCGTCAGCCGCAAGCCCATTGAGGCCGAGAAGGCCAAGGGCGGCTCGTCCGACTACAAGGGCGTCCGCTTCTACTTCGATGACTCTTCCGAGAAGGCCGCCTTCGACAAGGAGCCGACGAGATTTGGCGTGCTGCCGAAGAAGGAAGCGCTCTACTGCCCCGTCTCCAAGGAGGCCGTCGAGGGCTACGCGAAGGCCAGCGGCTACGGCGACTACGCGGGGACCCGCTACTACTTCTGCTGCGCGGGCTGCGACGCTCCGTTCGACAAGGAACCTGCGAAGTACGCCCCCGCGGCCGCCGACAAGGTCCAGGCGCCCAAGGCCCAGGCCGCTCCCGCTCCTACCGCCACCAAAGGAGGCAACTAAGACCATGAACCGCATCGTCGTTTCCGCACTGGCGACCATGGTCGCCCCGCTCGCCATCGCCCATCCAGGCCACCATTTCAACCTCAAGAGCGCGACGCCAAAGACGCTCGCCTCGGTGCCTGCCGTGGGGACCAAGGGCAAGGTGAGCGCCGACAAGAAAACGCTCACCTTCACCGGCAAGGCCATCCGCCTCGTCGTGACCACCGGCCCCGACAACGACATGATGTCGTTCCGCATCCAGGGCCTTCGCAACCCGACGCTCGTCCTGCCGAGGCGCGCCACGCTCCGCGTCCTCTTCGTGAACTCGGACGAGGACATGAAGCACAACCTCAAGTTCGCGGATGACCAACCGCCTTACGCGGGGAAGCCGACGCTCAAGTATCCCGCCGGGTCGCACGATCTCGCGCCGGGCAAGGAGAAGTCCCGTCACGCGGAGGAGCTCGTCGTCGTCGGTCCCGAAGAGGCCGGAAAGTTCAGCTATGTGTGCACGATCTCCGGACACGCGGCGGCCGGAATGTACGGCCTCGTCGTGGTGCGCTAACCCCATTTGGAGCATTGAAAGTATGAGTAAAAGCACCACTGGCATCGGTCGCCGCGAGCTCCTGAAGGCAGGGGGCGTGGCGGCGGGCGTCGGTCTCTTCGGCCGCTCCGTGAGCTGGGGCGCGCTCACCGCCTCGGGCGAGGCCGCCCCCGCCCCGGGGGCCTGGCCCAGCGCGTTCGACCCCGGGGCGAACAACCCCAAGTACCCGCCGCGCGACATGCCTGCCAAGGACGAGAAGATCCGCGTCTTCGACATCGAGGTGACCATCGGCGTTCACGAGATCGTGCCCGGCGTGCAGGTCCACATGTTCCTCTTCAACGGCACGCACCCCGGCCCCGAGATCCGCGTGAAGGAGGGCGAGTGGGTCCAGGTCAACCTGAAGAACTCCTCGCCCGAGTTCCACACGATCCACTGGCACGGCATCATGCTCGCCTGCGAGATGGACGGCGTGCCACTCGGCACGCAGTGGCCGGTCGGCACGAACCAGACCTTCCGCTACCTCTGGCGGGCGCAGCCCGCCGGGACCCACTTCTACCACTGCCACGTGATGACGACGCTCCACCAGCAGGCCGGGCTCGTCGGCTCGCTCATCGTGGAGCCCGAGCACGACATCGTGAAGGAGCACTTCCCGTACGACCGGGAGTACACGATGCTCCTCTCGTCGATCGACACCAACTGGGCCCGCGACGAGCTCAACGAGATGGTGACCATGGGCGAGCAGATGAACGCCATGAACAACAACTCCCGGCTCATGCGCGAGATGAACGGCAAGATGATGGGCTGGTTCAAGGACAAGCAGTCGTTCGTGGCGGCCGTGAAGAAGGGCTACGTCCCGCCGTACCTCAGCTCGCGCATGGGCTCGAACCGGACCATCCAGCCCAACTTCTTCATGATCAACGGCAAGTCGTACCCCATGACCGACCCGCTGATGATCCGAAGGGGCGAAACCGTTCGGGTGCGCCTCATCGGCGGCAGCGTGATGCCGCACTTCATCCATTTGCACGGCCACGACTTCTGGCACGTGTGCCAAGACGGCGCGCCCCTGGCGTCTCCGGTACAGCGCAACACGATCCCGATCTACCCCGGCACCACGTCGGACATCGTGATCAAGGGCACCAACGCGGGCAACTGGCACTTCCACGACCACTCCGATCTGGCTACCACGAACAACGGGAAGCATCCCGGCGGGATGATGACGATGCTCATGTACGAGGACGCCAAGGAAGCGGGCTTCAAGTTCGACGAGATCATTGCGGTGGACTCGTAAGCGGCAAAGAGAACACCATGCGAAACAGAACCTTTACGAATCGACTCCGACGATCGGCCTTGTTGCTGGGTCTGGGCGCCGTGGGCCTGGCCCAAGGCCAGGCCCAGCAGTCTCCTATCCAGGAGCGGCCAGGCCTCCAGCCTCAAATCGACTTGATGGGCAGTGGCATCGCCACGCTCGACATCGGACGCAAGAACGGCTTCGGGGCGGGCGGCTTCGGGAGCGGCAGTCAGCTCAACATCTCCGACTCCGCTCTCCTGCTGGGCTTCAGCGAGCGGCTTTATCGAGGCGGGGTCGGCAGCTTCAGCCTCGGCGCCCTCACGCTGGACGAGGCGAACTCGGGCCGCAGCGGCCTCGGCATGTTCTTGAACCAAGCCTTCCTGGACTACCAGACGGCGACGTTCGAGACGTACCTTGGCCGGACGGACAATCCGTCGGCCCAGCTCGTTCAGTTCCCGACGCTGCGGGGCGACGACCTCGTGGACTTTACCTATCTGCTGAACCCGTTCTCGGACGGAAAGAACCTCGAAGAGCACCGCTACGGCAACATCGCGGCGGCGGTCCTCAACAAGAACCTGCGGCAGTTCGCGAACGTCCACGTCCAGCACCTCATCGACAGCAGCGGCAGCCAGGGCGACGACAGCACGTCGCTCAACTCGTTCGGCGCGAGCTACCAGTACCTCGCCCTCCCGACGAGGGAGCCGCTCGACCGCTTCGTGTCGTACGGAGCGGGCTTCGAGCACCGTGCGGTGCCGACGCGCTTCGGCGGGGCTTCCGAGGCCCTCTACGCGGGCGGCGTCGTGAACGTCCTGCCGAGCCTCACCCATCGGGTGGACCTGAGGCTGCTGGTTACCACGACCTTCGGCAACGATCTCAAGGGCTTTGACACGCTCGGGGACACCTACCGCGCCGACTCTACGGCGATTGCCGCGTCACTTCGAAGATTGAACAGTCCCTTCGGGCTGCCGGGCTCCGCGCTCTCGCTCACCGCGGGCTACAAGACGTTCCACCGCGTCTCCGACGCGAACGAGTTCGGCCTCGCGCTCACCGGCGCGAAGCGGCTCGGCGACGGCTTCGACGCGATCGCGCAGATCGGCTACACCCACCGGAGCGACGCCCTCGCCGCGGTGGCCGGGGGGCGAAACGACAACCTCGTGTTCCAGGTCGGGATGTCGTTCAACTTCGGCTCGGTCAGCAACCAGAGCGTCGGCCCCCGCCGCACGCCGCTCAACACGCGCTTCAAACAGATTCCTAATTAGGAGAAGACGAAGATGAAAGCAACACGAACCTCCGCCGCGCTGGCCGCCCTCGGGCTCCTCGCGGCCGCGCTCCACGCGCAGACGCCCGCCCCCAGGCTGGCGGTCACCCTCAAGCCCGCCGCGCCGGTCACCGGCGACAACACGCTCGACGTCCTCGCGACCGACGCCTCGGGCGCGCCCGTCACGGGACTGAAGCTCACGAGCACGGTGTTCATGACGAACATGAACATGGGCACCGCCCATCCGCCCGTGAAAGAGGCGGGCAAGGGCCACTACAAAGTAACGGTCGGCTTCCTCATGGATGGCCCCTGGCGCGTCACCCTCAAGGGGAGCGGCGTGAACCAGTCGTTCGACTTCCAGGCGGGCAGCAAGCAGCCTTGGAAGATGCCCGCCGAGAAGGCGGGCCCCGCCGCCCAACCGAAGACGCCTCCCGTCAAGCCAACGGAGCCCGCTACCCCCGAGAAGCCTGAGGAGAAGAAGCCCGACGAGTCGAAGCCCACGGCCAAGCCGGAGGAGAAGCCGACCGCGCCCGACAAGACGACGGACATGACGAAGATGCCCGGCATGGGGAACACGGGACCGCAGACCGGGCCGGGAGCGACCGGAATGACGGGCATGGACCACGCCATGAAGATGCCCCAACTCAAAGCGACGGGCACGAAGACCGTCTCGGGCGAAGAGGACTGGAGCACCGCCACCGGCTTTGGCCGCAACGAGCCGATGGTCGGGATGATGGTCCAGATGATGGTCGGCGGGTCAGGGATGGAGAGCATGAAGATGGCCGCGATGAAGATGGAGTTCGGCGACGCCAACTTCATGCCCGGCGAGGGCGGCGACATGCCCGGCATGGACATGAAGGGCAAGGACATGAAAGACATGCCCCGCATGGACATGGGGAACTCGGCGGGAGTAAAGGCCACTGCGAAGCTCGCGGGCGATCCCAAGACGGGCGACAACAAGCTGGAGATCACCGTCTTAGACGCGGCGGGCAAGCCCGTCGAGAAGGCGAAGATCATCCTCTCCGTCGCCATGACAAGCATGGACATGGGCACGACTCACCCGGCGGTGAAGGACCTCGGCAAGGGCAAGTACAGCGCGAGCGTGGGCTTCAGCATGATGGGTCCGTGGCGCGTGAGCGCGAAGGTCGAGTCCGGCGGCAAGACGTCGACGTTTACGTTCGACTACACGGCGAAGTAGCCATGCAGGAGATCATCGTAGGGACTCTCGTCACGGGGGCGTTCGCCGCCCTGGCGCGAATGAGCCTCGCCCGTGCCGGGATCGGCCGGGCGAGGCCCGACTGCGGCTGCGGATCGTGCGGCGGCCGACGCGGGAGGGCGGGGTGAGGCGCGCCGTCTCCCTGCTCCTTGTGTGCGGAATCGCCGCATCGGCTTCGGCCACGCCGGAAATCTGGGAGACCTTCAGGAACGTCTACGGCGTCAAGCCGGGCTCCGCCTTCGACAAGGCCCAGTGCTCGACCTGCCACACCGAAATCCCCAAGCACAACGATTACGGCGTCGCCGTCAAGGCGAGCCTCCAGCAGACGCAGACCAAGCGACTGACGGAGGCGATCCTTCGCGGCGTGGAGAAGGACGACAGCGATGGTGATGGCTGGACCAACGGCGATGAGATCGACCAGGGGCACTTGCCGGGCGACCCGAAAGATCACCCCTCGGGAGCGCCTCCCAAGAAGGGCTCGAGCCCGCAAGGCATGGGCGGCTCTATGATGAAGGGTTCCGCGATGGAGGGTTCCGACGCCATGCATCGGTCGATGATGGACCGGATGGTGCCTAAGCACTCCTTCCACCCGGTGCTCGTGCATTTCCCCGTCGCGTTGTTCATCTTCGGCGCGTTCCTGGAACTCGTCGGATGGCGGTTGAGGAAGCCGGGCCTTCGCGAGGCGGCCTACTGGAACCTGCTCGCGGGCTCGGTCAGCACGACCGCCGCCATCGCCACCGGCTTCACCGTCGCCCTGCGCCTCGGCTACTCCCTTCTGCCCGGCACCGCCGTGTTCACCCACCTCGGGGTCGCGATCCTCGCGTCGCTCACGATGCTGGCGACGGTCCTCTGGCGACGTAAGGGCGCCCACGTCGGGTGGGGCTACTTCTCCCTGCTGGTCCTCGCCGGCGCGCTCGTCGGCCTCGCGGGACACTTCGGAGGCGGCATGGTCTACGGATAGACCTGCCCGCCTTTTCCTCGATCTCCCTTCCTTACCCAACCGTGATCCACTTCCGTCTATCGCTCATCTCGTCGCGGCTCCGACCGCCGCTCGCCGCCGCGCTCCTGCTGGGCCTTCTCTCCGGGTGCGGCGGAGGCGGCGGGTCCAAGCCTTCGCCCATCGGCATCGGCGTTGTGTCGATGTTCACCGACTTCTCGGGCGCGCCCGCCGCTCGCCGCGTCCGCTACACCGTCTCGACGTTCGACGGTCTGGACGATAAGGCGACGGTCGTCGCCAAGACGGCGGACGCCGCCGCCGGGCAAGTCCGTACCGACCTCTCCGGCCTGCCCTCGGGCACGCTCCACCTGCATGGCACGCTTCTCGATGCGGCGGGTACGACCCTCGCCGAGATGGACGCTCTCGTGGACGGCAGCGTGGCGACGGCGTTCGAGACAGTCGCCGGTGCGACACCGACGACGGTCAGCGTCGCGCCTCAGGCCGTTCAGGTCCCCAAGGGCCAAGCCCGCCGCTTCTTCGCCACCGCGAGGACGGCGGAGCGGCGCGTCGTCTTCGTCCCCACCGGAACCTTCGTCTGGACGACCGCCGACCCCACGGTCGCGACCGTCGCCGACGGACCGGTGGCCGGCGTTGGCGCGGGGAGCACAACCGTCACCGCGACCTTCGGCGCGTCGGGCGTCGCTGGCTCCGCTGCCGCCATCGTCACGTCGGTGACCCGCTCCAAGTGGACGGTCCTCGTGTACCTCAACGCCGCCAACGACCTCGCGCAGTTCAGTCTGCCGAACTTCAACCAGATGGAGCAGGCGGCGGGCAACGCGGAGGTGCGCACCGTCGTGCAGTGGAAGACGGGCACGACCTTCGACCCGAACGCGCCGTTCTCGGGCACCCGCCGGTACCTAGTCAAGCAAGGGACCGGCTCCGCCGTCGCCAGCACGCTGCTCGACGACCTCGGGCAGGGGGTGGACATGGGGTCCGCGCAGACCCTGGCGGACTTCGTCGCATGGGGGCGGGCCAACTTTCCCGCCGACCGCACCATGCTGATCGTGTGGAACCACGGCAACGGCTGGCGCCGAAGCCGCGACGGGGCCACGCGGGCGGTCAGCTACGACGACGAGTTCAACACCGCGATCCAGGCGTGGGAGCTGAGCGCCGCCCTCGGCGACACGAAGCTCGAAGTCCTCGCCTGGGACGCGAGCCTCATGCAGATGCTGGAGGTCGCCTACGGCCTTCGGGACCGCGCGGCGTACATCGTCGGCAGCGAGGAGAGCCCCCCCGGAGAGGGCTACCCCTACGATGTGATCCTCGGCGCTTTCCGCGACAACCCCGACGCCTCGACGAGGGACCTCACGAAGGCGTTCGTCGACGCGATGCTGGCCGAGCCCGCCTACGCGACCCGCAAGATCACCCAGAGCGTTCTCGACGCCTCCAAGCTCGACGCGCTGGCGACCTCCGTCGACATCTTCGCGGCCGCGCTCGTCGCGAACCGCGTGTCGCTGACCGACCTCGTGCCGACCGTCCGGGCGCAGGCCCAGAGCTACTCGCCGTCGTTCGGCCGCGTCTATCGCGACCTTTACGACGTTGCCGACCGCATCGCGGCGGGCACGACCGTCCCGGCAGTGGCACAGGCGGCGACGAACGTCAAGACGGCGATCACCGACGCCTTCGTGTGGGAGGGTCACAACGCCCAGTCGCCCGGCAGCCGGGGGATCGCCATCGACTTCTCCAGCGCTACGGCTTTCTCCGCCGTCAGGTCGGACTACGCGAACCTCGAACTCGCCCAGAGGACGACCTGGGACGACTGGCTGACGGTGGCCCCGTGAGCGCGACCAAGGCCGACGCCCTGCGCCGGCTCGACCGGGTGGCCGGGCAGGCCCGCGCGGTGCGGAACATGGTGGAAGAAAGCCGTCCAAGCGCCGACGTGCTTGCCCAGATCCATGCGCTCAAGGGCGCGCTGGACGCGGTGGAGGTGCTGATCCTCACCGACCACATCGACGCCCTGTACGCCGCTGGAAGCGGCGCGGACGACTGCGTGGCGCGGACGGCGGAGGACCGGCTCAAGGTCCTGCGCGACACTCTGCGACACCACGTCGGGGGGCGGTAGAAGGCGGCTCGTGGTGTTCCGCAACGACCTCTCTCCCTTCGCCCTGAGACTCGTTCTTGGTGGGCACGAACTCGGTGTCCGCTGGTATGGCCTCGCCTACGTCGCGGGGCTGGTGCTCGCCTACGCCGCCTTCCGCAGAGCGATCCGAGACGGCCGCCTCAAGCCGAAGACCGACCGGGCGCTCGACCGCCTCTTCACCGCGTCTCTCGTCGGCGTATTCGCCGGGGGCCGACTGGGCTTCGTCCTCCAGAGCCCCGTCCGGCTCCTGCGCGACCCTCTCTTCGTCTTCAAGGTTTGGGAAGGCGGCATGGCCTTCTTCGGCGGTCTCGTCGGGGTCCTCCTCGCGCTGGGTTGGGTCGCGCGAAAGGAGCGGTTGCGCCTGCTCGATCTGACCGACGTCGCCGCTCCCGTCGCGATGCTCGGACTCGGCTTCGGGCGGCTCGCAAACTTCGTCAACGCGGAACTGTGGGGGAGGCCGACCGGCGCGGACTGGGGCGTGATCTACCCGAAGGTCGACGGCCTTCCCCGGCACCCGTCGGAGTTGTACGAGGCCGCCTCGCACTTCCTGGCCTTCGCGGTCCTCACGCCTCTAGCTAGGCGGTCGGGGCGCTCCGGGCTCCTTTCGGCCCTGTTCCTCATCCTGTACGGCGGACTTCGCTTCGTCACCGACTTCTGGCGCGACGAGCCGCTTCTCGGGGCTCTCAACACCGGACAGTGGGCGAGTCTAGCGGTTGCTGCCTGCGGAGCCGGGCTGATGCTGGCCCGGCGAAAGGAGTCCGTGTCCTAAAGGAACAGCGCATTTTCGCGCGTCACGCAAGACTTACGGATCACCCAGGCACCGCCCTGCTCTTCTGCTGGGAACCTACTCTTTCTGAGATCGTACTAAACCTCTGAGCTGCGCCCGTTCAGCCCCCCTCTTCGCGGAACCGGCACCCCTCAGGGCTTTGTCCCGACGTGAGGAATGCGCCTGGCGCGGCACACTCTCCCCCGCACGGGGGTCTTCGTGCCGCCGAGCACCGCCGCTCATGAGGGACCGAGTCCGGCTCCGCGCGGAGACAAGGACCCATGCAGACCATCACCAAACCCATCGCTCTTCTGGCGGCCCTCGCCGCCCTTCTCGCCTCCGGCTGCGGCGGCAGCAACGACGACGGTAGCGGCGGCGCGTCCACGACGGTGAACCGCACCGTCCCAGCCTACATCCCCAAGGGCGACGTGGCCTACATCGACGCCATCGTGCCCCACCACCAGAAGGCGATCGAGATGTCGCAGATGGAGCTGGACAAGGGCACCCGCGCCGATGTGAAGGCGCTGGCCCAGAGGTTCAAGGACGCCCAGGCCGCCGAGATCGCGATCCTCACGAACGCCCGCAAGGCCCTCACCGGCAGCGCGACCGTCCCGACGCCCAAGACCGACCCGCACATGGAGGCCGACATGGCCGCCATGATGGCCGCGACCGGCACGGAGATGGACGCCATGTTCCTCGACGACATGATCCCCCACCACGCGGAAGGGATCTCCCTCGCGCACCGCGCCCTGCCCAGCCTCACGCGCACGGACGTGAAGGACAACGCGAACACCGTGGTCTCGAATCAAGCCAAGGAGATCGGAGAGATGCAGGCCCTGCGCGGCTCCTAATCGTCTCGTCTACTTGCCCTTAGGCGTCTTGATGTGCGGACCCTTGGCGTACTTCGCCGGGTTCGCCTTGAACATCTTGGGGCAGTCGTCGCAGCAGAAGAGGTAGCGGTTGCCCTTGTAGTCGGCGTAGTTGTGCGCCTTCGTCGCGGCGGCCACGTCGACCTTGCGCGAGGGCATCACGGGGCACATCATGGTCTTGGCCTTTGCCATCGTGTGCCCGCCCATCTTCATGTGCGGGTCCATCTTCTGGGCGAGGGCGACGCCGGAGAGGGCGACGGCGGCGAGAAGGGTGAAAACAGTCTTCATGATCGGTCCTGTGTCGGCGCGACGCGCCGGAGATGGCAACAGTATAGGATGGGCCTGAGTTCCTCCGGGCGTCTTATGCGGACTCCAGTTGAACGTGCGGCGAACCGAATACTACAGGGAAAACCTCATGAAGAACTCTCTCCGTACGCTCGCCCTCGGCTTCGCCACCCTTCTCACCGTCGTCTCCTACGCCCAGGGTCCAACCGATCTTGGCTCCTTCACCGTCGACAAGGTCGAGCTCAAGCGCGACTTCCACGGCAAGCTCGGCGCCCACCTCTGCGAGACGCTCACGCTGATCCAGGGCGCGAAGCGATACACCCTTGAGCTCAAGTGCGAGCGCGAGAAGTTCATGCGCGGTAACAAGGGATTGCCGGGAGACAAGGCGAAGGTGCGCGGCACCGTCTCAGGCGACACCATCATCGCGAAGCGCGGCGACGTGACCTTCGTCCCGCAATCCTCAAAGCCCGTCTCCCGTCGCGGTCTTCGCGCTTCCGCTGGGAACCCTTAAAGCAACGTCGCGTCTTACTTTCCGAGCTGCGCCCGTTCAGCCGCCTTCCTCTCTGAACCGGCACCCCTCCGGGACTTCCGTCCCTCAGGAGAGACGCACTTGGCGCAGCACAGACCCCATTCTCGATTCGTCCTATCGTCGGAGGCCGTCCGACCGTGATCCCCGCCGCCCTCGCGCAGGCGGTCTACGCCGCGTCGGCGTCGAGCGCCCTCGCCGTCCAGCACGGCCACGCGGCTCCAGCCCAGAAGCCCGCGATGGCGCCCGCCAAGCCCCCGCAGGGGCAGGCGATGCCGGGCATGAAGATGGTCGGCAAAGACCCCAAGGCCCTGCCGAAGCAGGACGCCATGCCGGGCATGAAGCAGGGAATGCCGGGAATGGAGCACGGGATGCAAGGGATGGGCTCGATGTCCATGAAGGGCGCGCTCGGTCCCTGGACCATGGCCCGCGAGGCCTCCGGCACGACGTGGCTCCCCGACGACTCGCCGATGTTCATGAAGACGCTGCCTAAGGCGGGCCGCTACGACCTCATGCTGATGGGGATCTTCACCGTGAACTACACGGACAGCAACGTGGGCAACGGGCGGGGCGACCAGCAGTTCTTCTCGAACTCCATGCCGATGCTGATGGCGCGGCGCGACACCGGCGGCGGAACCTTCGGCCTTCGGCTCATGGGTTCGCTCGACCCGGTGTTCAACGGCGAGTTCGGCTACCCGAACCTGTTCCAGACCGGCGAGACGGCGTACGGCAGCCCGCTGAAGGACCGCCAGCACCCGCACGATCTGATCTCGGAGCTCGCGCTGACGTACAGCAGGCCCTTGAGGGGAGACACGCGCGGCTTCGTTTACCTCGCTCCGGTCGGGGAGCCCGCGCTGGGCGGGGCGATGTACCTCATGCGCCCGAGCGGCATGGAGAACCCCGAGGCGCCCATCACCCACCACTGGTTCGACGCCACCCACATCTCATTCGGCGTCGTCACGGGCGGCGTGTCGTTCGGGGACAAGGCGAAGGTCGAGGGCTCGTTCTTCAATGGCCGCGAGCCCGACGAGAACCGCTATTCGCCCGACAACATCCGGCTCGATTCCGCTTCGACGCGCGTGTCCTTCAGCCCGAACCGCAACTTGGCGTTCAACGTGGCCTACGGCTACCTCAAGAGCCCCGAGCCCTCGACCGCGCCGGGCCAGGACCAGCATCGCATCACCGCAGGCGCCCATTACGGGCGGACGCGCACGAACGGCGACGCGACGGCGGTGACGCTGCTCTACGGGCGCAACGTCTACCCGAACCAGAGCGCGACCGACGCCTACCTCCTCGAAGGAACCCTCTTCTATCGGGACTGGAGCTACTACGCGCGGTACGAGAACGTCGCCAAGGACGAGCTGGTCGACGTGCCTGCGGGCGACTACCGGATCAACAAGCTCACGTTCGGCGCGACGAAGGACTTCGCCCACCGGGGCGGGTTCGACCTGGGTGTGGGTGCCTACGCGGGGCTGTACGCCTTCCCGTCCGCCCTGAAGCCCGAGTACGGCGACTTCCCGGTCACCCTGGGCGTGTACCTGCGCATCCGTCCGGGGCGCATGAAGCACGATATGGGCTCTATGAAGGATGCGCCCATGAAGGACATGCCTGGAATGCCGGGCATGGACATGAAGCCATGAGCCTCGGCAACGTCGATCTCGCGATCGCCGTCTGGTTCGCCACGGTGGCCATCTCGGTCGCCTACGTGGCCTGGGACGCGCTGACCCACAACCCCGAGTTCGGGGTGATGAAGTGGGGCTGGATCCTTGTCACGCTCTACACGGGCGTGTTCGGGGCTTGCCTCTACGTCCTGTCGAGCAAGGAGCCGCGTCCCGGCACGCACGAGGCGTTCGTGAGGCCGATGTGGAAGCAAGCCCTCGGATCGACCATCCACTGCGCGGCGGGAGACGCCACGGGCGTCATCGTCGCGGCGGCGCTTACCGGGCTTCTCGGCTACCCCATGTGGGTGGACATGGTCGTCGAGTACGCGCTCGGATTCGGGTTCGGGCTTTTCGTGTTCCAGGCGCTCTTCATGCGCTCGATGATGGGCGGAAGTTACCTCGGCAACGTTAGGGGCACGTTCGTCTCCGAGCTGCTCTCGATGAACGCGATGATGGGCGGGATGCTGCTCGCGATGGGGATCGGCATGACGAAGGACATGCGCGCGATGTACCCCGAGAGCCCGCACTTCTGGTTCGTCATGTCGCTCGCGACCCTCGCGGGCATCCTCGTGGCCTACCCGACGAACTGGTGGCTCGTCGCCAAGGGCCTAAAGCACGGCATGGGCACCGACCGCAAAAGTGGCCCTGGCAAGGACGTCGCGGCGGTGACGACGTGAACCACGCGAACATGGGCCACGACGATATGTCCGGCATGAACATGCCTGGCGACGAGGCGGCAGACGGGAGCAAGCCGCAGCACGAGGGCCACGGCGATATAGGCACGAAGCCCAAGACGAGCCGCCCAGAGATCGTGGCCGTAGCCCTGCTCTCCTTCGCAACGCTGTTCGTCGGCGTGTGGCTCGCCAATCGGGGCGGCAACCTGGCGATGAGCACGCGGAACATGCGCCAGCAGATGACGTTCGACCGTCGCTTTATCGACATGATGGTGCCGCACCACCAGGTCGCCGTCATGATGGCGAAACTCGCGCTGGAGCGGTCCAAGCGGCCGGAGATCCGCGACTTCGCCCAGGTGATCATCCGCGACCAGAACGGGGAGATCGCCGAGATGCGGCGAGACCGCAAGGCCTGGTACGGCGACGAGCGCACCCCCGACCCGAGCGACATGCCCATGATCGTGGAGGGGATGCAGATGGGCGCCGACATGCCCATGGACATGCGCGGCGACTTCGAGGTCTTGAGGCGCGATCCGCGCGACTTCGACCTCGCGTTCCTCGACGCCATGATCCCGCACCATGGGAGCGCGGTCGAGGGCAGCCAGCACGCCGTGACCCAGGCCGTCCACCCCGAGACGGTCGGCCTCGCCGACCGGATCATCCGCGCCCAAGAGCGCGAGATCGACCAGATGCGCCGCTGGCGAAGCCAGTGGTACCCGAACCTCTAATCACAGGAAACAAACCATGAACACCCAGAACCTCAGAATCGCGGTTGCCGCCGGAATCGTCGGCGCGTCCCTCGCCACCGGCGTCCAAGCCCTCGCCCAGGACCACGCCATGGGCGGCATGAAGATGTCGGGCGGCTCGATGCAGCCCGGCGCGATGAAGATCCACGAGCTCATGATGCAGATGGGCCAGAAGACCATGGAGATGAAGATGCCCATGGACAACGACACCGACCGGATGTTCGCCAAGTCGATGGCCGACCACCATGGCATGGGCATCAAGATGGCCCAGATCGAGATCCGGTACGGGAACGACGCGGCAACCAAGGCGATGGCCAAGAGGATCCTCGCGGCCCAGAGCAAGGAGAAGCCCCAGCTCGAAAGGCTCGGCATGAAAGCGCGGTAGGAAAACCAACATGGACAACGACCAAGAGATGAGGGAGTGCATCGCCAACTGCCAGGCGTGTGCCGCAGAGTGCCGCAATTGCGAGGCCAAATGCCGGGAACACGGCATGACGGAGTGCGCCGACGCCTGTCACGCCTGTCACCACGCGTGCGAGAAGTGCGTGGAGACGATGAAGGGTGGGTCGAACGCCGACTGCGCGGCCTGCGCCGAGGCGTGCCGCCGGTGCGCCGAGGAGTGCGAGAGGCACCCGGACCACGACCACTGCGTCCGGTGCGCGGAGGCTTGTCGCAAGTGCGAGGCATCTTGCGGGACGATGGCGACGGCCTGAGAGACCAGTCTCAACGAAGCTGCGGCGAAGCGTTTGGTCGCAGCTCTCTCTCTTCAGCACATCCGGTTGGATCCGGCGTAGAAACGCGACCGCGCCTTGAGCGCGATCCAAATCATGTTGCCGAGCCCTCTTCTTGCCGCCCTCTTAGTCTTGACCGGTCCTATGGAGAAACGCCACGTTTCGCCTCCGGGCCCGGCTCTCCGATCGGCCAGTCTGAGAATCCGGGAGTTGGTGTGCCACGGCTGCTCGCTGGAGATTTTGAAAGCGTTGGTGCACGCTCCAGGATTCATCCGCGTGGTCGAGTCGAACGTACAGCCGCAGGTGATCACAGTCCGGTACGACTCCGCGATCACAACGCCGAGCTTGCTATCGCGGCGGATCAAGGCCCGAACGGGTTGGAGCGCAAAGCCGCTTGGGCGTCCCTTGTGACGTTAGGAAGGACGATCTCGGCTGGCCTGGGCTAAGTGGCGAGGGCGTCAGGGCGGTCGGGCGAGACCGACCCGACGCGTCCCACCGACGCCCGCACCCAGGCGTAAGAGCCGACGACCAGCGTTGCCGCGAGCGCCTGCGCGAGCAGTCCCTCCACGTTCGGGAAGGTGGCGAACCATACGCCCATCCACTCGGGGATCGGCAGCGCAAGGCGGTGGGTCGAGAGCCAGCCCGCGAGCTGCATCTCTTGGGCGCTCTCGCCCACCATGACTACCAGCACCAGCGCGAGCAGGCCGCCCGTGAGCACGAGCATCTTCTTGTACGGCAGCTTCTGGTGCGCGACGAAGGTCAGCGCGGCGACGATCATGGTCAGCTCGAAGCCGATTCCGGCCCCGCTGAGCACGACGCCGCTGCCGCCCTTGAGGCGCAGGTCCTGGAGGAACAGCACGATCTCGAAGCCCTCCCGGTAGATGGCGGTGAATCCCAGGAGCGCGAGACCCAGGGACACACGGCCCGCCGCCGCGGTGTCGTCCCTCACGATCCGGTTCTTCCGCTTGCTGTGGTTCGCGATCCAGCCCGTCCAGTAGATCTTGTGGAAAAACCAGTTCATCACGACGAGCAGCACGACGATCGCAAGGAGACCGGTGCCCGCTTGGATCGCCAGCGCGGGCGCGTTGATCGAGGAGAGGACCGCGACCACGGCGACCCAGGTCGCCACCGTGGCGACCATCGCCGCGCCGACGCCGACGAGCACCGAGCGCCAGTAGCCGTGTCGGTTGCGGACCACGCCCGCCGTGACCGCCGCGAGCACGAGGATCGCCTCAAGCCCCTCGCGGAACACGAGGATCGCGCTGCTAAGCGTCATCGCCGCCGGGCTCAGGCCCTTGGCGGAAGGATCGGGCGCCCCGTGCATCGCGAACGACTGCCAGACGAGCAGCGCCGCGATGAGGAGCGCGCCGAGGCAGACGGCGGTGGACTTCAAGGATGGAGTCCAAGACTTCGGGCGGAGGCTGACGTTCATGTCGCTAAGGCCCGTGGGAATCAGGGGCGGCTGCCGGGAGGGGGGAGGAGATGGACGAGAGCGGAACCGGGGCGGCAGAGACGGACCAGCTCTTCATCGCCTCGACGGCGGCGCAACCGTCGTCCATGGTGCAGAGCCAAGGCAGTAGGAAGAGCCAGCGGCCAATGCGGAGCGAGCCCAGAAGCCGGTCTTCACCCGACTTCAACGCTCGTACCTCCCGCACGCGCACAGCCTGCCCGACACTCGGCAAAGGATGTCTCCGGCCGCGAGGAGCAGGTCCTCCATGCGCTCGTCCGCGAGCGCGTAGAATACCGACCGGCCGTGAGGACGGGACGTTACGAGGCCGCAGTCCCGCAGGCACGAGAGATGGCCCGAGACGTTCGGCTGGGACAGGCCCGTGGCCGCCACGATCTGCGACACGCTTCGCTCGCCCGCCGTCAAGGTTTGGACGATGCCCAGCCGCGAGGGATCGGACAGGCCCCGGAAGAGCTTCGCCAGCACCTCCACGTCGGTGAGGCTCTCGGTCGTCATGGGCGATCTCCTCTATCGGCGTGTTGGAGAAACATAACCATGCGATGATACTACCGCGAATCTGGACAAGAACGTCGTGTATAGGGAACTCTGATCACTTTTTCTTGGACGACCTCCAGGAGCTGGCGCGGGAATGGAGAAGATCCTGCGGTGGAAGCGTTAAGCAGCGTCCACGCCTGGACCTTCTCGCCCGAGTGCATTACCCGTCGTGCCACGTCGAGTAGCCGAGGGGAACCACGATCGAGGAGGCGAGCCGGGCACTACGCCATGTCAACGAGCTTCTGGCCCGCAAGTTCGACATCGCACACGCAACGATCCAGACCGAGTCGCTGACGTGCGAGAAGAAGGAGGAGACGGACGGCGCTCGCTTCTGGGACGAGAGTATCGGTCAAGCGCACCCGCTGACAAGCGAAATGATGAGGCGCGGGGAGTCCCCGTGCCGCTTAGTCGAGATCCGCTTCCCGTGCGCCGCTGAAGGCACAGCCTTTCGATTGGGAGAGAGGCCCGAACGGTCCTTCCGCCCGAGCCGAGTAGACTCCACCGCATGGCAACCGAAAGGAGGGAGAGCCACCCTTGATCCCTGCCCTGATCGCAACCCTCGCAACCACGCTCACCGTTAGCGGCCGTACGCGTCCGCCTCTTGAAGAGGTCGCCGTCGCCCTTCCCATGATCGTCCACGAGTCCCTTCCCGACGCGCCGGAACCCGGCTCCGACGCCTCCCTGTCGGAGAGCTTGCGGCAACAGGGCGTTGCCTGGACGGTGCGCTCGCTTACGGTCAACCACGTCGCCGCGAGGGCGTTCCCCGCGACGGAGGGCAAGCCCGCCGGCGCGTACGAGCTGCGCAGCGAGTTCGCCATCCCGACGACCCTGCCGCCGAACGTCTACGGCTTCGACGCGATGAGGAAGCGGGGCCGCTTCATGTCGGCCCGCTTCACGCTCGTCGCGCCGGACGGGCGGACGGCGCAGACCGAGGATGTGTCGCTCGTCTGGGGCGACGGGAAGTGGCTCACCGGCGGACGCGCGAAGCACAACGTCCCGATCGACGAGGCGCTTCGCAGTTTCGTCCGCAAGGCGTCCGACCGGGCGGTGCAGCACCTGAGGCGCGACCTTCGGGACGCAGCACGCCGTCCCGTCGGATCCCGCGTCTCGCGCTAAAGGGAACGCGAAGCGATTTCTTCACCTACCAGCGGCGGGTGAGATTCAGGCCGATGGAGAAGTCCGGCGCGACGTTCACGAGAAGCGGCGCGCGGTAGTTGACGAAGTCCGCGTCCTCGCTGAGGAATAACTGGATCGACTCCCGCCCGCTCAGCCTTCTCGTGAAGCCGAGCGAAAGCATCCGGTGCGGCCCGTCCAGCTTCCTTACTCCCACGGCCATCGCCGACGGCTCGCCCTGCCACTGGACGACCCAGTAGTCCCTTGAGTCCTTGCGGTATTGGAGAGAAAGGGACTCTTGGTGCACGAAGGGGCGAGCGCTCGCGAGGCGCGTGGGGTCGCCTTGGACCACCGCTCCGAGCTGGCCGAACAGCTCGAAGCGGTGCCCCAGGCCCCAACGGGAGTAGAGCGACGCGCCCGCATCGACCGCGCCGCTTCCGAGCAGACCGCCTGCGTTCCCGGTGGGGAGCTTCAACGCGAAAGTGACGAACGTTCGACGACCGACCGCCCTGGAGTAGGAGCCGGTCACGTCGCCGAGGCCCGCCTCCGAGGCGAAGCCGCCGCTTCCGGGAAGACGCTCCTCGCTTCGTCCGAAGGGGACGCTGCCGCGAAAGTTGTGGATGCCCACGAGCCGGTGGAACCCGGCGAGGAAAGGGTCCATGAAGCCGCCCCACCGCGCGAGGAGCGGCACCTCGACGCCCCACTCGCCGCGCGCGACGCCCCAGCGGGCGCGGAGAGCGAGCCGCTCGGTCTCCTGGTCTTCCCTCACCGCGCCGAGGAAGGTCAGGCTGTTCGCGCTCATCAGGCTCAGGCCGAGGCTTCGCTCGCCCGGACCCAGCAACGTCCCGCGCGGGTCGAGGCGAAGGAACGCGAGCGAGGCGGCCCTCCCGTTGCGCGTCTCGATGGGTCCCTGGGCGAGGCCGAAGGCGGGAAAGGCGAGCAGGAGAACCGTTCCGCGCACCGCGTGAAGGTACCTCACGTCGGTGAAGGCGGCGGCCGAAGCGCGAGCCGACCGCCTCAGAACCGGCGGCTGTAGCCCACCGACACGAAGGGTCGCGCGGGGGAAGTCCCCGAGACCCCCGTGCCCACGCTCAGGTCGAGTTGCGTGTTCCGGTCCGTGATGATCGCCACCCCGCCGTCGAGCGTGAGCGCGTTCCTGCCGCCCCGCGACTCCGGCGCGTTGAGACCGCCGTCCACGAAGTAGTTCAGCGTCTTCGTCGGCCAGTAGTTCACCGTCAGCGCGCCCAGGAACGCCGTGTACCGCTCGCCGTTCCCGTCCTCGTACGCGCCAACGCCGACGTTCGGGTTCAACGACCACCGGGGGGACGCCACGTCCCAGTCGGCCGCGAGGCGCACGTCCCCGGTCGTCTGGCGGGTGCGGAAGTCGCCGGAGCCGGACGGCGGAAAGACGCGGGCGATCAGGCCGAGCGAGGGCTTGCGCAGGCCGCCCGAGTCCTGTAAGTGGAGCTTCGCGCCGAGCGACACCGGCGCGTAGCCGCTCGTGTGGAGTGTCCTCCCCGAGTCCGAGGTGGCGAGAAAGCTCGGGCCGTTGCCCTCCACCCGGATCTCCCAGCGCTCGTCCAACCCGAAGCGGAGGAGGGTAGGCAACTGGAGGTCCCAAGAGCCCGGCCGCTTCTCGTAGGTTAGGCCCGTCTCAAGCTGGGACCGCCGCTTCCCCACGACCGTGCTCCCGTCCGCGATCCCCGGGCGGTCGGGGTTGATCGGGTCGCCGCCGCCCGCGCTTTGGGCCCGCGCCGAGGCGCACGCGAGCGTCAGCGCGCCCAGGGAAGACCAGCGCGAAAAGACCATGCCGGGTTATAGCACTTCGCCACGCCGCCACTTACGCCGCGCCGCCGGTGCGACGACTCACCCGGCGCGACGAATCGAGACTTCCTTACTGCGGGGCTGGAGATGGGCATCCCGCCCCGCTTGGGCGCGAGGCTACGCGCCCGGCTTGACGCCCACGCAGCAGGCCGACGCGACCGCCATCTTGCAGACGGTCTTCTCGACGGTCTTCTTGACGTACGTGTACTGCCGTACGTCCTTGGGATAGGCGGGCTTCGGGTGCTCGTACACGACCTGCTTCACTGTCTCGTAGCAGGTGGACGAGGGGGTGGTCTGGGCGGGCGTCAGGAACGCCAGCACGATGCCGAGGAAGGCTTGGTTGATCATTTTCTTTCTCTTAGGTGGAGCCGTAGGGGGCCGCCGCGGCGGATGGCCGAGGGCCGGAGCGCCATGGAAGCTAGGAGAAAGGCGGGGCTCGGCTTCGACGCGACCGAGGAACCCCGTCGCGAGGCGGAGGCGGCTCCGCTTCAGGTAGGGTACCCCGAGCGGCGAGCGGCGCGGGCGAGGGAGGCTCCAAGCCGCCCGACGGAACGAGCGCGGGACCCGCGAGGCTGAACGTCGCAGGCCTCTGATTCGGGAAGACGGAGGCCGAGATCGTTTGAACGCGGGTCTCGCATCGGCAAGACCCTGAGTCCGCCGCCCGGCGCTGGCCCGTGGCAGACTCCGCGGCCCCTTCGCCACAACAGGCCATCCCACACGCGGCCATCGGCTCCACGCCCCGGTCGCCGAACACGCACACCGCCTCGGCCAGGCTCGACGGAACCAGGGCCGCAAGGAGCGAGAGCAGAAGGAGGGCCTTCTTGAGGAGGTCGGTCGTCTTCAACGTGGTGGCGGCTCCGGTAGTCAGAACAACGCGCCCGCGTCCCAAAGGTTCCCGCCATCCCTCTCGTCGCCCCGCCGCTTTACCCCACCCGCACCATGCCAAGCTCCGCGATCCCAGTAGCCTCACCTGTGTTCGGGTTGACGTAGCGGCAGGTATGGGCAATCCTAGTGGGGTTCGCGTCACCGCCGCAGTATCCTGTGGATCGTGGACGACGTGCTTCCGGCGCCCCAGGCCCTCGCGGACCCGACCCGATTCGAGATTTTCCGCCTCATCCGCCAGCGCGTGGACCCGGACGGCGAGCCGAGTTGGGTGGCGATGTCCGAGGTCCGTAGCAGAGGGCTCTGTGTCCCCAGCACGCTCCCCACCACCTGGGAGTGCTGCGGGCCGCCGTACTGATCGAGACCGAACGCCACGGACGGACCGCCTCCGCGCGCGTCAGGGCCGAATCTCTCGGGACGCTCTCGCGCTTCTTCGCCTGCCCGTCCGAGTAGCGGACGCGCCTGGAATAGGCAGACAGCCCGCTCATGGTTGGTGCAAGCGGCGCGGCTTCGGATATGATTCAGCGAGTCCCGTGGTCCGTCGATTCCTCACCTGCCTCATTCTTCTGGCCCTGGCCTTTCAGGGACTTGGAGAGACCGTGCGGGCCTTCGTGTGCGAGGGCGCCTCGTGCGGGACGACGGTCGATCGCTGCTGTTGTACGACCGCCCCGGGCTCCCAGCCGGGACCGCTGGGCCGCACGACGAAAGTGTGTGCCCGTCCGTGTGGATGCCGCATGGTGATCCGCGCCTCGCGAACGGCCTTGGCGGCCTCAGCTTCCGAGTCGATTCACGTCACCGTCGCGGTAGCGCCGGCGACGCTCCCGCAGATCGCCGCGCTACCGACGAAACTTTGTTTGGTCGTCTCGGCGGGGCTCCCCAACCCGCCGCCCGTTTCGACGACGCCCCCTCTGAGCGCGGGCGCGGGACTTCGGGCTCCTCCTGGCTTGGCCTAGGACACCGCGCCGCCCCTCCGGGCGGCTCGTCCCTGCGGCGGGCAGCGCTCACGCGAGCGGGCGGCCCGCCGCGCTCCCGAGGCCCCGCGGGCCTCCGCTCCGCCAAGCCCTATGCTCAAGCCCCCCGTCGAGGCCGTCCTCATCAACTGGAAGCGGCCCGAGAACGTCGTCGCCATCGTCGATGCGCTCGCCCGCCAATCCGTTCCCTGCACCATCACCCTTTGCGATTGCCACCCCGAGCCCCGGTTCGCGCTCCCGCCGGAGGCGCTTCGGAACGTCGACCGCGTCTACCGGTTGACGCACAACCTCGGCGCGTACAGCCGGTACGTGCCCTGCGCCGGTTACGACCACGAGTACACGTACCTCGCGGACGACGACATGGTCCCCGGGGAGCGATGCCTGGAGCACTTCCTCGACCACGCACGCTGGGGGAAGTTCGGCGTCCTCGGGCAGAACGGCCGACGCATGAGGCCCGACGGCGTGTATCGGACGGCGAGGGTCAAGCGGACCCGAGCCTACGAGGAGGTGGACCTCGTCGTCCGCGCGTACTTCGCCCAGACCCGCAATCTATCGCGGATCGCCGAGATGAGGTGGGACCTTGGACTGCAAGGGCAGGAGCACGTCGAGGACGACATCCTTCTTGCGGTCGCGATGCAGCTCAAGGCGGGTCTGGGCTGCTACCTCACCCCGCGCTCGTCGGACCCCGAGACGTCGATCGTGAGGGAGTCGTTGCCGTCGCCGTTCGCCCTCTCCAAGCGGGACGACCACCGGGCGAGGCGGACCGACCTGTTCCGCCGCGCGGGGCTGATGGGCTGGAGGCCCTACTCCAGCCGTTGCGGCCCGGCGATCCTGCGGACGCTTCGGGGGCTCACGGGCTGAGGCGTGCCGACGGAGCGGCCTTCCGAAGGGACTCCGCCACACTTTCCTCGCTTCTCCAGGCGCGCAGACCTCCGAAGGGCCGATTCGCCGATGAGGACCGAACGGGGACGCGCGCCCGCGGATCCGACCCAAGCTTCGGCTTTGCCTTCGACCAGGAACTGGTCAATTTTCCGCGATTACCGGCAATCCGCTCGTATCTCGACGCTCGGTGCGCTACTCTTTAGGAAACTGGCCTCAACGGAGACGGCACGGATACAAGATGAAAGTTCATTTTCGATGGACCGCGCTCGCGGCCCTGGCGACGGCCGCGTCGGCCCAGCAGTACGTGGACTACGCGGCCCACACCGAGCTCGGCTCGGACGTTTACGACGAGCGGTGGACTGGAGAAAGTCGGGCGATCCGCTGACCCACTCGACCGACCATACCGGCTACGGCCTCGCGTCCGCCTTCGCGAGCGGCGGCCACGGCGTCAACCGCGCGGCGGTCCGACTCAAGGGAACGGACCCGTCGAACCCCGTCTCCAAGGGCGTCGCCTTCGCGGGCTCGTCCTACTTCGACGCGTTCGTCATCGACAACGCCGATCTCAATGGTGAGAGCGGCTGGTTCACCACGACCCTCTTCGTCCACGGCACCGGCGGCGCGAGCATCGACGACGGCCTCCTGAACGCGAACCACGTCTCGTTCGAGGCCGCGTGGAACGCGTCCATCACGGTGCAGTCGGTCGGCGTCTCCATCACTCAGGAGGCGTTCTACGGGGGCGGCTGGCTCAAGCCCTTCGACTTCGCCGACTTCGAGTATCAGGGCGACGCGCTGAACGCCTATTAGGCCGAGGTGGAGTTCGCGTTCGTGTACGGCCAGCCGATCTACCTCGAAACGCGCCTCGCCACCTTCGCCCAGGTCCAGAACGAGGACGGCGAGCCCATCGCCTTCGACGCCGACCTCGACCTCGACCTCGGCCAATCCGCCTACTGGGGCGGCATCCGGAACCTGACCGATGCGGGCGGCAACGCCGTCGGCTCGTTCGGTTACGGCTCGCTCTCCGGCTTCGACTACCGCGTGAACGCCGTCCCCGAGCCCGCCTAGATGGTCTTCCTCTCGATCGGCGTCGGCGCGGTCCTGCGCCGGCGCGTGAGGAAGCAACCGTGAAGCGGGGACTCCCTCGTTCTCACGTCGGCCGCCTCGCTGGCGCGTAGCCCCCGTCGGGACGGAGATTCGGTCCCCCTCCGGACCTTTGAGGGGGAGTCGTCGTCTAACGCGCCGTGCCGAGCGCGTTCCTCACCGCCATCGTGTGGGCCATTGTCCCGGTGGCGTGCCTCGTCGTCTCGGGACTGATCGCCTTCCGCCACCCGCCGGGGGCGAAGCTGAGGAGCGGCATCCTGCACTTCGCGGCGGGGGTCGTGTTCTCCGTGACGGCGGTCGAGCTGCTGCCCGACGTCGTGAGGCGGCACGTTCCGTGGCACGTCGCGCTGGGGTTCAGCATCGGGGTTCTCGCGATGTTTACCATCCGGACTTTCGCCAAGAAGGCGGAGAAGGGGATCTTGGATGGGTCGGGGGCCATCCCTTGGGGAATGGTCGTCGGAGTCGGCGTGGACGTGCTGGTCGATGGGCTTCTGCTGGGCATCGTGTTCGCCGCCGGACCGAAGGCGGGGCTGCTGCTCGCGCTCGCCTTGGCGGTCGAGCTCGTGTCGCTCGGGCTGGCGATGGGATCGCAGCTCGCGAATGAGCGGCTGGCGTTTCGTACGGCGGCGGGGCTGCTGGCCGGGACGGCGCTCGCTTTCTTCGCCGGCACGGCGGGGAGCGTGCTCTTCACGTCGCTTCTCTCGGCGGACGCGCTCGACGTCTTCCTCGCCTTCGGGCTCGCCGCGCTGATGTACCTGGTGACCGAGGAGCTTCTCGTCGAAGCGCACGAAGAGGGGAGGGCCGGTGGCAGTCGGTGTCGTTCTTCGGCGGCTTCCTCGCCTTCCTCATCCTTGGCATGGTGGCCTAGCGATTCCGCTCCCGGACACGGAAGAAGCGCCCCAATGCAATCCGCCGGACCTAGGGAGGGATCTTTTTGCGGCGCGTTGGGCCTCCGCGGCGCTTTCTACAAACGTGGATACCCCCGAGGGGAACCGAATGCGCCTAAATGATCCGGTATCTTGTATGGACGAGCGTGCTGCGTCGCCTCCTTCCCATCCTGACCCTCCTTTGCCTGGCCTGCCAAGCCTTTGGAACGGTCGTGACCTCTTGGGTGTGCGAGGGCAGGACCTGCGGGACGAGCATGTTGGGCTGCTGCTGCGTCAGCTCGCCTCCGGAGCGCGATC
This sequence comes from uncultured Fimbriimonas sp., assembly GCA_964516175.1. GTDB lineage: Bacteria > Armatimonadota > Fimbriimonadia > Fimbriimonadales > Fimbriimonadaceae > Fimbriimonas. The sequence continues at coordinate 122,047 of CAZEWR010000003.1, read as the reverse complement.
CCGATTGCAGGTCGGTGCGCTCGGCGACTAAGCCCTGCGTCGGGAAGTGCGAGTGCAAGATGACGGTGCACGCCGCTCGGGTGCCGCTGGCGACCTCCGCGCAGCAGAAGGCGAGCCCTTCGCCGATCGTCGAGATGGCCGCGATCGTGCCGCCGTCGTTCGAGCTCCCGACCGCGCCGATCCTGGCGTACGCGCCGGTTCTGCCCAACCCCCCGCCCGTAAGCGCCGCGCCGCCGCTCCTCGAAGGCGCGCCTTTTCGAGCGCCCCCGGTTCCCTCCGTCTAGCCGTCTGCGGCCCCCGCGTTGCGAGGGTCGCGCCGACCGCATTCGTGAACGGAAACCCTCTTGAACCCCCTCTCCTTCGCTCTCTTGAGCGTGCTTGCGCCAATTCAGACGCCTCAGGCGCTGACCCTGGACCAAGCCCTCGCCCTCGCGCGCCAAAACAGGCCCGCCGTCCGCTCCGCCGAGCTTCGCGTCGAGCAGGCGCGCTTCTCGCGCAAGTCCCTCGTCGCGCCCCAGCCCCTCCGCCTGGACCTCCAGGCCACGTCCCACCGAGGCCTCTACGGCAACGACGACGACCTCGCGCTCTCGCAGGCCATCGACCTCTTCGGGCGGCGTCGGGCCAACCGTTCGCTCGGCGACGCCCAGACCCAACTCGCCGAGGCCTCCTTCCGCCAGACCGTCGGCGAGGTTCAGGGCGACGTGGTGGATCGTTTTGCGGAAACCGTCGCCGCGAACCAGTTCGTGCAGACGGCGACGGCGCAGCTCGAACTCGCCCAGCGCCTCCTCGACGCCACGAAGAAGCGGGCCGAGGGCGGGGCCGTTCCGCCCATCCAGGTCAAGCGCGTGAACCTGGAGGTCCAGCGGGCGCGGCAGACGCTCCTGCTGCGCCAGTCCGCGCAGACGGCGGCGCGCCGTCGCCTCGCGGGCGCGCTCGGGGTGCCCACGGAGCAGGTGTCGGTGGCCGACTTCGCGACGGTGCCCGTCGTGCCGGTCGACCTGCCCACCCTTGCTCGCCAGCGGGCCGACCTGCTTCAGATCTCCGCGCAGTTCGCCATCGCGCAGGCGAACGTGGCGGTAAGCCAAGTCCAGTTCCGCCCGGACTTCGAGATCTCCGCGCGGACCTCGCCCTACAGCTACGGTCCGAACCAACCGGCGGGCCTGAGGGCGACGCTCAGCATCCCCGTCTTCGACTACGGGCGGCGGAAGAACGACGTCAAGTCGGGACAGGCCGCCGCCGAGGCGGAGAGGAAGGCGCTCGCCGACGCCAGCGCACGCGCCCAGGCCGAGCTCGACGCGGTGAACGTCGAGCTCGCCGCCGCGACCGAGCAGCGGGTGGGCTTCGACACCCTGCTCACCGACACGCGCGAGCTGGTGCGGGTGTCGGAGTTCGGCTACCGCGAGGGCGCGACCACCCTGCTCGAGGTTCTGGAGGCCAACCGCTCGCTGCGGGAGGTCGAGGAAAGCCTCGTGGAGGCGCGTCTGCGCGTCGCCCAGGCCCAGGCCGCCTATCTTCGGACCACCGGAACGCTTTTGGGAGAACCGCCACGTTGAGGAATTACACGCATTCGATGATCGCCGCATTCGCGGCCTTGGCGATGGTCGCGGGTTGCGGCAAGGGGGCGCCCGCGGTGGAGGCCGTGCCGGAAAAGAGCGCGGACGAGCGCAAGGGAGACATCGCCCTCTCGCCCGCCGCCCTGAAGACGGCAGGCGTGCAGACGGGCGTCGTGTCGGAGCAGTCGATCCAGGCGCGGCTCGAGGCGCCGGGGTCGGTGTCCATTCCTGGCAACGCCCGCGCGGTCGTGACGCCGCCGGTTGCGGGAAAGGTCGTTCGCTTGTTCGCGAACGTCGGCGACACGGTTCGGCGGGGCCAGCCCTTGGCGGAGATCCAAAGCGGCGACCTCGCCGAGGCCAGCTCCGCGATCACGGCGGCGGAGACCGCGGCGCTCCAGGCGGCGGCCACGGTCCGCCAGCAGACCTCGGCCGTCGAGCTCGCGCGAGGACGGCTTCGCACGGCGCAGGAGAGCCTGGAGCGTCAGCGTCGCTTTGCCTCGGCGGGCGCGTTCAGCCAGCCCACGCTCACGGCGGCGCGCAACGAGCTCAGCGAGGCCCAGACGGAGGGGGCGGCGGCGCGGAGCGACCTCGCGGGAAACCAGAGCCGCCTCGCCCGCGCCGAGCGCCTGAGCGCCGAGGGACTCGTCTCAAAGGCCGATCTCGATCAGGCGCGGCTCGACGTTCAGCAGGCGCAGATCCGCGTCGAGCGGTCGGGCCAGCGCTTGACGCTCGCCCAGCAGACGCTCACGCGGGAGACCCGCATCGGAAGCCAAGGACTCTTGAACGCGCGCGAGATCCAAGCCGCCGAGGCCGAGGCCCGCGCGGCGAAACTCGAACTGGATCAAGCCAGGGTGCAGCTCCAGGGCGCGCGGTCGGCCCAGACCGGCGCCCAAAGAGCCGTCCAGAACGCCCGCTCGAACGCGTCGGCCCTCCGGGGCGGCGGGGGCGGCGGTGGAAGCACGGTCACCCTGACCGCGCCCATTTCAGGCGTCGTCACTGAGCGCCAGGCGACGCTCGGCCAGGCGGTCGAGCGGGCGTCCGACCTCTTCGACATCGAGGACGCCAGCACGGTGTGGGTCACCGCCAACGTGCCCGAGGCCGACGTGTCGCGCGTCCGGCCCGGCGTCGGCGTCACCGTCACGACGAACGCCTATCCGGGCCGCACGTTCCGCGGAACCGTGCAGCTCGTGGGTACGCGCCTCGACCCGAAGACGCGCACCTTGCCCGTGCAGTGCCGGGTGGCGAATCCCGCGAGGATCCTCCGCGCCGAACTCTTCGCCCGCGTCCGAATCGCGACGGGCGGAAGCGTCACGGCGCTCGCGGTCCCGCTATCCGCGGTGGTGGGCGAGGGCGACGACCAGGCGGTGTTCGTCGAGGAGGGCGGCAAGTTCGAGCGGCGCAAGGTGAGGGCCGGCCGCATGGACGGCAGGCTCGTGGAGATCGTGGAGGGCCTGAAGGCCGGAGACAGGGTCGCCGTCTCCGGCGTCTTCACGCTCCAGAGCGAGCTCAAGAAGGACCAGCTCAAGGGAGACGAGGACTAGCGTGGTCGAGAGACTCCTATCGTTCAGCCTCGCCCAGCGGTTCCTCGTGATCGTCGCGGCGGTCATGCTGGCCGTCGTCGGCGCGATCTCGTGGCAGCAGCTCACCCTCGACGCGGTTCCGGACGTCACCCCCAACCAGGTGCAGATCAACACCGACACGGGCGGCCTCAGCCCGCTGGAGGTGGAACGACTGGTGACGTTCCCCGTCGAGACCGCGATGGGCGGCGTTCCCGGCCGCCAGTCGGTGCGGTCGCTCAGCCAGTACGGGCTCTCGCAGGTCACGGTCACGTTCGACGACGCCACGGACGTCTACTTCGCCCGCCAGCTCGTCAACGAGCGCCTGAACAACGTTCGCGAGCAGCTCCCGGCGGGAGTCGATGCCCCTCAATTGGGGCCGGTCAGCACCGGCCTGGGCGAGGTGTACATGTACGCGCTGGAGAGCGACACGCGGTCCATCATGGACCTGCGCACCCTCCAGGACTGGACCATCGCGCCCCAGCTCCGCACCGTTCCGGGGGTGGCGGAGGTGAGCCCGGCCGACGGCAGCGAGCGGCAGTACCAGGTGGTCCTCGACCCCCAGCGGCTCCGAGCCCGCAACCTGAGCGTCGCCGGCGTGGTCGAGGCACTGGAGAAGAACAACCGCAACGCGGGAGGCGGCGTTTTGGAGCGGCAGGGCGAGCGGACGCTCATCCGTAGCGTGGGCCTCGCGACCAAGCCCTCGGACATCGAGACCATCGTGGTCGCCAGCGAGGGCGGCGTGCCCGTTCTCATGCGCGACGTGGGCGAGGTCCGGCTGGGGACGCAGGTGCTGACCGGCGTCAGCAGCGTGGACGGCCGCCACGCCCTCGTCTCGACCGTCCTCATGCTCAAGGGGGCGAACGGCCGCACCGTGGCGCAGGACGCGGCCGCCCGGCTGAAGGAGGTCGCCGGGCAGCTTCCCCCGGACGTCCGGGTGCGCACCCTATACAACCGCGCGGACCTCGTGAACCAGGCGGTCCACACCGTCCAAAAGAGCCTCCTTGAGGGCGGCGTTCTGGTCGTCGTGATCCTGCTCGCGCTCCTCGGCAACGTCCGCGGCGCGCTCATCGTGGCGCTCGCCATCCCGCTCTCGATGCTCTTCGCGATCGCGCTGATGAACCGCTTCGGGATCAGCGGCAACCTCATGAGCCTCGGGGCCATCGACTTCGGCCTCATCGTCGACGGCGCGGTCGTGATGATCGAGAACGCGGTCCGGCGGCTCGCCGAGCAGCGGGAGCACGCGGGACGAACCCTGACCCGCGAAGAGGTTCGAGCCACGGTCTCGGCATCGTGCCGGGAGGTGGCCAAGCCGACCGCCTTCGCGGTGACGATCATCACCGTCGTCTACCTCCCGATCCTCGCCCTGGAAGGGACGGAGGGCAAGATGTTCAAGCCGATGGCGTTCACCGTCGTGTTCGCGCTCATCGGCGCGCTCGTCCTGACCCTGACCCTTATCCCGGCGCTCGCGAGCCTGTTCCTTTCGGGCGACACCAAGGAGGGCCGCAACCCGATCATGGGGATGTTCGACCGGCTCTACCGTCCCGTTCTCGGCTGGGCGATGCGGAGCCGGGCAATCGTGGTGGGCGGCGCTCTCGGCTTGCTCGCCCTCAGCACCGCCGCGTTCACGCGTCTGGGCTCGGAGTTCATCCCCACGCTCGACGAGGGCTCGTCCCTCATCCAGCCGGTGCGCCTGCGCACGGTGGACGCGGAGGAGACGCTTCGGCTCGTGACGGCCATGGAGCGGAAGATCAAGGAGGTGCCGGAGGTCACGACCGTGTTCTCCCGGACCGGCACCGCCGAGGTCGCGACCGACCCGATGCCGCTGAGCCTGGGGGACTCGTTCATCATGCTCAAGCCCCGCGAGGAGTGGCGTCGCGGCCTGACCAAGCCGGAGCTGATCGAGGAGATGGAGAGGAAGGCCAAGGAGGTGCCCGGACAGGGCTACGGCTTCTCCCAGCCCATCCAGATGCGCTTCTCCGAGCTCGTCTCGGGCGTCAAGGCCGACGTCGCGGTAAAGGTCTTCGGCGAGGACCTCGACGAGCTGAAGCGGCTCGCCGACGGCGTGGCGGCGGTCCTCCGCAAGGTCCCCGGCGCGGCGGACGTCCAGGTCGAGCAGGTGGACGACGTTCCCGTGCTCCAGATCGACATCGACCGGCTTGCGATCGCCCGGCTGGGCGTGAACGTCGACGACGTGCAGACCCTCGTCTCGACGGCGCTCGGCCGCGCTCCCGTGGGGCAGATCATCGAGGGGGACAAGCGCTCCCCCCTCGTGGTTCGGTTCGCGACCGACGTGTCCAACTCCGCCGAGGGCATCGCCGGCCTTCCCGTGCCGACCCCCGGCGGGAGCAGCGTTCCGCTCGGGAGCGTGGCGAGGATCGCGAACAAGCCCGCGCCCGCCCAGATCTCCCGCGAGGCGGGCAAGCGGCGCGTCGTCGTGCAGCTGAACGTCCGCGGATCGGACCTGGGATCGTTCATCGGGGCCGCCCAGTCGGCGATCGCCCGCGACGTGAGGATGCCGGAGGGCTACTACCTCACGTGGGGCGGACAGTTCGAGAACCTCCAGCGAGCGAGCGCCCGCCTCACGGTCGTGGTGCCGGTGGCGCTGGGGCTGATCTTCGTGCTGCTCTTCACGACCTTCGGATCGGTTCGCCAAGCGCTGCTCATCTTCACGGGGGTTCCGCTCGCGGTGACGGGTGGCATCCTGGCCCTCTGGGCGCGGGGCCTGCCGTTCAGCATCGCGGCAGGCGTCGGCTTCATCGCCCTCTCCGGCGTGGCCGTGTTGAACGGCGTCGTCATGGTGTCGGCGATCAACCGGCTCCGGGAGGAGCAGGCTCTTTCCGTCAAGGAAGCGGCCCGCCAGGGCGCGCTGGAGCGTCTTCGGCCCGTCCTCATGACCGCGCTCGTCGCGGCGCTCGGGTTCATTCCCATGGCGCTCAACACCGGCATCGGCGCGGAGGTACAGAAGCCTCTTGCGACCGTGGTCATCGGCGGCATCGCTTCCGCCACCCTCCTCACCCTTCTCGTCCTTCCGACCCTCTACGCTTGGTTCGAGAAGGACCGGGCGCGCGAGGTGGAGGTCTAATGAAAGAAATCAAGGCGATCATCCAACCCTTCAAGCTCAACGACGTGCTCCAGGCCCTCCACGGGATCGGGGGTCTTCCCGGGGCCATCGTCTCGGAATGCCGGGCGGCGAGCGTCCAGAGCGACGGCAGCGTGCTCGAGGTCCGAAAGAACAAGCTCGAGATCATGGTCGAGGATGGCCGGGCGGATGAGGTGGCCCAGACGATCCGCGCCTCGGCGCGCACGGGCCACGTAGGAGACGGCCGCGTCTTCGTGATTCCGATAGAGCGAGCGATCCCCATCCACGTCGGCGAGGGCGAGGTGGCCCCGTGAGCCTTGCGCTTCTCGGCGTCCTTATGCTCCTCGGCGCGCCGCCTCAGGGCCGCTCGCGCGTCGAGCTTCCTCTCCCCGAGGTGAGGGTCCTTCCGTTCGAGGTCGTCATCGAGCCCTTTCCGAACGCCCGGGCGAGGAGCGACGAGGCGGACGTCCGCGAGAGGCTTCGCCTCCAGGCCGAGGCCTGGGCGGCGCGCGCGCTTCGGGTGAACGGCGTCGCGAGGGCGGCCTCGGCGTCCGACGACAAGGCCGCCTCCGGGTTCCCCCGCCTTCGGGGACGGCTCTCGATGCCCGCGAGCCTTCCGAGGGGCGTCATCGGCTTCGACGCCATGGTCCGTCGGGGCCGCTTCATGGAGGGGAAGGTCGCCCTGGAAAGCGCCGAGGGGGTTCTGATCGCCGAGCGACGCTTCACCCTCGTGTGGGGCGACGGGCAGTGGCTCAAGGGCGGACGCGGACGCAGGAACGTGCCGCTCGACCAGGTGCTGCTCGCCTTCGCACGAAAGGCGGTCGACCGGGGCGTGCTCGGACTCAAGAGGTCCGTCGCCGAGTCGAACGCTGGGAAAGGCAGCGGCCAGGGAACGCATGCCCGGGGCGGCCGGGATTGAATCCCTTCGACCGGGCCGCTATAGTGCGCCCATCCACCCAAATTCGAGGCATCGCATGAAGGAAACCGTCTACAAGATTCAGAAGATGGACTGCCCGACCGAGGAGGCGCTCATCCGCAACCGGATGCGCGCCATCAAGGGCATCGACCGCATGGACTTCGACCTCATGCGACGACGCCTGACCGTCGCGCACCGGCTTGACGACGACCGGAGCATCCAGACGGCGCTCGAGTCGATCGGAATGGACCCGGTCGTCGTGACCGAGGGCGCCGAGGTCGAGGAGCACGAAGAGTCGCCGACGCTCGAGCGGCTCCTCCTCGGCCTCTCCGGCGTGCTCGCCCTCGCTTCGGAGATCATCGCCTGGAACACCGATAACGAGCGCTCTGCCCTCGTTATCGGGCTCGCGCTTATCTCGATCGCGCTGGGCGGCCGGGAAACGCTCAAGAAAGGGCTCATCGCGATTCGCACTCTGACCCTCAACATCAACTTCCTCATGACCATCGCGGTCGTCGGCGCGATGGCAATCGGACAGTGGCCCGAGGCGGCGGTCGTGACGTTCCTCTTCGGGCTCGCGGAGCTCATCGAGGCGCTTTCTCTGGAGCGGGCGAGAAACGCCGTCCGGACCCTCATGGAGCTCTCGCCGGAGACGGCCGAGGTGCGGCTCCCAGGCGGGGGCTTCGAGACCAAGGAGGCCGGAAGCGTCGAGGTCGGGCAGGTCGTGCGCGTCAGGCCGGGCGAGCGGGTTCCCCTCGACGGCAGGCTGACGTCTGGAACCTCCTCGGTGAACCAGGCCCCCATCACGGGTGAGAGCATCCCGGTCGAGAAGAGGGCGGGAGACGCCGTGTTCGCCGGGACCATCAACGAGAAGGGCTCGTTCGAGTTCGAGGTGACGGCAAACCGAGGCAACACGACGCTCGCCCGCATCGTACGATCGGTTCAGGAGGCGCAGGGCCAGAGGGCCCCGACGCAACGCTTCGTCGACAGGTTCGCCAGGTACTACACGCCGGCCGTCGTCTTGTTCGCGCTCTTGGTCGCCGTCCTGCCCCCGCTCGCCTTCGCCCAGCCGTTCATGCCTTGGCTCTACAAGGCCCTCGTGATGCTCGTCATCGCGTGCCCGTGCGCGCTCGTCATCTCCACCCCGGTGACCGTCGTGTCGGGACTCGCCGCCGCCGCCAGGCGAGGCATCCTCGTGAAGGGCGGCGTCTACCTGGAGGAGGGGCGCAAGATGCGGGTTCTGGCCCTCGACAAGACGGGCACCCTCACCCACGGCACTCCCCGCGTGACCGACGTCGTGCCGCTGGGAGCGGACGCCCCCGACCGGCTGCTGCAACTCGCCGCGTCGCTCGACGCGCCGTCGGAGCACCCGGTGGCGTCGGCCATCGTGTCCGAATGGACCGGGGCGAGCCGAACGGAGGCGGGAAGCGCCGAGCCGGGCCGAATGGAGGCGGTGCGGAGGTCGGGAGAGCTCCTGCCCATCGAGGATTTCGAGTCCATTACCGGCAGGGGCGTGAAGGGTCGCATCGAAGGCGTGCTCTACTTCATCGGGAACCATCGGCTCGTGGAAGAGGTCGGGGTGTCCACCGCCGAGGTGAAAGCCGCGCTCAAGGTCCTAGAGGACCAGGGAAAGACCGCGGTCGTGCTCGCGAGCGAGCGGCTCCCGCTCGCCGTGATCGGCGTCGCCGACACGATCCGGGAGACGAGCGTCGAAGCGATAAGGGAGCTTCACGCGCTCGGGATCCGCACCGTGATGCTCACCGGCGACAACCAGGCGACCGCTTCCGCGATCGCCCTGGGAGCCGGCATCGACGATGCTCGGGGCGGCCTTCTCCCCGAGGACAAGCTTCAGGCGATCGCCCTTCTCCACGACCAGCACGCCCACGTCGGAATGGTCGGAGACGGCATCAACGACGCCCCGGCGCTCGCGAAATCCGACATCGGATTCGCCATGGGAGCCGCAGGCACCGACACTGCCATAGAGACCGCCGACGTGGCCCTCATGCGGGACGACCTGCGCGGCATCCCGGAATTCGTGCGGCTCAGCCAAAAGACCTCCGCGGTCCTCAAGCAGAACATCTCCCTCGCCATCGGCATCAAGGTCGTGTTCTTCGCGCTCGCGCTCGCGGGAATCGCAACGCTCTGGATGGCGGTGTTCGCCGACATGGGCGGAAGCCTTCTCGTCGTCGCCAACGGGCTTAGGTTGCTCCGGCACAAGGAGGCTCCGAACATAAGATGAAGGTTAAGAAACAAGGACGACCTGTCGAAGCAACCGACGATCCGATCGACAAACGCTTCGCCCGCATCGAGGGCCAGATTACCGGCATCCGCAACATGGCTCGCGAGAGGAGGAACGGCGTCGACATCCTAGGCAACTCTCCGCCATCCGGCGGCGCTAGATCCAGTGGGCATCGAGTTCTTAACCCACCACCTCACGGATCGCGCAAACGGTGGAGGCTGCTTGCCTCAGGCCGACTCGATGGAGCTGGGTGATCCTGAGCGCAAGAAGGAGATCAAGACGGCGCTCAATCGCTTTGTGAAGTAGCCGAAGGGAGACGGTCCCCTCGCTGTGGCGTATATTGCAGAAGATGCGGCCAACGGACCTCCTGATAAGGGTGCTCCTCGTGCTTGCCCTGATCGGCTCCTCGTTACCGATCAGGGCAAGCGAGGCCGTGTGCGTCATGCCTGACCGGGTCGTGCCGATGGCGACGTGCGGGATGCCATGTTGCGCCCGCGCCAAGGCGTCGGGCGTAAGATGCGCCTCGTCAAGAGAGCCTGCCAAGCCGACGTGCTGCCCGGGCGCTGGCGAAAGGGTTCTCTCTTACGGTTTCGCCGCGCGCTTGGACAAAGCGGAGTGCCATTGCGAGATCCGCCCGAAGGCGACGATGCGGCCGGCCACGAGCCCGATCGCCGAACGTTCCGCCGTGGTCGTTCTCGGACATGCCGCCTTGACCGATGCTCCAGTGCCCGTCGTGGTCGCCCTGACCCTCGTGCCCGAGCCCGGGATCGTCGGTGCCGACTCGGGACCTCCGCCAGAGTCCCTTCCTCGCGACAGCTCGGGGCTCTCTCCGCCAATTCGCACAGTCTCGTCCGAGGCTTAGGGCGCGTCGCGTCCGGGCCACCGACCCCGACCTGCGAGCGTTCCCATTCCACAGCATCAACTCTCTTCGATCACCGCCATTCGGCGGCTCTTCTCCCTTGTCGCGACTCTTGCCGCAAGCGCGTGCTTCGGTCAGGCACCGAGGCGTTTCGACGGCCCCTTGTCGCTGGCAGGGGCGCTTGAGTTCGCCGCAAAGAACAACCCGCTGGTCCTCGGGGCGGCGGCGGACCTCGCGGCGGCGCGCGAGGCGGCGGGCGGCGCCCGCTCCCGTCGACTTCCCTCCTTGTCGGCGAACGGCTTTGCCACAGTGGGGAGCTACGGCTCGATCTACCCCTCCGCTCCGCGCGTCGATCCCACGTACAGCCTGCTCGCGCCCAAAGGCGGACTTCTCGACGCGAACCTCATGCTCATGTGGCCGCTCCTCACAGGCGGACTGATCGAGGCGATGGTCGTCTCGGCAGGAGGCCTGGAGGCGGCGGCGGGGTACGACCTCCAGGATGCTCGAGCCGACGCCGCCTTGGGCGTCGAGGACGCATACTTCCGCGCGCTCCTCGCGGCTGAGAACGCTACCGCCGAGGAGGGACGCGTCGAGGCGAGCGCGGACATGGTGAACCGGACGATTCTCCTCGCCGAGGCGGGCAAGGGGATCGAGGCGTCGGTCAGGCGTGCGCAGGCTGAGCTCGCCCAGGCGCGACGTTCGCTCGCCACCGCCCGTGGCGAGCGAGCGAAGGCGCTTCTGGGCCTGAAGTCCACGCTCGGGATCGACCTCGACTCCGAAATCACCCTCTCCGACCCCCTTCCCGATACCCAGGCCGCGAAGCCGGTCGCGGTCTACGCCCAGTCTGCGGACAAGGCACGCGGCATGGTTCTGGCGGCTAGGGCGAGGCTCGGCGCGGCGGAGGCGGACGTTAGGGCGGCCGAAGGGTCGCAAAGGCCTCAACTCTACGGCGTGGCGATGGCGGACGCAGCGACGCAAACTGGTTCGCGCGGCGCGAGCGTCGGCCTGGTGCTGAGCGTGCCGGTGTTCGACGGCGGGGGGCGTCGCGCGGAGACGGCGCGGGTTCGGGCGATGCGGGACCGCGCGGCGGCGAACGTGCGGCAGGCCGAGCTGAACGCGCAGCGGGAGGTGCGGCAGGCGTACGTGGACCGCACGACGGCCGACGAGAACGTGCGCTCCGCGCAAGCCTCCGTCGAAGGGGCGAAGGCTTCGTACGAGGTCGTCGCGTTGCGGGTCGCGAACGGCAAGGGCATCCTGGTCGAGCAGCTGGACGCCCTACAAGCCCTGCGACGTGCCCGCGCCGACTTTGCCCAAGCCCGATACGACCGCGCCATCGCCGAGGCCCGTCTGCGCCGCGCCGCCGGGCTGCCCCTCGTGCAAGAGGGTTCGAAGTGAGACCTCTGGCGATCCTCGCCCTTCTCTTCCTAACCCTTACGGCCTTCGGCGTCGGAGGCCAAGCGGGGCCATATCGCGTCGAGCTCGTGGCGGACCCGGCGGTGCTGCCCGTGGGCAAGGCGACGCTGGACGTCTTCGTGACGGACGGGGCGGGCAAGCCCGTCGACCGCGCGACCGTCAAGGCCATCGCCCAGATGCCCAACATGGCGATGGGCGAGCGCGAGCAGGCGGCGACTCCGACCGGCGTTCCCGGCTACTACCGCTTCGCGCAGTCGTTCTCCATGGCCGGCGGCTACGACGCGAAGATCGCGGTGAGCGGCCCGCTCGGCTCGGGAACGGCGACGATCCCTTTGGAGACGGGGAAGACGACGGTTTCATCCGCCGAAAGCGGGTCCTCGGTCCTTTCCCTCTGGCCGTGGGCCGTGGGCTTGGTCCTCGTGGCGTTCGTGCTGTTGCGAATGCGACAGACGGGGCAGCGCCTCGAGGTCCGAAAGGCGCTGAACGGCCCAACCCTCGGCGCGCTGGCCGTGCTGGGCGCGGTGACGGCGGTCGCGGTCTACGCGGTGAACCACTTCCGGCGGCAGGGCGCGATGACGCCGATCGAGGCGCAGACGATGCAGATGGACATGCCGCCACCCGAAGGCGCGCTGCCGGTCACGCTCGCCACGGTGGAAAGCCGCCCGCTGGCCGCGACCGTCCGCTACTCGGGGCAGGCGGTGAGTTTCGTCGAGCAGGACGTCAACGCCCGAACCGGCGGCGTCATCGTGTGGATGCCCGCTTACGTCGGGACGACGGTGCGCAAGGGGCAGGTCGTCGCGCGGCTCGACGCCACGCAGCTCGCGCCCCAGGTCGCGCAGAGCCGGGCGATGGTGGAGAGCGCGAGGGAGGGCGTCGGCGTCGCGGACGCGGACTACCGCCAGACTCAGGCGATGATCGACCAGGCCGAGGCGGAGCGCGGGCAGTTCGAGGGCGCGGTCGAAGAGGCTCGCGCCAATCTGGCGGCCGCGCGTGACGACCGCGAGTCGGCGGCGGCGAGCGTCGTCTCGGCGCAGGCAGACGTCAAGGACGCCCAAGCGCGTGCGGAGTCGGCCAAGGCGGATCAACGCTACTGGGGGGAGGAGCTAAAGCGCGAGGTGTCTCTCTTCGCCGCCGGAGCCGTCTCGAAGGACGAATACGAGCGGGAGCGGGCCGACGCGGCGAAGAGCGAGGCCGCGTCGCGGGCGGCCGACGAACAGGTGCGCAGCGCCCAGGGAAAGGTAAGAGCGGCGGAGGCGATGGTTCGCCGCGCGTCGGCGAACGTGGTGGCAGGGCAAAGAAAGGTCGACCAGGCGCGGGCTGGTGTCATGGCCCACCACGCGCACGTCGCGACGGCGCGGGCGGCGGCTGCCTCGGCCAGGCAGAAGGTGGCCCAGGCGTCCGCGGGCGTCCGGCAGGCGCAGGCGGGGCTTCAGGGCGTCGCGGCGCAGGCGGGCTTCGCTGAGATCCGCGCCGAGATCGACGGGGTCGTGACGCAGCGCACGATCAGCCCCGGAACGCTCGTCGCGCCGGGCCAGACGATCCTTAGGGTCGCGCAGGTCCGGCCGATTCGACTCCAGGCGAACGTGCCGGTCGCCGACCTCGCCCGAATCCGCGTCGGAACGGCGGTGAGCGTCCGCCACCAGGACGGTGCCGGTAAGCAGACCGTGGGGACCGTCTCCTCGGTGTCGCCCGCCGTCGACCCGGTTTCGCGGACGGGCGTGGTCGAGGTCGTCGTGCCCAACCGCGACCGGGCTTTCCAGCCTGGGCAGTTCCTTTCCTTCGATCTGGCGGTTGGAGCGGCGGGGGTGCAGACGGTGGTTCCGTCGGCGGCGGTCCAAACTTCGGTCGCGGGCGGCGAGGGCGTACAGGCGGGGGCGACATCCGCGTTCGTGTGGGTCGCGACGCCCGTATCGGGACAGCCCGACCGCTTCACCGTGTCTCGCAGAACGGTCGAGTTGGGCGACCGGGCGGGAGCCCTCGTCGCGGTCCGTTCGGGGCTGAAGGACGGGGAGCGCGTGGTGCTCGCGGGAGCGGTGGGCCTCGCCGAAGGCGACACCGTGAGTGCGACCGCCATGGCCTCTAAGGTCGCGGAGGCGGTCGTGTCCATCACGGAGAACGGCTTCGAGCCTAGCACCCTAACGGTCCCATCAAGCGGCCCCCGGAGCGTCACGTTCATCCGCAAGACCGACAACACGTGCGCCAAGGAGGTCGTCTTCCCGTCGCTGAGGATCACGAGGGACCTGCCGCTGGGCAAGCCCGTGACGATCGAGATTCCGCCCGGCGCTTCGGGCGCCCTGAGCTACGCGTGCGGCATGGACATGCTCAAAGGCAGGGTCGTGATCAGGTGAGGCGCGAGAACCCGCTCCACCTGATCCACCGCTGGTCGATCGAGCATCCCTACGCGGTGGTCGCTTTCTTCGTGGCGGTCCTGCTCGCCGCTTGGCTGGCGGTCACGCAGCTGATCCCGCGCCGGTTCGCGCCGTACGTCGAGAGCCCGATGGTCGGCGTGGTGACGATGATGCCGGGCCTCTCCTCGCAGGAGATGGAGATCCAGGTCTCGAAGCCCATCGAGGAGGGGCTCGTGAACGTGAAGGGCCTGCGGTACGTCCGCTCGTCGTCGCAGGACGGGATCTCCATCGTCACGCTGGAGTTCCCCTACGGCACGAACATGCAGCGGGCGGTAACCGACGTGCAGTCGCTGATGAGCGTCGTGCAGGCGCAACTTCCCGCGACGGGGGCGAACCTCAAGCCCTCGTTCGTCATCCCCATCGACCCGCTGAACCTTCCCATCCTTTCCCTCGCCCTTCGCGGGGATCCGGAGAAGGGCTGGACCCCGGCGCGGGTGCGCGAGTTCGCGGACAACGTCGTGGTGAACCGTCTCAAGGCGGTGCAGGACGTGTACTCGGTAGTGCCCTTCGGCGGCTTCCGCCGCCAGCTCCAGGTGCTGGCCGATCGTACGAAGCTCTCGGGCTACGGCCTGTCGATCCTCGATTTGCGGAACGCCATCGACCGCGCCAACGTGAGCGCCTCGGGCGGCACCCTCACGAACGGCGCGACGGAGGGCATTGTGCGGGTGGACACCCGCGCGCGCTCAGCCCAGGATGTCTCCAATTACCCCGTCGTCGCGCGCGGCTCCACGCCTTCGGCCCCGCCGGCCTCACAGCCGTCAGGGGGTGGCATGGGCGGCGGAATGGGCGCCCCTTCCGCTTCTCCGCCGCCGACCGCCACCCAGGTGAGCGACCCGCAGAAGGTGGTCTACGTCCGCGACGTCGCGCGGGTCGTGGATGGCTACTGGGAGAGGCGGAGCGGCTACGACCACCTCGACCACGCTCCGGGCACGGCGGGAAAGGTCGAGTCGGCCATCGAGGTTTCGGTGGTTCAGAATCCCGGCGCGAGCTCGGCGCGGGTCGTGCCCGCCGTCATGAAGGTCGTCCAGCGGATGGAGCGGGAGAACCCCGGCCTTCACTTCGAGACGGCCTACGACAACGCCCACTTCGTCGGCATCCTCTTCGACAACGTCTGGCACGAGCTGGCGGTCGCGATCGGCCTCACGGCTCTCGCCGTGCTCCTGTTCCTCGGCGAGTGGCGCGGGACGGTCATCGCGCTCGTGACGCTCCCGACGTCGCTCGCGCTCGCGATCCTCATGATGCTGCCGTTCGGGATGACCTTCAACAGCGGCACCCTGATCGGCCTCCTGCTCTCCATCGGGCGATTGGTCGACGACAGCGTCATCGACATCCACGCGGTCGAGCGGCACCTGCGGATGGGCAAGAGCCCCAAGCAGGCGACCATCGACGGGATCGCCGAGGTGCGGCTGGCGGTGATCGCCTCCACGGCGATGATCGTTCTCGCCCTCGTGCCCCTGCTCTTCTCCGGCGGTCTCGTCGGGCTGATGTTCGTGGAGCTGGTCTGGCCGCTCATCTTCGGCCTCATCGCCTCAATGCTCGTGTCGTTCACGCTCACCGCGCTTCTCTGCGCGACCCTCTTGCGCCCCGAGGCGGCGCGCGACGAGGACCGCAGGCGGCCAGCTTTGTCCCTGCTGTACCGGGTGCTCGATCCCTTCCAGCGGGGTCTCGACCGCCTGGAAAGAGCTTACGCCCGCGCCATCGCTTGGTCCCTTAAGCACCGCTTCGCGAACCTCACGCGCGTCGCGGCGACCCTCGTCGTGGGGTTCGCCTTCTACTACTTCATCGGCAGCGAGATGATGCCGCTCGCCGACACCGGACAGGCGAACGGGTTCCTGGAGATGCAGCCCGGAACCTCCTTCGAGGGGACGCAGGAGGCGGTCAAGCGGCTGGAGGCGATCATGCTGAGGCACCCCGAGCTCCAGAAGGCGAGCATCGAGATAGGCACGGAGTCGATGCTGGAGAGCTGGAACCCTTCGTTCACGGGCTACCAGATGCCTCAGGTGAACGGGGCGTCGATGATGCTCACCTTCTCCGACAAGGACGCGAGGGGCCGCACGATCTGGCAGGTGATGGACGCCGTCCAGCGGGAGGCGATGGCGACCATCCCCGGCATCCGCCGCCTCCAGATCAAGGAGATGGGCTCGGACGTCATGGCGGCCGCCCAGGCCCCGATCCAGGTCAACGTCCACGGCCCCGACCTCGCCGTCCTCGACCGTCTCGGCCGCGAGACGCTCCGCGTCGCCGACGCCATGAAGGGCGAGCTGTACCAGCCCGCGCAGACCTGGACGCTCGGCCAGCCCGATTACCGCGTGAAGGTCGACCTGCAGCGCGCGGCGGAGGTCGGTCTCTCCCCGCAGAGCATCGCGGAGCAGGCGTACTACGCGCTGCGAGGCGGCCTAACGAACGAGTTCTACCGTCTCCCGAACCAGCGCCAGAACACGATCCTCGTGCGCTACGACGAGGGCGACCTGAAGACGCAGGACGACCTCGAGGGCCTTTACCTCTCCGCGCCCGACGGGCGGCAGATCCCGCTGAAGTCGGTCGCCACCGTCGAGCGGAACGTCGCCCCCACCGCCATCGAGCACGACGGCCTGCGGCGGGTCGTCGGCGTGAACGGCTTCTACCGGATCGGACACCCGCCGTCGATGGACGCGGTGATGGACCTCGTGAGCAACGCCTACGGCGGCAACCCGAAACTCGGCGTCGGGGCGGTCGACTTCCCGCCGGGCTACGGCGTGGAGGTGCGCGGCGACATGACCCAGATGATGGACAGCATGAGGAGGCTCGTGCAGAGCCTCGGGCTCTCCCTCGTGCTCATGTACCTCGTGCTCGTGGTGCAGTTCCGGGGATTCCTCCAGCCTCTCCAGATGCTCGCCTCGCTGCCGCTGGAGCTGGCGGGCGTGTTCATCGCGCTTTTCGTCGCGCATGCCGCGTTCTCCACGGTGTCGATCCTCGGCATCATCGTCCTCACCGGCATGGACATCACGACGGCGGTCTTGATGATCGACCTCGTCTCCAAGTACCGCGACCAGGGCATTCCCCGCGACGAGGCGATCCTGCGCGCCTGCCCGGACCGGCTCCGCCCGATCCTCATGACCGCGGGCATCACGATGGTCGTGATGCTTCCGGTGGCGGTCGCGCCGAAGACGGGCCTGGACGCCTACCAGCCGCTCGCGGTGGCGGTGGTCGGGGGCCTGTTTGTAGGCACCGTCCTGAGCCTCTTCGACATCCCCATCATGCACACCGTGGTGGACGACCTCGTGCGCTGGCTCAACCGGACCTTCCGGAACCGAGAATGGAGCTGGCCCGTTACCGAACCGGTAGATCCCTCGACCACGCCGGCCCTGACCGGCCCTGACCGTCCCGCAGAAAACCCATGAAGAACCTCACCCTCGTCATCGCTCTCGCCGCCCTGTCCGCCGTCGCCCTGGGGCAGGTCCACGCCGCCCCCAAGAAGGGCGTCCAGAGGGCCACCATCGTGGTCGACCACGGCTTCAATCCCGCAAATCTCAGCCTCAAGGCTGGAAGGCCGGTCCAGCTCACCTTCGACGTGAAGCATCGCGACTGCGCCAGCTCCGTCGTGTTCGAGGGCATGAAGCTGTCCAAGCCGCTTACGAACGGCAAGAAGACGATCGTAAGCTTCACTCCGAAGAAGGCGGGGACGATCGCCTACGGCTGCCCGATGAAGATGATGAAGGGAAGCCTCACCGTCAAGTAGGCCGAACGGTCGCGACGGGTCGACGTAGAGCCGTCGCGACCACAGCGTCCCGCTCGCGTCGGCCCGCTGCCTACCGAGCGTGCCAGAGGTCCGCGCGTACGGCATGCGCGGCAACCTGGGCGTCGGCGCGTTGAGCGCGATCGCGGTGACGACGCCCTAGCGTTCCCGCCCAGGAGAAGCCTACAGTAGGGGTCCAATTTAGACCAAGTGCTTATCCGTCGCGAGCATCAGCTTCTCGGTCATGGTCAAGAGATCGACCATGTCGATCTGCGCTTCGAAGGTGATCGGGCCGCCATCGCGGTCAAAGTCGTTCAGATGGATCGGCATGTTAGCGTCCTTGACCCCGTTCTCTTCGACGAACGTGACCTCGCTCTCGTTGTAGAACCAGTTCCCATGCGCGAAGCAGTTTCGGATGTGCCGCCAGCAGTTGGACTTGGTGAGGCTGACATTGCCGTCGCGGTCAAGACAGGTGGCCACCTGGAGTTTGCCCGAGGAACGGTACTCTTCGATCACGTCGACCTGAGCCACGTTGAGCGCGGCGTTCGTCTTCTTAATCTCGCCCGCCAGCACGGCGACGGTCGTCAAGAAGGCGATGGCGACTCCGAAGCCGTTTTCCGAGGTCACAGCACCCGCCGTTGCCTTCT
This sequence comes from uncultured Fimbriimonas sp., assembly GCA_964516175.1. Lineage (GTDB taxonomy): Bacteria > Armatimonadota > Fimbriimonadia > Fimbriimonadales > Fimbriimonadaceae > Fimbriimonas. Next base: position 103,662 of record CAZEWR010000003.1, on the reverse strand, counting down.
GAAGCTGGAGAAAGGCTCGCTTGATATTGTCGTCGGATGCCTGCACCTCTCGATTGTGACAGGACTTTTGGGGGCCGAGCCGATGCCTCGCGCCTCTTGCCGTAACCCGGTTCAGAGCCGTTGCGACCAAAGCGTCCCGCTCGCGTCGGCCCAGACCGCCATGCCGCGCCCGCCCACGACGCCTACGGCAGGGCGGGTCCCCTCGCGGAAGGCTTGCGGCTTGCCGCCGCTCGCCCCCACGATGCTCCCGTCGCGCTCCCAGACGACGTAGTTGCCGCCCGGCCCCGACGCGATCCACGGTTGCGCCCCGTCGCCGAGATCGACCTCCGGCTTGCCGGGGACGTCGAGGAACACCCGCTCGCCCCGCCGCCACGCGGTCGTCACCGTGCCGTCGGGAGCGACGCCGATGGCGCCTCCGTCCATCGGGCAGGCGTTGAGCGGCCACGTTCCCGTTCCGAGCTTCTGTGCGGCGGCGTACGACGAGCCTCCGTCCGCCGATTTCGCGAGGTACATGTCGCGCGAACCGCCCAGCCAATTGCGGAACATGACGTAGAGCTCGCCCTTCGGCCCGAAGGCGACGGACGGGTGGCAGCATTCACAGACGTTCCCGGCGGGCGAGCGGTACACCCGGACGTTCTTCGACCACGTCGCTCCGCCGTCGTCCGAAGTCGAGGACCAGATCTGGGTCCCTTGCACGCGCAAGTCGAGCCATGCGCAGGCCAAGCGCCCGGAGGCCGAGGCCGCCATCGCGTGCAGGCCTTCGCGGGCCGCGCCGGGAACGTCGTCCACCCGGACGGGGCCGGACCAACTGCGCCCCTCGTCCGTCGAGCGCCAGGAGAGCAGGTCGCCGTCCTCGCCGCCGCCTTGCCCGCCGTAGACCGCGCTCACGACGATCGACCTACCGGCAACCGCGATTCGAGGGCCGCGACGCATCCCTAGAGAAAGGTGGCCGGTGCTCGGAATACGCACGGGGACATTGAACGACCGCCCGCCATCCTCGGATGCGAGAACGTAGATCCGATCGCCCGCCCCGCAGGCTACGAACGTACGCTTGCCCGAAGAGGCGATCTGGGGCTGGAAGGCAGTGAACCCATTGGGCGCGATCTTCACCGGAGCCGGGTCAGCGGCGACCAGCATCATCAAGACGAGAACGACGTTCACGGCTCATTATGGGACTTAGGGCTCAAGCGAATCGACACACCGATACCCAACGGGGTATATTTTGATCATGGACGTGGAATCCCGCAAGTCGCTCGACCGGCGCCTGGCTCGCGTGGAGGGGCAGGTTCGAGGCCTGAGGAGGATGATCGAGCAGGGCGAGTACTGCTGCGACATCCTCACCCAGCTCTCCGCCACCCGCTCCGCGCTGGACCAGGTCGGGGCCGAGCTCGCGACGAGCCACGTCCGCACCTGCATCGTTGGCCACGGCGGCGAAACCGAGCACGACAAGGCGAAACCGATGAGCGGAGACGAGCTCATCGAAGAGTTGCGCGTGACCCTTTCGCGGCTTGTCCGCTGACCGCATACCCATAATACCCATAGGAGTATCGGACAGAATGAACACGGAACTAGAGATCGACGGCATGACGTGCGGCCACTGCGTGGCGGGAGTGAAGAGGGCGCTGGAGGCGGTACCCGGCGTGGTGAGCGCCGAAGTGAGCCTCGCCGAGGGAAGGGCTCACGTCAAGGGAGACGCCCCGCGCGGCGCGCTCCAGGCGGCGGTGGAAGACGAGGGCTACTCCGTCCGGGAGGCTTGAGATGTCCGCTACCCATCCTGTCGAGGGGCTCGGGCAAACCGAGCTCCAGATCGAGGGCATGACCTGCGCCTCGTGCGTGAGGCGCGTCGAAAGGGCGCTCTCGAAGATTCCGGGCGTGACCGAGGCGAGCGTCAACTACGCGACGGAGCGCGCGAGCGTTTCCCACGAGGGGGTCGAGATCGGCGTCCTCACCAAGGCCGTTGCAGACGCCGGATACCTGGCGAAGCCCAAGGACGAGCCTCTAGCCACCAAAGAGGGTATGGAGGGCCACGCCGGAATGAGCCACGATGAGCACGCCGGGCACATGGCGGTGGAGTCCGACGAACGCCTCAAGGCGATGCGGACGAACCTCCTCATGGCGGTCGCGCTCACCGTGCCAACCGTCCTGCTCTCGATGCTCTGGCATCCGCGCCCCGAGTGGGTGAACGGGCTGCTGCTTGGCTTGGCGACGCCGGTGATCTTCTGGAACGGGCGGCAGTTCTTCGTGTCTGCGTGGAAAGGCGCCAAGCATTTCACGGCGACGATGGACTCCCTGATCGCGCTGGGCGCGGGGGCCTCGTGGCTCTACAGCGCGTACGCCCTGATCGCCTACAGCGGCGACGCGCACATGCAGAGCGAGCACCTGTACTTCGAGACGGGCGCCGTCATCGTGGCGCTCATCCTCGTCGGCAAGTACCTGGAGGCCCGCTCGAAGTCGCGGATGTCCGGGGCGATCCAGAAGCTGCTCGGTCTCTCGCCGAAGACGGCGACCGTCGTCCTCGAAGGCGGGGGCGAGGAGGAACGGGCGGTCGAGAGCCTGACGGCGGGAACGGTGCTGAGGGTTCGGCCGGGCGAGAAGCTGGCTGTCGACGGCGTCGTGGTCGAGGGCGAGAGCTTCGTCGACGAGTCGATGCTGACGGGCGAGCCCCTGCCGGTGAAGAAAACGGTCGGCGACCACGTGACCGGCGCGACGCTCAACACGACGGGCGCGCTCCTCTACCGCGCGACGAAGGTCGGGAAGGACACGGCGCTCGCGCAGATCGTGCGCCTCGTGGAGCGGGCGCAGGGCTCCAAGGCCCCCGTGCAGAAGCTAGCCGACCGCGTGTCGGCGGTGTTCGTGCCGATCGTGATCCTGATCGCTATGGGGACGTTCGCGGTCTGGATGTCGAGAGGGGCGGGTTTTGCCGAGGCCCTGATCCCGGCGGTCGCGGTGCTGGTAATCGCGTGCCCATGCGCCTTAGGACTCGCGACGCCTACCGCCATCATGGTCGGCACGGGAAGGGGAGCCGAGCTCGGCATCCTTATCAAGGACGGAACGATGCTCGAGAAGGCGGGAGCGATTCGGTCGGTGCTCCTTGACAAGACAGGCACCATCACCAACGGCAGGCCCGAGCTCACTGACGTCGAGACCTTCGGTTCGCTCTCGAAGGACGATGCGCTCTCGCTCGCCTCGTCGGCCGAACTGCGGTCGGAGCATCCCATCGCGAGGGCCATCGTGGACGGGGCCAAGAAGGTCGCGGAGCCTCAGAGTCCCGAGTCGTTCCAGGCACAGGGCGGAAGGGGCGTGCAGGCGATGGTCGACGGACACGCCGTCGTAGTCGGAAGCCTTCGAATCATGGAAGGGCGGGCGGTGGCGGTCCCAGACGCGGCGAAGGCGAGACTCGCGGAACTGGAGTCGCAGAGCAAGACGGCGGTGATGCTCGCGGTCGACGGGGCGTTCGAGGCGATCCTAGCCGTCTCCGACCAGGTCGGCGAACACAGCCGAGAGGCGGTCGAGCAGCTCAGGGAGATGGGCATCGTGCCCGTGATGGTCACGGGCGACAACCGGCGAACGGCCGAGAACATCGCGCGCTCGGTCGGCATCGACGAGGTCGAGGCCCAGGTCTTGCCCGGCGAGAAGGCAAACGTCGTCAAGCGGCACCAATCTCAGGGAAGGACGGCAATGGTCGGGGACGGCATCAACGACGCTCCCGCGCTCGCCCAGGCGGACCTCGGCATCGCGATGGGCTCGGGAACCGACGTGGCCGTGGAGACGGCCGGAATAACGCTCCTCCGGCACGACCTCCGCGGCGTGTCGCAGGCGATTCGGCTCTCCAAAGCCACGCTGAACACCATCCGGTGGAACCTCGTGTGGGCGTTCGGCTACAACGTGGTGGCGATTCCGCTGGCGGCCATGGGCAAGATGAGCCCGATGCTTGCGGCGGGCGCGATGGCGTTCTCAAGCGTCTCGGTGATCCTGAATTCTCTCAGGCTGAAACGGTTCGACGCGGGGCGCGAAGGAAGCTGATCCGCGAGGCCCCATCGCGCGAGGTTCGTCTCTCGTTTGTCTCTCAAATCCCAGCGTGGAAAGAGACGGCGTGAGACGTTCGCAAGCTCGAACTCCCGTCGTTGTGCCCGCAATTTCACCCTTGGGGGGAAGAGTTCGCACAGGGTTGATCGACGGCCCGACCGCCTGCGGGATCGACCTGCCGGTCTCTCAAAGGTCTCTCAAATGGAGGAGACGAAGAGAGACGCCGAGGAACTTCCAGAGACTCGGAAATTGCGGTTCTAGCCTACAAAGTTTTCGTTCACACCGAAGGGGTCACTGGTTCGAATCCAGTACCGCCCATCCCGTTTCGATCTGGCAGGCCGCGTTCTCTTTTACGGGAACGCGGCCTGCGGTCGTTTTGCCAGAACTCCGCTTCTTAGGGTGGCTTTGAAGGCGATCGCGGTGGGTGCGCAAAGCGTCAAGCATCCCGGCTCCAACGAGACAAACGACGAGACAGACGCGCTTTTCGCGCGATCGAGGATGAGGCGGCGGGAAGTGGAAGACGAAGGCGGGGGCGAGGGTCGCGGCGGTCATCGAACGAACGCTCTAACAACCTTCGTGAACAGGATGATCCCGCCCGTGAACGCTCTCGGGCATGCCGCGACAGGCCCTTTAGAGACTCGCCTTTCTGCTGGGATCTCGCCGAAACTGGCCGATTCGGGCCATTTCTACTAACTTTTGTACCGATCGTTGAAACTTAAAGATAAGAAATTTTTAATTTATCTCGATCGTGCTCGTTGTCAGTCATAGAACCTGCTAAGGTGACTACCGAATACACGTGTCGATGTATTCGGTCCTGCTATGAGTCCTCGCCCCGCCCGCCTCGTGACCCTCCTCACCGCCCTCGCGTCAATCCAGGTAGCGCGTGCGGACGTCCAAGTCCAGATCGCCCCCAACGTTCCCGTTTCCTTGCGCGACCTTCGTGAGTTCGCGGGTACCGGCTACGGCGGCGAGTCCGCGCATCGCGTCCGCCTGGACTTTATCTGCGGGACGATCACCAACAACTCCTCGGCTCCTCCCGATGCCTCCAACTTCACGGCCTCCGCCACCCTCGAGTTCGGGGTCGACGGCGCGTACGCGGCGTCCCTCACCTCGAACGGGACCCCGGTCACGGTGCCCGGCGGCTCCGGGGTCGCCTACTACGAGGCGCAGGGCAAGCGCTTCGAGCTTCGCCTGCCGGGCGCGGGCGCCCGCAACGTCTACGTCCGGCGCACGCTGTACTCGTCCTGGAGCACGACCTCGGGTAGCGTCACGACGCCCCACTACTCCAACAGCGTCTTGGTGACCACGGTCGCCCTCAACGTCCTGCGCCGCAACGTGGAGGCGGTCGCGCTCGACTCGCGGCGCGTCTACGGGCAGCCGAACCTCGACGGCGGGCTGCCGGGCGACCCCAACGCCGAGTTGCGCAACCCGAGCTTCCTGGGCTGGTCCTACAAGGGTGGCCTCTTCGTGGGGCAGGCCGGGGGGAACGACGCCAGCGGCACCGCCCGCATCCAGGGCTGGATCCCCGCCGCGACGCTGACCTACCCGCTTATGTCGAGCCTGTGCCTGCGGGCTCTCGGCGTTCCCGCCTCCTACGGCGCACCGACGGTCCGGCTTTTCGCCCCGTCGGCGGCGAACGACCCCAACTACGGCGCGCTGCCCGCCACCGCCACCTGGGCCAACCGCTGGGACCTCACGCAGGCGACGCTCCTCGGCGAGGAGACGAGTTTGTACAACTTCCCCCAGAACGAGTACCTGAGCCTCCGGTTCCTTGAGGCGCCCGTCAAGATCGGGCTCGCGCTGAGCGCCGAGGCGAGCCCCCCTTCGGGTGTCTGGCAGTACTTCGCGAGCCAGGCCTACGAGAGCTCGGCTCCCCTCGCGGACAGCCAGCCCCGCCTCTGGACGGTGGACCGGACGAGCTCTAACGAAGTCACCAACCTCACCGGGAACTAGAAGCCGATGAAGAAACGAACCCTCCTCCTCGTTCCGGCGGCCCTGATTCCCGTGGCCGCCCTGGTCCTCGTCGTCCGGCTTCGACCCCACTCCACGCCTGCAGCTCCGCCCCTGGCCAAGGCGGCTCCCGCGCCCATTCCGGCCACGAGCGACCGTCCCGCCCTGGAGCGCTACGTCGCCCGGAACGCGGCGGCGAAGAGCCCGGAGGCGCAGGATCGCTTGGGCGCGGCGCGGTTGCGCCTCGGCTACGCGGTCGCCCGCACCGAGGGCTTCGCCAAGGCCCGGCAGGCCTTCCTCGCCGTCGCCCGCGATCACAAGGGCACGGGCGCCCAGTCGGCGGCCTTCGGGGGCGTGGCCGACGGCGCCGCCTACCAGGCCGCCGTGTGCCTCGTCGGGGAAGGGAAGAAGGCGGAGGCCGAGGGCGAGTTCGTCCGCTTCCTTGAGGAGCGTCCCCTGAGCCCCCTGGTCCACGCGGTCCGGGGCCGGCTCGTGCGTCTGAACGGTGGCGAGGCGAAGCCTCAGTGGGACGCCCTGCTCCAGGCGGACGTCGCCAAGCAGGAGGCGCGCATCCGGTTCGAGACGAGCGTCTGCGGTCCGAAGTGCCTGGAGCGTCTGACCGGCAAGAGCTACAAGGAGCTCGCCAAGCTCTGCGGCACCACGGATTCCGGCACGAGCGTCGAGGGCATGCGCCGGGGGCTGAAGGCCCTCGGGCGGGAGAGCTGGGCGGTCCGGCTCGACCGTCGCGACCTCGCGGACGCCAAGCTTCCCGCCGTCCTGCTCCAGGGCGACCACTACGTCGTGCTGGAGCGGGTCGAGGGCGACAAGGCCACCGTCTGGGACCCGCGCTTTAAGGCCTCTTCGGCTCTTCATCTACCATCGCTCGACGATCCCGACTTCACCGCCACCCTGATCCTTCTCTCCAAGCCGGAGGGGTTGTGAACAGAGCCTGCGACGATACGAGAGGCTCTCACGCACCCACGGAGGGTGCGGCACCACGCTTCGCGTTCCTTCGTGCCCAAGTAGGGGCACGCCATCCGAAAATGAAATCCTCGATTCTTCGTCGTACCCAGATCGCCCGCGTCGCCGCCTGCGCCGTGCTCCTGAACTTCAGCGTCCCCGGCGGCGCCCTCGCCGTCTACGGCGCGCCCCTGCGCGAGAACGTGGCGAAGGGCCTCGAAGACCGGGCGAAGGCGGAGAAAGGTCTCGCCGCCCGCCGCGTGAAGAGCGCGAGCCGCCTCCTGACGGGCGAGGAGGAGCGGACGCTCCAGGGCCGGGCGGGCGAGAACCCGTACCTCGCGGGGCAGAACAAGTGGGACGTGGTCTACAAGGGGATCGACCTGATGACGGGAAACTTCTCGACGTCCGCCACCGACCTCTCGTTCGACGGCGGCTACGGCATCCCCGTCAACGTCACCCGCTCCTACAGCTCCAACAACCCCGACGAGGGGCCGTTCGGCAAGGGCTGGACCCTCAGCGCCGACGTGCGCTCGACGGCGGGCGGGCTCATCAAGAGCGCGGGCGCGCCCGCGCCGAGCGTCCCGACGAGCCTCAAAGAACGCTCGGCGGGCGAGGACGACCCGAACGTGGCGGTGGAACCGGCGGCGGCGGTCACCGCGGTCGACGCGGGCGGCACGGAGGAGACGATCCAGAAGGACGTCGACGGCATCCTCACCACCCCCGCCTGGGACAAGAACGTCTATGACTCCGTGTACGAGTGGGTCGAGTTCCCGGCGGGAAGCGGCGCCAAGACCCAGCTCCTCGTCTCGAACTCGGTCAAGACGCCCGAGGGCACGGTCTACGCCTACGCCAAGAAGGGCTCCTATCCGAACGGAACGCGCCCCTGGAACGACCCGAGTGCGGCCCCCGAGGCGGCGAACGTGCTCAAGGTCACGAGCGCGACCGACCGCCACGGCAACGTCACGACCTACACCTACGGCAACACGCCGGTTTCCTTCCAGAAGTCGAACGGCTCGACGAGCGAGATGCCGCTGACGGGGGTTTCAATGCCCGGCGGCCACGTCCTCGCCTTCGCCTGGGGCACGAGCGGCAACGCCCAGGCCCGCATCGTCTCCATCACCGACAACCCGGGCGCGCCTGCGGCCGACCAGCGGGTGGTCCAGTACGGCTACGGCGCGGGAGGGCTCCTCACGAGCGTCACCACGCCCGGCCTTCGTACGACGCAGTACGGGTATACGCCTTCCGCTTCGGGCGATCCCAACGCGCCCGACCGGCTATTGAACGCCGTCACGAATGCTAGAGGCCTCACGACCTCGCTGACCTACACGAAAAAGAGCTTCTCGTACCTCGGCTCTTCTTTCTCCTCGTTCTTCGTGACCGCGATCTACGATCCCAATCAGGTCTACGCCGTCGTTACGGCAACGGTGTCGAAGCCCACCGACCGGCGGGTAGACGTCTATCGTCCCGATGGTTCGCTGATGCGAAGTGACTACCTCGATCAGATGCCGAACGGCAACGGCGGGCTTCGGATCGAGCTACGACCGGGCACGGGAACGGGCGGACAAGGCAACCTGGTCCAGTGGCGGAACTTCGATCGGGTGACGCAGGATCTTGCCGAGGAGGGCAGTGCCTTGCCATCGAACGTTTCGGCGCGCTTCAACCTCACGTCGGGGCAGGGGTACAGCCAAGTCGTCACGAATTACGCCCGTAATTTCATGGGTGCTCCGCTAACCGCCACATTGAACGAGTACAAGTACAACGGTCAGTACCTTGCGCTGGTGAGAACGGGCTCAGTCGAGTACGCCTATTGGACGGCCGAGCGGTATTTCCAGCAGAAGGCGGTGCGGGATCAGGCGGGACGCGTCTCGTTCACCGACTACTATCCCAATACCGCTTCCGCCGGGTGCCGGGGCCAGGTTGTGCGCGTGTTCGATGCCAAACGTGGGGGCATCACGGGGACGACGGGCACGAATTGGCGATACACCGTCGCCGTATCCGATCCCAGTCGGTGCGTCGCCGCCTTCCATGATCCGAGCGACTCAGCCTTCGGTACCCCTTCGGAAGGCGCTTCGGGGGGGACAGGCTACGACGCGAAGGGGCGGCCCACGGACGTGTGGAAACTCCAGAAAGCTCCCTCCAATGGTGCTTGGACCCGTGTTCGCACCCACACGGTCTATGGATCGGACGGCGGTTCAGGGGGTACTTGGGGGCAGGCGAGCCAGGTGGTGGAGGACTATGGAGACGCTTCTCACATCAATCGCACCACTCAGTCTATGGGCTATACGCCGTGGGGCAAAGTGCGCGACGTTCTGGACGCGGCGGGCCGTCGTTTCGTGACGACCTTCGACAAGGACGGACTCGTGCTAGGGGTGACCCGCACCGATCAAGGAGGCAACCAACCAATCGTCACCTACGGTTACGGCACATCGGGCGTTTCAAACGGCCAGCCGACGAGCGTGACGGACGGACTCTCCGGGGTCGTCCAGGAGATCGGCTACGTCGCGTCGGGTGGCGGGATCGGACAGCCCGGCTACGTCAAGGAGACGAACGGTGGAGATGTATACCGGGTCGACTACACGTATGGGTTGAGCGGCGACCGCGCCACGATGGCCCAGGCTGACAATGGGACGACCGTGGCGCGCTGGGGTTATTCCGACTATGTGCCCGTGAACGATTTCGGCTCATCGAGCCGCGCCTTCAGGACGATGGTCCGTTTGGACGTCTCTACTGGCGCGCCTACGACCGAGGAGTTCCACTACGCCTACGACCCCAAGGGGCGGCTCGTCGCGACGGCGTTCGCCCAAACGCCTCAGTCTGGCTCGCCTTCGGCGAACGGTTACTACGACGGTCGCAACGCCGCTTCTCGCGCCTGGGCTGAGTACCAGTATGACGCGGCTGGGCGTCTGACCGACGTATCGACGTATTGGGACGCGCAGGGGCAGTCCAGCGTTCTCATCGCGCAGAACACGTGCGGCTACGAGATCTCGACGAACGGCTCGAACCTCAACCGGGGGCTGAAAACCTCGAGCCTGTACGCGATGCAGGGGGAGCAGACCCGCACGGAGACGTACGGGTACGACCCGAAGAACGACGAGCTGACGGAGGCGCATTACGGGGACGGGACGTGGGGCTTCCAGTATCCGGACGAGGCGTGGAGCTACGACGCGGCGGGCAACCGGGGCGGGAACGCGGTGGACAGCCTGAACCGGGCCACGACGGCGGGCGGCCTCACCTGCACGAACGACATCCTGGGGAACGGCACGTCAAAGACCAACTCCAGCGGCCTGACGTTCTTCTATAACTGGGACGCGCTGAACAGGCTGACGGCGCACGGCCGCGCAGGGGCGTGGTCTGCGAGCTACGGGTACCGGGCGGACGGGATGCGAATCTCGAAGCTGTACAACGGCGTGGCGACCCGCTTCCGACACGCCGGCCAGATGGCGATAGAGGACGTGGAGACGCCCGCCTCGGGCAACCCGACGATCACCCGCTACGGCCTTGGAGGGCGGGGCGTGGACTTCATGGAGCAGACCGCGCCGAACAACGTGGTGACGCGGGGCTTCCCGATCTACGACGCGCACGGGAACAACGTGGCGACGCTGTACCGGAATGGCACGGGCTACGCCGTGCAGAACCTCCGCCGCTACAGCGCGTGGGGAAACGTGCGGGGCGGCTCTCCGACGGGTGACCCGAAGGGCAAGTACTGCGCGAACCTTGGGCACCGTCAGGACGACGAGTCAGGGCTAACATACATGCGGGCGCGGTACTACGAGCCGGACAGCGCGCGGTTCCTGAGTCAGGATCGTTCGCGGGACGGTTCGAACTGGTTTGCGTACTGCGGCAACGATCCGGTGAACAACGCGGACCAGTCAGGTAACGACGCCGAATCTATCACCATCAAGATGAACAATGTGATGCTAGAGGTCGCTCTGATCCTTGGTTCGGGAGGAAGCCGGATGGGGATGGCGGACGAGCTATACAGCCTTTTGGACATCATGATCGAGTTCACGGGTGAGGCGACAGAAGCTGGGATACAGGCCCGTGCGACCCTGGAATCGGTCAAGTCCACACCGACTGCCGACGGCTTCACAGCTGAGCAAAAAACGCAGCAGATGACATACTGGGCTGGCGAAGCGGGCAAGTGCTACACCGCGCATCTCCTGGGAAAGATCTACCAGTACGAGATCAACGTGGCGATCACGGGCCTCGAGGACCGCATGCCGTGAACAGCGCGATGAACGAAACCGAGCAAAGTAAGAACCTGTTCCTCGATCTGAGCGAGGCGATCGACGTTCGTCGGCGGCTCGTGGTCGAGAACGCCATGAAGCTAAGGGCTTGGGAAAAGCTTCATCCTGAAAGCACTCAGGGGCTTCGGGAGGAGCGTGCCTTGGCGACTTATGTCGTGGGCTTGCTGCAGGCGTTCGCGACAGATACCCAAGGACGCCCGTACCGTGATCTTGCCAACACGTACCTTGAGGGGGTCGTCGCATGGGACGATCCCCAAGGCGTGAAAAAACTGGTGGAAGCGTGTCAGACAAATCAGGAGTTCCTCGATGTTCTGAGGGTTCTAGTTGTGTCGCACCGGCAACGTGTAGACTCGATCGCTCGACAAATCGACAGCAGGGAACCCTGAAGCTTTTAGTCGAGCATCCCGAGCGTCGTGTTCATGCATAAGAGCGATCAATCAACGAGTACGATTTGACTGATGTGATGCATGAACTCCTCATTCACATCAGCTGGTTAGCGAGCCGCTAGGTGGCCCGACAACGTCGAATTTCGCGCCGGCTAGGCTTGCTCTAAGGTCAGGATAAGCGCATGTTTATGAGTATAGGAGCGCGCGTTCGGTGCGTCGCGAGCGACATACGACCAGTGGCTTCCGCTCGGAAAAGAAGTGGCAAGGCTGTTCGCCAAAATGGCTGCCTTCAAGGCGAAGAGCTTTCCTCAACCGAAAGACTACGAGTACACACCAATCGTACGCAAATTAAAGCAATTTTTATACTTTTTATAGTGTTTTGTACATTATGTAACGTCCTTCTGCGGCCTTTGTCTCTCGACCATCTCCCACGTGTAGCGGATGGCATAGGGCGTCATGGGCTCTGAACTTGCGGCTTAGCCTGCGATTTCTTCGTTCAAACTGAAGGGGGCTCTACGTACCGCTTCCTCAAGCCCGTAAGCAATCAACGAGACTGTCCAGCGCACGCCTGAGAACGTCCTGAGCAGGCACTAGCGGCCGGGTGGAGTTGGTCTCGGTCACGCCTGCGGCGGCGTGGCCGACGTGTTCCTTCAGCGTCGTCGTTGAGACCTCGGGACAGAGCTTCTCGACCCAATTAACGTGGGTCAGGCGGCAGTCGTGGGGGCTTATGTCGGGCGGGAGCCCCGCCTTGCGCACGATCTCCCGCCACGCCTCGTACGTGCGCTTCTTCGTCATGGGCTTGTTGGCGGACGCGCTGGGCCAGAGGCAGCCGTCCGGCTCGCGCCCTTCCGCAGCTTTGAGGAGCAGGTCCTGCAACGCCGCGCACATGACCGCCGCCCGCCGCTTGCCGCCCTTCGGGAGCCCGACCTCCTGCCCGCCCGCCTTGATGAGGTAGCCGATGTCGCAGCAGTCGCGGTGGCTGCAGGGAAGGGGGATGAACGCCTCCGGGCCGATCCGCCCGCCCGTCTGAAGGGACAGCCGCCGGAGAACGCCGCTCGGGGTCGCCCGGTCGAGCGGGTCGTAGAGCGGGGTTCGACCGGAGCCGAACATCGGTTGGATCGCGAGGCCCGCACAGCGCGGCACGCTCAGGCCGAGTTCGAGAACGTCGCCGACCTCGTCGTCGTTGACGCCCTTGGCGACGGTCATGACGAGGGTGGTGAAGAGCTTCGCGTCGTTCAGGCGGGCGAGGGCGCGGCGCTTCTCCGCCACGACGTCCTCGCCCCGGAGGGTGAGGGAGGCCTGCGGACTTAGGCCGTCGAACTGGAGGTAGACCTCGATCCGGCGACGGTGGCGGTTCAGGAAGGCGAGGAACCGGTCGTCGCGGGCGATCCGGCGTCCGTTCGTGTTGAGCATCACGCGCGTGATCGGGCGCTCCAGCAAACGCTCGAGGAGTTCTTCGAGGTCGCTCCGGACGGTCGGCTCGCCGCCGGAGATCATCACGACCCCGAGCTTGCCGCCTTCGCGGGCGAGCATGGTGTCGACCGTGCGCAGGACGTCGTCGATCGACGGAAGCTCGGGGCGCAAGGCGGGCGTTCCGGGCGGGTAGGCGCCCGCGTAGCAGGCGGGGCAGTGGTAGTTGCAGCGGTCGGTGACGTTGAGGAGGAGGATGCAGGTGTGCTGGCCGTGGCTCGGGGGCAGGCCCTCGCGGTAGCCGTCGGGGAAGCCCGCGAAGTTGTCCTCCCGGTCGGGCACGATCGGGAGGGTGGGGGACGACCAGCCCGCCCGCGCTCTCCAGACCTCGAGGTCCTCCTCGTAGAGGCTTTCGGTCTCGCCGTGGAAGGGGCAGAAGCGGCGCATCCACACCGCGCCGTCGTGCGACACCAGCATGCCGTCGACGAACGTGCCCGCCTCGTCCGAGCGCCGCGCCCGCTCGGCGAAGCAGAGCGGGCAGACGGTTCGGGTGTACTCCTCGATCAGGTAAGGGCGGGGGGCAGGCCCGGGCATGCGTCTATTGTGGGACGGTGCGCCGGAGACGGCGCGGCGGGACGAGGAATCTAGGCCTTCGGGATCCCGCCCGCGCCGACGAGACGGTCGTAGCGGTGGGTCGGCTCCGGTCGGCCCGGGCTGAGGCAGCGCCAGGCGAGGGGCGTCGCCTCCAAGCCGCCTCCGGCGACGTTCGCCAGCTCTTCCCGCACGATCCCTTCCAGGGCTTCGGGGGAGGTCTCGACCCGCGCGTTCAGGGTGAGGCGGGCGTGGGCGGTCGGCTTTACGGAGCCGCGCACGCTGAGGGTATCGACGCGGCCCGTCAGGTTGCCCACGGCGAAGTCGCCCGCCGCCTCGACCATCGCCTTGACGTGACCGACGCGCATCCCCGCCGCGTCGAAACGGTCGCCGAGGGCCGCCAGGAGCCGCCGGACGAGTCCGACCCAGTCGGTTTCGGGGCCGTGAAGCCGGAAGGTCGCGTTCAGCCATCCGAGCGCCGCCTCTCCTTCGGCGTACACGTCGTAGTCCACCTCGGCGATGTGCCGATCCGATTCGAGTGAACCGAGGACATCGTCGAGCCAATCGTCCACGCCCGCACCGGTTTGGGCGCTCATTATCCGGACCGTCGCGAGAGGGTAGGCGCGGGCGACCCGCGCCTGAAGGGCGTCGATTTCTTCGCCGGATAGCCGATCCGCTTTCGTCACGACGAGGATATCGGCCTCTTCGAGCTGCTTGCGGAAGATGTACGCGGCGCTCGGATGGAGTCCACCGTGACCGCCGTCCAGGATGTCCGAAAGGCGAGCGGGATCCGCGAGCACGGAAAGTGGCGCGACCGACACCTCCCTAGCGCTGAGATCCTTGAGCGGTTGGAGGATCGTGGCGGAGAGATCGGTGCAACTGCCTACCGGCTCCGCGACGAGCACGTCGGCCTGGGCTTCCGTGCGAAGCTTGGCCATCGCGGCGAGCAGGCCCGGAAAGTCGCAGCAGAAGCAACTGCCGCTCACTTCTTCAACCCCCGCCTTTTCACGGGAGAGAAGGGCGGTGTCGACCAGTTCGGGCGCTTGGTCGTTCGTGATGAGGCCGACACGCTCGCCTTTCGCAGCAAGGCGCCGCGCCGCTTCCGCCATGAGGGTGGTCTTGCCCGCTCCGAGAAAACCGCCGATAAGAATAAGCTTCACTTTTCTTGACCTTCCGATGGAGCCACGAGCAGGCGCTGAAGGCCCGCCCCGAGGAGCGCGCCGACGATCGGCGCGAGAACGTACACGACGAAGAAGCCGCCTTGCGGTCCGGGGATGGCGATCTCCCGCCAGCCTAGGAAGTAGGCGACGAGACGCGGTCCGAAGTCGCGCGCCGGGTTGAGCCCCGCCTGGGTAAGCGGGGCGACGATGCTGATCACGGCGGCGACGGTGAGGCCGACCATCATCGGAACGACGCCGGAACCGGGCCGGGCGCGGTTGCGCTCGTCGGTCAGGGAGAACACCACGAACGCGAGGAAGGCGGTACCCAGCCCCTCCGCCAGCGCAGCCACGGGCAGCGTCACCACGCTCCGTGTCCAACCGTTGGCCTTCGTGAGGCTAGGGTTCGGGAAATACTCGCCGTACACCATGGCGGAACGCTCACTTCCCGCCGCGCCGCGCACGATGCCGTTCGCCGCCTCGAAGGCCTGGAGCGCGCCGCCGTAGAGCGCGTACAGAACGAGGGCGGCCAAGATCGCCCCCAAGAGCTGCGCGGCGACGTAGGCCACCGCCTTTCGGAGCGGGAAGCGGCGATAGACCGCCATGGCGACGGTGATGGCCGGATTGAGGTGCGCGTCGCAGACCCCAGCGACGGTGTAGATCGCGAGGGCCACCGCAAGAGCCCACACTACCGCGACCTGCCAGAGACCAGCCTGCGCGCCGGTGAGAACCGCCGCGTGGACGGAGCCCACGCCGAACAGGACGAGGATAAACGTGCCGACGGCCTCGCCGAACCACTCGCGGATCGGGTTTCTCATCGGGACCCCTCGCAGAGCTCGGCGACCTTTCGCACCTCGTCGGCGTATTCGCGCAAGGTCGTGGCCCACACGGCGAGGCAAGATCGGCCGCCTTCGGTAAGACGATAGACCCGACGGGCAGGTCCTTCGGAACCGTGATCGGTGTGGCCTTCCACCATCGACTCGTCTTCCAGAGAGCGTAGCGCGCGGTAAACGCCGGAAGGGGCGGGCGTCAGGGTCTGGGCGAGGGCGACATCGGCAAGAAAAGCATAGCCGTGCCGCCCTTCCGGGTTTCGGGCGAGGTGGGCAAGCAGAAGCGGTCGGATGAACCGCTCAAGGTTGCCGCCGTGGCAGGCGCGTTCGACCACCCGCAGGCGCATCGTCGCGCTAGGGGACATGGTCCACTAGCCTACCGCGCCGAGCGAACGACGATCTTTACCTTCCAACAGCGTTTGAAGCAACGGGGGGCTTCGTGGACCAGACGCCGGTTCGCTCAGTGACCGCGCAACGTGCCGGGGTAGCTTCCGCGTGGAGAGGGCGGGACGTAGTAGTACGCTCCGCTCTCGAAGCGCATGAAGCTCAGGAGACCGTCCTGCCTCTTCTTGGCGTCGCGCGCGAGCATAAAGCCTTGAAGGATGCGCTCGAACTGGCGATCGATCGAGGCCTGTACGGAGGCGAAGAGCAGTCCGGTCCGGCCTACGCCCTCATCGTAGACGAGGGGCATCCGGACGATGAGGCTCTTTCCGTCGTTCTGAGCCCTTGCACGGTGCGCGGCGGGAGAGCCTCCCGCGACCTGATGGCCCGAGCCCTTGCGTCGACCTACGAGAGCCTCTTGCGCGGTGAGCCCGAGCCGCTCGAAACGGATTTCGTCGAAGCCGATGCGAAACAGCGCGAGGTACGTTCCGTTGCTCCCCGCGTACACGGTCCGCTCGCGGTCGGCGCCCGTGGGATTGCCGATGCCGTCGAAGAAGCCGCCGAGGATAGGCGATCGACCTCGGGGAGGCGCGTAGCCCGCTTGGATGGCTGGCGAGGCGGTCCGACCTCGAAGGCGGTCTAGGGCGAGGCGGCAAACCCGCAGGTTGAACCAATGGTTGTCGCTCACGACGCGCAGGACCACATCGCGCTCCGGGGGCATCGCGGCCCTCAATCGAGCTCCGAGAGAAAAAGGATGGAGAGCCTTAGGCCGACTAGCGGCCACCCGCGTGCCGAACCGGCGCGCGTCGTAGGCGGACGAACCCAAGCCGACGACGAGCGATACCGAAGGCCGCAGGCGTGTCCAGCCCTCCGGAGTGAGGTAGGCCGCGAGCTCGGGCGGGGGCGCGTCGCCCGAGAGCTCCTCTTGGAGGCGGTAGAGAGCTTGAAGGGTCGATTGCCTTCCCGCCTCACCCCGCGCGGCAAAGTCGAAGGTCGCATACGCGCCGTAGGCAGGTTCCTGCCCCGGTTCGGACAGCAACGGTTGGCGATCGTTCCGACGGGCGACATCGAACGGCGGCTCCCTTCGGGAAGGGTCCTCGACAGGACGCCCGTCGTAATCGACCACGATCTCAGAGGTCGGTACCTCCTCGATCATGATGGTATAGCTTCCGGCTTCGTACAGCGGCTTCACTTCGACGGTCGCGCCCGGCGAGAGCGTGACGTCGCCCGACATGAGGCCGGGCGACTCGACGGTGTATGTTTCGCGGTCCGAGTTGACGAAACGGATAACGTCCTGCGGACCGAGGTGGAGCGATCTCGCCAGGAAACGGCCATGCTCGACACGCACGTCCACGGTCGCGGGATTCAAAGGGAGGGACGCGTAGAGTGAGGCGAGCATGGATACATCGGCAGTGTATCCGGCGTACGTTCGCGCTACTTCGCCGCGAACTTCTCGAACACGGAGTCGAGCTGGGAACGCGCCTCTTCGAGTCGGTCCTGGGGCACGAACTGGGACAGAACGCGCCGGGCCTCGAGCGCGACGCTTGCCGCACGGGCGAGGTCTTGGAGGGCGAGCAAACGCTTGGAGGATATGGCGCGCGGTTCGGAATCGACCACGCACAGACTGCCCAGCGGTAGGCCGGAGCGGTCAAAAAGCGGCGCTCCTGCATAGAAGCGAATGTGGGGATCGCCCACCACGTAGGGGTTGTTTCGGAACCGCGCATCCAGACGAGCGTCTTCCACCACCATCGGCTCTTGTTCCAGGATCGTGTAGGCGCAGAACG
The DNA here is from genome assembly GCA_964516175.1 of uncultured Fimbriimonas sp. Classification (GTDB taxonomy): domain Bacteria; phylum Armatimonadota; class Fimbriimonadia; order Fimbriimonadales; family Fimbriimonadaceae; genus Fimbriimonas. The sequence continues at coordinate 85,940 of CAZEWR010000003.1, read as the reverse complement.
CGGAATCGCGTTCCGTGCTGTCTCCCTCCATGCCGATGCACGCTATGAACCGTTGTTCGCGCTCGCCGAGCAAGGTGACGAGTCCAGTCGACGACTGGCAGAGCTCGGCCGCCCGGCGGGCGTACGTTTCCATCAGTGCGTCGGGGCCCTCGTTGCCTCGCAAGAGGGCCATCACCGACGCGAGGCGCTCCTCCTCCCGAGGATGGAGCGGCGGACGAGACGCGGTTGCAGGGTTTGAATCGGCGAAGCTTGGCACGTTGCGGTTCATGATCTAGGAGAGAGCGTTCTGTGGGGAAATCGTTCGAGACGTTTCGTACTGGATTTTTCGACGCTTTGCCGTTCCGTTCGGTCTAAGGTCAGTCGGAAACCCATAGAACGGAATTTCGACCTTCACGAGCGACGGTAACGTTTGCGGTATCGATCCGAACGAGCGTCGAGCCGTCCGGCAGCCGCGAACCAGGACGCATTACGATCTCCTCGTCGCCGACCATAACGACCGCCGTCGGGTGGGAGCCGACGACGACGCCGGTCAGCCTGAGTGCAGGTGGCGTCTTCGGCAGCATTCCCGAGATCGCAATCTTCAACGGGGCCGAAGCCCTGTCTGGCGTGAGTGGCGCGGCAAGCGGGCCAACCATCGTGGGAGGAACGGGCTTGGTCGCGAGAGGATCTTCTGAAGCCGTCGCGACTTCCAGGGGGCGAAATGGATCGGGGTCGATCGGTGGGGTAGAACCATCGTTCCGATCAGGCAGCGCGGGCGACGCGACCGTAGATTCGGCCCTCAGAGTGGTGAGCGCCGATCGCTCACCACCGATCACAACGACTCTCCGCGGTCCGTCCGTCGGAATTTCCGTCATCGAGCCGGTGACGCGCCACGCCGCGCAGACGAGAACGGCCAGAACGGCGCCGCCCATCTTGGCGGACTTTATCCGATCCTGGCGCGAGGCGGGAATCACGGCTTCGTCGCTCCGTCCTCGATGAGGTGGGGGGTGATGCTTACGAGGATGTCGCTCCGACGGTGGTTGCGCGTCCGGTTCCGGAACAGCTCGCCGATCACCGGAAGCTTCGAGAGCAGCGGAATCTCCTGCACCGTCTTCATGTCCTCGTCGCGGATGAGGCCGCCGAGGACGACGGTCTCGCCGTCCTTCACGATAGCGGTCGTCTCCGCCTCGCGGGAACTCGTCTGCGGCACGTTGAAGCTGTCGATGGAGGTGACGGTGCTGATGACCGGGTTGACATGCATCGTGATGTTGCCGTCCGCGTTCACCTGGGGCGCGATCAGGAGGATGATGCCGATGGGGAATTCCTGAATCTCGACGTTCTGGGAGCCTAACGCGCCGCCGGTGACGATGCGGGCCCGTAGGGTGTCGCCGATAAAGACGGACGCCTCGCCGTTGTCGATCACGCGGATGCTCGGCCTCGCCAGTATCTTCGCCTCCTTCTTCAGTACCTTCGCGCTGAGGATGGCGTTGAAGTTCCAGGGAGCCCGGCTGAACTGGCCGACCCCGATCGGCCTCGTCGACGACGTTGAGCCTCCTGCGGGCGTCTCGTAGAAGCTGAAGGAACTCCAGTCGTAGGTGAGGCCCTTCGCCTCGTCCTCGCTCGGGGAAGTCTCGACGACGTTCACCTCGATCATGATCTGCTTGGGTTTGCGGTCGATCTGATCGAGCAGTCCAAGCGCCTGATCGACGACGTCGGGCCGCCCGCGAAGGATCAGGGTCTTGGCGCGCGCGCCTTCGGGGCCGGGAACCGTCGGTTTTTCGGCAACGCTCGCCATTCCTTGACCCAAGCCTTGACTTTGAGCCGAGGTCGTGGAAAGGGCGGCGGTCAGCGGACTAAAGCCCGCCCGCTTGGGGATGTTGGGCGACGGCCCGGCCAGGGCGTCGAGCGTGGGAAAGGTCTTCCTGAGGATCGAGACCACGTCCGGGGCGCTCGAGTAGCGGAGAGTGTAGACCCGGATCGTCGTGGCGTCAGGCATATCGACGTCAAGCCGCGCCACCATCTTGCGGGCGGCGTCGAGGACGTTGGCCGGACCGGCGAGCGCGAGGGCGCCGCCCGGACCTTCGCCATCGGTCGGAGTGACTTTGACGCCGGGGCAGAGCTTTTCAAGGAGGGGCGCGACCGTTTTGGGCACCGCCTTCGTAAGAAGGATCACGTCGGTCGCAGAGGCTTGCCCGGTCGCCTTGCCTTGAAGGGTCGCCAGCGCCTCACGGGCCAGAGCGACGTCTTCCGGGATGCCGACGACGGTGAGGCTGTCACCGAGGACGCGCACCGTGGCGTAAGGCAAGAACTCCTGGATCGCCGTCGCCATGTCCGCCGCCGACCCGTCGAGGACCGGCAACATCGCGCGAACGCCATAGGGCGCGAGGGCCTGCCGCATGCCGTCCGGCGGGGCGACGACGTACTGCGACCCCACCTTGCGGTAGACGAGCCCCGCCGCGGTGGCGATGCTCCGGACTCCAGATTCGGCGGTATCCACCGTGACGCTGAGGGTAACCGGCGCCTTGTCCTTGCCCGCCACGTAGACGATCTCGACGCCGGCGGTCAGGCCGAACGCCTTCAGGGCCCGTCCGGCGTCGGTGCGGGAAAAGTTGACCGCGATCGCCTTCCCGACGCGGCTGGCCTGAGGCAAGGCGGGCGCGGGAAGTACGAGGGCGAGGCTGGCGCCGAGGAGGAGAGGCTTGAGTTTCATAGGTTCGGCGCCTCCTTCGAGGGCGGTTGGGGAGCGAGATAGCGGTTGAGCGTGAGGGTCAGCTCCGTTCCGTTCGGGGCGCGGTTCCAGGCCACGTCGCTCATGGTGTAGAGCCGGTCGGATTCCCAGAGTCCACGGACGAACCGGCGGAGCGCGGGATAGGAGCCATCGAGCACAAGCTGGCAGCCGATGCGCGTCACGCCTTTGGTCACGGTCTCGGTCGAATCCTTGTCGGCGTTGGCGGGAGGGGGGCCGCTCGGCGCGTTGTCGCCCAAGGTCTCGGCTTGGGAACGCAGGCGGACGATGGTGACATCGGCCAAGGCCGCGTGCCGCCGAAGACCTGCGAAGAAAGCGGCCTCCTCTTTCGGGCTTCGCTCCGCGCAGGCGAAACGCGTCGCCCTCTTCAGCTCGTCGATCGCGTCTTCCGTCGTGTAGGCTCGGCTCCAATCGGATTCGAGTCGACGATTGCGTCGGAGAGCGTCGGTGAAGGCACGGTGTCGATCCACGATCAGGACCGTCGCAAGGGCGAAGCTGACGATGGGAACCGCCCACGCGGCGATCCGGACTCGGGTCGTCCTCACGATCCGGTCTCCCGGACGGCTCGTCCGATCGAGGCGATCTGACCGATCGGCGCGGAGCGACCCGGCGCATCGATGCGGTCGGCCGGTACGGTCGTCGCGTCGATCTCGAAGGTGATCGGCGCGCTATCGGGCACGCGCGAACGGTCGAGCTGGACGAGTCCGATATCAGCGAGGACGGGACTGGCTTGGAGACGCTGGGCTATCCGGCTCAGGGCCGCCTCGTTCTGGGCCTCGCCCTGGACCTTCACGTGGAGATCCTTGCCAACGCCGACCGACTTGAGGCGGACGCCCGGCTCGCCGCCGCGCGCGACGTCGTCCATGATCGCCACCAACGGCAAACCTTCATGACGCAGTGCATGATAGAGACGGTCTTGATCCGTTCGGGCCGCCGAGATCGTGTCCGTCTGCGATCTCAACTCTTTAAGCTGGGCCGCCGTCCTTCGACCGTGGGCGTCGAGCGCGGCGTTTAGGCGTCCGTAGCACACGAAGGCGACGAGGCCGACGGCTAAGGCAAGCCCCGAGGCTAACATCGACCCGATCAGGTTCTGTCGCGTCTCTTGGGCGTCGCTCTGCTTGCGCAGCTTCGCCGAGAGGTCGATCTTCGGAACCTTGTACGGCCCCACGAAATCGCGAACGGCAAGGCCGTAGGCGACCGCATAGCGGGGATCGTCCAGACCGGTGGGGGAGGGGCTAAAGACCGTAGGTATGCCGAAGCGGCGCTCTAGCATCGGCGCGAGCATCTCGACTTCCGGCTCGACGGCGTAGATCCGGACGCTTTCGATCTCGTCAGCGAAGTCTCGCTGCACGAACTCCATCAACTGCAGCGATTCGATCGCCAGACGGTCGAGGGTGGCGTGATCGATGCGGAGCGGCGCGGGATTTCCGTCCGCGTCGGCCGCTTGCTCGCGGAAAAGCGTGGCGGAGCCCACTTCGACGCGTCGGTTCGCCACCGGATCGGCCCCATTGAAATAGTTGAGTCCCGTCAGGTGGGGACCGACGACGATGAACAGGGTGGCCGCCGACCGCGGCAAGGCGAGCGTTGCCGTGCGGAGTTTGCCGACCTGGGACGTCTCGATGCCCGCGACCCGAAGCCCCGCCGCTTCGACCGCCGCCTTCACCTCGCGGACGATGCGGTGGTCGGCCATGAAGACGGTCGCAGAACGCATCGCGTTCGCGGGAGCTCCTTCCCGTCGGGGATACGTGATCACCTCGAGCGGGCCTTCCTCGGTCAAGATGCCCAGGTGTTCCATCTCGCCCTCCACGAGGGCGGCGACCTCTCGATCCTCGCAGGGCGGGATCGAGAGCAGTCGCGTGGTCAGTAGCGTGGATGGAATGCCGACGACGGTGCGCGTCGTCGGACCGACGCGCAAGGGCCGAACCAGTTGCTGGATGGTCTGGGCCACGATGGCCGGATCGTGGATAACGCCCCCCTCGATCGCGCCGTCAGGTAGGAGCGCCGTGCGGGTGGCGCGCACGGACGGAGTGTCGCCTTCGATGTCGACTAGGGCGACCCGGATATCGCGATCGTTCAACTCGATACCGAGGTTTAGATTTTCGGGTCGTGGCATGGGAGATCTTTTTAGGTCTTGGGGCTGTTACGGAGACGAACCACCGTCGAGTAGGAGCTGGTGAGCCCATTGCGGGCGACCGTCGTTTGGATCCCCACGGCGGCGAGACTTTTCAGCGTTGCGTCCGTCGGCGTAAAAGGGGTCAAACTATTTGAGTTATAGGTAGTCCCTGTATAGAACACGAGGGTGAACGTTGCGTCATTGTCGATCGTTGTGACGACGCCGTTCGTCCGCTGCTGAAAGGCGCCGCCGACCACGGCGAGGGTTATCTTCTTCAGGGTGCCGTCGTCGTTTCGCCGGTAGACCGTCAGTCCGGTCGCGGTGGCGTTCTCGACCGCCGCATCGACCGTGCAGCCAGTATCGGTCGCGTTGCAGAGGGTTGCCGCGCGCAGAGAATCGGCTAGATTCAGGGCGATGGCTCGAGCGTCGTTGTCGACGGTCGGCATCCCGTAACTTAACGTCTGCATCTTCCAGACGCCGAGCATGGAGGGGAAGAACAGCGCCATGGCGATCGCGACGACGACGACGGCGATCAGAAGCTCGATAAGGCCCAGTCCGCGTCGCATCAGAGCCCCCCCTGAACGAGAGTCGTGCCCATCGCGAGGACGGTCGAGCCGTCCGAGGTGAGGGTCACGGTCACGACGATCCCGCGCTGGCTCGTCGGCTGGAGAGCGTAGCCGGAACCCTGGGTCGCGAGCACGCCGGAGTCGGTCAGGGTGTCCATGAGGACGAGAGACGCGTTGGCGGCGGATGCGACCCGGGTTCCCGAGGCGTCGTAGTAGACGGGCAGGTTGGCGACCCATCCTCCGGTCCCCGCGTTGGCGGTCGCGTCGTAGGCGCCGCTCCAGGCCGCGGTTCCGCTCGACGCGCTGTACGCGCCGAACGGCAGGCCATTCGCGCCATTGAGCTTGGCTCGCTCGATTTCGGCCCGGGCAAGCTGGGCTGCCTGCGCGTTCAGGTGGCTGTCAAGATTGTGGCGCACCGTGACGGACCAGCCCACGAACACTCCGGCGGTGGTGACCGCGAGGATCGTCACGGCGAGAACGGCCTCGATCAGGACGAAACCTCCGACACGTCTATCTGGGGCGCGTCTATTTGCCATCGAGGTAACTCCCCAGGATCGTCGCGCCGACGCCCGGATCGGACGCGTCGGACGAGGATGCGAAATTGATCGCGCAGGGGCCGGAAAAACCGATCCGGTCCGCGATAACCGATCCGTTCACCACGACGCCGCCGCCCGTCGCACCGGCGGTTCCGGCGAGGGTGACCTTCGATCCGTACCACAGCAGGTTTGTGATCAACCCCGAAGCGTTGGTCGGCTTGGTGATGCCGTAGAGGCAACCGTAGAGATTGAAATCCCCCGTCAGGTTCGCGCCGGTGTAGTCCTTGAGATTGGGCTTTCGGTTCAGCGTCAAGGTGTACCCATCCTTCGCGTAGTAGATTCGGAAAAGCGAGGGATCGGGGGCGCTTGCTCCGCTCGCCTTCGTCATCACGACGGGGAGGTCGATGTGGTCCGAGCCTCCGAGCAGCGGAACGTCGTACACCCAAAAGCGCACGGGACCGGGCGTCCCGCCGCTCGCGAGGGCCATGGGGTCGATCACCAGTTCCGTCGAAGCGTCGTAGTTGAGGTTGATGTCGTTGAGGTAGTAGTCGCCAGGCTCGAAGATGAGCGTCTTGACCTTGCCGCCCGTGCCCGGCTTCACGTTGCAGAGATCCCAGCAGGCCTTCGTCGGCAGAAGGACGTTGAGGATGTTGTAGTTCTCCAGGGCGCTGCTTGGCAGACTCACCTTCGTGCAGTTCGCGAGGGAGAGCGTCGCAGAGCCGACGAGAGGTTTGTAGGTGTAGACCCCGGTCGAGTTGGAGGAGCGCGCGAGCAGAGCGAGCCCGGCGCTCAGGTCGTCGGTAGCGGTGATCCCGAAGACCCGCTTCATCGAGTCGATGGTTCGGTCGAAGCTCTTGGGCGGCTGTTGGGTGGTGAGGACCGAGCCCGCGCGAACGACGGAACTCGGGAACTGAGTTCCGAGGCAGTTGGCCCGGTTCGCGTTGAGGATGTTCCCGAGCGAGAGCGCGCTGCCGAGTGACAGCTTGACCTGTCCGTTGGTCCCCCCCATGCCGGCGACGGTGACGTTAGCCGTCGCATCGGCGGTCACGATGTCGTCGAGCGTTCCGTACTGCCCGTCGGCGAAGAAGGCGTATTGGCTGAAGATCGACCGTTTTTGGACCCGGACGGTCGCGCGTCGCCAGGAGCCGCGCACGTACGCGGAGGCGGTGATCCAGTAAGGGTTGGTCTGTCCGTCCCACGTCGTGGGCGTCGTTCCCGATCGCCACCATTCGTTAAGGGTCGTGCAGACCCAGAAGTTTCCGTCCACACCGGCGATCGCGCCTTTGCGCCCGTAGACGGGATGACCTTCTCCGGGATAGACCATCGTCTCGGACGGGTCTGCGGTGGGCGGCGAAAACGGCGGGTTTCCGACCGTCGTGGCGATGGTCGCCAGTTCGTTGTTGATGCCTGCGTCGGCGAGCTCCGCCGCCGATTCCGACCGCGCTTCGGCCCAGGTCTGGGACGTAAATCCCAGGGACAGGTAAAGCCCCGAGGCGATCATCATCGTCGCGACGACGACGTAGGCGAGAGCGGCGAGCAGAGCCACGCCTCGCGTTCGACGCCCGTTTCTCGATCCGGTCAAGGCGATCACCGCTTCATCGAGAACGTCACCGGCACGTAGCCCGAGCAGACGTCGTTGTTAGCGGAGACGGTGACTCCCCCGACGACGCTCGTGTAGGTATAGCCGTCGGCGCCAAGGCTTGCGCTGCACGGGTTATTGGGAATGGCGCCACCCAGGTCGTTGGCGACGCTGGCGTCGCTTAAGGCGGATGGATAGGCGTTCGACTTAGTGGCGATCGACTGCAGCGCGCTGGCGATGGTCCGGGCGTTTCCGTCCGCGACGTTGTATTTAGCCGTTTTCGAAGCGCTCATGTAAGAAGGCAACGCGATGGCGACCAGGACTCCGAGGACCATGACGACCACGAGGAGCTCGACGAGCGTGAATCCTCGAAGGCGGGAAGTATTTTTCATCGTAAGCGTCTCCTGTCAAACCGTTCGACACGAAAGTCGAGTAGGCGGTTTTGGGTACGTCTTTTTGTCGGGCTTCCTGTGTGTACTCATAAGGGATGTCGTCTTTACCGCGTCGCTCTTGTGGCTACAAAAGCAAAAGACGGGCCGAGGGCCTGGGTTTTTCTGCAGCCGTCGGTGCACGATCCTTCAGGGGCCGCGTGGGGTTGCGCCTTCGTGGTCGATCCGAAACTCCCACGGTATCTAGCGCGCGGAGCCTATAGGGCGACGCGAGGGAAGGACCGACCCGTCCCTCGCGAGCGAAGGATCACAGATCGCCGCCTACTTCTTGTGCAGGAAGGCGTTTCCGAGCGAGAAGATGGGGACGTACAGCGCGAGCAGAACGAGGAGGACGATGCCGCCCATCAGCATGGTCATCACCGGCTCGATGCTGCGGGTGAGTTTATCGACGGCCTCCTCGATGTCGCGCTCGTAGAATCGGTTGATCTCCTCGAGCATAAAATCGATGGTTCCCGTCGATTCTCCCGCCGCGATCATGCGGGTCGCCAGCAATGGGAAGTGGCCCGTCTTCTCAAGTTCCAGCGCGATCGCCGCCCCTTCGCGAACTCCGTGGACCGCCGCTTCGACGGCATCCTGGATGATGGCGTTGCCGGCGGTGTTCGCCGCGATCGAAAGCGCGTTCAGGACGGGTACGCCCGCCCGCAGAGACCCCGATAGGGTCTGGACGAAGCGCGCGATCGCGACTTTCTGGAGCACCGTGCCGAGGATCGGAGTCTTCAGCGCGAGGCGGTCCCGCCATCGCCGCCCTTCTTCGGTCTGCACGTAGCGCCGAAGTCCTTGGATCGCGGCGTAGCCTAACGCCGCGATCAGCCACCACCATCGGGTCACCGCCTGGCTGAGGGCGATCAGGATAAGCGTCGGAGCGGGGAGCGAGGCGTGCAGTCCTTTGTAGACGTTCGAGAAGACCGGGACGACGAACATCAGCATCGTCGCGATCGTGCCCGCACACGCGGCGGCGACGAGCTTCGGATAGATCGAGGCCGTCTTCACCCGTTTTCGGAGAGCGTCTTCACGATCGAGCTGGGTGGAGGCCAATTCCAAAGCTTGGTCAAGGGCGCCGGCGCGTTCGCCCGCCTCAACGAGGGCGACGACGAGCGGGTTGAAGAGGCTGGGATGGCGTCGCATACCGAACGAAAGCGTCTGCCCATCGGTCACGCCCTGCCGAATATCCGCGAACGCGTCTCTCAAGGCTGGCTTCGAGGACTGAGAGCCGACGATGACCAGAGCCTCGATGATCGGAAGGCCCGAGCGCATAGCGGTTCCGAGTTGGCGCGTCGCGATGACGAGGTCTTGCAGCGTGGGTTTGGGAGTCAGAAGACCGTTCAAGCCTCCCGGCCCACCGATTCCCGAGGGTGAGAACGAAACCTTGAACTCGGTGAGATACAGGTCGCTTTCCCGCAGAAGGCGGCGCAGTTCGCTCCGACCGCTGGCCTGGAGAACGCCGTTCGTAACGTTTCCTACCCGGTCGCGCGCGATGTAGTCGTAGTTCGGCATCGGTCCTCTACTCCGCGAAAACGCGTACGATCTCCTTCGCTGAGACTCCACCCTCGAAGGCCCGCTGCAGGGCGGACTCGCGCATCGTCATCATGCCTTCCGCCCGCGCTTTCGCTCGCAGGTCCGGAGAGGGCGCCCCGTCGAGCATGAGGGAACGGAGCCCGTCGCCGACCGGCATCACCTCCATCGCCCCGAGGCGGCCCTGAGTTCCGCGTTCCTGGCACCGACGGCACCCGGCGGAGCGGTAAAGACGCGAGCCCGCAGGAACGCCGGTGAGCCGGGCCTCTTCCTCATCGACCACGAAGGCTTCCCGGCAGTGGGGACAGAGGGTACGCATAAGGCGCTGGGCGACGACGCCGATCAGCGACGAGGTGATCAGGAAGGGCTCGATGCCCATGTTCTGCAGCCGTGCGACGGAGCTCGGAGCGTCGTTCGTATGAAGCGTGCTTAAAACGAGGTGGCCGGTGAGCGCCGCCTGAATCGCAACCTCGGCGGTCTCGCGATCGCGAATCTCGCCGACCAGGATCACGTCGGGATCCTGTCTCACCAAAGACCGCAACTCGCTCGCGAACGTGACGCCGATCTTAGGGTTGACCTGGATCTGGTTGATGCCGGGCAGTCGGTACTCGACCGGGTCTTCGACGGTGTTGATGTTGACGCCAGGGTCGTTGATGCGTTCCAGGGCGCCGTAGAGCGTCGTCGACTTGCCCGCGCCGGTTGGTCCGGTCACCAGCACGAGGCCATAGGGTCTTCGGATCAGGCGCTCGAACGTCTTCAGCTGGTCGGGGAAGAAGCCCAGCGCGTCGAGGCTCGCGAGGCGGTTCGTTTTCTCCAAGAGTCTCATGCATGCCTTTTCTCCGTACACGGTGGGGACGAGGCTGAGGCGCACGTCGAACTCGTTACCCACGTCGTCCCGGGTACTGAACCGACCGTCCTGCGAGCGCCGACGCTCTGAGATATCCAGATCCGCCATCACCTTCAACCGCGAGACGCAGGCGGCCAGATGGTTCGAAGGGATCGTCATCTGCTCGTAAAGCATGCCGTCGATGCGGTAGCGCACCCGTACGAAGGAGCCCTGAGGCTCAAGGTGGACGTCGCTCGCTCGGTTGGCGATGGCGCCGGACAGAAGGCCGTTGACGAGGCGGACGATCGGTCCGTCGTCGTTGGCGGCGGCGGTCTCGACCTCCGGCGTCGGATTGATCTCGCTGAGAGCCGTGCGCGCTCGCTGTCGAACGTCGAACGCCCGCAGGATCGCAGCGTCGAGGTCTTTGGAGAAGGCGAGATAGATCACGACCCGGCGGTCGATTCGGTCCTTGAGCTCGTCGGAGACGGTCAGGTTCAAAGGGTCGGCCATGGCTACGTGAACCTGGCCGTTGAGGCTTCGGAACGGTAGGACCCGGTGGGTCACGACGAAGGACTCAGGAAGAAGCTTCGCGACGTCCGAGTCGATCTCAAGATCCGTGAGTTCGATAAAAGGGAAGCCTGTCGCCTCTTCGAGGTAATCCCGCAGGACCCCAATACCGATATCGCCTTGGTTGACCAGGATCTCACCGATCAGGCCGCCGTGCTGCGCTTGGTAAGCGAGCGCTTTTTGAAGGGCTTCGGGCTCTAAAACGTCGTCTGCGACGAGTTGGTCGCCGAGACGGCGGCTGCTCCGAACCTTGTTCCGAAACTCCGAGGGGTGGTTGGTCTCTATCACTGCGTTCCGCCTGATCTATCGGCGGTTCGAACGGCGCATATTATAGAGATCGGCCAAAACCGCAAAAACGAGTCGTCGTTTTGTGGTCAATCGACCTATCCGCAGGTCAGATCACCATGGATACCCATCGTAAGACCACAGTCAGCTCCGGAGTTCGCGTTCGGAGAGCGCCTTCACAAGCCCTGGATTCGGGATTTTGGACTTCTTCGCTCATCCTCTACCGGTCGAGCGACTTTCGACGTTGGTCAGAGCTTATCCCCTGATGCGACTGGGACCTAGAGGATCGATGGGGATAATCGACCCGTCTTTGCCAAAGCGCATCTCGGCCAAACACGTCTCGCGCTGAAAGCCGCTCCCGTTGGGAACGGCATGGCGGTGGTAGGCGACGATCCAACGGTCGGTGCCCGGCACGTTGACGACGCTGTGATGGCCGGTGCCCTTTACAAGGCCGTGCTTCTGTAGGACGACGTGTTCCGCCGGAATCTCAACGGGACCGAGAGGCGATCCCGAGGTTCCGTAGGAGACGTGGTAGTCGTCGCTACGCGCATCGTCTTCCGACCACATAAAGTAGTAGAGGCCCTTGCGCTTGAACACGCAGACGCCTTCGCGAAAGTCCTTGATGGGGATATAGATCGGCGGCCCGTCGAGCGTGACCATGTCAGGCTTGAGCCTGTACGCGATGGGCGTGCCGTTCCCGAGGAAAAGGTAGGCCTGTCCGTCCGAGTCGATGAAGGGATAAGGGTCGATGGGATAGGTCTTGGCCTGCCCCTTCGCCACCAGGGGTTTACCAAGGGCATCTTTGAACGGGCCGGTGGGCCGGTCGCCCACCGCCACCCCGACCTCGCCGTGCGCGCAGAAATAGAAATAGTACTTTCCGTTTCGCTCGATACAATCGGGCGCCCAGGCCTCGATGTTCGCCCAGCTCAGATCCTTCGTCACGTCAAGGACTATGCCCTCCTTCTTCCAACTCTTCAGGTCCTTGGAAGACCAGACGGAAAAATCGGTGGTCTGCCAGTTCGGCTTATCCGACGTGGGATAGAGGTAGTACCGGTCGCCGAAGCGGCGGATCGCAGGATCGGCGGTGAAGCCTTCCAACGCGGGCTTGGGCGCATCCTGAAGGGCGACGGACGCGACGAGAAGAGAAAGCAACATGGGTCAGATAGGTGGACGTCAGGGGTTAGCGGCGGACGGTGGCTGCGAACTCTTGATCGCCTCGTCGTAAGCCTTCTTCTCCTCAGGCGTCATGTTGGAAGGAGGTGGGGCGGACTTCGAGGTCGTCGTCAACGGCGTGGCGCCGTCTTTGGCGCCGCATCCGGTAAGGACAAGGACGCACAGCGGCAGACCCAGAGCGACGCTTCGTAAAAGGCGGAGGGTGGTTTTCAAGGGTGGACCTCACTGAGGAGCGATGCCGGGGCGCCCTTCAAAGGCGCCCCGGTGAGAAGGGTCAGAGATTGCAGGTGTGCCACTTCCAGTTGTCGTAGCCACCGCCAAGGGTCGGCAAGTGGATCTGGTCGGGATCGCCCGTCACCCAACTCTGATGAACTCCGCTTGGGTACGAGTCGCCGCCCGACGCGACGTTCGTGTAGTAGCTGTCGCCAGGGGTGTTGGAGAGACCGAGGCTTCCGTAGGTCAGTTGTTGCCGCATGGAGTACTTCGCATGGCCATCGGCGAAAGCGCTGTTGCCTCCCGCGTTGTTGCCGCTGATGCTGTGCACACCGCCAAGGTCGGCATCGTCGATTCCGTTGCAGGAGGTCGTAGCGCCGGTCGTCGAGGGGTTACCCGGTCGCGAGACCGCCACCTTCTCGGTGTAGAGGGAGTCCCGAACCACGACCAGGTTCGCCGGGTCGTGCGCCTGGGTCGCCGATTTGAAGGCCACAGCGCCGTTAAAGCGATAGCTCGTGTTCGCCGCCCCCGCCTTCGGGTTGAAGTTCAGGCCGGGACCCCAAGAGTCCGGGAACGCCGCCGGGATGGCCACCGGGCACGTGTAGAGCGGCATCGACTTCACGTAGGGGAAAAGTTGGGCGCCCCAGTTCAGGTCGGCGGCCGGATCCATAAAGCCGTTGGGCAGGCCATAGCCCGCGCCTTGCCACGAGGCGGCGGCCAACAAAAGGTTGCCGCCGTAGGTGTCGTCGTTATCGCCCGTGTAGAGCGCGAATCCGGTGCCGAGCTGCTTGGCGTTGCTCAGGCAGACCGTCTTCTTCGCGGCGGCCTTGGCCTGGGCGAAGACGGGGAAGAGGATGGCGGCGAGGATGGCGATGATGGCGATGACGACGAGCAGCTCGATAAGGGTGAATGCCTTTTTCATTGATCTTTCCTTCTTTGGATTCTTTATTGGGAGGCCGCAGGACCAAGGGTGGTCCCAGGGAGAAAACGAACGGGGAGGGTTTCGGAAAAGGGACCGGGCTCTCCCGCGATGAGGCGGTCGAGCAGGGCGATTCCGGCCGCGGCCATCGCGTCGAGAGGCACTTCGACGCTGGCGACCACGTGGGGGGATTTGCAGGGCCAGACGATGCCGTCGTAGCCGACGACGGAAAGCTCCCGAGGTACACGGATGCCTCGCGACTCCAGTTCCTCCACGATCTTGTAGGCGTTGCCGTCGTGCCACACGAACAGGGCGGTTGGGCGCGGATCCATCGCGAGAAGACGCTCGACCGCGTCGGACGGCGAGCCGTCGTAGGCGATGATCAGGCGCTCGTCGAATCCGACGCCGCGCCGCGCCAGTTCCTCGCGCAACCGGCGGAGACGACCGGTCGGGTCCAGCGTTTCTCCCGTCTGGCCCACCACGGCCGCGATCCGACGGTGCCCCTGCTCAACGAGGGCTTCTGCGACGAACCGCATGCCCATAGCGACGTCGTCCACCACGGACGACAGAGCGGGGTCGACGTGTCGCGGCGCGATAAGGACGGTTGGCAGGCTGGAGTTTCGGAGAAAGGGCAACAGAGGCTCGTCGGCGGTCGAGCCGAACAGCACGAGGCCATCGGCGAACCCGCCGTTGAGAAAGTCGTAGGTCTCTCGGGCCTCGCGCTTGAAGTTCGCGTGGACGAGGATATCGTAGCCGAGCGTTCCGCCCGCCTCTTCGATCGCGCCGGACAGTCGGTCGAGGTAGAGGTCGCCGCGAGTGCGATTGCGGAAGGCGTTGAAGAGCGAGACGACGTGGGTTCGCCCTCGCCGCATCGAACGGTGGAGGAGGCTCGGCGTGTAGCCGAGCGCGTGGGCCGCACCGCGCACTTTGCCGCGCGTCTCCTCGGAGATGCGGCGGTGGCCCGAGTTGCCCGAGAGTACCGAGGAGACGGTGGATGCGGACACGCCCGCCATCCGCGCCACGTCGTGGAGCGTGGATCGCGTTCGGTGGCTCGCTCTGGAGTCGTCGTTCATGGCTTCGTCGCCGCACAAACCTTTGTGCTTCTTGCGCAAAGGTTTGTGCAGTATACGCCGGACTTTCTTCTCGCGCGCATGAATTTTGTCTCGAGGTCCACTTCCTCAAGCGGGTCCGGCTTTTTCGCCAGGGATCGCGAGCCTTTCGACGCCCCTGAATCGCCCTTCGCGCACCATCCTTCGCGCACCCTATTCCTTCTATAATGGGGACTGTGTCCGTCGATCGACTAGAATCCGTCGTCGCATCGCCGGAGGCTCGACAGCCGGCGGATGCGTTCCGCACGTTCGCGATCGGCGAGCAGGATTTTCTGCTGGATGGCGAGCCGTTCGTCGTCCGATGCGGCGAGATCCACTTTCCGAGGGTGCCCCGCGAGTACTGGCGGCACCGCCTACGGATGTGCCGCGCCTTGGGGTTGAACGCGGTCTGCGTCTATCTGTTCTGGAACTTCCACGAATGGACGGAGGGCGAGTACGAGTGGTCGGGACAGGCGGACGCCGCCGAGTTCTGCCGCCTCGCCCAGGAAGAGGGGCTGTGGGTGCTGCTGCGGCCCGGACCCTACTCCTGCGCCGAGTGGGAAATGGGCGGCTTGCCGTGGTGGCTCACCCAACGCGACGGCATCGGTCTGCGATCGACCGATCCTCGGTTTCTGGAGCCGGCGACGCGCTTTCTGCACGAGGTGGGGCGCGTCCTCGCTTCCCAACAGATCACGCGGGGCGGACCGATCCTGATGGTGCAGGTCGAGAACGAGTACGGGTCGTTCGGCAAGGACCCGGAGTACATGGGCGCCTTGCGCCAGGCGCTTCTCGATGGGGGCTTCGACGTGCCGCTTTTCGCCTGCAATCCCACCGGAGATCTTGCGAACGGCTACCGAGACGATCTGTTCCAGGTCGTCAACTTCGGCGCGGGGGCGGGAGAACAGGCCTTCGAGCGTCTCCGTGAAGTCCAGCGGACCGGGCCGTTGATGAACGGCGAGTACTATCCCGCCTGGTTCGACATGTGGGGCCGCAAGCACCGCACCGGAGCTTCGGGACCGATCGTCGCCGACCTCCAAGCCATGCTGGCTGAGCGGCGCTCGTTCAGCCTCTATATGGCCCACGGCGGCACGTCGTTCGGCTTCTGGGCCGGCGCGGATCGCCCGTTCAGCCCTGATACGACGAGCTACGACTACGATGCGCCCATCAGCGAGGCGGGCTGGACTACGCCCAAGTTCGAAGCGATCCGCGCCGTCATGGCGCGCCACCTGGGGCCGGGCGAGAGTTTGTCCGATCCGCCCGGCCCCCTCAGGGTGGTCGAGATTCCAGGCTTCGTCCTTTCGGAGTCGGCTCCGCTCTTCGACAACCTTCCCGAATCCATCCAGGACAAGGCACCCCGCACGATGGAGGCCTACGGCCAGAGCCGGGGCGCGATCCTTTACCGAACGACACTGCCGGCCGGACCGGCGGAGCGGCTGTCCGTTCACGCCGTCCACGACTTCGCTTGGGCGTTTCTCGACGGCAGGCCGCTCGGTGTGATGGACCGCCGGAGTGGTCGCTACCGTCTTGATCTGCCCGCTCGGACGGAGCCGACACGGCTCGACCTCATGGTCTACGCGATGGGACGCGTCAACTTCGGGGAGCAGGTGTTCGACCGCAAGGGAATCCACGGGCCGGTCGAACTTGAGGGACGTGAACTCGTCGACTGGGAGGTGTTCCTCCTCCCGCTCGACGACGCCGGGCTCGCGGGCCTGCGTTACGCCCATGCCGAATCGAAAGGGCCAGCGTTCTGGCGCGGCGGCTTCGAACTGAAGGAGACCGGCGACACGTTCCTCGACGTTCGCGATTGGGGCAAGGGGGTGGTCTGGGTCAACGACCGCTGCTTAGGACGTTTCTGGGACATCGGTCCTCAGCAGACCCTCTACGTTCCGGAACCCTGGTTGAAGGAGGGATGGAACGAGGTCGTCGTGCTCGACCTGCTCGGTCCCCGCGCACCCCGGCTCGCGGGGCTGACGAAGCCGATCTTGGACGAACTCCGACCGGAGCTCGACTTCGCGGCTCCCAAGCGGGCCACCGGGGTCTTCGTCCCGACCGAACCGGTGTCGATGGGCGCCTTCACCGAGGAGGCCCGTTGGCAAGAGGCGGATTTCGACCGACCGACGAGCGGTCGTTTTCTGGCTTTGGAGGCGATGAGTTCCCACGACGGAGGGTCTTCGGCCGCCGTCGCGGGCCTCGATGTCGTCGATCCCGAGGGGCGCTCCCTCCCACGCGACGGCTGGAAGGCCCTGTGGGTCAGCAGCGAGGAGACGAACTACCTGCCAGGCGTGGCAGAGCACGCGCTGGACGGGCAGACCTCGACGTACTGGCATTCCGAAGCCGGGGCCAGCGCCCTGCCGCCCCCTCACCGGTTCGTCATCGATCTCGGCGAGTCGCGTGAGATCGGCGGACTGCGCTACCTTCCGCGCACCGGAGGCCCGGAGGTGAGCGGACGCATCCGGGACTACCGCGTCTACGTCGACGAACAGCCCTTCGGCCTTGAGCCGAACCGATAGTTTCCCGCTCGACGTCAGATCGGTCGGAGAAACGAGCCGCCCTGCCTGGAAGCGCACGATCAGGCCGTCCTCGATCCGGGAAAGGGTGATCTCGCCGGTCCAGCCCGCCAGCGGCGAGGCCGCGAGAAGGCGCTCAAGCGTCGGTGCGACCTTCCGCACGAAGTCCGGGCGTTCGGGATGCGGGCCGCGTTGTCGCCGTAGGGACGTGCGCCGAGGCGGAACGCATGGGGGTAGGCCTTGTAGGGAGGGTGCGCGTCGGGTAGGGTCGCCGCCACGCCCGCCTCACGCCATGTGGTCCGATCCGCAATGATCTCTAATTCCATGAGGCGAGCGAGATTCCAGGGATCGTGCGCAAAGAAGCCCACAGGATGTCCGTCACGCTCCAGGACTCTAAAGGCGAGATAGCGGTTGGGGCCCGTTTCGCCGGACCGACCACGGTTCGATCGGGCCGGAGTTCGTAGCGCCAAAGCGCTTCCTCCACGGGGGTAGAGACGACGTAACGGCTACCCGCCGTCTCCCGCAAGCTGGCGAGGAAAGGGGCGTCTCAGGCGTCGCATCGCGGAATCCGACCGTGGATCCGGGCAGACCTTGGGCGCGGACGACGCGCTGGACCGAATCGAGACCGCCGTAGTTGCGGAGCGCGGGGTAGTAGCCGAAGCGGCGATATAGCCAGGTAAGGCCCCAGACGAAGAGGACGTCAGGACCTTCAGCGGGCGTCAGCCTTTCCAAGAGACGACGGCAGAGGCCCCGCCGACGGTACGCCTCGTCGGTGACGACGGCCTCCCAGTAAGCGGCCCGGAGCGGAATGTCCCCATAGACGATGGGCAGCGGCAGGAGCGCGGCGGCGGAGACGAGGCGACCGTCGTGCTCGGCGACCATGAAGCGATCGCCATGGTCGCCGGGAAAGTCGTCGCGAAACCACTCGCGGACGCGGTGGCCTATCGGAAAGTGCATGGCCCGGGTTTCGAGTTCGACAAGGGCCTCAAGGCCGGACCGGACGGCGGATGATTTCAGACATCATGACGCGCGGAAACGGGCGAGGCTCCCTTCGTGTCGGGAAGCGGGGCCGATCAGCGCGTCAGGTCCATGTCGAAAGGAAAATTACCCCAACGGCTCGGACGCGCGGGCGTCCAAGCCTTCCGTCTAAAGGACGTCCAGATTGAGGCTCGCCGAAACCGCGACTCGCCCTTCCGCCATCGTCGCTTGAGCGTGGATCCGGTGGAACCCGCTCGGAGGGTCGGGCCACGTCCATCGCTCGACCTCGCCGGAAACTTCGCCGATCTTCGTGTCGCCGGCGAAGAACTCGACGCGAGAGAAGTTCTCATGGGATGTGATCCGGAAGTCGACACTTCCGCCCGGAGCGAACGGCCCCGGCTTCGCTAGGCTCAATCCCAAGGTCAATGGCCGGGCAGACGGGCCTTCGAGCGTGGGGACGACGGGAACGATGCGGCCATCTTCGCCGAAGATCAGGCGATCGATCCAGACGCGACGGTCGGCGTCGCCGGGATGGCAGTGGTAGACGCACCACCATTCGTCCGTGCCGGGGATTTGGATCGCGCCGTGGTGGCCCGGCCCGATGGCCCCGATCTCCGGACGAGACACGAGCATTGGTTCGTCGGCGAGATGCCACGGTCCCAGCGGCGTGACGGCGGTCGCGTAGTCGACCCGGTAGGACTTCTCAAGGTCTGGGGAGCTGAAGCTGCCCGTCGACCACTGCAGAGAGTAGGTCCCGTCGCGCTTGACGACGTGCGACGCCTCGATGTGGTCGAGGTCGTGCCAGCCTTCCCGAGTGGGCCGGGTCGAGACGGTGGGCATTTCGTCGCCGACGAAGGAGACCATATCGGGCGCGAGCTTGCGCACCGACAGGTGCATCCGCACGTACTCGACTTGACCTTCGAGCCAATAGCCGGGCACGGCGCCCCAGTAGAGGTAGGCCTGTCCGTCGTCATCGATGAAGACCATGGGATCGATCGCAGAAAGATCGTCGCGGTAGGCGACGAGAGGCTCTCCCTTGGCGTCGACGAAAGGGCCGGTGGGCGAGTCGGCGACAGCCACGCCGATCCGGCTGTCGGCGCAGAAGTAGAAATAGTACTTGCCGTTGCGCTCAGCGAGGCACGGAGCCCAGGCATGGGGCAGGTCCTTCGCCCAAGTCACGTCGGCGAAGTGAAGGACCGGTCCCTCGTCTTTCCATAGGCGTAGATCCGACGAACTCCACGCCGAGAAACCGTGTCCCGCGTCGGGCGACCGGCCGTTTACGAAGGTCTCCTTGTCCGGGTAGTAGCCGGCGTTCGTAGCGTAGATGTAGTAGCGGTCGCCGATAAGGTGCGCGTCGGGGTCGGCGGCGTAGACCGGGATGACGGGATTCCCCCGAGGGTTTGGCGTGTCGCTCATGAAAGCCCCCTCATCTTACGGGCTTCCGTCGCCGGAGCGCCGGACGACTCGACGACGTGGCGCCCCGGCCCGACCTCGACCGCCGCGTGGCCGAACGGCCCGGCCTTCGCCTCGACGATGCTCCCGTCGAGGCGAAGGGTCGGCGCCGTCAGCGGCAGAACGACGGTGGCCTTCGTTCCGGGCGGAACCGTCGCTTCGATGTGGAACGTCTCGCCTTGACGGCTCCATCGCACCGCGATCTCTCCCTGCGGGGTTCCGGTCTTTCCTTCGGCGGACGTTTGTTCGCCGGGCTCCGGGGCGATGAGGAAGGATCGCCAGCCGACCGAGCCCGGCGCTTGGCGGATGCCCAGCACCCAGCCGTAGAACCACTCCATGACGTGGCCGAGCATGCAGTGATTCAGCGAGTTACTCCCTACGGTGATCGCGTCCCAGGTCTCCGGAAGGGTCGTCAGTCCCTTGGCCAGGATGCCACCGTACGAACCGACGCCGGTACGGCTGTAGACCTTGTGGAGCACGTCCGAGCGGCCGCCTTCCGCGAGAGCGCGGATGAAGAAGAGGTGCCCGACGTCGCCCGGCGTCTGCTGGTACCCGCGCCGTTCGAGGTCGGCGACGATCGCGTCGAGCACCGCCTTTCGGTCGTCCTCCGGCACGAGGTCCGCGCAGAGCGCGATCGCGTGGCCCGACTGGACGCTTCCGTCGTTCGCGAACTCCCGTTTCGCCGGGTCGTAGAAGTGGCGGAGGAAAGACGCCTTGACGCGCGCGCGCATCGACCGATACACCGCTGCATCGTTAGAGTTGCCGAGCGCGTCCGCCGAGCGGGCGAGGGCGTCGGCGCACATCGCCCACATCGCGGTTCCGGTGAGCTGCGTCGGGGTGAAGCGGCTTGGGCCGGGCGGTTGGCCGTGGCCGTAGTCGTACCAGTCGCCGAGTCCGGCGGGGGCGAGGCCGTCCTTCGCGTGCGCGTCGATCCAGTCGACGAACCGCTTCATCGACGCGTAGTTCTCGGTAAGGAAGCGCCGGTCGCCGTACCATCGGTAGGCCTGCCAGGGCAGGAGCACGCCCGCCGCGCCCCACTCGATCGTGAACTTGTAGGGGCTGCTCGGCGGCAGCATCAGGTAGTCCGGGGCGACGGTCGTGATCCGCCCGTCGGGAAGCTGGACGTCGCGGACGTCCCGGGTGATCTTGTGGAACCACGCTTGGGCGTCGTAGCGGTAGGCGACCGTCGAGAAGAGCAGGTGGGAGCATTCCAGCCAGCCGAGCTTCTCGCGATGGGGACAGTCCGAAAGGTAGTAGGCCATGTTCGAGCGCACCGCCCAGTCGACGAGCGAATGGGTCCGATTGAAAAGGTCGCTCGAAGAGTGGAACTCGCCTACCTGTGGATTGTCGGTCCGGACGTGGACCATCTCCAGGGACTCCAGAACCGGGAGCCCTTGCGGGTTCGGCTCGCCTTCAGGAACCGCCCCGGTCACCTCCACATAGCGGAAGCCGTGGAAGAAGAACCGCCACTCGTGCGACTCGGCTTCGCCACCTCGTAGGGTGTAGGAGCCCGACGCCTCGGCTCCCCAGAGATTGAGTTGCTCGACTTCGCCTTCCGGAGCGATCACCTCCGAAGGCTTGAACTTGACCGTCGCGCCCCGAGGCCCCTTCACCCGGAAACGTACGATCGCCATCGCGTTCTGCGGGAAGACGTAAGACCAGACGCCCGACTTCGGATTTAGGATCGCCGTCGGTTTCCAGCTCTGAACGGCGCGAAACTCAGGCCAGTCCATCTTGAGCAGTTCCGCCTTAGGGACTCTGGCCGCGACCGGCGCGTGCCAATCCGCCCCCTTGTAGCCTGACTGAGACCAGGATGGATCGACCCGCCGGGCATCGTAATCCTCGCCAGCGTAGACGTGGGAGAGCGTGTAGGGACTCGGGCCGTAGCGCCAGTGGGGGTCGGTCACGATCCTTTCGTGACGGCCATCGTCATAGGTGACGTCCAAGACGGCGGCGAGAAGGTAAGGCGCATCGCCGCTGTAGTCAGGCATCGCGTCGCCCTTGGCGTGCCGTCCCGGGGGCGGGGTCTCGACGCGGTAGAAGCTGTTGCCGAGTTCGACTCCAAGGGCGTTAGAGCCCTTCCGCAACCCCTTGGTGACGTCGAACTCCTGCCAGTAGAGCGTCTTGTCGTACTGCGACCACGGGCCGTTTAGAAATCCGTCGCCCTGCCGCTTGCCGTTGACGTAGAGGTCGAACTGGCCGAGTCCGATCACTTTCGCGACGGCCCGCTTGACCTTGCCCTTCAGCGCGAACTCGCGCCGGAAGGCCGGGGCGGGAATTGGCGCCTTTCGGAGGTTCCAGGGTGCGGAGCCGTACGGCCCGACGACGGTGACCGCTCCATCGGAGCTGTCCCAGGCGGCGTCTGACACCAAGGTCGCCGACTTGCCAGAAGGGAAGGTCGCCTCCGCCGCAAAGATGAATCCGCCGGGGTTGCTCCGCCCCGGCACGTCCGGGCCGTTCGTCGCGTCGACCTCGATCTGGTTTTCTCCGGGTTGTAGAGCGTCCTTCACCTCAACGCGTTGCGGCTTCTCCCAGTCCGAGGATCTGCCGACCTCGTGACCGTTGATCCGGACGTGGCTCGCATTGTCGCCGGTGAACCACAGGGTAGCGCGGGCTGGGCGTTCGGCGAGCGCCCACCGGCGCGAAAGCCGTACCGTGCCCGCCGTCGCACCGGTTGGGGTCGGCTTGGGATCGCCCGGGCGCTGCACCCAGATCCAGCTCGCTCCTTCCGCTAAGCTCGCCGTCTTGGGGACGGTCAGCCATGTGGCGCCGGCGAACGGTCCTTCTGCGAGAGTCGCCGCAAACGCCAATCCCATCGAGATCATGCGGACCAATGTACCTAGCGAGATCGACGCGGATGGTCCGCTCCCCCGGAACGCGGTTCCTTAGCTTCGGAAGGAATCCCGCCGTTAAGAAGGCGAGTGGTCGGCGGGGCGTCCGAGTTCATGGTCCGCAAGAGCCTAGCCCGGTTGGTTTGATTTTTCGTACTGTCGATCGGGGGCTCGCCCGTTCGACCTCTTCGTGTGGATACGATCACCCCAATTCCCGTCGTTCGCTCGCTGCAAAGCGCCTTTCGGCTGTTCCTGATCGACCTTCAGGCCCTGCCCGAGGAGGCGTTCGCCCAGAGCCTGGGCGGGAAGGCCCGTACGGTCGCCGACATCGTTCACGAGGTCAACCTCGTGAACGACCACATCGGCTTGGCGATCCGAGGGGAGGAGTCGTTCGACTGGCCCGAAGGATGGATCGTCGCGCCCGAGGACCGGCGGACGAAGGCGGCGGCGATCGAGGCGTTCGAGCGCTCGTCCGGACGAATCCTCGCCACCGTCGAGGCGTTTTCGGGGGACGAGATGGAGGCGAAGGTGGAGATGGAGGACGGCGAGACGACCCGCGACGAGCGGTGCCGGTTCATGACCCTCCACGCCTGGTACCACCTCGGCCAACTCAACTTCGCGCAGACGCTGCTCGGCGACGATGGCTGGCACTGGGTTTAGGGGACTCAAACCCCTGGGTCATCCTTTTTACGGTGGATTCGATAGCCCGAGGCTTCGGCCTCGGCGGAAGGTTCTCGCGCCGGCTGAAACCACCGGCTACAAGGTTCTAAGCTTAGGCGATACCCGCGAGCCAACGAATCCGTCGATCAACGATTTCGTCGACCAACGCGAATGTGAAGATCAGGCGAGAAGTTCTTTGACGACGAAGCCGTGGACGTCGGTGAGTCGGAAGTCGCGACCGGAGTCGCGGTAGGTGAGTTTCGTGTGGTCGATACCAAGGAGGTGGAGGATCGTGGCGTTGAGGTCGTGAACGTGGACCGCGCCGGGGGTGAAGGTCTCCGGGGTCGGGTTGAGAGCTTGGCCGTCGGCGTTCACGATGTTGTAGCCGTAGTCGTCGGTCTGGCCGTAGACCATGCCGGGCTTGACGCCGCCGCCCGCCATCCACATGCTGAAGCTCCGCGGGTGGTGGTCGCGCCCGTAGTTGTCCTGGCTGAGCGGACCCTGACAGTAGACGGTGCGTCCGAACTCGCCGCCCCAGACGATGAGGGTGTCATCGAGCATCCCCCGCCGCTTCAGGTCGGTGACGAGGGCGGCGCAGGCCTGGTCGACGTCGCGGCACTGGAGCGGGAGGTCGCCGCCAAGGTTGCCGTGCTGGTCCCAGCCCCGGTGGAAGATCTGGATGAAGCGGACGCCCCGCTCGGCCATGCGCCGGGCGAGGAGGCAGTTGGCGGCGAAGGTACCCGCCTTGTGAGCGTCCTGGCCGTACAGCTCGAAGGTCTCCTCGGGCTCCTTGGAGAGATCCATCAGGTCCGGGACGCTGGCCTGGAGGCGGTAGGCCATCTCGTACTGGGCGATCCGCGCGGCGATGTCGGGATCGTTGAAGTGCGAGAGCTGCATCCTGTTCAGCTTCGCGATGCCGTCGAGCATCTTCCGGCGGGTCGTGCCGTCCACGCCGTCTGGGTTGTCCAAGAATAGGACCGGGTCGCCGGAGCTGCGCAGGGCGACGCCCTGGTACTGGCCGGGAAGGAAACCGGAGCCCCATAGGCGGGTGAACACCGCCTGGGCGTCGGCTTTCGCGCTCCAGGCGCTGTGGAGCACGATGTAGGTGGGAAGGTCCTCGTTGAGGGTGCCTAGGCCGTAGCTCACCCAGGAGCCGAAGCTGGGGCGTCCGGGAAGCTGGCTTCCGGTCTGGATAAAGGTGGTCGCCGGATCGTGGTTGATCGCCTCGGTGTACATCGACCGGATGAGGCACAGGTCCTTCACCACTTTGGCGGTGTGGGGAAGCAGTTCGCTCACCCAGACGCCATCGCCCCCGTTGTCGAACTTCTCGAACTTGTACTTCGACGGGGCGACGGGGAAGCGGGCTTGGCCGCTGGTCATGGTGGTGATGCGCTGGCCGTTGCGGATGTGGTCGGGGAGGTCGGCGTTGAAGTGTTCCGCCAGCTTGGGCTTGTAGTCCCAGAGGTCGAGCTGGCTGGGGCCGCCGTTCATCGTCAGGTAGATCACCCGCTTGGCCTTGGGGGTGAAGTTCGGGAATCCCGGCTGCCCCCCTTTCGCGCCTTGGGCCTGAACCAGAGAGGCCAGGGCGGCGGTGCCCACGCCCATCGCCGCCCGCCCGAAAAGCTGTCGGCGGGTCATCAGAAGCTCGTGTTCGCGTCGGGGGTCCATGTCGTTAGTGCTGCGTCAGCGTCTCGTCCAGATTGAGGATCAGATTGCACACCAGCGTCCAGGCGGCGTGCTCGTTAGCGGGCAGGCGGGGGTCGCGGGGCGACTCGCCGACGGCGAGCGTCTTCGGGGCCTCGGCAGGGTCGGCCCGGTAGCGGTCCCGCGCCTGGGTGAGGAAGCCCTTTAAGACGTCGACCTCGGGGGCGGTGGGCGGGCGGCCGGTAGCGAGGCGGAAGGCATAGTCGAGGCGCGCGGCGTCGTCCGACTTCGCGATGAGGACTCGCTGGGCCATCGCCCGGGCGTCCTCGAAAAAGCCCGTCTCGTTGAGGGTGGCGAGGGCCTGGGTGGGGGTGTTCGTGCGCGACCTTCGAACGACGCATGATTCCCGCATCGGGGCGTCGAAGAGGAGCATCGCAGGAGGCGGGCTGGTCCGCTTCCAGAACATGTAGAGGCTCCGGCGGTACAGCGCGTCGCCGTGGTCCTGCTTGTACTTCGCGGTGTCGCTGATCGGGTAGGCGATGATCTCCCAGAGGCCGGACGGTTGGTAGGGCTTGTCGGCGTGTCCGCCTGGCTTCTCCTTGAGCAGGCCGGCGATCGACAGGGCGCTGTCCCGGAGGACTTCCGCATCGAGTCGGAAGCGCGGTCCCCGCGAGACGAGGGCGTTCTCGGGGTCCTTGGCCTGCTTCGCGGGGGCGCAGGCGGCGGACTGCCGGAAGGCCGCGCTCGTCACGATGAGGCGGGTCAGCCGCTTGACGCTCCAGCCATCCTGTACGAACCGGCAGGCCAGGTAGTCCAGAAGCTCGGGGTTCGAGGGCCAGTCGCCCCGGCTCCCGAAGTCCTCGCTCGACTTCACGAGCCCGACGCCGAGGTGCTGCTGCCAGAGGCGGTTGACGACGACGCGGGAGGCGAGCGGATTCTGGGGGCTGACGATCCACCGCGCGAGGGCGAGGCGGTCGTTGCTCTTGGCGGCAGGAATGGAGCCGAAGACCGCCGGGATCGCCCGCCCGACCTCGGGACCTGGGAGGCTGTAGTCGCCCCGGCGCAGGAGGAACGTCGGGCGGGGCTTGTGGAGTTCCTCCGCCACGTAGGTCATCGGGATCGCCTCGTCCTGCGCCTTGTAGGCCGCGTCCGCTCGGCGGTAGCGCCTCGAGCTCGGCGTCGCGGGGCCGAGCTGGAGGTAGGTGTCGACGAGCTCGTTCGACTCGGCGGGGGCGAGGCTCGCCCGTCCGGCGAGCTCCTGGGCCCGTGCGATCCGTTTCGCGTCCGCGCCGCCGAGTCCCACGAAGGCCCCGTCCTCGCCGCCGCCGTTGACGATCCTCACGATGAGGCGGTTCTCGCCCGCGTTCAGGGCGAGCTTCACGGTGTCGGAGTCGGCCACCAGCCCGCGCTGGGCCTTGTTGCCGAACACGGCCTTGCCGTTGAGCCAGACCCGAACCGCGTCGTCGCTTCCGAGGCGGAGATCGAGCGCCTGGGCCTGCGGCACGCTGAGCTTGGCGCGAAGGTCGATCGACGCGTTGGGCTTGCCCACGAGGTTCGGCGTGGGGGTGTCAAGCTTGAAGTCGATCGGCCGCCAGGCGGCTTTCGCCTCGTCGAACTCGGCGTCGTAAGCGGCGTCGAAGCTTGTCTCGACGAACGGCCCCGCGATCTCCCAGCCCGAGACGGCGGGCAGTCGGGAGGCGGCGGTCCGGGCCCAGCGCCGCGCCTCGTCGGGATCGATCTTCGCGGCGGCGGCCTGGATCTCCGCGCGGATCCGGGCGAGCTGCGTCGACTGGTCCGGGGAGGGGGCCTTCATCACCGGCGGGTGGAACCGCTGGTTGCCGTCGAGGGGGGTGTCCGCCGTACTGTCGAAATAGGCGTACATGCTGTAGTAATCCTTCTGGGTGAAGGGATCGTACTTGTGGTCGTGGCACTTCGCGCACTGGAGCGTGACGCCCATGAACACGGTCGCGGTCGTGTCGACGCGGTCGAACGTGTTCTTCGCCAGAACCTCCGCCTCGATGGCCCCGCCCTCGGCGGTGGTCGGGTTCAGCCGGACGTAGCCGGTGGCGATCCGCTGCTCGACGGTGGGATTGGGGAGCCGGTCGCCCGCGAGCTGCCAGACCACGAAATCGTTGTAGGGAAGATCCTCGTTGTAGCCTCGGACCACCCAATCCCGGTAGGGATAGATCGAGCGCTCGTTATCGATGTGGAGGCCGTGGGTGTCGGCGTAGCGCACCGCGTCAAGCCAATAGCGCGCTTGGTTCTCGCCGTAGCGAGGGCTCGCGAGAAGCCGGTCGACGAGCCGCTCGTAGGCTTGCGGCACGGCGTCCGCTAGGAAACGATCGGTCTCCTGCGGCGTTGGAGGCAATCCGGTCAGGGTGAGGCTCGCCCGGCGGATGAGCGTGCGGCGGTCCGCCTCGGGTTCTGGCTTTATGCCCGCCCCTTCAAGGCGGGAGAGGACGAATCGGTCGATCTCGTTGCGCCCCCACTTCACATCGCGAACCGCCGGAAGAGCGGGCATCTTTGGCGGGATGAACGCCCAGTGCGCCTTGTACTCCGCGCCCTGGGCGATCCAGGTCCGGATCGTCGCGATCTCGGCAGGGCTCAGCGGCTTGATGCCCGAGTCGACCGGCGGCATCTGGATGTCCGCGTCTTTCGGACCCATCCGAGCGAGCGCCTCCGATTTCTCGGGACTCCCCGGAACGATCGCGTGAATGCCGTTATGGAGCGCCGTCGCCCCTGCGAAAGAGTCCAGTCTTAGGCCGCCGGTTCGCTCGAGCGCCGCCTTGTCCTGGCCATGGCAAGGCCAACAGTGCTGGGCGAGGAGGGGTCGCACATCGCGGTTAAACTCGATTCTCGGCTCGGGTTTCGGAGCCTGCCGCATCCCCATGACGGCGGCCGTCATAAACGTGCCGATGGAGACGGTGAGGGAGATATAGCGCAGGTTCATGAGGCCTCGGCGGTGAGGTTCGTCTTAGTATAAGCCGACTTCGGCTAGCCGACTTTGCGGAGGAGCGTGAGACGACCGATCGGGACCCATTCGCACACAAGGATATCGCGCTTGTCCATCCAGATCGCGGCGTGGGGATGGACGAACTTGCCGGGGATGAACTTCTCGCGGGGAGCGTTCCGCAGATCGTCCGGCGCGCCGTCGCCCAGGGCGGCCACGACCTTGTTGTCCTTGTCAAGGATCGTCACGATACTGTCGAGGTCGGGGACCAGGGCCATGCCGCCGTTGTAGTGGATGTGGCAGGGACGTCGCATTCCTTCGGTTACGAAGCCCAGGTGCCTTCCGTCGAGGTCGAACTCCTGCAGCCGGTGATTGCCCCGGTCGGCGACGACCAGCTTCGGCGCCTTGCCGCGCGTATCCACCCAAAGACCGTGCGGCTCGCGGACGAAGCCCGCATCGCTTCCCGGCTTGATCACCACACCCTTGTACTCACCGTCCTTGCCGTACTTGTGGATGTAGCTCGACCCGTAGCCGTCGGCGACGAACAGGTCGCCGTCGGGCAAGAACGCGACGTTGGTCGGACAGAACCCGTCTTCGCTCGCGTAGACGCCCGACTCGACGGGGAAGCCTTTTTGCCAGACCACCTTGCCGTCGAGGGTGGTCTTCACGATCAGGCGGCGGCGGGTATCGCAATGGTATAGAAACTCTTCGGAGCCCTCCTTACGAAGGTCGAGGCCGTGGGCGCCGCCGCGAAACTCGGCTCCCCAGGAATCGATGAACTTCCCTTTGGGATCGAAGACGAGAACGGCGTCGCTACCGACGCTGCCCGAGCCGACGGTGTGGGCGACGTAGATCCGCCCGTGGGCGTCCTTGGCGAGGCCGTGCGTGTCGCCCCAAGCGATGTTGGGGGGCGGCGTCAGCCAATCGTGGACGCACTCGTACGTATGCTCGCCCTTTCCTAGGATCGGGCGCGTCGTGGTGGTCTGCCCGCGCAGGCTTGCGGGAACCGCGAGCCACGCCGCCGCCGCGCCCGTTGTGGCGATAAACCGCCGCCTTGAAATCCCTTCGCCGTTCATGACCCCACTATAGCGTCCGAGGACGAACATCATCAGAAATTTCCAGGGCCTTGCGCCGTCGATCGCGGTGTGAACGGCGTCCGATGAAAGGGTCTCGGGAGGGTGGAACGCCTTCCACAACCGCCTTGAGGAAAACGCCCGTATCGATTTAAACAAGTATTTTTACTGGCTTCACCCCGGTACGCATACGGGGAATACATTCTGTGTAGACGCCATCGGGGCCAATCGGGAGACAGGAGGTCGACCGACCCGGACCGGCGCATCAAGGAAGAACAATGGGTTTCAGCATCAACACCAACCTCAACGCGATGACGGCGATGAATCGCCTCAACGCCACCCAGGGCAACATCAGCAAGTCGATGACCAAGCTCTCGACCGGTCTGAAGATCAACGGCGCGGGAGACGATCCCTCGGGCCTCATCGCCAGCAAGCGCATGTCGGCCCAGATCTCGTCGATGGGCCAGGCGCAGAGCAACACGCAGGACGCCATCAACTACAGCAAGACCGCCGACGGCGCGCTGGACGAGATGAACACCCTGCTCGAGAACGCCCGCACCCTCGCGGTCGCCTCCGGCAACTCCGCCACCCTCACCTCCGACCAGCTCCAGGCCAACCAGCAACAGCTCCAGTCGATCGTATCGTCCATCACCCGCATCTCCAGCACGACCCAGTACGGCACGAAGAAGATCCTCGACGGCTCGGCGGGCACCAGCTCGGCCGTGACCGACGGCGCCAAGATCGCCTCCATGTCGATCGGCGGCACCACCGGCGGCAAGACCCTCACCGCCAACGCGGCGGTCACCGTCAACGTCACCACCGCCGCCGAGCAGGCGACCCTCGGCTCCAAGGCCTTCGCCTTCGCCACCTCGACGGTCGGCTCCACGGCCGGCGCCTTCACGATCAACGGCACGACCTTCAACTCGTCCTCGACCGACACCGCGTCGGACATGGTCAACCGCATCAACAAGGCGAGCGACTCCACCGGCGTCGTCGCCTCCTACGAGAGCGGCGCGATCAAGCTCAAGACCAACGCCTACGGCGCGAACGCCAAGATCGACGTGGTCGACTCGACCGGCGCCCTGATGAGCTCCGCCGGCGCCTCCCACGACGACGGCGTGAACGCCGTCGCCACCGTCGACGCCGGGCAGGGCGCGGTGACCTTCACCGGCGGCCAGACGGGACGTGACGGCCTCGTGCTCTCCGACTCGGACGGCAACACCGTCAAGCTGACCGCCGGCGGCAACCTGACGGCGACCGGCGCGGTGCAGGTCGGCCAGGTGACGGTCGGGACCTCGCAGTTCCAGATCGGCGCGAACGCCGGCCAGACCGCCCAGCTCGCCCTCGGCAACTTCGCCGCCAGCCAGCTCGGGCAGGGTGCGGGCAACGCCTCCGACCTGACGGCGCTCGACCTCACGACCTTCTCCGGCGCCACGGACGCCCTCAAGGTGATCGACAAGGCGATCAACGACGTGACCGGCGCCCGCGGCAAGATCGGCAACTTCCAGAAGAACGTGCTGGAGTCCAACTCCCGCACCCTCTCGATCGCCAAGGAGAACCTCTCGGCCTCGGAGAGCACCATCACGGACGTCGACGTGGCCGAGGAGATGACCAACTACACGAAGCTCACGATCCTCCAGAGCACGGGCATGGCGATCCTCGCCCAGGCCAAAAGCGGCCCCCAGAGCGTGATGCAGCTCATCCAGGGCTAAGGCCTCGGATCGTTCGGTTAGCGAGAGCTGGGGAAAACCCCGGCTCTCGCTTTTTGCAGATATCCTAACGCTCTGTGTCCGATCTCGCTGTGAGCTTCGCGCCCGAGCGCGAGCGTTATGAAATCCGTCTGGACGGGGAGCTGGTCGGCTTTGCGACCGCCCGTCGCCGCAACGGCGTGGTCTCGATGCCCCACGTCGAGATCGCCCCGGCCCGGCGGGGCCAGGACCTTGCGAGCCGCCTTGTGCGTGGGGCCCTCGACGACATCGCCGCCAAGGGCGAGCGGGTCCAGGCGCTGTGTCCGTTCGTCGTGGCCTTTCTGCGGCGAAATCCGGCCTATCGCACACTCAGCGTCTGAGCGGCTTTCGCGGTCGTTTCCCGAAGGTCCAGACCACAGGAGAGCATCTCTCCCGGGGTCGGAAGCGCCTCGCCTACGATTCGGGCGACCAGAAGCTCGGACGCGCGCGTGCCGATCGCCTCCAGGGGTTGGGACACCGACGTGAGCGTCGGACGAACCTCCTCGCAGAACGAGGTGCTGTCGAAGCCCACCACGCTCAGGTCTTCCGGAATCCGTCGCCCGAAAGCCGGGGCGCGGCGGACGAAGGCGGCGGCCAACTCGTCGTTGTGGGCGAGGATCGCGGTGTGGCGGGGCGGGGCGGCGAGATAGGCTTCCACCCCGTCTTCCGGATCGACGACCAGCATATCCGCGTCATCGATGAGAAGGCCGTGGGTGCGCATCCAACTCTCGAAGGCGTCGCGACGCAGGTTCGACTCGCTGAACTCCTGATCGCCCTGCCGGGCGAAGGCGATGCGACGATGGCCGAGACCCGTCAAGTGCTCCAAGGCGAGGGCCACGCCGCCCGCGTTGTCGCACGACACGATGGGGAAGCAACCGACGAGATCGTCGGGCTGAGGGTGAATCAGGACCAGCGGGGCGGAACAGGCACGGATCATCGCCACATTCTCGTCGGAGGGCACGGTGCTGTACCAGATCAGGCCGTCGAACCGACCATCCGACATCGCGTCCTCCGGGGTATCGCTCATCAGCCGAGGGCAAAGGGTAACCGCGTAGCCGTGGCGGAACGCGCCTTCGATGATGCCGTCCATCAACGCGCCGAAGTAGCGCGACCCCCTTCCGAGAATAGGGCGGTCGAAGCCCACGCCGTGCAGCACGCCGATGGTGTTCGTCTGGCGCTCCCGGAAGTTCCGGGCGAACACGTTAACCCGGTATTCGAGTTCCTTGGCCGCGTCCCGTACCCTTTGGGCGGTCGCCTCGCTTACCCGGATGGACGTTGCCTTGTTGTGCAACACACGCGACACGACGGTCGGCGTCACGCCCGCCTTCGCGGCGACGTCGCGCATAGTGGCGGGATTTCTCATCCTTGAAGTGTGACAGGGAGGGAAAGGTTAGGGGGAGGGCGCCGAGAAGGTCGATCCTCTCCGCCTTCCGCCCTATCCCATATTCGGGAGGAAGTCGCGTTCGATGGTTTGAACCACTTCCTCTGCGGCCTCCCGTCCGCCGCCGGGAGAGAACGGCAGGTCGCGATCCGAGAAACGGGGGATTCCCCAGGCGGCGGCGAGGTCGGTAGGAAGGTCATCGGGATACTCGATCCGGCACAGTTCCAGGACCGCGGCGGTCCACATTCGGGGCACGGTCGTCAGGTTGTAGCCACCCCCGCCGACGGCGACGATGGGGATGCCGAGATCCCGAAGGATGCGCACCGCCGCGATGTAGGCGTCGAGGGTCGACAGTACGTGGCCCAGGCGATCCTCGTAGTGGGTGTCGCAACCGAGTTGAAGGACGATGGCACCGGGCCGGAACCGCTCCAAAGCGGGCGGTATGGTGCGGGTAAAGGCGTCGAGCCACACGTCGGCGGTGGTTTTCGCCGCCACGGGAACGTTGAGCGAACTGAACGACGCGCCGATCTCGTAGGGGAAGCCCGTTCCGGGATAGAGGGTGCGGCCCGACTCGTGGATGGAGCAGGTCAGGACCGTCGGGTCGTCGTAGAACAGCCCCTGGACCCCGTCCCCGTGGTGGACGTCGATGTCCACGTAGGCCACGCGTTCAAACTTGTCGCGGAGAACGGCGCAGGCCACGGCAGGGTCGTCGAAGATGCAGAAACCGCTAGCGCGCGCATAGTGCGCATGATGCAGCCCGCCGCCGATCGCGAACGCGAGGGGCGCGCCGTCACGAACCGCTTCGGCGGCGCGCGCGGTGGCGGAGTTGTAAGCGAGGGAGGTCTGGTACATCCCCGGGAACGGCGGGTTGTCGCCGTAGAGTCCGAACTCGGCGCACAGCTCCATCCGGGTGTCGTGATCCAGATCTTCATCCACTCGGCGGATCGCCTCGACGTACTGCGGCGCGTGGACCCGCAGGGCGTCTTCCACCCGTCCTTCGCCCGGATGCAGGACGGGTGGGCCGCCGAGCCGCTCCAGGAGAGTGAGCGTCCGTCGCAGCCGCTCCGGCTTAAGAGGATGGCTCTCGCCGAAGCTATAGTCCGTCGTGCGAGGGTGGACGAAGAAAGGAGGCATCCCCTATTGTAAGCCTCTTCAGGGCCTTCGCTACTTGACCGCGCCGCGACCGAACATGCGGACGATAGAGATCACATCGGGGATGTTGCTCAGCTTGGTCGTCATCTGGGCGTAGTGCTCCGTGTCGCGCAGGTCCACGATGATCTCCGTTTCGGCGGTGTTGTTGGGCATCGTCTTCGTGCGAACGGAGGAGATGTTCGTCTTCGACTCGCCGAACACCGTCATGACGTCCATCATCAGCCCCGGACGATCCACGGAGACGAGGCGGATCGTGACCGCGTAGACGCCGCCGTCGGGTGGCCAAGCGTAGTTGAGAAGCCGGTCTGGCTCGCTCTGGGCGAAGGCTTGGGCGTTGGGGCAGACGCGACGGTGGATCACGATGCCCCGACCGCGCGTGACGTAGCCCACCACGTCGTCGCCGGGGATGGGAGCGCAGCACTTGCCCCGGCTCACCAGGACGCCCTGCATTCCCTCGGTCGTAAGCTGGGTCTTGCCTTCGCGGGTCTTCGTGGTGCGGATCTGGTCGGCGGGCGGAACCTCCGGCGCGAGGCCCCGAAGCTTGGCGATGACGCTCTGGGCGGAGGCGAGGCCGGTGCCGACCTTGGCGAGCACGTCCGTCGCGTTGACGGCGGTGTCGATCGTGTCCGCCACCTTCTGGAGCTTATCCTCGCCGAGGTAGACCTTCGGATCGAGCCCGAGCGAGCGTAGTTCGCGCTCCAGGATGCCCCGGCCCCGGATCGCGTCGTCGTCCTTGGTGAGTTTACGGAAGTAGGTGCGGAGCTTGGCTTTCGTGTGGGCCGACTTGACGAACTCCAGCCAGTCGAGGCTGGGCTGGGCATTGCCGCGCGTGACCAACTCGACCACGTCGCCGTTCTGTAGCTGGGTGCTCAGAGGCACGATCGAGCCGTTGACCTTCGCGCCGACGAGCGTCATGCCGAGCTGCGAGTGGACGCGAAAAGCGAAGTCGACCGGGGTCGCTCCAGCGGGCAGGTCGATCACGTCGCCCTTGGGGGTGAACACGAACACCTGCTCGCTGAAGAGGTCGGTCCCCAGGTTGCGGAGGTAGTCGCTCGACGAGGCTCCCTCATCGGACCACTCGACGAGCTGCTGGCGCAGACCGCCGAGCTGCTTCGTCTCGTCGACGCGCGCCTTGCCCTCCTTGTAGGTCCAGTGCGCGGCGACGCCGTACTCCGCCGTCTCGTGCATCGCGCGGGTACGGATCTGGATCTCCAACGGTTGGCCGCCGGGCCCCAGGATCTTTGTGTGGAGACTCTGGTAGCCGTTCGCCTTGGGCTTGGCGATGTAGTCGTAGAACAGGTGCGGCAGAGGCACGAACGCCTCATGGACCACACCGAGAGCCTGATAACACTCGGGGACGGATTCTACGAGGATGCGCAGGGCAAGCAGGTCGTTGATGTCCTCAAACCGGTGCTCGCCACGTTTGAGCTTGTTCCAGATCGAGTAAAGGTGCTTCGGACGGCCTCGGATGTCGAGGATCGGGATGCCGCGCTCGCCGAAGCGCTCCTTGATCGTGAGGATCGCCTCGTCGATCTCGCGCTGTCGCTCGCGCCGGGTTTTGGCGACGAGTTCGCTGATGTGGGCGAACTCCTTGGGATGGAGGGCCTTGAAAGAGAGGTCCTCGAGCTGCCACTTGAGCTGCCAGATGCCGAGGCGGGCGGCGAGGGGCGCGTAAACGTCGAGCGTCTCGTTCGCGATGCGGACCCGGCGCGCGGTGGAGACGGCGTCGATCGTCTGCATGTTGTGCAATCGGTCGGCCAGCTTGATCACCATCACGCGGAAATCCTTCGCCATCGCGAGGAGCATCTTGCGCAGGGTCTCGGCGGCCTTCGTCGTCTCGGCCTGGGCGCGCTGCCGATCGGTGAGCTCGCCGATCGGCTTGAAGTCGAGCTTGGTCACGCCTTCCACGAGGTGAACCACGTCGGCGCCGAAGGAGTCGTGGATCCCTTGGGCGTCCAACTGGTCGCAGTCCTCAAGAACGTCGTGGAGAAGCGCGGCGACGATAGAGTCGTCGTCCAGGCGTAGCTCGACCAGGGTGCGGGCGACCGCGAGCGGGTGGATGATATAGGGCAGGCCGGAGTCGCGGGTTTGGCCCTCATGGGCCTTTTCAGCGAGGTAGTAGGCGTAGCGGATCTTCCGGACGTTGGCGTCCGGGCGCGTCTCCCGCACGGCTTCGAGCATCTCGTGGAGGTCGTGCGGCTCTTCCCATTCGTGGGGAATCTCGTATTTGGGCGCGGCCATCATCAAAAGGGAATAGGTCTTCTACGTCTGAGCCGACCGATAGGTCCTATTCTCCCCGCAGAACGCCGCCGCCCGCTCGGCGTAATAATGGGCATCGTGAAAGGTCGACTCCTCTTCGCCGGCGCGCTCCTCTCTTTGACCCTCCTCGCCCAGGCCCAACTCCCGGTCGATCTCCCGAACGTCGAGTACAACCCGCTGCTCCTGATCAACGCCTCCGTTCAGAGAGAGCTCAAGATGAGTCCGCAGGTGGCCGCGAACGTGCAGAACGCCTTCATGCAGCAGGCTCTCAAGCTCGCTCCCTACGCGATGGGGGGCGCGCCCCAAGGGCAGCGGCCGCTGACGCCACAGCAGAACAAAGCGATGCTCTACCGAGGGATCGAACGGATGCAGACCAGTCTGACCGCGATGCTCAACCCGTCCCAGCGGGTCCGACTCCGCCAGCTCACACTGCAGTCGATCGGCCCATCGGCGGTTCTCCAGCCGAAGGTCGCCTCCGCGCTCGCCCTGACCGCTCCCCAGAGATCGAAGCTGGAGAGCGCGCTCGGCGCGGCGAACGCGAAGATGGCGAACGACCTGAGCAACAACCGCACGGCCCAGACGATGAAGGCGCGCATGGATCAGATGGCGGTTCTTCAGGCTCAGGCCAAGGCGGCGGGCGCGCGGGTTCTCGCCGTCAACCTTAGCTCCTCCCAGCGGGCGAAATGGCAGGCGATGCTCGGCAAGCCGTTCAAGCTGACCGGCTTCCTTGGCTCGGGCAACCTCGGCCAGCAGATGATGGGCGGCAGGTAGGGAGCAGGATCCAGGGCAGAGGAAGGGCCGCTCTCCCTCTGCCCTCTTCAGGCTTCCGCCCGCTCGATAACCAAGCGTCCCCAACGGGCGCGGTCGAGCCGGGCCATGTCCACGATGTGGAGGCCGACGCGGAAACCTTCGCTCGTGCCGTCGGGGCGGCAGTTGGCGACCGTGACCTTCGCGTCGATCGGCCCCATCTCGGTCGAAAGGCTCATCGCGAGCTGGTCGCCCGGATCGAGCGGCATGTCGACCATGGTGCCGAGGCTGAGCGGCGACACGTCGAGAACCTGCATCATCGCGTCGCCCATTCGCGAACGAAGCGTCCCCATGAGGCCTGAAGCCTGGATGCGGGGCGTTTCCTCGCTCGGTGCGTAGGAGATCGAGCCGTGAACGGCGATCGCCAGATCCTGCCCCGCCTGGGCGATGATCCGACCGTTGAATCGTGCGACCGTACCCTGGCCGTAGCACTCACCAACCACCGGCTCGTCGGCCTTCATGACGAGGAAGTTCCACAGGTGGACGCGGGCCTCGTCGCGCGAGAGATGGGTGACCCAGCCCGCGAGCCACTCGCCCGAGGAGCCCCGCTGCAGCCGGATACGCACGTTTCGGAAAGTTCGAATAGAAGACATAGGCCAAAAAGGTCAGGGGTATCCCCTCATCTATCTGTTCCATAGACATCGGGGGAGGTTGAGACCAGGAGGCGCTCGATTTTTGCGGTCTTCACCTTGATTCTTGCCACTTCGCTCTGAGCCGCCTGTCCGACGCTGGGGGGCTCGCGATTCGGACCGTCTCCCCGGCGGAATGTGCGCCTTGCGGGGAACGTCTCATCGCCCTTGGGTAGATTCGAGAGGAACGATCGATGCTGCTCACTCTCCAGAACCCAACGCCTCTGCCCTTCGTCAGCCCCGCCCTTAGCTCCCACATGGTGATGCAACGTGGACGGCCTAACGCCTTCTGGGGCTGGACGACCCCCGGCGAGAAGGTCACCGTCTCCGTCGCCGGCAAGAAGGCGAGCGGAAACGCCGGTACGGACGGCAAGTGGCTCGTGCGGATCGATCCTCCGAAGGTCGGCGGCCCTTACACCGTCGCGATCGACGGTTCTCAGCACGTCGAGCTGACCGACGTGCTCGTAGGCGACGTGTGGCTCTGCACGGGCCAGTCGAACATGGAGATGGGCGTCGGAGCGGGCGTGAACGGCGGGGCCGAGGCGATCGCCGGGGCGAACGACCCCCAGATCCGTCTGCTCCTCATCGATAAGCAGCCCGCGCTGACGCCGCAGAAGACGGCGACCGGAACGTGGAAGACGTGCACCCCGGAGACGATCGCTCAGGGCGGCTGGAGCGGCTTTTCGGCGGTCGGCTACTTCTTCGGCAAGGCCTTGCGGCGCCAGACGGGGGTTCCGATCGGGCTGGTAGGCGACTATTGGGGCGGTACGAACGCGGAGTCGTGGATGAGCCCCGAAGCCGTGCGCGGGCTACACGACTTCGACCCTGCCCTCGCGCAGATAGATAAGGCGACGAAGGGCGGTCCCGCCTCCCACGCCCAGCAGGTGGCGGCTTGGTACCAGACCAACGATCCGGGCACGAAGGCAGGTTGGTCGGGCGACACGATCGGCGCGGAAGGGTGGAAGGAGGTCTCCGTTCCGAGTGGCTTCGGCGGCTTGGGGCTCGACGCGTTCGACGGCGCCGCTTGGTTTCGACGCGACGTGGAACTGACGGCGGACCAAGCGGCAGGCGCGGCGACGATCGACCTCGGCGTCGTCGACGACTACGACGCGACCTGGATCAATGGCGCTATGGTCGGCGAGTCCGCCCAGCAGAACAGCCCCCAGAGCCACGCGATTCCCGCCGGCACGCTTCGTGCCGGGCGCAACTCGATCGCGATCCGGGTGCTCGACACGGGCGGCGGAGGCGGTTTCACCAGTCCCGCCGAAGCCCTTTCCCTCAACCTCGCCGACGGAACCAAGATCCCCCTCGCTGGAACGTGGCAGGGGCGGGTCGGCGTCGATCTCACGAAAGCGACCGCGTTTCCGATCGACCTTGGGGGGAACCCCAACGTGCCGACGTCCCTCTCGAACGGCATGATCGAGCCCATCGTCCCGTTGAGCATCAAGGGCGCGATCTGGTACCAGGGCGAGAACAACGCGGGTCGCGCCTACCAGTACCGGCGTGTGCTGCCCGCGATGATCGCCGATTGGCGGCGCCGCTTCGGACAGGGCGACTTCCCGTTCTACATCGTGTCGCTCGCCGCGTTCACCCCGCACAAGGACGTCCCTGGCGACGACGCCTGGGCCGAGCTTC
This sequence comes from uncultured Fimbriimonas sp., assembly GCA_964516175.1. Taxonomy (GTDB): domain Bacteria; phylum Armatimonadota; class Fimbriimonadia; order Fimbriimonadales; family Fimbriimonadaceae; genus Fimbriimonas. The sequence continues at coordinate 47,704 of CAZEWR010000003.1, read as the reverse complement.
GCGAGGCGCAGGCGATGACGGCGCGGAACGTTCCCAACAGCGGGCTCGCGAGCGCGATCGACATCGGCGACGCAGCCGACATCCACCCCAAGGAGAAGAAGACGGTCGGCGATCGGCTGGCCTTGATCGCCCTCGCGCGGGACTACGGTCGGAACGTCGTCTACCAGGGACCGACCTATCGCTCCTTCACGGTCAAGGGATCCGAGGCGCGCGTCCGGTTCGACCACACGGATGGCGGCCTTCTCGCCCGGGGCGGGCCGCTGGGCGAGTTCGCGGTCGCCGGGGCCGACCGGAAGTGGCATTGGGCCACCGCCCGGATCGAGGGCGACACGGTCGTGGTCTCCTCGCCCGACGTGCCGCAGCCGATGGCGGTGCGCTACGCCTGGCAGTCGAACCCCGTCGCGACTCTCGCCAACGGCGCGGGCCTCCCGGCGGTCCCGTTCCGCACGGACGACTGGCCTGGCGTGACGACCGCGAACAAGTAACGCGCGGCGAACGCTCTTCCCACCCCGCGACGTCGTTAGAGCGGCGTAAGCTCGGTCCAGTAGCCTAGCGCGTCGCCTTGCCTTCCGCCGGGGAGGCCGATCGCGGTCGCGGCTCCGTTCAGCGCGCCGTCACGAAGCGTGAGGTCGAGGTGCACGCGGTAGGGACGGCGGCCCGCGTCCTCCGTCCCAAGGTCGCCTTCGAAGGTCCCCGAAAGGCGTTCGTCACGGGTGCAGAGGTCGTCGAGCTTCCGTTCGGCGCCCTCAAGGCGGATGGTCCCGCGCTCGACATCCACCTCAAGGGCGCGATCGCCCGCGTGGGTCTCGATCCTGCCTCGCCATCGACCTCCGAAAGGCGCCGGCTCGATGATTGCTTCCGGCACGGTCGATGGACGGAGCGAAGGGTCGAACAGCGCGACCGCCTCGCTAGCGGCGCGAAAGACGAGGTCGTCCTCGCCGTTGGCGAGCAAGGCGACGACGAGATCGAGGTCGGGCACAAGGCGCAGGATCGTCCGGACGCCGCCCATCCCCCCCGTATGCTGAACGACGCGGCCCCGAGCGCTCCAACCGAGCCCGTAGCCGAATGGACCGGGCTCCCGCATCCGGCGGCGTCCTTCGGGCGAGAGAAGGTCCGCCCCGTGGCCCAGGTGAAAGCGGCCGAACGCGAGGAGATCCTCAACGCTCGCGTAGGCGGCGGAGCCGCCGGCATGGTCGAAGCCGTAGCGAGGGTAGACCAAACCGCCGGGACCGTAGGCGATCGCGGCGCCCTCGCTCGCGTCGATGGTGGCGTGTGCCATGCCCAGTGGAGCGAACACCTCCTCCGCCATGAACCGGGCGTAGGAGACGCCCGACGTTCGGGCGATCAGTTCGTCCAGCAGCCCGTAGCCGAGATTCGAGTAGACGGAACGCTCTCCCGGAGGGGTGAAGGTCTTGGCGTAGCGGCGGACGGTCTCCGGGAACGGGGTCGGCGCGACGGGCTCGTCCGCGTAGTAGAAGCGGTGGTGGAGGGGCAGCCCCGCCGTGTGATCGATCACGCGCCGCACCGTCGCCTCGCGCGCGTCGCCCGCGCGGCCTTGGGCGCCCTCCATCGGCGCGTCGAGGTCCACGAGGCCGCGCTCGGCGAGCATCATCACCGCCGTCGAGGTCATGGGCTTGGTGACGGAGGCGAGGGAGTACGGCGTCTGGGGCGTCGCGGCGACGTTCCCCTCCCGATCCGCGAGGCCCTTCGCGCTCAGGAAGACCGTACCGCCGCCTTGCCAGATCCCGCAGGCGACGCTCGGCACGTCGGGACCAAGCTCGGCGTCGAGCGTCGCCTCGAACTCGCGAAGGGCGGCGGGAGTGGGCATTCGAGAAGCCTACTCAAGCCCCCGACGACGTCTAGGGCGTTCTTCCCAGCACGTAGTCGGCGCAGACCTTGTCGCCCACCGTGAACTCCCGGGTCCCGACCGGCACGAAGCCGACGCGCCCGTAGAAGGCGAGGGCGGCGTGGTTCTCGCCGTAGACGCCGAGAGTCAGGCGCGTAGCCCCCCGCCGCCGGGCCTCCTCGGCGACGGTTTCCACGAAGGCGCGACCGCTTCCGCCGCCCTGAAAACGCGTGAGAAGGTAGAGGCGGCGAAGCTCCAGGTCTTCGCCACGCCGCTCGGGGAGATCGGATGGGGTGAGGACGGCGTAGCCGACGACCATCGCCTCGCCCGCGACCGCGACCCAGATCGCGCAGTTCGGATCGTTCAGCCACGCTTCGTAGACCTCGCGGGCGTGCGCCCGGGCGCAATGGCGGACTAGGTCGGGACCGGGCAGGGAGAGGGCGTAGGACTCCAGGAAGGTGGCGCTCCCGACGAGAGCGAGGGCCTCTGCGTCGGCTTCCGTCGCGCGACGGATCGTCATCCGTTCGGAAGCATCTCCCGGAGGGCTTGCCCGACCTGCTCCCGCCAGATCGCGTAACCGGCGGGTCTCAGGTGAAGCTGGTCGGCTACGTACAACTCGGGGCGGGGGCCGCCCTCAGGCGTGAGGAAAGAGGCGTAGGTGTCGATGAAGCGTAGGCCCCGGTAGCCGCAGTAGACGCGGATCAGCTCGTTGGCCCGGCGCACGTTGGCGATGTTGTTCCATCGCGAAGGCGCGGGAGAGATCGCGATGTAGGCGATCGGCACGTTCGGTAGCCGGTCGCGCACCTTGGTGACGAAGGCGTTGAAGTCGGCGAGCGCCGTCTCCGGCGACTTTCCGGCGGCGAGGTCGTTCGTGCCGGCGAAAAAGACGATCGCCCGGGGCTTGTAGGGAAACACCGTGCGGTCGACCAGCCGCACGGAGTCGGCGATCTGGGAGCCCCCGAAACCCCGGTTAAGGGTACGGTAGCCCGGAAAGTCCTCGGCTAGGCTCGACCAGAGGCGGATGCTGGAGGAGCCGGTGAAGAGGACGGCCCCCGGTGCGGGCGGGTTGGCCCTGTCGGACGCCTCAAAGCGACGGATCTCGTCCTCGAAGGGCGGGTCTTGGCGGACCGCCACTACGAGGGCAGCGAGTCCGAGAAGGACGAGGGCGGCGAGGGCGCGTCGCAGAGCCATGAGACGAGTCTACTGCGCGGTCAGCTCGAACACGCCACTGCCGTAGCGGGCGTACGTGGGCAAGGGCAGGCCGTTCTGCATCAAGGCCGCGCCATCCAACGTCCCTTCCAGTCCCTTCACGCCCGGCGCAAGGTCGATCTCTCGAATCCGGTAGGTTCTCTTGGCGTCGAGTCCCTTAAGCTTGAGGAGCGCGGCGGGGGTGTCACCGAGCGAGTATACGAACACGACCGCCCGCCCTTCCTGCACGCTCATCAGCGCCGAGCGCGGCCCCGCGTAAGGCGACTCCAGCCGGTACTGCTCGCCGAGCTGCACCACGTCGCGGATACCCTTGTAGGTCGCGACCGCCGCCTTGGCGAAGGCGCGATCCTCGTTCGAGAGCTTGTCCACGTCCATGTCCATCCCGAGCCGTCCGCTCATCGCGACGTCGAAGGCGAACTTGATCGGTCGCCCGCCCATGTCGGTGACGTGGGCGGAGGTCGCGATGGGCGGGAAGAAGTAGGAGTAGCCCCACTGGATGCGGATGCGGTTGACCGGATCGGTCATGTCGCTGGGCCAGAACTCCTGGGCGTAGCGCATCGCGCCGTAGTCCACGCGGCCGCCGCCGCCCGAGCACATCATGATCTCGACGTTCGGGTGCCGCTTCGTGATTCGACCCATAATCCCGTAGAGGGCGTGCACGTAGTCGATCCAAAGGTGCGACTGGCGGTCCTTACCGAGGTAAGGCGAGCCGGGCTGGGTAAGGAAGCGGTTGCAGTCCCACTTGACGTAGGTGATGCCCGGATTCTCGGTGAGGGCCTTGTCCAGAATGCCGAACGAGTACTCGGCGACTTTAGGGTTGGCGAGGTCGAGGACCATCTGGTTGCGCGAAAGGTCGAACTCGCGCTTAGGCTGCTGGATAAGCCAGTCGGGATGCTTTTCGAACAGTTCGCTCTTCGGGTTGACCATTTCCGGCTCGAACCAGAGCCCGAAGCGAAGCCCCTTCGACTGGGCCGCGCCCGTGAGAGCGCCGAGGCCGTTCGGAAGCTTTTTCGGGTCGGGCGTCCAGTCACCGAGGCCCTGGGTGTCGCCGTCGCGCGGGTACTTGACTCCGAACCAGCCGTCGTCCAGCAGGAACAGCTCCATCCCGAGGTCCTTCGCGCCGTCGAACAGGGAGACGATCTTCTTCTCGTCGAAGTCGAAGTAGGTCGCCTCCCAGTTGTTCAGAAGGATCGCCCGGGGTTTGTCGCCGTCGCGGATCACTTCTTCCCGCGCGTAACGCTGGAGCTTTCGGCTCAGCTCGCCCGTGCCGCGCCCGCTCCAGGCCCAGACCATCTTCGGGGTCGCGAACGTCTCGCCCGCCTTGAGATGGTAGGCCGAGGCGTAGGGGTTCATGCCGCAGGTCGCGCGCAGGCGCCCCTGAGGCAGCTTCTCGAAGGCGAAGCGGAAGTTGCCCGACCAAGCGAGCGAGCCGCCGATCGCCTCGCCCGCGTCCTCCTGGGCAGGAGCGCCTTTCGAGAGCAGGAACCACGGAGCCCGGAACTGGTGCGCCCGGACGCCGAGCTTCGAGTCGAGGACGGTGACGCCGTACGGCAGCTCCGTCTCCTCCATCTGGGCCTCTTGCCCCCAATCGCCGTGGAACTGGGTCAGCCAGAATCGGCCCTGCCCTAGGTCAGGAGCGGAGGACGCGAAGCCCTCCAAGGTGACGGCGCCCTGCTCCTCGTGCCGGACCTCGGTCCAGGCCTCGACGACGTCGAGCGCGGGCACGGCGCGGATCAGCAGGTCGACTTGAAACGAGTAGGCAGGGTCTTTCAGGACGATGCGCGTCGTGCCGCCCTCGGTGGCGGTGCGAACGACGCGCAGGTCGGTCGAGGTGTTGCCGTCGGCGTGAACCACCTGGAGCGCGGGCTCGAAGGTCCAGCCGTCGCCGGAAGCGGGGTAGGCGACCTGTCCGTTCGTCTCCTCGGCGGTCTTCGCGCCGAAGCCGCGCTGCATGAGACGGCCGTCGTCATCGACGTACAGATCGAGAGCGGCGTGCGCCGTTTCGATGCGGAGGCTTTGGAGATCGCGCACGGGTACCGGGAGGGTACCGGAGGTCGTGATCGTCGCGTCCGCCCAGTCGGCGTGGTCGGACGCGCTGCCGTCGCCGCCATCGGTCGCGCGCAGGGTGAGGATCTTCCCGCCTCGCAGATCGACGTGAACCCGCTTCGGCGCCATCCCGCCTCTAAGGAGGCCACTGTGCCACGTCGGCTTGCCGTCCAAGAGGACGACGAACTCGACAGAGCCTTTGCCCTGCGTCTCATCGTCCACGCCGACCGTAGCGTCGAAGGCGGTCGCGTCCGCGAGGCTCAGGTTGATCCGAGACGTCGCGTGCGTGCCAACGCCTTGGGAAAATCGTCTGCCGCCGAGCGTGAGGGGATTGCCGTCGATGCTGCGGTCGGCGCGGGGGCGTCCCCACCCTGCGGTCATCGTCGCGAGGTCGAGGGTTCCGAGCGGAACGGTCCGCGTCTGGAAGGCGACGAGACCGAGGAGGGGAAGCACCCTTCGAGTCTAACCGAGACGTCCGAAGAACGGCCGTTCATAGAGGACCGGAGACCTCGCGAGGTTCGTCGGTAGGCCAGTCGCCGGATTCGACGAACCTTCGCAGTCGATCGTTCAGGCCCTTCACCGTGACTCGTCCCGCCTCATCGGCGCTGTCCGAGGTCAAGGTTCGGATCTCGGAGGAGGCGAAGGCGAGGCCGCACAGGCGAACGAACGAGGCGGACTCGGCGAGGGACGTCGTGGGGGCGGGGCGTTCTCCCCGAACGACGGCGAAGTATTCTTCGAAGTTACGCCGGAGCATCTCGCCCTGGTCCCGAACGTCCGATTCCAGGATTTCCGTTCGGCCATCTGCCCCGTCGATGCGGGCGGTGCGCCAGTTTGGGAACGTGACCCGGGCATCGCGCAGGACGAGCGTCTCCCGATCGGCGGTCTCCGTCCCGGCGTGGGTCACCCCAAGCCTCAGGATCACGCCTCCCGCAAGGCGAGCGGCGACGAAACCAGTGTCGCAGCTTTCGATGAGGTGGGCCCGTGCGAGCCATGCCCGGACGGTCTCGACCTTCGCGACCGGTTCCCCGCCCCAGAAGAGCAGGTTCTGGACGTAGTGGGCCATCGCGTTTCCGAAGGGCGAATCGAACACGGGATGCCCTCCCGTCCGAAGCCGCCCGGCCCAATCGTTCCGCGTGTAGTAGGCTCGTTCCCGGGGCCAGAGTCCCAGGAAGGTCACCTCTTGGAGAGGACCGAACTCGCCGTCCAGGATCCTGCGCTTGAGGGCTTGGCGAAAGGGATCGCCCACGAAATTGAAGCCGACCTGGGTGGGTACGCGGGCTCCTTCGTCGCGGGTCGCCATCGCGACGTACTCCGGCCACCAGAGGCTCGGCGGCTTCTCCAGGTAGCAGGCCGCCTCGGCCGCGACGACGGCCGCGTGTTGCTCCGCATGGAGCGGGATCGGAGTCGGTAGGGTGACGACGTCGGGCGCGACGACAAGCATCGCGTCGAGCGAGGGGAAGACCTCGACCCCGTCTCGAACGGTAAACGCTCCGGGATGGGGATCGCAGGTGGCGACCACGCGGCAGAGGCCGCGCGCCTCCAGCTCGGCCAGCGCGGCGTGGTGGCTCGCCGCGAAACCTCCCATGCCAGCGACGGCGACGCGTAGGGGAGGGGGCATAGTGCAACCGTACCCTTTGGAGTAAAACAGGAGACGTGCCCGTCTGGACCGCCGAGACCGTCATCGCCCTGGCTCCCGACGCCGCCTCGATCTCGGCGGGACGGGGTTTGGCGGACGCGGGGAAGTGGGCGAGCGCCGGGGCGAACGAGGCGGCGGCGTGGGGCGAGGCGAAAGGGAGTGGTTCCAAGCCCTACCAGGTGACGGTGGATCTCGGGGATGGAGCGAGCAAATGCTCCTGCCCAAGCCGGAAGTTTCCCTGCAAGCACGCGCTGGGACTGCTGTTAAGGATCGCCAAGGGCGACGTGCCGAACGGTGAGCCGCCCGACTGGGCCACCGACTGGGTTGAAAAGCGCGGTCAGAAGGCCGCTCCCAAAGTCGCCCCCGCCCCGCCGAGCGCCAAAACGGTCGAGAAACGCTGGGACACCGTCCAAAAAGGACTGGACGAGTGCGAGGCCTTCTTGCGAGACGCGGTGGGAAACGGGCTCCTGGCGCTCTCCTCGGCACGAAGCTGGGACGAGATGGCGCGGCGAATGACGGACGCCAAGGCGCAAGGGGTCGGCCGTCGGCTTCGAGCGATCGGATCGGCGGTCGGCGTCGACAACGCGCGGGCGGCCGCCGACCTGGGAAGCCTCGCGCTGCTTATCGAGGCTGCCCGGCGGGGGGATGAGCTTGGCGATCTCGCGTACGACGTACGGACGGCGCTCGGCGTTCCGACCCCCGACGATTCGGCAGAGACGGTCGTGGACGTATGGGACGCGGTGGGAACGTTCGGCGACCAGGAGGACCGGCTTTGGACCCGCCGAACCTGGTTTTTAGGGCGTCAGACGGGGCGATGGGCGCTCCACCTCGCGTTCGCGGCGGGGAACGCGCCCCCGCCGCCCTTGGCGCCTTTCGGCGCGGCGCTCGCCGCCGAGGCGCGATTCTCGCCTTCCGCGTGGCCTCTGCGCGCGACGCTGGAAAGCGCGAGCCCACGCGAGTTCGAACCCCGCCGAGGCGGAACCTGGGCAGAGGCGTTCGAGGCGCAGGCCAACGCGCTGGCCCTCAATCCTTGGATCGAGCTTTTCCCCGTCCTTCTCAGGGACGCTACGCTCGCCCAAGGGGAGGCCCGCTGGCTTGTCGTCGATGCGGAGGGCGTCGGGGTGACTCTCGCGAACGGGTCGGAAGAGCGGGAATGGCTTCTCGGGCGCACGGGCAACCTACCATGCGAGATCTTCGGCGAGTTCGACGGTGAGCGGTTCACCCTCGTGTCGTATCGGGAGATCGAGTCGTGAGCGATCGGATCGAACTTGAAGGCTTCGCCGACCTCGTCGCATCGGCGCAGGTGGGGACGCGCAAGGCCGTGCCGACGCGGAAGACCGAGTTCCCGCTCGAAGAGACGGAGCGAACGGTCCTGCTCGAACTGGGCACGCTCGCCTTGGTGCGACGGGCCGGATCTACGGGAGTCCGGACGGTTTCCCTGCCCCCCGCACCCGCCGAAACGCTTCGGATCGCCGATGCCGCCGATGCTCTGGAAGAGGCGCTCGATGAGTCGGTTTCGGCGGCCTTGGAATGGGCGCGCGAGGCGGCGGACCGAGGCTTCGTCGCCCCAACGTCCGTGGTGTCGCGACTCGTGCCTCTGGTCAAGCGGCATCCCGAGTTCGGTCCCGTGCTGGGCGAGCGTGGACGATGGCTAGCGGGCGTGATGGGCGTCGAACTGAACGAGCCCACAGACGTCTTGCCGGATAAAGAGGATTGGGGTTCGCTCGATCCGAAAGAGCGCGTCCGTTTGGTCGAGGACGGTCCCGGCGACCTGGAACTGTTCGCCAAGGCTTTGGGCGATCGGCGAAAGGAGGTCCGGGAGACGGCCGCGGAGCGTCTGATCCGGATGCCCGAGTCGCCTCAGGCGCAGGAGTTAACCCGGATGGCTCTCGCGGCGGTCGTCTTGCACAAAGGACTTTTGAAATCGTCGTTAGAGGTCTCGCCTCCCAAGCCCGAACTCTTGCCGAAATGGATGCCGCAGGACTATCCGACGCACGGGATGGGCGGGATCGCCAACGCGTTACGGGACCTGCTAGCCCGCGTGCCACCCTCGCTATGGGGCGAGTCTCCCGAACGTCTGCTCGATCTTTCCAAACGTTCGGAGTACGCCGATGCCCTCCGTCTGGGATGGGAGCGGGCGACCGTTCGGTTCGGCGACGTGGCCTGGGGCGAGGCGCTGTTCCTTCGTTTCTTCGGAAGTCTGTCGCCGTTCGTGGCCGAGCCGATCGTAAACGGGGTTTCAGAGGCGGTCTTCGACCGAGAGATCGTCGCCCGCCTGCGCGGGCGCGACAAGGCGATGAGCACGGCGTTCGATATGCTGCGCTGGCGGGCGGCGCCGTTCTCGGCCTCGCTGTCGCGCGAGATCGTGGCGATCGCCCGCGCCATCGGCGGTTCGCACTACGTTTTAGAGTCCTTGGGAACGCGGCTCGACCTTTCGGCTCTGCCGCTTCTGAACGATCCGTGGGATGAAGGTCTCGCGGAAGAGCTGCGCCTCAAGTGGCGTAAAATCCTCGACCTTCGCCGCCGCCTTCACGAGAGTCTCCGATGATCGCCGAACCCCTCCTTCGCCAACACGCCGAACAGGCGTTCGCCCACGAGTTGGACGAACTCGCCCACGCCGACGATCGTCCGAGGCCGCCGAACTGGCGGCTTTCACCCTGGGCGGTCGCTCATTACGTCCTAGGTGGCAAGCTTTCGAACGGGTTCGAGGTCTCACCTAAGTACATCGGTCGGCGCGCGGTGGTCGAGGTCGCGGTAGCAACCCTTGCCACCGACCGGGCTCTGCTCTTGATCGGGGTGCCCGGCACGGCGAAGACGTGGCTCTCGGAGCACCTCGCGGCGGCGATCTGCGGCGACTCGACGCGTCTGGTGCAGGGCACTGCCGGAACGGGCGAGGAGGCGCTGCGCTACGGCTGGAACTACGCGAAGCTACTCGCCGAAGGGCCGTCGCCCGCCGCGCTCGTACCCTCGCCGGTCATGCGCTCGATGCAGGACGGCGCGATCGTCCGACTAGAGGAGTTGACGCGGATGCCGTCAGAAGTCCAGGACGCGCTGATCACCGTCCTCTCGGAGAAGACGCTGCCCATTCCCGAGCTTTCGCAGGAGGTGCAGGCGCGCAAGGGATTCAACGCCATCGCCACCGCGAACGACCGCGACCGGGGCGTGAACGAGCTTTCCTCCGCCCTGCGACGCCGATTCAACACGGTGGTCCTACCCCTCTCCGATACCCTGGAGGAGGAAGCGGAGATCGTGCGACAGCGCTCGGAGTCGATCGGACGCGCGCTGGAACTTCCCGCCGAGCCGCCGACGCTGGACGACATCAAGCGGCTGGTCACGATCTTCCGCGAACTTCGCGAAGGGCAGACCGCCGACCGAAAAACGAAGCTGAAGATTCCGAGCGGAACCCTCAGCACCGCCGAGGCGATCTCCGTCCTCAACGCGGGCCTTGCGATGGCCGCCTACTTCGGAGACGGACGGCTTCGGGCGTCGGATCTCGCGGGTGGCCTCACCGGCGCGGTCGTGAAGGACGCCGGGCCGGACGGCCTCGCTTGGAAGGAGTACCTGGAGACGGTCGTCAAGGAACGTGAGGGCTGGAAGGACCTGTACCGGGCGTGCCGGGAACGCCTCTGATCCTCGGTGTCCGCCACCATGGCCCCGGCTCGGCGCGGAGCGTGGTGGCGGCCCTGGAGGTGGCAAAGCCGACCGAGCTGCTGATCGAAGGGCCGGAAGAGATGGAGCCGCTGATCCCCCATCTCCTCGCTGCCAAGCCTCCTTTCGCGGCCTTGTTCTACGACGTCGACGTGCCGCGCCACGCGATCTACTACCCCTTCGCGGAGTTCTCGCCGGAGCTCCAAGCGATGCGCTGGGCGCACGCGAACGGCGTTCCGGTCCGGTTCTTCGACCTGCCCGCCAGCGCGAAGCTCGGAATGCGGGTCGTGCGGGACGAGAGTTCCGACGCGATGGAGCGGCTCGCCGAAGCGGCGGGGTTCGAGGACGTGGAGGACTGGTGGGAGCACCTCGTCGAACACCGGAGCGATCCGGCGGGGCTGTTCGAAGGACTGGAGGAGCTGATGGGCGAGTTGCGCAAAGAGCCCCTCTCCCCTCGTGACGCTAGCCCTCCTCATGGCGATGCTCTCCCGATCATCGAGCCCCAAGAAGATCCTCCCCAGCCCGAAGAAACCGAAGAAGCGCCCGACGACGATCCCCGCCCCGAGGTGCCCGCCGCCGAGTACGAGCGGCTGCGGGAGGACCATATGCGGCGTGCGCTGACGTCCGGATGCGCGGTCGTGTGCGGTGCGTGGCACGCCCCTGCCCTGCGCGAGAAGCCAAGGGCGAAGGCGAAGCTTCCGAAGGTTAAGGTCGGTGCGACGCTCGTGCCCTGGACCTACGACCGGCTGACGTTCGAGTCGGGCTACGGGGCGGGAGCGCGTTCACCCGCCTTCTACGACCTGCTCTGGAACACCCCCGCCGAGGCGGTGACGCGGCGATGGCTTCTCGAAGTCGCGCGACTTCTTCGCGAAGGGGACCTCGACGCCTCGCCCGCGAGCGTGATCGAGGCGGTTCGTCTGGCGGAAGCCCTCGCCGCCCTGCGCGGTAGGCCGAGGCCGGGTCTGAGGGAGCTTTGGGAATCGGCGGGTTCCGTCCTGGTGCGCGACGACGCGGCGTGGAGCCTGATCCGGCGGCGGCTCGTCGTTGGGGAGCGAATCGGGGAGGTTCCGGAAGGCGTTCCGGCGGTGCCGCTCCAGAACGACCTTCGGGCGCTTCAGAAGCGGCTTCGCCTGCCCTTGAACGACACCGATACGCCGCTGAACCTCGACCTGCGCAACGAGACGGACCTGACGCGGAGCCGCCTGTTCCACCGCCTAAACCTGTTGGACATCCCTTGGGCGGTCCCGGAACGGGTGCAGGGTTCGAAGAAGGGAACGTTCCACGAGCCTTGGCGTCTCCGATGGCGGCCGGAACTGGCGATCTCGGTCGTCGAGGCGAGTCCCTGGGGCAACACGGTCTTAGAGGCATCGACGGCGCGGGTGGCCGAACGGGCCAAGGAGGCCGCAACGCTCGCGCAGATCGCCGCGCTGGTAGAGACGACGCTGCTGGCCGACTTGGAGGCGGAGGCCGTGGTCCAGCGACTGCTCGACCTTTCCGCGACCGCCGCCGACGTGGCCGACCTAGCTGACGCCCTGCCGCCCCTGGCGGGCGCGCTTCGCTACGGAAGCGTCCGGCTAACGGAGTCCGAACGGCTGGAGCCGGTGGTCGGGGCGATCCTGACTCGCCTGTGCCTCGGTCTGCCCGGAGCCTGTGCGGGGCTGGACGATGAATCGGGAGCGGCGACGAGCAGGCGACTGACGATGGTCGCGTCGGTCGTTCGCCTCTTGGGGCGAGAGTCCCTCTGGCTCGACGCGCTCCGCGCCATCGCGGAGAGGGCGGACGCCCATCCGCTTCTCAAAGGTAAGGCGGAACGGCTTCGGTTCGACTTCGGCGCGATCACCGGCGAGGAATTGGCCCTTCGCCTGCGGCAGGAGTCTTCCGCCGGGGCGACGGCGCTGGAGACGGCGGCGTTCGTGGAAGGGTTGCTCGAAGGCTCGGGGAGCCTGCTGATCCATCAGGAATCTCTTTGGAGCGCGGTGGACGAGTGGGTGGCCAGCCTGGAAGGCGCGACGTTCGACGAGATCCTTCCCCTGGTTCGGCGGACCTTCGCTCTCTTTACGAAGCCCGAGCGGCGTCAACTGGGCGAGCGTGCGACGGGCGGGACGCGGCCGGTGACGGACAAGAGCGTCTACGACGAGGAACGGGGCGCGCGGGTGTTGCCCGTGGTGAGAAGGATTCTAGGGCTATGAGCGAGCGGCTTCGGCGATGGCGGCTGATCCTGGGCGGAAACGAGGCCGACGGGACGGGGGTAGGTCTGACGGGCATCGACCTCGAACGGGATCGGACTCTCGAAGCCCTGTACGACACTGAACGGAAGGGTGGGCTTGGAGGCTCGGCGCCGAACGTCACACGTTGGCTGGGCGACATCCGCACCTACTTTCCAAGCTCGGTGGTGCAGGTGATGCAACGGGACGCGATGGATCGACTCGGACTCCAGCGGATGCTCCTCGAGCCGGAGAGCCTCGCGGCGGTCGAACCGGACGTGCGCCTCGTGGCGACCCTGCTCACCCTGCGCGGCGTCCTGCCCGCGAAAACGCGCGATACGGCGCGGCAGGTTGTGCAGAAGGTGGTCGAAGACCTGGAACGGCGGCTGAGCAGTCCTTTGCGGCAGGCGGTGACGGGCGCGCTCTCCCGCGCGGTGCGCAACCGTCGCCCGCGCCACAACGAGATCGACTGGGACCGGACGATCCGCGCCAACCTGCGCCACTACCAAGCGACGTACAAGACGATCGTTCCCGAAACCCTGATCGGCCACGGGCGAAAGGGGCAAGCCCTCAAGAACGTGATCCTGTGCCTCGACCAGAGCGGGTCGATGGCGGCGTCGGTCGTGTACGCGGGCGTCTTCGGGGCGACCCTCGCCTCCATCCGCGCGCTGAAAACCCAAGTGGTGGCGTTCGACACCTCGGTGGTGGACCTGACGCCGGTCCTGAGCGACCCGGTTGAGTTGCTATTCAGCGTCCAACTCGGCGGCGGGACGGATATCGAGCAGGCCCTGCGGTACTGCCAGGGACTCGTGCGGAGCCCGGGCGATACGATCATGGTTCTCGTCAGCGACCTCTTGGAAGGGGGCGATAACGAGCGGTTCCTGAAGCGTGCCGCCGCGATCAAGGCGTCGGGTGTAAACCTCATCTGCCTCCTCGCCCTGAGCGACGGAGGCACGCCCTACTTCGACGCTCGCAACGCGGCGTGGCTCGCGGGGATCGAGGTCCCCTGCTTCGCCTGCACTCCCGATCGTTTTCCCGAACTCATGGCGCAGGCGATCAGAGGCGGGCGGGTCGATCCAGAGGAGTACAGGGACAAGGCCTAACACGTTGGCTCTTCGAGCTTCCGATGAGCCTCCAAGACCGCTCCGCGAAAGGGCTGGCGATGCGAACGACCTGCGCGACGAACGATCCGCATGAGACGAGCGTTGCACGGAACGACGTGCCGTATAGTAAGCCTGTGTCTCTCGCTCTGCTCGCCCTCCTCGGTTGCGCCAAAACGGTTCCCCAGGCGATCGGTTTGAAGGCCATGGCGGCGACTGCGCGACTTGACGTGGAGGCCGCGCCGACAACGCAGGGCAAGCGGGTTCTGGTGGTGGCGAACCAGAACGACCCGGATTCGATCCGGTTGGCGAGCTACTACGCCAACAAGCGTGGAGTGCCTAAGGACAACATCGTCCTGGTGCAGACGGTCACCACCGAGCGCATCCCTCTGGCGCGGTACGAGAAGGAGATCCACGATCCGATCAGGGCGGCGCTTGCCAAGACGAAGAACCCCATCGACTTTATCCTGATGATGCGCGGCCTGCCCCTGCGCAACGCGGAGGCGTTCGGTAACGCGATCGACTCCCTGCTTATGGCCGACGGCCTGCCGACCCAGAAGCTGACGGTCGGACCGAACACGTTCGAACTCGCGCCGAACCCGTACTACGGCAAGAGCGAGTCGTTCAGCCACGCAAAGTTCGGTATCTATCTCGTTTGCCGCCTCGACGGCTACACGCCCGAGGAGGCGCGCGCCCTCGTCGACCGCTCCCTAGCGGCCAAGCCGAACAAAGGGCCGTTCCTGCTCGTGAAAGGACGGGGACGCGAGGCCGAAGGATACGGCGAGGTCCAGGCGACGCTGGACCGGGCGGCGATCGCCTTGAAGGATAAGAGGCTCGGGACCACCCTCGCGGCGCCCGGCTCGTTTCCTGGGTCCGCCGAGCCGCTCGCGGGCTACGCGACCTGGGGGAGCAACGATCCCGAGTTCAAGCCAGACGTGTACCGGGCCTTGAGGTTCTTGCCGGGAGCCGTCGTCGAGACCTTCGTCTCGACGAGCGCCCGCTCTCTGCGCAAGCCGGTTCCGGCGGGCCAGAGCGCGATCGGCGACCTGATCGCCCAGGGCGTCACCGGCGTGAAAGGCTACATCGGAGAACCGTACGTGCTCGCGATGGCGCGGGCCGACATCCTGTTCGATCGCTACACCGCCGGCTATAACCTTGCGGAAAGCTTTTACGCCGCCTCGCCGGTGACGCACTGGAAAGACGTCGTGATCGGCGATCCGCTCTGCGCGCCCTACAAAAAGTAAGGATTCATCTTCCGGCCTGCCGAAGATAAAGCTCGTCATGATACGAGCAAGGGGACGGTTCGCCCCGGCGTTTTGGGTGTTCTTCGCCGCGGTCGCGGTCGGTTGCGGCGGTGGAGGGAGCGGCGGACCGAAGCCTATCCTCATCGACGGAGGAATCGCCGGAAACGACGGGCACATCGGCGGCGAACCAACGACCGGGACGACCTCGGGAACGTCGACCCCCAGTCCTGGGACCACAGGCTCCGGGAGTTCGGGCACGACCGGCCCGGGGTCAACGGATTCGGGCTCGACGGATTCAGGTGCGACGGGATCGAGCACATCCGGGGGGACAAGCGGCATGACCGGCGGCTTGGGTTCAGGCTCGGAAGGCGGAACCACGCGCGGCCTCGTTTTGCGTCCGAACACGGTCTACTTCGGCCACGGAAGCGACTTTAGCCTCATCTCCTCCGTGCTGCCGGATGGAAGCGACCGTCGCGACGAAGGCGGATTCGGGTCCGACGTCGTCGCCGCCACGCCCGACGTGAGCCGCGCGAAGGGATTCGTCTACGCGAAGCGCGTGGGCGGCGCGGTCGGTGTGTATCGGGGCGAGTCGTTCGATCCGAGCGCCTCCGAAACGCTCGCCGCTCCAGGTTTCGACGATGTCACATCGCTCGCCGTCGCGCCCGACGGCGCGGTCGCGATGGTCGCGGTACAGGCGGGTCGAAGCCGCGTCTTGCTCTTGACGAGCGGAGCCATCCGCCCGATCGATGACGCGGACGGGGCCGCGATCAGCCCTGACGGAACGAAGGTCGCTTATTCGAAGCCGGAGGACGGGCTCGATAACCTCTGCGTCTGGGATCGGGCGACGAGCACAGTCGCGCGAACCGTGACGGGCGGCGATTCCCTCTTCCCCTCGTTCAGCAAGGATGGAGCGTGGATCGTGTTCTCCTCGAATCGCGACGCCGCGGACTCTGACGCGCCTTGGGACATCTATCCGGTTCCCACCGGGGGCGGAGCGGTCGAACGGTTGACCGATACGCCGAACCTCAATGAACTCGGCGCGAGCTACAACGAAGGCCGGTCGGCGGTCGCCTTCGTCGGGGTGTCCGCCGATCCGAACGTGAACGGCATCTACGTTCTCGCGAATTCTAGGGCGACGCGGGTCGCCCGCGACGCGGACTTGACGCTCGGAACCTACTGGACCGACCTCGCGGGTCGCTCTTTGAGAGTGCGCGACGGGCGGTTCCAGAGGCTGAGCCTACCCCGACGATAGGAACGGCGGGGTAGGTTAGTGCCGTGCCTCTCCTGCGCCTGGAAGCTTGGAACGAGCCGCGACGGGCGGCGTTCCTCGATCGTGACGGCGTTCTGATCGAGGACGCGGGCTACGCCTACGATCCAGCGAGCCTCCGTTGGGTTCCCGGCGCGGTTCTTGCTATCCGCCGCCTGCGGACGGCGGGCTTCGCGCCGGTCCTCGCCACGAACCAGTCGGGCGTGGGACGGGGCCTGTTCACCCAGGCGAACCTCGACCGCTTTCACGCCGCCCTCGGTGCACGACTCGCGGCGCTTGGCGCGCCGCTTGCCGCAGTCGCTTGGTGTCCGCACGGTCCCAAAGAGGAGTGCGCGTGCCGCAAGCCGCTCCCGGGGATGCTGGAGGAGGCGTTCGCCGCCTTGCCGTTAGTCCGCGAAGGCTCGTTCATGGTCGGTGACCGGGCGAGCGACGTTACGGCGGGCGAGGCGGCCAGGGTGCGGGGTCTGCTCTTCGAGGGCGGAGACCTCGCGGGGTTCTTGGAGCGAAAAGGGGTCCTCTAACCGCGACGTAACCAGCCTACGGTCGGGTCGCTGCCGGGGAAGAGTCCTCCGTGGTGGCCACCCTGGGCCAGCAGATTGATGCCCGCCGCCGACTTGACGACGTAGCCTGCCCAGGCGAGTCCGTAGAGCCCGACGAGCGCGAGAAAAATTCGGATCGGGCGTCGCATGCAAAGGGTAACCGGAAAAAACGCGTCCGAGTTTCCGACGTTGAAGATACTACGCGCGCGTATAATATAGGCGTGGCCCTCGCGCAAGCCGCTCCCCGACCCGCCGTCGCCTCGGTCGACGTCAATCACGCCTACCGCTGGCTGATCCTCATCGGCCTTATGATGGCGGCGGTCATGGAGGTTCTCGACACCACCATCATCAACGTCGCCCTGCCCACGATGGCGGGCAACCTCGGGGCGACCACCACCGAGATCGCCTGGGTTTCGACGGGCTACATCCTTTCGAACGTCGTCTTCCTGCCCATGACGGCGTTCCTGACCGGCCTGTTCGGCCGTCGCAACTACCTTTCGGGATCGATCGTCCTGTTCATCATCGCCTCGTTCCTGTGCGGGATCAGTCACTCGCTGGTCGAGCTGGTGCTTTGGCGTATTCTACAGGGGGTGGGCGGCGCGGCCCTCCTCTCGACCGCGCAGGCGACGATCCGGCAGATCTTCCCCCGTCAGCAACAGGCCTTGGTCCAGACGATCTTCCTTCTCGGGATCATCGTCGCCCCGACCCTCGGCCCGACCTTGGGCGGCTGGATCACGGACAACTACACCTGGAACTGGTGCTTCTTTATCAACGTGCCCATCGGCATCGCGTCGTTCTTCCTCGTGTCGAACTTCCTCCAGGACCCGCCCGGCACGAACAGCGTCCGACCCAAGGCGGACTGGCCAGGCATCGCGCTGCTAGCGGTCGGGCTGGGCTCGTTGCAGTACGTGCTCGAGGAGGGCAACCAGGACGACTGGTTCCAGGATCCGACGATCACGAAGCTCGCGATCCTCTCGACCGTGTGCGTCGCCGCTCTCATCTGGTGGCAGCTCTCGCCGAAGAACAAACAGCCGGTTATCGACTTCCGCGTCTTGAAGAACCGCGACCTCGCGTCCTCCCTCTTCCTGTTCGTCGCGCTCGGTTTCGGCCTCTACGGTGGCACGTTCATCTTCCCGCTTCTCGCCCAGGGTATTTTCGGCTTCAGCCCGACCGAAACCGGTTTGGAGCTGCTTCCAGGCGGCCTCGCGACCGCCGCCTCCTCGATGATCTGCGGCGCCGTTCTCGGCAAGGGCAAGATCGATCCCCGGTACCTCATCTTTATCGGGGTGGGTCTTTTCGCCTACTCGCAGTGGACTTTGGGCCACCTTTCGGTTTTGGCGGGAGAAGCCGATGTACGAACTCCGCTGATCTTCCGCGGCTTTGCGCTGGGCTTCTTGTTCGCGCCGATCAACAACGCGGCGTACGGCAACATCGATCCCAAGATCGCCCAGCAGGCTTCCGGTCTGATCAACCTCGCCCGCCAGCTCGGCGGCTCGTTCGGCATCGCCGCGCTGAGCACCTACCTGACCAACCACATCAAGTTCCAGCGCGCGAGTCTAGTGGAGCATCTTGATCTCGGAAACCCGATCGCCCAGAGCCGGATCGCGGCGATCCAGCAGGGCTTTCAGGCGCGGGGCGTCGATGCTCCGACCGCACACAAGATGGCCCTCGGCGCGGTGGACGGGACGGTCATGAAGCAAGCGACGATGTTGGCTTACAACGATTGTTGGATGCTGATCCTCATCTGCTTCCTGGTCACGGCTCCCGCGATCTTCCTGCTCCGCCGCCCGAAGGGCAACGCCGCTCCGGTCGACGCGCACTAAGAAGCGCGCAAGCTTGTGGAGGGCGGAGGCCAGACTCCCACTCTCCCACAAGCTCAGAGGCTCTGCAAGCCTTCTTCCACCGTCGGGGCGCGGCTGACGAGGAAGCGGACGTCGCCGTAGCCTTCGCGTAGGAGGCGCGCGGCCAGTTCCTGGCCCTCTCGCGCCTCCATTCGAAGCCCTTCGGAGACTTCCTCGATCGTGACCTCGAACGGCGAGACAAGAGCACGGACGCCGATCTGGCGCTCCGTAGTCACGGTGAGCGCATGGGGCGGTCCGAGACGTCGCAGCGCCTCGACCGAGCCTGCGAAGCGCACCGCACGATCGCGCAAGACGACGACGGTATCGCAGAGTGCGGCGGTCTCAGGGCGGTCCGTAACGATCAGTGCGGCGGCTCCGGACTCCCGGGCCGTACGCAGGGCGTCCCAAGCCACGGTATGCGCCCAAGGGTCGAGGCGATCCAGATGACCGTCGATGGCGAGCAACGGGCATCCGCCCAGGAGCGGGTCAAGTAGATCGACCGCCGCGCGCTGGCCGGAAGCGAGATCGGAAACGGCGTCGTTCCGCGACTCCCAAAGGTCGAAGAGCGCGAGCAGGTCGCTCGATTTCGGATGCCCCGTCGCACGGGCGGCGGCAGCGACCCGGAGACGCCGCGCGCCCGTCGTTTCGCCTGCGACGGCGAACTCTCCGGCGGCGGCGACGCGTCCTCGGACCGGACGCTCCCGGCCCGCGCAGGCCTTTAGAAGGCCGCTCCGACCGGAACGCGCCGGACCCATGATCGCCACCGCCTCGCCCGCCCGCACCGACAGGGAAAGCGTCGGACCGTCGGGGCGGAGCGCAAGGCCATCGAGGGTCAAGAGTTCCAGAAGGACCTCGCCGGAATCACCGCTGCGGCAACACCAGCAGCTCTTTCGGAGCGGCGGTTAAAACCTCGACCCCGGTCTCCGTCACGACCACATCGTCCTCGATCCGAACGCCGCCGAACCCCGGAATATAGACGCCGGGCTCGACGGTCCAGACTTGACCGACGGCGAGCACGTCCTCGCTCGTGGCGCTCATCCGACCGCCGTCGTGGACGACTCGGCCAAGTCCGTGACCAAGTCCGTGGCCGAAGTACTGGGCGAGCCCTTTCTCATCGAGAATACGCCGCGCGAGCGCATCGACCTCCGACGCCTTGACGCCGGGCTTCATAAAGTCGATGGCCGCCATCTCCGCAAGGAGAACCTGACCGTAGACCTCGCGGTGCCGGTCGGTCGCCTCGCCCACGACGATCGTGCGGGTGAGGTCGGAGTTGTAGCCGTCGATCTGAGCTCCGAAGTCCATCGTCACGAAGTCGCCGATTTCCAAGACCTTTTCGCTGGCCTTGCCGTGGGGGCGCGCGCTGCGCTCGCCGCTCACGACGATCGGTTCGAAAGCGATGCCAGCTCCTGCACGGCGAAGGTAGAACTCCAGTTCGAGCTGAAGGTCGTACTCCGTCAAGCCCGGTTGGATGAGACGGGTGAGATGGCCGAAACAGGCGTCGGCGAGGGCGCAGGCCTTCCTGACAGATGCCACTTCTTCCGGCGTCTTGACCATCCGCAACTCGCCGAAAAGGTCGGACGCGGGGGCGAGAGCGATCCCCTCCATCTTCCTGGCCATCTTCTCGAACGAGGCGTACGATGTGCTCGCCGCCTCGAAAGCGAGATCGCGGAGGCCAAGCGTCCGGGCTTGCTCACCCACGAAAGCGTCGCCGTCGGTAGGGCTGGCGAAGATCGCTAGGGGGAGTTCAGGAACCTGTTCCTTGGCCTGGATAGCGTAGCGGCTATCGGTGATGAAGAGGGTGTCACGCTGGGTGACGATAACCCGGGAGAAAGAGCCGGTAAAGCCGGTGAGCCACCCGACGTTCGTCGGATCGGCGACGAGGAGGGCGGGAACGCCCTTGAGGGCCATGAGGTCGCGCAGGCGGTCGAGGTTGGTCATACGGATTCCCGATGAAGCCCCAGAAGGGCGCGGAGGGCGAGGACGTAGCCCGCGCCGCCGAAGCCGACGATCTGGCCGACGGTGACGGGGGAGACGACGGAATGGCGGCGGAACTCCTCCCGGGCATGGACGTTGCTGAGGTGGACCTCCACGACAGGCAGTCGAACCGACATCAGTGCGTCGCGGAGGGAGATCGAGTAGTGGGTCAGCCCGCCTGGATTGATGACGATCCCGTCCGCCCAGCGACGGTGCTCCTGGATCGTATCGATCAGGATGCCCTCGCTGTTCGACTGAAGGATGCGAACGTCGATCCCGAGCTCGCGCGAGGCGGCTCGAATATCGTCGTCCACCTCTTCCAAAGGCTTCTTGCCGTACACGTCGGGTTCGCGGAAGCCGGTGAGATTGAGGTTTGGTCCGTGCAGGATCAGGACCTTGAGGATAGACTCGCTCACGCTTGAGGCTCCAAAGGCCGGGCGTCCTCAGGCAACAGGTGAGGGATTCCTTCGAGAACGGGGAACCGGTGGGCGCCGGCCCGGCACACGAGCCATTCGCCCTCTTGCTCCAAGGGCGGTCCGTCCGTATGGAATGGGCAACGCAAGATTTCGAGCAGGGCGACGTCGATCAAGACGCCCTGAGGTTACCAGGGAAGGCGGAACCGGGCGAAGCGAGGAGGGCGCGGTCCTAACTTCCCGTGCCCTCCTCCCAATTCCGTCCCCCTTACAGCCTGCGCTCAGGCTGCAGATCCTGGAGGGTAACGTCGGCGGTCTTCGTCTCGCCCTTCGACCAGAAGCTTACGGAGACCTTGTCTCCCGGCTTCTTCGTCAGAAGCGACTTGTTCAGATCGAAGAAGTTCGTCACCGCCGTACCATCGACGCTCGTGATGATGTCGAGCGGCTTGATGCCCGCTTGACTCGCCGCTCCGGTCGCCTGCCGGACGATAATGCCCTTCTGCGGCACGTTGTCCTTGCCGGCTTCTTCCGCGAGCTGCTGACGCGCGCTCGGGTTGGCGATGGTTTCGTCCGGCCATCGGACGATGCCTAGGCCCGCGTACTTCGCGTAGCCGTATTTCACGATGTCTTGGACGACCGTCTTGACGCGGTCCACCGGGATCGAGAAGCCAAGGCCCACGCTACCCCCGTTACCGCTGGCGATCGCCGAGTTGATACCGATCAAGCGTCCTTGGGCATCGCAGAGAGCCCCGCCTGAGTTACCAGGGTTGATCGCCGCGTCGGTCTGGATCGCGTTCGTGAGGCCGACCTCACCGACCGGTAGGTCGCGCTTGAGGGAGGAGACCACGCCGACGCTGACCGTATTGCTGAATCCAAGAGGGTTGCCGACAGCGAGGACCCACTGGCCGACCTCGACAGAGGTGATGGGGGCCATCTCGATAGGCGTCAGGTTTTTGGCCTGGACCTTGAGGACCGCAAGGTCGCTACGCGGATCGGCGCCTAGCACCTTCGCATCGAGGGTGCGCCCGTCGCTCATGTGGACGACGAAGCGGCTGCCGTCCTGGACGACATGGTTGTTGGTAACGATGATGCCGTCCTCGGAGAGCACTACGCCAGAGCCCTGACCCACCTCACGTTCGACGGTACGCCCGTCCTCGTCGCCGAACATTCCCCGATTGAGCGGCAGATTCCGGTACTGGTCGACGCTTACGACGGAGGCGGTAGCACGCTTGGCGGCGGCGCGAAAATCGAACGGCGCGGCCTGAACGGCGCCGGCGGCATCGGTCGAGAAGGCGACGGGAGTGCCGGTCGTGGAAGACTCGCGAAAGGCGACGGCGGAGTTCCCCTGTCCCTTGTTCTTCAGGGCGTGATCAAGCTGAAGCCCGCCGAACACACCGGCGGCGACCGCAATACTGGCGAGTACGAAAGTGGAGGTTTTCATGCTGGGTATCCCTATGAAACGACCGTGAATTGCTGGGTGTTCCCGGTCCTAGGACCTTCACAGAGAAGAAAGCCGAGAGGGCTTTGTTTCCCTTGGACGCATCCCCTGCTATCCTGAACGCCATGCCCGCTGCGCTCCTGGCCGCGTTCGCCCTGCTCGCTCCCAAGTTCGACTTCTACGACCAGGGTCCCTACGATGCCGCGATCCCGAAGCCGGAGTCGATCCTCGGCTACGGGCCGGGGGATCGGCACACCGTCTACTACGACCAAGAGCGGGTCGTGGACGCGCTGGTGGCCGCGGGGCAAGGACGAGCGCGCAAGATCGTCTTCGGCAAGAGCGTCGAAGGGCGACCCTTGCGGGTGGTCGCGGTTTCCTCGCCCGAGAACATGGCGCGGCTGGACGAGATCCGAAAGCAGCACGAGGAGCTGGCGCAAGGCAAGGGCGATCCGAAGGAGACGGTGCCGATCGTCTGGATCAACGAATGCATCCACGGCGACGAGACGGCGAGCTTCGAGACGGGGATGTGGACCCTCTACACCCTCCTCGCCTCGCGCGGCGACGTGGCGAAAGCGCTCGACAAGTGCGTCGTGATGATCAACCCATCCTATAATCCGGACGGGCACGAGCGGTACGTCGTCTACTACAATTCGATCGCCACCGGCTCCGCCGACCCGGCCGCGTTCGAGGGGAACGTCCCCTCCACCGCCCTCGGAAGGCCGAACCACTACCGATTCGACATGAACCGCGACCGGGTCGCTTTCAGCCAGCCGGAGACGCGGGCCGAGTTCTCGGAGATGCTGCGCTGGGGACCGCAGGTCTACATCGACCAACACGGGCAGGTCGCCTCCTACTTCTTCCCCCCGGAACCGATGTCCGTCAATTCGAACGTGGATCGGGCGCGGAACGCCAAGTGGACCGACCGCCTAGGAAGGGCGACCGCCAAGGCGTTCGAGGCGCGCGGCCTGGGCTACTTCACGAAGGAGGATTTCGATTTCTACTATCCCGGCTACCTGGACACCTCGACTACCCTCAGCGGGGCGATCGGCATGACCCAGGAGACGGACGGCGGACGGCGGATCGCGCGAGAGCGGGAGGACGGCTCGACCTTGACCCTTCGGCAGGGCGTCTACAAGCATTTCACCTCCGCTCTTGCGGTCGTAAAGGAGTCGGCGGCGGGCGGAACGGATCTGCTCGCGGACTACGCGCGGTTCAAGAGCCGCAATGTGAGTGGTGAGGCGACGGGCAAGTTCCGGCGGGTCGTGATGACCGGTGACCCGCGCGAACTGGCGCGGATGGAAGACCATCTTAAAGCTGCAGGGATCATCAGCGGTCGCGCCAACGAATCATTCTCGCAGACGGATGCGCACGACTACTGGAATGCGTCTGTCGGTAAGCGGAGCTTCCCGGCCGGTGCTCTTGTGGTCGATCTCGCTCAATCTCAAGCGGCGATGGCGAAGGCCTTGCTGGAGCCGGGACAGGACTTCGAGCCGGAGTTCACCAAGGCGCAGGTGGACCGATTCAAGGGAACCAAGGACCCCAACGCCCCCGACGGGTCGGAGTTCTACGACATCACCGGCTGGTCCCTCCCCTATGCCTACAACCTCAAGGCATGGTGGTGCGAGTCGGCGCCGGAAGTGACGACAACGCGAAGGAACGTCGTTCCTGAAGGCTCAAGCCTCCTTCACACCGGTGAGTACGTTTTCACCCAGAACGTCAAATCCATGGTGAGTTCCATCGGCTATGCCGTGCGCTACCGGGACCAGGAAGACATTCTGGCCGTCGCGCGCGCCCTCACGATGGGCGTCCGGGGGGGGCTGACCACGAAGGCGATGCGCCTCGGGGCGAGCGACTATCCTGCTGGGACGTTCTTGTTCACCGCCGAGCGTAACGACGAAGGCTACGAGAAGACGCTGAAGGAGGCAGGGCTCATGCTCGAACCCCTCTCCAGCGCGTACCCTGAGACCACGCGCTACTCGCCCGGCAGCGGCTCGGTGCTCTCGCTTCGCAAGCCGGAGATCGCGGTGGTGATGGGCAACGGGACCAACCTCGCCGATTCCGGGGCGATCTGGTACCTGATGGATCGGGTGTTCCGCCTGTCGTTCACTCCCCTGAGTTCGAACGCGCTGAACGGCGGCAACCTGGGCAAGTTCACCGCCATCGTGCTGCCGGGAGGCACCACCGGCTCCAGCACAGGCGCGTTCGGTGACTGGCTTCGAGCGGGCGGCGTCGGCGTCGCACTCGACGGTGGTTGGGCGGTCGGCGGCTCGTTCACCACCCTTGAGAGCAAGAAGGGCGAAGGCCTGCCCGGCTCGCTGTTCCGCGCCGAACTTGATTCCGGCAGTTTCCTGAGCTTCGGATACGAGGGCAAGTCGATCGCCGTCCCGTTCTCCGGCGGTCGGTTCTTCGCGGCGAAGGACTCCGCTATCGCCTTCCCGAAAGAAGGCTCTCTGCTCCTGAGTGGCTGGGAATGGCCCGAGGACACGGAGAAGGCTTTGCATGGAGCCGCCTTTCTCCAGGACGTGGGCGTCGGACGCGGCCACCTCGTCGCGTTCCTTCAAGATCCGACGGAGCGGGCGATGTGGCCTGGGCTCTATAAGGCGCTCTTGAACGCGATGATCGTAGGGCCTTCGGCTTAGCCAGGGTTTTGGGCCATCCGGTCCTCAGGCGAGGGATCTATCCCAGTGCCTAGAACCGGATCGTCGAGACCAGCGACGTCGAGCCGTCCGGCGCGTAGGCGAGGTTGATCCCGCCGAGATTGAGGCCGACGACGAATTTCGAGCGGGAATCATAGCCCGCGCGGAGGGCGAAGTACTTGTTCACCGAGTACTCGGCGCCGACGCGGAAACCGGCGGCCCCGGCGTGATTGCCGAGGTCGATCAGGTCGGCGGCGAATAGCACGTTGTTCTTGACGTAGGCCGCGCCTACGCCGATGTCGCGGCGGAAGGGGCGAAGGTCGTGGCGCAGGGGGAAGTCGGTGTCGGGCATCGTGCGGACGAAGTTGATCTTAGGCTCGACGAGGTTATGAACCCGGAGGCCGAAATAGGCGTTCGGAACGGCGCGGAGGCTGCCGACCGCCCCAAGGTCGATCCCGAAGGAAGAGCGCTGGATCACGTCGTCGCCTGCCGCGATCTCCGAGCCGTTGCGAACGTCGCCGTCGTCCGAGATCGCGCTGGAGTCGGCCACCTTGTGCGCGTAGAACGCGGAGACCGCGCGGACCGTCGCGCCGAGCGAGAGGCGGTTGCCGCCGCCCAAGCGAAGTTCGTGGCCGTAGCTCGCGTTCGTCTGGTAATAGCCCAGGCCATAGGCGTCGAGGCGTGCGTCGATCGGCGTGTCCTTGAAGTCGTCGTTGCCCGAAGCCAGGAACGCCTTGAGCGAGGCGTTCGGCACCGATCGCACGACCGCCTCGGCTCCTCCGCTCAGGGCGAAGCCGCCGTAAGACGCGCCTAAACCGCCATTCAGACCGAACTCCTTCGTGTCGCTACCGTACTTGCGGGCCAACCTCACCACTTCGTCGTTCGACACGCCGCCCTTGTCGATGTCGCCGATCAGGTCGGACACGCCTCCCAGAGAGATCCCGTCGGTGTGGTAGCCGAACGAAGGCACGCCGAAGCGGAGCCGCTTGCCCGCGAAGCCGAGGAGGGCAGGGTTGATCGTGTGGGTCTCGTAGACGTCGAGCGGGAGCGCGATGCCCGTTCCGGCGAGACCGAACGTTCGAGCGCCGCCGAAGCGGATGTCCGAGGCGGCGGCCGTTCCGGCGAGGGCGGCGAGGAAGGTTAGGGCGAGAACGCGGGACGTGGGCATGAACTCTAAACTTCTATCGGCAGAAAAAAGCCCGGCAAGAGTACGGGGCTAAAGATTCCCGGCAATGCGACGATAAGGACGGTATGAAGCCTTCCGCCCGCCTCTCGGGCCTCGCCTTCCTCGCCCTTGCCTTCGTCCTGGTCGGTTGTGGCGGCAACACCGGTACCCAGACCATGGGCCTAAGTCGAAGCCTGGACATCGACGCGGGAACCGCCTACTCGGATGCGGATCCGGTCGACACGGTCGGCGGCGCGCCGGTCACTTCCCTGGCTTCGTTCACGACGAAGAAGTCGCAACAGGTCGTCATGTGGGGCAGCCGCGACGAGACCACGGGGCAGATCACGAGGGTCCGTGAGATGGCCTACGCCGCGCCGGGCGTCGACCCACTCTACGCGACGTACAACGAGACGGGAGGTTTGGCGAGCGTCTACGACACGGGCACAGGCTCGTTCGTGACCTTCGGCGGACTGGACGGCTCTTCGATCCTCTGCGTTGGCCACGACGGCACCCGCGACAAGACCGCGACGGTCCGGGCGACCCTCTCGGACATCGGCGTGACGGTCGAGGTTATCGAGAATCGGGGCGTGGGCGATCATCGCGGCACGTCCCAGAAGCGGTTCGTGCCGCTTTCGGAACTCACCCCTCTAGGGCCGCTCGCACGCGGCGCTTCGAACGAGGATCCCCTCGCCGGCCTGAACCTGGCTTTCAGCGATCCCGCCGACCGCACCCGGATCATCGAAGCGATCGTCAAGGCGGCGGGGCTGGTCGTTAAGGCTCCGTTCGACCGCGTCCTGCGCGACGTCTCGGGCTTTATGCTTCTCGACCGCTTCACTCAAAGCTACGGCCAGTACACCGCCAAAGGCGTGTACCCGGTCGCCGCCGCCAACGGCGCGGCGACTCCCTTAGCGTACCGACCGTGAGAGACGTTGGGTCGTTGGGGCGGTTCTTGAAGATCCAAAGCCTAACGACCCAACGGCCCTTCTACTGTCCCGTTCCTGCCGACCCGGCGGCGATGACGATGGGCGGGTCCTTCTTGCCGAGTCGGTCGAGAGCGTCGCGCCGACGCTTGATCTCCTCCAGCACGTCCATGTGAGCGTGCGGAGCCTCGTGACGCTGGGCGAACGCCTGGGCGAAGACCGGCCACATGGGATCGATGTCGTGCGAGAGGTCGAACACCATCACACCCTGGTTCGCGGCGCACGCCGCCTGGAGAGCGTTCGTGAGCCCGGAAGGATCGTCCTTGAAGTCTGAGAGGGCGATCCCCGCGTACGTCCACGTCTCGTCCCGTACGAGGCGATTGACGAGAGTGCCTGACGATTCGACGGTCGCCCCGATTCCCACACCCTTCTCCATCGCCTCGTAGATCGTCGCCGTCGGATAGTAGCAACCCGCGATCAGCATATCGAGGAGCGGCGCGGTGCCCGCCTTCTGGTACGACGGGCTAAGAAACCAGAAGCCTGCCTCGGCCTGCTGAGAGGCGTAGTTGTGGCCGTTCGCGGGGTAGTCGCCGTACCAAGAACCCGCGTAGACGCCGAAAAGGCACTTCGGACGAAGCCCCTTCACGGTGTAGCGGACTTTGCGCACAAAGTCTTGGATCAAGTCCGCGCGGAACGCCATCCAATCGTCGTACAGCGGCCCGGGCCGCAGCCCGCGCGTCATCTGGGGCGTCAGGGTCCACTTGAACACGTCGTCAGGCCAAGTGAGCTTGCGCTTGACGCGCTCCTCGAAGCGCGAACGGGTCAGCTCGCTAAAATCCGCGTTCAGACCGCCGAAACGGAGACGGTCGTCGTAGAGGATGCCGTCGACGTCGTAGTTCGAGACCACCTCCCGTACAATGTCGAGCGCGTACTGCTGGACGATCGGATGGAAAGGGTTCATCATCAGCGGGTATTGCTGTTCTGGCCTCTCTCGGATCGGCACGAACTCGGCCTCGGTGTCGAACTTCACCTTGACGCCCGGTCGGACGTTCTGGGCGAGCCACGCCGCCCCATCGCCCACGCCCGCGAGGATCGCTCCACCCTTCGGTACCGTCGGCAAAGGGATCTTGCGGGGAACGATCGGCGTCGGAATGGGCGCGGGCGCCTGCATGACGGCAGGCGTCACGGGGGTGGGCGTCGGAACGGACGGCGTAGGCGGCGCCACGGCGGTCGCCTCCACGACCGTTCCGTCTTTTCGGACCACCACGTAGAAGCCGCCTTGGGCAAGGGGGTTTAGATTGGTCACAACGCCGACCGCGCTCGGCGGCGTGGGTGCGGGGAGAGGGACCGTTCCGCCCGGCGACGTCACGTTGGAGGCGGCGACGCTCGGAGCGGGCGACGACGGAACTTTGTCCACGCTGGGCAGAAGCGGCGTGGTCGCCTCACCCGCTCGGAGAACGGGCTTGGGCTCGTAGAGCACGGTCTGCTGGGTGGGCCGATTGTAGCCCGGACCGACGTTGAACAGCCGGTGACCTTCGCTGAAGGCGTTGAGGCTGGCGAGGATCGTTAGCCCGTCCTTATGGGCCTCGCGCACCATGATGGGGAGCGGATCGAAGTTCGCGTCCATCGTCTTGCCCCGCCACTCGGTCAGCTTGGGAGCGAGACGGCTCTTGTAGACGACCTGCCCTGAGATCGGCTTGACATCGAAAACGACGGTGTTGAAGCCCGTGTCGGCGATCTGCTTCACCAGCGCGACGATCTTCTCCTCGGTGTTGTAGCGGTCGAGGTTCGCGGTGGCGTCGATCCAAAGGATGCGCGCCTGGAGGTTCTTGGCCTTTGCCGTCTCCTGGGCTAGGCCGTAGCCGGTGGTGAGGCGATCGACCATCACGCCCGGAATCGTCGGGAGCGGGGTGGCGAGTTCGAAACGAGGCGCGGGGGAGTTCACGGGCTCCTCGCCACCCGAAAGGAGAAGGGCGAGGAGCGCGGGCAGGGGCATCGGTACAGAGTACCGAGTAGAGAGTGAGTAGCGAATGGCTGAGAAGCCATTCGCTACTCACTCTCTACTCACCGCCTACCGCTTCATGCTGATCAGGTCCTGGAGCATCTCGTCGACCGTCGTGATGATCTTCGTGTTGGCCTGGAAGCCGCGCTGGGTGATGATCAGGTCGCTGAACTCGTTCGAGATGTCGACGTTCGACTGCTCGAGGTAACCCGAGTTGATCGCGCCGCGACCGCCCGACTGGGCGGTACCGATAACGGCGGTGCCGCTGTTGTCGGTCGCGCGCCAAGTGTTGTTGCCGACGCGGGAAAGGCCATTCGGGTTCGGGAAGTTCGACAGGGCGATCTGGCCCAAGGGGCGGGTGAGGCCGTTGGTGAACAGTCCCGTGATCGTGCCGTCGGTGCCGATGTTGTAGCCCTCCAGCGATCCGGGCGGGAAGCCGTCCTGGCTGCTCGACGTCACCTGCGAGGTGTTCTGGAGCTGGCTGATGTTCGTCATGTCGACAGTGATCGGCACCGTCCCGGCGCTCGTTCCTGCCGGGACTACGATCTTGTTCGTCGATCCCGCGGCGCCGGGCACCTGGACGCCCTGGTCGTTGAAGTAGAGCTTGGAGTTGCCCGCCGTGGAGGAGGAGCCAATCGGCGTCCCCGTCGCGGCGTCGCCTTCGTAGGCTTGCCAGTCCCAGCTTCCCTTGGCCGTGGCGGGCGCGTTCGGGTCGGTGGACAGGTCCGTGGTGTGGTTCGAGTAGACCACGGTCAGGTCGTGCGAGCCGCCCAGGGCGTCATAGATGCGAACCTGGGTCGTGAAGTTTTCCGTGGAGGCCGCGCTGGCGTTCAGGTTGCCCTTCATCGCGGTAAGGCTCGTCGCCTGGACCGCATTGAGGCGGCCGATGGGGATGTTGAGCCCCGACGTGCCGGAGACGGGCGTGGTGGTGTTGATGTGGCCCAGCGAGTCGGCGGTCCAGCCCAGGAGGCGGCTTCCGGTTGACGTTTGGACGAGATCGCCGTTCGCGTCGAGGTCGAAGGCTCCGTCTCGGGTGTAGGCGACGCCTTCGCCCGAGGGAACCATGAAGTAGCCGTTGCCCTGGATGGCGAGGTCGGAGGGACGGTTCGTCGCCCCCAGCGACCCCTGCTCGTTGTTGACGTCCGTCGCGCCGACGAGGACGCCCAGACCGTACTGCTTGGGGTTGGTGCCGCCGTTGGTGTCGTTGGGGCGGGTCGCGCCTTGGATCGTTTGGGCGATCATGTCCTGGAAGGTGACGCGGGCCGATTTGTAGGCGGTCGTGTTCACGTTCGCGAGGTTGTTCCCGATGACGTTCATTCGGGTCTGCTGCGCCTTAACGCTGGCGACGCCGGCAAGGAGTGCTTGGAGCATAGCTGGTTTTCCGTGTGGGTCGGTTTTCCGGGCAACGGTCCTTCCCGGTATGTTTATCGGACTTCTCCCCTTTCCCTAGAGGCCGAGAATCGAAGAATCCACTTGAGGTTTCGGGCGCTGTAAGAAGCCTTCCGCCGGGAAGCGAGGCGTGAAAAAGCCCCGCCGCGCGTCCGGACACGTGGCGGGGCCTCGGAAACGGAAAGGTTCGCTAGCCGCTTGCGATCTGCGTAAGGGAGGAGACGGGGACCGCCTGGATGCCGGACGCGGTCTGCACCTGGGCGATCGCCTGGCCGTCTTCCGCCGAGATGCCGACGACGGTTCCCGTGACCTTGGTGGCCTTGGTTCCCGAGACGATGGTCGCGCCGACCGTCTTCCCGATCAGGTTGCTCGCGCCTGCCACGTCGACCGAGGGCAAGACCCTCTGGATGGCGGAGATCTGGATCTGGACGTTGCCGCCGCCGCCGTCCTCGGCCACGTTGAGGTACTGCGCGCCGTTCTTGAAGCTGATCGACGACACGGTGCCGGTGAACGCCGCCCCTTGGGTGCCCGATGCGCTCGAGGTGGGACGCGTGCCGACGATCGTCTTGCCGAGAAGCTGCTGGGCCTGCGCCAGATCGGCGCTCGCGTTGAGCTTCTGCATACCCTGAACCTGGCCGAGCTGCGCCATCTGGCCGTAGAAGGCGGAGTCGTCCATCGGCTCCAGGGGGTTCTGGTTTTTAAGCTGAGTGACGAGCAGGTTCAGGAACGTGCTCATGTCGAGCGAACCCTTCGCCTTGGCGGCCGTCTGGCCGAAGTACGAGGAGCCGCTCACGGGGGCTACGGTGGTATCGCTCATGGCTTTTCTGGAGGGGGATCAGACGAGGAGATCGACGCCTCGGCCGTTCGTGCGGGAGGCGCGGGGGCGCGGAGTGGCGGGCGCCGACGTGCGGAACGCCGCCGGACTCTGCCTAGGCTGAGGCTGGGACGAACCGCTTCCGGATCGGTTTTGGGAACTTCCCGATCCCGAATCGGCGGTCGTCGAAGACGACGGGCTTGTGGTCGAGGGGACGTGCTCGACACGGATCTCGCGAAGGCCGATCCCACGCGGAGCGAGGGCTTGGGCGAGCTCGGGACGCGAGGCGTCGAGACTCTGCCGCACCCGCTCGTCGCTGGCCGTAACCTGCACGTCGAGTGCGGAGGCGAGCCCTTTCACGACCAACGTGACCGTTCCAAGCTCGTGCGGCTCCATGTGGATGGTCACGCCGTCTCGCGGACGCGCCGCCACCATGTTCTCGATGCGGTCGGCGACCTGCCTCACCACGAGATGACGATCGACGGCAGGTCGGTCCGATCCAAGTTCCGGGCGTGCGGTCGCGGCGGTTTCGCGCACGCCGCTTTCGGTCGGTTGCGGCACGACGCTCTCGGGGTTGGCGTCCTTGGGACTCTCACCCGACGGAGCTTCGCCGTCGTCTTTCCGTTCCTGCACCGCGATCTCAAGGACCGGCTCGCCAAGGTTCGCCTTCGACTCGGCCTTCGCTTCGCCTTTCGTGGTGATCTCCCCAGAGGCCGTCTTCAGGGCGTTCGGCGCGGAAGGCGTCTCTCGTCCTTTGACGCTCTCGACCTTGGCGCCCGCGCCGTTCTCATCCTTCGGCGCCGCGGCCAGCGAAGAGGGAGCGGTCGGCGGCGGAGTCGCTGCCGGTTGCGGGGAGAGGGCCGTGGGCGCCCGCTCTAGAACGGGAGTCGCCGAAATGGGAGCGTCGGTGTTCGATGCGGTCACCGTCACCTGGGGAACGATCCCAAGATCGAGAGCGACCGGGAGGGGGGCCTGAGGCGAGACCTCGTCCGAAAGGGGAGAAACATCTGAAAGCTTCGCGGCGCTTCCGACGGCGGCGATCTTCGTGGGCGACTTGACCTCAAGAGGCCGGGTGGAAACGGTCGCCGCGGACACGACGCCTGCGGCGGCGCCCGGCGCAAGAAGAGGGGTGGTCGTCGGGGAAGGCGAGGCGTCTCCCTGGCCGAGCGACTCCTCGTCGTCGAACGCGTTCTCCGCCTCTCCGCCTTCCGCCCTGTCACCCTGAATCGGGAGGGCGGTTTCGGAAGAGACGGGCGGGCGATCGGGCGGGAGCGGCGGTGCGATCGGACCGTCTGGCAAAAGGGGGACGGTCGGGCAGTCCGGAAGCGTGGGTACTCCGTTCTTCCTTCCGGTTTTCTCGGCTCCAAGAGGTCGCGTTCCTTGGTCTGTCGGTGAAGAGGCGGGCGTTCCCTCCAGGGGGAGCTCATCAAAGGGCGCTGAAATCCTAGGCTCCAGATCCTTCGGCGCCGACGCCTCGGAAATCGACATATCGGGTGCCCCGGCGGAGAACGTTCCCGAAGACGAGGTTCCGGAGACGTGGGGAAGGACGGGAGTGTCCGAACCGGTCCCTGTGCTGAACACCGTCCCCGAGATGACGGGCACGATCGTCGACGCGGGAAGGCTCGCCGAAGCGGCGTCCGTGACAGGAGCGGCAGGACCCGCGTCCAAGCCCGGCGGTACGGCCACCATAGCCTGGGCGAACAGGTCGGCGAACGCCTCGCCCGCCGTCGGCGACGTCGAGGGCGCGCCCAGGAGCGCCGAAGGGTCGGCGGCGGGGGCGGCTCCCAAGACCGAAAGCGAGGCGAAGTCCATGTTCATCGTCCTTATCGGCGCGAAACGGGAAAAGAACAGGGGCGAGGCGAGAGCCAGAGATGGAACGATCCTTCCGAGCCCCTGCTATCCTCTTCCCGTGATCGCCGTCCTCGCCGCCTATGCCCTGCAAGGCTCCGCCCTTCCTCTTGGACCCTCGAAGGTCGAGATCTCCGTCCGGGGCGTGGCTCTGGAGGCGTTCACCTACAAGCCCAAGAACTACGACGGCAAGCGGATGATCCTGGTGTTCCACGGCACGCTTCGCGACGCGGACCGCTACCGGGACGACTCGGAGGCGATGGCGGAGCGGTTCGGCGCCTTGATCGTCGCGCCCAAGTTCGACGCCGAGCGGTTTCCCAATCGCCGGTACCACCGGGGTGGCATCCTGAACGAGGACGGAACCGCCGCGCCGAAAGACGAATGGACCTATCCCCTCATCCCCCTGATCGCCCAGGAGGTTCGTCGACGCGAAGAAAAGCCGAAGCTGCCTTACGTCCTTCTCGGGCACTCGGCGGGCGGGCAGTTCCTCGTCCGGCTAGCCGGCTTCTACGGCGATCACGGCGCGACGCGCATCGTCGCCGCCAACCCCGGTTCCGACCTCTTCCCGACGCGCGAGATGCCGTTCGGCTACGGCTTCGGCAAACTCCCAGAATCCCTCAGTTCGGACGACACGATCCGCCGCTATCTCGCTCAGCCTCTGACTCTCTATCTCGGGACCGCCGACGACGGCCACGACGAGGACTTGGACGAGAGCCCGGAAGCGATGGTCCAGGGCCCCGGCCGTCTTCAGCGAGGCCGGGCCATCTTCGCCGCCGCCCGGAAACTGGCGAAGGCGAAGGGCTGGCGCCTGAACTGGCGCATCGTCGAAACGCCCGGCGTCGGCCACGACCACGCGAAGATGTTCGACGCTCCGGAGACAGGGAAGGCCCTGGTCTACAGCGGCTAAGGGATCACGGTGGGCTCGCCGTGCCGCTCGACGATCCTGTCGTCGTGGATCACGATCCACTCCTTCTCGTTGATACCGACGCCGTGCCTCACGCCGGTGCGCTTCAGCGCGTCACGGAGGCGGCCTTCGCGATTGCGTTGCTTGAAGTGGGTATCGACGATCCAGCTCGTCAAGCCGAAACCCGGTCCGGTCTCGGCCGTATCAGGCTCCTTGCCGGGGCCAAGGATCATCGTCTCCGAGCAGACCATCGCCCCCGCGCTCGTGCCGTAGAAGTTCACGCCCCTTTTGAGTAGCGGCTTGAGGTTCGCGTCGCACCACGGCTTGCCGAGTCGTTCGATAAAGCGGCCTTGCACCCCGCCCGGCATCCAAACGCCCTTCACGCCGTCCAACGCGCGTTTGAGCTCGTCGCGATCCGCGTCCGTCGGTGTTGCCTTGGCGAAGAGCACGGTACCGGTCGCGCCGTGTTCCCGGAGGAACTTCTGCGAGCCACCGTCGGGCGTCTCGCTGGCGAGGGGAAGGACAACGATCCGAGCCTCCTTCCCGCCGCACGCCTTGAAGAAGGCGTCGACGATCTCTGGCGGGGTGGTTCCGCCCCCGGCGAGGAACAGGCTTCCGGAACGAACGAACAGGGCGATAGCGGCGAGCACGGCTCTCTACTATAGAGCGAAACCTGGCGCCGTGGAGGGCTCGTCGTCGGGGCGGAGCCAAAGCGGGCGCCGACGTCCCACGCGGTCTCGGACGGACGGGCGTCGACCGCCAAAACCGAAGCGGGTGAGGGCGATCCTTTGGGATCGCCCTTACCCACCCTAGCTTCCGAGCCCGAGTTTAGACCTGGAGTTCCGGCGGCAGCAGGTCCGTCGGAAAGTCCTGGAACGCGACCGGTCGCACGAAACGCTCGATCGCGGCGGTGCCGACGCTCGTCGTCCGGGAGTCGGTCGTCGAGGGGTAGGGACCGCCGTGCTGCATCGCCGAGTTGACCTCGACGCCCGTCGGGTAGCCATTCGCGAGCACGCGGCCCGCCATGCGGACGAGCGTCGGAAGCAACGCACGGACCGCCTCCGTGTCGGAAGGGGCGAAGTGGAGGGTCGCGGTAAGCTGGCCCTCCAGAATCCTCGCTACGGCGAGCCGCTCCGCCTCGTCGACGCATCGCACCGCGACCGCCGCCGGGCCGAACAGCTCCTCCCGAAGCTCGGGCGTGGCGAGGAACTTCGCGCCCGTCGTGACGAAGAGGGCGGGGTGGACGCCTTCGCCGACGGAGTGCGAATCGACCGACTCGTGGCCGG
This sequence comes from uncultured Fimbriimonas sp., assembly GCA_964516175.1. GTDB lineage: Bacteria > Armatimonadota > Fimbriimonadia > Fimbriimonadales > Fimbriimonadaceae > Fimbriimonas. Next base: position 12,335 of record CAZEWR010000003.1, on the reverse strand, counting down.
CGAGCGCGCCGACGCCTTCCAGGTACCGGTTCCGGATGCCCTCATCGAGCATCGTCCCCTCGTCCACCTTCCGCAAGGCGGTCTGCACGTCCTGGAGAAACGCGTCGAACGCCGCGTCCGCGAGGCCGACGACGATGCCCGGGTTGGTGCAGAATTGGCCCACGCCCATCGTGAGGGAGGCGGCGTAGCCCGTCGCCATCGCCTCGCTCCGCTCCGCGAGGGCGCCCGAGAAGACGAACAGCGGATTGACGCTTCCCATCTCCGAGTAGACCGGGATGGGGCGCGGACGCGAGGCGCCGAGATCGTAGAGCGCGCGGCCTGCCCGCTGGGAGCCCGTGAAGCCGACCGCGTAGATCTCTTCGCGCAGGACGAGGGCTTGGCCGACCGACGGACCCCCGTGCAGCAGGGCGAACACGCCCGTCGGCATCTCCGTCGCCTCGGCGGCCCGAACGATCGCGCTGGCGACCATAACCGACGTGCCGGGGTGCGAAGGATGGGCCTTCACAATGACGGGACAACCCGCCGCGAGCGCGGATGCGGTGTCGCCGCCCGCCACCGAGAAGGCGAGGGGAAAGTTCGAGGCGCCGAACACGGCCACCGGACCGAGCGGCACGAGGGTGCGGCGCAGATCCGGCTTGGGGAGGGGCTTGCGATCCGGGTCCGCCAGCTCGATGCGAGGTGCGAGCCAGGACCCGTCGCGTAGAAGGGAGGCGAACATCCGGAGCTGGGCGCAGGTTCGGCCGCGCTCGCCCGTGAGTCGAGCGAGCGGCAAGGCCGACTCGTCGCTCGCCATCTGGAGAAGAGGATCGCCGAGAGCCTCGACTTCGGTGGCGATCCGGTCGAGGAACGCCGCGCGTCGCTCGGGCGCGAGCCAGCCGTACGTTTCGAACGCCCGGAGGGCGGCCTCGGCGGCTCGGGCGATCTCGTCGGGCGTCGCCGTGGCGGTCGAAGGGCCTTCACCCCGATGAGCGGACACCCGCTCCGAGCCGAGGGCGGAAGGGCGACCTTCGATAAGGTTCCCACCGTTGAGAATGGTTTCAGGCATAGCGATCAGGATCGAGAAGCTTCAAGGGGATCGAAGGCGAGTCTCCCGCCACGATTTCGGACACGAGCTTCCCGGTGACCGGTCCCAAGCTCATTCCCATCATGGCGTGTCCCGTGGCGAAGACGACGTTTCCGGCACGTTTGGTCCGTCCAACGTAGGGCATTCCATCGGGTGGACATGGTCGAAGGCCGCACCAGACGGGGCCGTCTAGGGTCTCGGGCCGGAAGGCAGGATAGTACCCGCCGACCGCCTCGCGCATCGCGTCGACCCGCGGCGAGCCGGGCTGGACGACCGGGCCGCTCAGCTCGAGGGTTCCGACGAACCGGACCCCATCCGCCATCGGGGTGACCGCGACCCGTGCCTCGGTCAGGATCGCGGGGATGCGCGGCGTCTGTGGAGGCTTCGTGGCGGTCACGCCGTAGCCTCGGCCTGCCATCAGCGGCATCCGGAGACCCACGGTTCGCGCGAGCTGGCCCGACCACGATCCTCCCGCCACGACGATCTCGTCCGCCTCGATCCGCTTCAGATCGTCGACGTCCTGCTGGACGAAGGTGGCGCCCCGCGATTGGACCCGTGCACGAAGGGCCTCCATGAACACGGCGGGCGTGAGGTGCGCGTCGTCCTCGAAATAGACGCCGCCCACGACATCCATCTGCATGCCGGGATCGAGCTTCGCGACGTCGTCGCGGCCCATCACCGTCGCCTTGAGACCCAGGCGGTTCGCGTCTTCCGCAAGGTGCGCCTCGCCGTCCTGCGCCTTCTGAGTCCGGCTGAGCATCAAAAGCCCCTTCTTCTCGAAGGGAACCTCCATCTCGTCCGCGAGACGTGCGTAGATCTCGCGGCTGGCAAGATTAAGGTCACGCAGGACCGGCGCGCACCTTTCGACGTGGCGCTTCGTTCCGGCCAGCGCGAAGCGGGCGGACCAGGCGAGGGTCTCGGGGTCGAACAGCTTCGCCACGCCGAAGGGACTCCGCCCGTCGCGCATCATCCGCATGCCCATCGCGATCATGCCGGGCGCGGCGAGGGGGACGAAGTGGCTGGGCACGATCAAGCCGCCGTTCCCGAAGGAGCAGCCGTCCTCGCCCGGTGAACGCTCCAGCAGGGTCACGCGAAATCCTCGGTCGAGCAGGGAATCGGCGGCGCAAAGGCCGACGATTCCCGCTCCGACGACGACGACGTGCTTGTCTTTCATGGCTTAGAACGTTCCAGACTTAATCCAGGCTCGGTCGCTTTTCGAGACCTTCGTGAATGACCTTGAGGGCATGCTCGCGGAGCGGACCCGTCAGCGGCAGGCGGGGAAGGCGGACGTGCTCCTTACCGAGACCGACCTCTTGGATCGCGAGCTTGATGTTCTGCACGAACTTGGTGCCGACGTCGAGATGCATGAGGGGCGAGTACCAGCGGTAGAGCGTGCGCGCCTCGTCCCACTTGCCTGCCATCATAAGGTCCCAAAGGCGCTGATTCTCCTTCGGAAAGGCGAGACCGATGCCCGCGACCCAGCCGACCGCGCCGAGGGCGGCGCACTCGAAGGCGAGGTCGTCCACGCCCGCGAAGAGCGCGTAGCGGTCACCCACCGCGTTAAAGATGTCGGTGATGCGACGCGGGTCGCCCGACGACTCTTTGATCGCTACGAGGTTATCCTGCTCCGCAAGCTCGGTGAACATGACCGCGTCCACATCCGCGTGGTAGCTCAGCGGGTTGTTGTAGACCATGATCGGAAGCGAGGTCGCCTTCGCCACGGCGAGGTAGTGCGCCTTCGTCTCGTCGCGGTCAGGTCGGAACGCCATCGCGGGCATCACCATGGCCCCCTGTGCGCCGAGTTTCTCGAGCTCTTGAGTCCAGTCTGTGGCGGCTTGGGTATTCAGCTCTGCCACGCTTCCCAGGACGGGAACGCGTCCGTTGGCGGTCTGTAGGGCTCCGCGCATAACTTCGCGCTTCTCTTCGCGGGTCAGCGCGACGTTCTCGCCCAGGGAGCCGAGCATCACGAGACCGGCCACGCCGGAGTCGATCATCGTCTCGAGATGGGCGTTCGTGGCGTCGAGGTCGAGCGACCCATCCTCGCGGAACTGGGTGGCGGCGGCGGGGAAGACTCCTTTCCAGGGGGCGTTCATGGCGACGCGAAAACCATACCCCAAAGTCGTTAGATGTTAAACGATCTTTTTCGAGATGTACCCCTTGGAGGCTTTTAGCTCTCTTCTTTAAACCTTTCCCGACGGTTTCATAAGCCTCCTCACGCTTGGGACTTTTCGGGTTCTGAGGCCGCACAATAGCCGCATCCTATGGTTGCCGCGCCCAACGCCAAGTCGAACGCCGCTCGGCTATCCGTCCTCTCCAATTCCACCCTCGTGGTCTTGAAGCTCGGCGTCGGAATCTGGATCGGGTCGGTGGCGGTGATCTCCGAAGCGATCCACTCCGCGATCGATCTGCTCGCCGCCCTGATCGCTTGGTACGCGGTCCGCGTCGCCGACACGCCACCCGACGAAGGCCACCCCTACGGCCATGGCAAGGTCGAATCGATTTCCGGCACGGTCGAGGCCCTTCTTATCTTTCTCGCCGGCGCCTGGATCATCTTCGAGGCGATCCGCGGCATGGTGAATCGAACCGAGACCGCGACCATCGGTTGGGGCGTGGCGGTGATGGGCGTCTCGGCGGGCGTGAACGTATTCGTCTCACGCCATCTGCTCAAGGTCGCGAAGGAACACGACTCCGTCGCTCTGGAAGCCGACGCCCATCACCTAAGCGTCGACGTATACGCGTCGATCGGCGTTTTCGTCGGTCTTGGGCTCGTCGCTCTGACCGGCTGGCATATCTTCGATCCTCTCGTCGCCCTCGGGGTCGGCGGCCTGATCCTCTACACCGCCTACGACATCACTAAGCGAGCCTTCGCGCCTCTGCTCGACGCGACCCTACCCGTAGCGGAGGTCGAGGCGGTGGAGAGGGCCCTTTGCGCGGATGCGCGGGTCCGGGGCTACCATCATCTCCGAACCCGCCAAGCCGGCTCCGTGCGGTTCGTCGACTTCCACCTTCTTCTCGACGATCACCTCACCCTCGCCGAGTCGCACCGCATTTCCCACGAGGTGAAGGATCTCGTGCTCGAAGCTCTCCCCGGAGCCGTCGTGGAGATCCACGTCGAACCCTATGAGGAGGAACTCGAGGCCAAAGGGGACGCGATCAAGCTAACTTGATCGCGTCCCCTTTCCCGGCTGTTTTCCCGAACCCTCGCTTAGCCGCGGTGCCGACGGTGGGCGTTGTGCTTCTGCTCGTAGATCCGCTTGCTCAGGCGGCTCTGTTCGCGGGCGATCCGGGCGCGTTCCGCGCGGCTTAGGCCATGGCCGTCGCGTCGATCGCGCCGTTCACGAGCGCGGATCGCCGCTTCGCGAGCACGGAGCCGCGCGGCCTCGGCACGGGTGAGCGAACCATGGCGGATACCCTGGGCGATACGCTTGTTCTGCTCGTGCTGGCGATGGTCGATCTGCGCGGTGGCCGCGAGGGGCACAAGGGCGATCAGCCCGAGGACGAGAACCTTGAGATTTTTCATCGTAGGGGAGCAGACGCTGGCGTTTCCATAGAGTTCAGTACTTTAATCCCGACCGAGCCATTTTCCGGCGACCTGACTCATTCCCGTCGGTTGAGCCCTGAAGCCGAGCGATTCGTAGAACGGCTCCATGTCATTGGTGGATAGATAGACGTGTTGGCCCTGGCAAGCCTCCAGCAACATTCGCATCATCGATCGCCCGATGCCTTGCCGCCGAAGATCGCTCCGGGTCCAGACGTCTACCACGTAGGCGTTGCACACGCCGTCTGAGAGGAGCCGCGCGTTGCCGACGCACTCGTCGCCCCAGAAGGCGTAAACGTTGAGGGAAGAGCCCCGCGCCGAACGCTCGTACTCCTCGATCGTTCGGCCGTTGTCGAAATCGTCGTCGATCAAGGCCTGCCGCAACGCGGCCCAGTCGATCTCATCGAGGTCCGTCGTGATGCGAATGCCGTCCATCGGAAGAGTCTGCGCCCTTCCGCCGTCGCTTCGCCAGCCGTTGCGCCCGCGTCCGGTTCCACCACAGGACGACGCCTGTTCCGTAGAGCCCGATCGGGACGAATCCGAGCAGGACGTACAGGATCTTCGACGCGGGGCCTCCCCAGATGCCGAAGTGGAGAACCGCGATCTGGCGCATGATCTTGTCCCCCAGCGGGGCGGTGGCGTTGTCCTCGCGCGCCAGAACCTGCCCACCGTAGGGATCGATCTTGATGTTGACGTAGGGGAATAACCCCGCGCCCGTCCGCTGAAGCATGGTCGAGAACGGCTGATTAGGCCGGGTTGGAAAGGTCGCCAGCACGAGCCGCGCCTCCGGAACCTCCCGACGAGCCGCCGCTAAGAGTGCGTCCGGCCCGAGCGGGGCTCCCGTCGGCGTGATCTTCGCCACGCGCACCCGCTTGCTCCCCGTCCGCGCGACGACGAATTTCCGCACGGGCTTGTTGAAGCACAGCCCAACTCCCGTGAGCGTCACGATCAGCAGGACCGCGAGGCTGTAGAACCCGAGAACGTTGTGCAGATCGTAGGTCGTCCGCCTGAGACTCACCCGGCGGCGAACCGTCAGGCGCAACTCCACAGGTGGATCACAAACACCGCTCGACGAAGGCGGGGCGGAGGGAGGAGGGCATCAGTTGGTCGGCCTGCTTGGCATAAAGTAGAAGTCGTGCGGGCAGAAAGGCTGCGTCGACGAGTTGTACACTCACTCCGCGTTGTACGGATGCTGCGGGCTGACGAGGTCTCCGATGTTGGCGGCAGCCCCTTTGAGGCCGTTCGGCTTGGCGTTCGGGAAGCTCATCTTCATGCCCTTCGCACGCCCATCGAGCCAACCCACGTTCGCGATGCCGTTATGGCGTCCGTGAACGGTGGAGTAGGACGCGCTTCCGACCGCATAGGAAGGAGCGAACAAATTAGGGAAACGGACGACCGTCGTCCCGTTGTGACGCGCCGCGTCGGCGAAGAAAACCGTCCCGGCGCTCCGCTCGATCGCGCTTTCGACCATACCCATGTTGTTGTTGACGGTCGTCCCTGGGACCTTCATGACCTGCGTGACATGGAGGTTCATCGCGTAGGCATAGGGGAGCGGAGTCGCCGGGATCGGGATACTCGATGCGTCGGGGCAGTCGACGATCTGGGTGTTCTTCATGTACGGGTACGGCAATCCGCGCGCGGTGTCGAGCTTGCCGTCGCTCGGCGTCGAACCGAACCATTGGACAAAGGTGTAGGAGGCGAAGCTTCCGTTGACAACCCCGTCGTAGTCGCTCAGCGGTACGATTCCGTCGTCGTTGTGCCCATGTACATCATGTGTGCCGTCCCGATCTGCTTGACGTTGCTTAGGCAGGCGGCTTTCTTCGCGGCAGCCTTGGCTTGGGCGAAGACCGGGAACAGGATGGCGGCGAGGATCGCGATGATGGCGATCACGACGAGCAGCTCGATAAGCGTAAAAGCGCGACGGATCATAGCGGACATAAAAGTATAGATTTTTTCTTGCCTTATCTTAAAGGAAGGCGCCGCCACCCCGGATTTTCGAGGTGGCGGCGCCTTCCTTTTCTCCCACCTGACTCTCGTCACCAACGGACGAGGAGGGACTTCTAGACGGCGTCGAACTGGAACGCGCCGTCGTGGGCGTCGACCGTAACGGTCGAACCGTCACGGATGTTGCCGCTCAGGATGCGCTGGGCGAGCGGGTTCAGCACCTCGCGCTGAATCGCCCGTTTGAGCGGGCGGGCGCCGTACTGCGGATCCCAGCCTTCGCTCGCGATCTGCGAGGCTGCCGCGTCCGTAAGCCGGATCTCGATGCGGCGATCCGCCAGCCGCGTCGCTAGGGAGCGAAGCTGGATGTCTACGATCCGCTTGATCTCCGTCATCCCAAGCGAGCGGAAGATCACGATCTCATCGATCCGATTGACGAACTCCGGCCGGAAGTGGCTCCGTACCTCGTTCATCACCATCGCCTTCACCTCGTCCCACTCGCCGTCCTCCAGCGGGTCGGGATAGAACTGCGAACCGAGGTTCGAGGTCAGGATGATGATCGTGTTGCGGAAGTCGACCGTACGGCCCTGGCCGTCGGTCAGCCGACCGTCGTCCAGCACCTGGAGCAGCACGTTGAACACCTCGGGGTGGGCCTTCTCGACCTCATCGAGAAGGATCACCGAATAGGGGCGCCGCCGCACCGCCTCCGTCAGTTGGCCGCCCTCGTCGTAACCGACATAGCCGGGAGGCGCGCCGATCAGTCGCGACACGGAGTGCTTCTCCCCGTACTCGCTCATGTCGATCCGCACCATCGACTTCTCGTCGTCGAACAGGAACTCCGCCAAGGCGCGGGCCGTTTCCGTCTTTCCAACGCCAGTCGGCCCGAGAAACAGGAACGAGCCCACCGGACGGTTCGGGTCGTTGAGTCCCGAACGGGCGCGACGCACCGCGTCCGACACGAGCCGCAAGGCCTCCTCCTGACCGACCACGCGTCCGCCCAGAAGATCCTCCATCGCAAGCAGCTTCTGCATCTCGCCCTGCATCAGGCGCGACACGGGAACGCCCGTCCACTTGGAGACGACCTCCGCGATGTCCTCCGCGTCGACCTCCTCCTTGAGCATCCGGCCTTCGAGCGGGATCTCATCCTGATTTTCGTCCGCCGTTTCCAGCCGCTTCCTCAGCTCGGGGATGCGTCCGTACTGGATCTCCGACGCGCGCGCCCAATCCGCGTCCCGTTGCGCCGCCTCAAGCTGGAGCTGGAGGTCGTCGAGCTGCTGTTTCAGCCCGCGCGTGCCTTCGATGAGGTCCTTCTCACGCTGGTAGCGTGAGCGCAGGCCGACCGCCTGCTCCTGAAGCTCGGCGAGACGGCGCTCGGTCGCGGCCAGCCGCTCACGGCTGGCCGCGTCCGGCTCCTTCTTCAGGGCCTCGCGGTCGATCTCAAGCTGGATGATGGCGCGCTCGACCACATCGATCTCCGCCGGGACGGAGTCGATCTCGATCTTCAGCCGCGAGGCCGCCTCGTCCATCAGGTCGATCGCCTTGTCCGGCAGGAACCGGTCGGTGATGTAGCGGCTCGACAGGGTCGCCGCCGCCACAAGGGCGGAGTCGGTGATCCGAACGCCGTGGTGGATCTCGTAGCGCGCCTTGAGGCCGCGAAGGATCGAGATCGTCTCCTCGACCGTCGGTTCGTCCACCAGCACCGTCTGGAAGCGCCGCTCAAGGGCCGCGTCCTTTTCGATACTCTGTCGGTACTCGTTCAGCGTGGTCGCGCCGACGCAACGCAGTTCTCCCCGTGCGAGCATGGGCTTAAGCAGGTTCGCCGCGTCCATCGAGCCCTCGGCGCGGCCCGCCCCGACGAGCGTATGCATCTCATCGATAAAGAGGACGATGCCGCCCTCGGCCTTCTTGATCTCGTCGAGGACCGCCTTGAGCCGCTCCTCGAACTCGCCCCGGAACTTCGCGCCCGCCACGAGCGCGCCCATGTCGAGGGCGATGACGGACTTGTCCTTCAGCCCCTCCGGCACGTCCCCCGCGACGATGCGCTGGGCGAGACCCTCGACCACCGCCGTCTTGCCGACGCCCGGCTCACCGATCAGCACCGGGTTGTTCTTGGTACGGCGGCTGAGGACCTGGATCACACGCCGGATCTCCTCGTCGCGCCCGATCACCGGGTCGAGCTTGCCCTCACGCGCCCGTGCCGTGAGGTCGACGCCGTACTTCTCTAAGGCTTGGTAGCGGCTCTCCGCGTCGGGGTCGGTGACTCGCTGGCCACCGCGCATCGCTTCGATGGCCGTCTCCAGTGACTTCTTCGTGATACCCGCGCCCTTGAGGGCGCGACCCGCCGGACTGTTGTCTTCGGCGAGGGCAAGAAGAAAGTGTTCCGTCGAGACGTACTCGTCCTTCATGCGCTCCGCCTCGCGGAACGCCTGTTGGAAGGTCGACTGGAGCTTGGACGAAACGCCGTTGGCGGCAGGCTGGCCCGTGACCTTCGGCGCGTTCTGGAGATTGCGGTCCAACTCCGCCTCGATCGTGCGCGGGTCGGCTCCGACCTTCTGGATGAGGGGGCGTGCCGAGCCCTCAGGCTGCCGAAGCATCGCCAAGAGCAGATGCTCTGCGTCGATCTGAGAATGGAACGATTTCTCCGCGAGCGACTGGGCATCCTGGAACGCTTCCTGTGCGCGGATGGTAAGTTTTTCGAATCGCATATGAGTCTTAGACACTCAAATAGAGTGCGTGTAAAGGATTCAACGCGTCGTGGCGCGTTTTGGTTTCAAATAGAACCCGCTCCGCAGGGATTTATCGTTTTGATGGTCACAATGGGCTCGTGAACGTCTTACTCGGAGTCGACATCGACTCAACAGCCGCTCGTGCGGCTGTTCTCACGGGTCTGAAGCGCTACAACGAGGGTTTTCTCGGCCCTACGCACCATGCCTCCGTCGCCGTGACCGCGCGGGACGAAGGCGGGATGGTCGTCGGCGGCGCGGTGGGCGCCGTCTACTGCGATCGCCTCACGATCGAACTCGTGTGGGTGGCGGAAGAGCGCCGTGGGCAGCGGCTCGGCTCACTCGTTCTTCAGGCGACCGAGGCGGAAGCCCGTCGTCTCGGCGCCACGCGCGCTTACCTCGACACTTTCGGCTTCGAAGCCGCGACGTTCTACGAGAAACAGGGATGCCGGGAGGCGGCCCGCATCTCGGACTATCGGGACGACTACGACCGGATCTACCTGACCAAAGATCATTGACCGATCGAGTCGGTCCGAGTCTTGATGCTCGCCTTGTCATCGATCTGTGCGGAATGGTCTTATGGATGCGGATCTGATCCAAGAGAAACGTCACTTACCCACGCAAAACCGGGAGAAAAGCTCGTTCAGAAGGTCGGTGGGGACGGCGTCGCCGAGCACGGTTCCCAGAGAGCGGTCCGCCTCGCGCAGAAGAACGGCGAGCAGATCGGGCGGCGCTTCGGGAATACCGCCCGCTTCCCGAAGCGTCTGAGCGGCGGGACCCAGAGCGGCGGCCTGGCGGTCGTTCACCGGCGGCGCATCCGGTGGCTCGGGGTAACGCGCCGCGAGCGCGTCGAAACCGTCGCGAGTCACGGTGGATAAGGATAGGCCAGGTTGTGGCGAACGATTCGGTAGATCTGACTTGGTCGCTAAGACGAGGTCGGGAAAGCGCCCGAGGGAGACGAGAAGCGCGTCGTCCTCCGGCGACCACCCCTGTGCGCGGTCGAACAGGAACCACACCTCGTCTGCCTCCTCTACTGTTCGGCGAGTACGTTCGACCCCCAGAGATTCCACGGGATCGTCCGTGTCCCGGAGACCTGCCGTGTCGATCAGGACGAGTCGCGCCGCGCCGAGGACGACCGTCTCCTCCAGGGTGTCACGGGTGGTTCCGGGCACGGCGGTCACGATCGCGCGATCCTTTCCAACCAGGGCGTTGAGAAGCGACGACTTGCCCGCGTTCGGGCGGCCGACGAGCGCGACTCGGCGTCCTCGCCGCGTCAGGTGAATGGCTCTTCCCGAGAGCATCAACACTTCGATCCGCTCGGTGAGCTCCAAAGCCGATCGGGAGACTTCGTTAGGGTCGAGGTCGCCCAACTCTTCCGAGAAGTCGATGCGCGCCTCGACCTCTGCGAGCAAGGTGCGCAGATCGGAGCGGATCGCTTCGACTGTCTGTCGCAGGCCTCCTTCGCGATTGCGATGTGCGGCCTTCAGTTCGTAAAGGGTCTGGGCTTCGACCGTCTCGACGACCGCTTCCGCCTGGGTGAGGTCGAGGCGACCGTTGGCAAAGGCGCGAAGGGTGAACTCACCGCCCCGCGCTGGGCGCGCGCCCGCTCGGAGGCACGCGTCTAAAAGGGCGTCTACCGAAGCGCGCCCTCCGTGGAGGGTCAACTCGACCGTGGTCTCGCCCGTATAGCTCCCACCGTGCGGAAAGGGAAGGGCGAGGCCATCGTCGCCGAAGGTGAAGCGACCGTAAGCGGCGTGGCGGGGCTTGGGATCGAAAGGCGCGAACACATCGCCCGCGATCCGGTAGGCGTCGGGGCCGGAAAGGCGAATCATGGCGACGGCGGTTGGAGGTTCGCCGGTGCAAAGTGCGACGATGGTGTCGACATCCACGGCAAGAGTCTAGCCGGTATCAAAAGTTTCAGAATATATTGAAATTAAATGTAGAATGGGACCATGCGAAGGGATCTTTGGGTCGGAGCCTTGGGATCGATCTTGTTTTCGGCGTCCTTCGGACTGCTCGCCTACCTCGCCTTCGGCTGGGTTCAAGGGCATCGACCGCTCTACGAGGATCTGTACGGCCCGGTCGTGTTCGTTGCGACCCCGATCCTCCACGGCATGGCGATTGGCGTCCTTACGCAGCTTTGGGCGCCTCAACCTTGGCGCGTGACGGCGAAAGCGACCTGGATAAGCGTCGGCGTCTTGCTCGTTCTTGTTCTCGTGACGGCGATGGAAGGGATCGTCTGCGTTCTCATGGCCACCCCGCTCGTGTTGCCGCTGATGTTTGCCGGAACGTGGTTGGGGTGGCGCGCTCGTCAAGGCTCGCGGTGGGCCGGAACGTCCCTGCCGACGGTAGGAGTACTGGCGCTGACGATCGGCGGTGGCTCGATCCTGCCGTCTCCCGGGGCGAACGGCGAGGTGACGACGACGTGGTGGGTCGGCGCTCCGCCGCAAAGGGTATGGCCTTCTGTGCTGTCCATCGAGACGTTGCCAGAACCCGACTGGTGGCTCTTCCGCCTCGGGGTGGCTTATCCCGTGCGGACGCGTACGGAGCCCGATGGCCGTCGGATGTGCCTGCTCTCTACCGGAGCGATGCCCGAAATAGTCACCGCACGAGAGGAGGGGAGGCGCCTTGAGTTCCGCGTCCTTTCGACGCCGCCTTCGATGAGGGAGCTCAACCCTTTCGGTGAAGTCCACGCGCCGCATCTCGCCCGGGCGTTCCGTTCTCACACGGGCGGATTCCTGTTGAAACCGGAGCGAGGCGGTACCCGGATCGTCGCGCGCTCGGCCTATAGCCTAAGGATGGGACCGGCGTGGTACTGGAAGCTGTGGAGCGACGCGATCGTTCGTCATGTGCACGGACGGGTGATCGCCGAAATCGAAAAGCGAGCGATGCGTCCGGAAGGGGAAGATGGCATGCCCGCGGCTTCTTTAAGAAAGCATTAACCGCATTAGCTCAAAAAAGAGAGGACGGCAAGGGGCAAAGTTACATCCTAGCCGTGGTTTCGGGGAATGCCAAGGACTTTCTCGCTTTTCGTCCGAAAATCGTCCGCACAGGGTTGACACGCCGTCCG